>NZ_NKTX01000001.1 GCF_003207815.1 Komagataeibacter oboediens | reverse complement strand
CTCACCCAGTCCAGACCGCCAATCATCACCCCCTAAAGAGCAACAATCGCGCCGCCAGCATATCCCTTCCAGATACTCTCTCTATTCTCTTGTCAAAGATCACAACCCAACAGGGCCGAATAACCTAGCAAATCAACCGAAGCACCTCAAGAAGTTTCCTCAGCGCCGCCGGTGAATGGGGATATAGGTCCCACTCCCCATACCGTCAATCATAAAAATGCAAAAAAACGAAAACCGTCACACGTCAAAAACCAAAAACCACAGAAAACCGGCATTCCTGCGTCTCATAGGAATTGAGAAAAACATGTCGGACGGACAGAATCCGTTTGTCCCCTCCCCTGCCGGCATAAATCCTATCCATTTTAAGATGGACGCATCGGGACAGATTCTGGGACATACCCCTGAATTATTACACCATATTGCTACGAGCAGGTTCTCATGCCGAATCCTTCGACCAAACCCTCCCTTCTTCATGAAGTGAACGATCATGTGGCCGTGCGCATGACGATCATATTCGGAAGCATCTGGTGCGTTTATGCCTTTCTGGTCTTTTCGCTTATCCCGCTGGCTGCGCCTGCATGGCAGAATACGCTGCTTTACATAAGCAACTGTATCCAGCTGGTTGCCCTCCCCGCCCTTATGGTGGGCAATGCGGTACTCAGCCGGGGAACCGACCGGCGTGCGGCAGAAGATCATGCAGCCCTGATGGAAATACTGAATGATGTCAGATCTGAAGTCGCGGAACTGAAAACAGTGACTAATGATCTGGCCCGCAAAACGAACGAAGCGGCCAGCCGCGCACCTTCGGAAGTCGTATCGTTTTCCGATGAAGCTGTTATAAATGTAACGGAAAACGGTGCCCATGCAGCGCCTGCAGCCAAGGCATAACGTCACCATCACATTTTATGGAAACACCATGTCCCCTGTCCTGAACCGTCCCGAAATCGTCGCGGAACTGACCGCCATGTCCGATCGCTATGAAAAGGCGCTGAGTGACAATAACCTTCAGGAACTCGATGCGCTCTTTTACCACGGGCCGGAAACCGTGCGGTATGGGGTCGGCGAAACGCTGTACGGGTTTGATGAAATCGCCGCGTTTCGCCGCAACCGGACGGGGGGATCGCCCCCGCGCGATGTGCTCCGACGGCATATTACCGCCATCGGCACGGATGCCGGCACGGTTGACCTGGAATTCCGTCGCCATGGCGGTGAACGGATCGGACGGCAGAGCCAGACATGGATCCGCACCCCCGATGGGTGGAAGGTCATTGCCGCGCATGTCTCCCTTATGGCGGATATATCATGATGAACTGATTCCGTCAGGGATGTCGGTGTCCTGCAACTGCGCCAGGGCATCGACAAATCCGGTCGCGAAGGAAGCTGGCCCGCCTGCATTCCGGGCCGCGATTTCAGCTGCACGCGCATATAGTGCATGAATGGCTGCCGCAGCGACCAGCCTGTCCGATTCCACCGGGGTCACCGCAAGGCCGGCCGCCACCAGCCCACCCAGGGCGCACCCCGCCCCCGTCACGACCGTCAACAACCGGTTACCGCCCGGCACGACAAGGTGACGCCCATCAGGGCCGAGTATATGGTCCTCCGGCCCACTGATCGCCACGATCACCTGTTTATTACGGGCCAGATCCTGTCCCATCGGCACTGCCTGCGCGATGGAGGCCGTGGTTTCTACCCCCCGCGCCGTCGCCGCACCGCCGGCCAGGGCCATGACCTCGCTGGCATTGCCCCGTATGACGGCCGGCCCCTGTCGCATCAGGTCACGAATAATGGCATCATATTCCCCGATACCAGCCCCCATGGCCACGGGGTCGAGCACCCATGGCACCCCTGCGGCATTTGCAGCCTGCACGGCGGCCAGCATATCCTGTGCCGTGCAGTTGATCAGCCCCGCCGCATTGACCCATACTGCCCCCGCATGCCCCCCGAAACCGGCCGGCCAGCCCGGTGCTGCGCCAATCGCGGGCGCCGCCCCTGCCGCCAGCAGCACATTGGCGCTGAGGGCCGCCGCAACATAGTTGGTCAACCCGTACACAAACGGCGCCTGCTGCCTGACCTGCCGCAGGACGGCGCGGCAGGCAGGGTGATCATAATTCATGGATATGGCTGCTGCGTGCATAAGGTTGCGCTCCTTTCCCACGCGTCCAGCCCATGGGGGCCGACACAGACAGGGGTTGCCTTTTGGTGGTAATCGACTGAAAAACAAAGAACGCAGCCGGTCAATGATGCCGGTAGCCCTCTTGATCTCATATATGTTTTTACCAGCCGACATATCGTAGCAGGAACATACCGTGCGACCAGCTTTCCTCTCTGCCCCTGTCATTCTTGCCGCAGGACTACTGGCCTCCTCTTCCGCATGGGCTGCGGATGCACTGGGACAGCCAACGGCCAGGCTATGCTTCACCCTGCGCGACGCGGCTCTTGCCGGCGGTTATTCATGGGGCAAGGGACGCCTGTATTTTGGCGAACACTCCTATCCGGTCAAGATTACGGGCGGTGGGGCAATCGGGATTGGTTACAGCAAGCTCAGGGGCGAAGGGACGGTCTACAATCTTGCCCGCCTGTCCGACATCAATGGCACATACTGGTCCGTCCGGGCGGAAGGTACCGTGGGGCGTGGGCGCAATGTCGCGGTGTTGGATAACAACCATGGCGTGGACATAAAGACGACCATGCATACCAGTGGCGCGCATCTGGCCGCCGCCGTCATGCGGCTGACCCTGCGCGTGGACCCGGGGCGGGAGCGGGCCGATACCCTGCCGACCCGCTGCACCTTTCCCCTGCGCTAAGGAATAGGGCCGTTTTTTCTAGATCGTGCTGATCACGATCTCGACAAGGTTGGGACGGCCGGATGCCATTGCAGCCTCGATCGCCGGGGCAATATCCGTCGCACGGGTAATCAGGCGGGAGTCCAGGCCATAGGACGTCGCCATGGCCTGATAATCGATCGGTGGATTACACAGGTCCATTGCCAGGAAATTCCCTTCCCGCGCGGAAATGTAGTGCGTCTGTCCGCGCATGAATCCCTTCAGCACGTTATACTCACGATTGTTCATCACCACGAAGGTCACCGGCAGACCCTCATGTGCCGCCGTCCACAGGGCCTGCGGGGAATACAGTGCCGCACCATCCCCCACCAGGCAGACCACCGGCTCCCCGCCCAGCCCGAGCGAGGCCCCGACTGCTGCCGGCATGCCCCACCCCAGCGCACCACCGCGCAGGAAGGAATATTGCGCGGCCCAGTCGCTATCGAGGAACATGCGCGTATAGGACGATGTCGCAATCGCTTCATCCACAATGGCAATCCGGGGACCAATGGCGCGCACGACCTCATGCGCGGCAACACAGGGGGCTACGACCGGGTCATCGCGGTGACGGGCTACAAGACCCTCCGCCTCGGCACGCCTGCTGGCACGGGCGGCGATGACATGGTCGCGGGCCGCCGTGAATTCGGCCCGGCGGGGCTGCGTCGCCTGCTGCAGCAGGGGCAGCAGCACGTCCAGCGATGCACGGATATTCCCCACCAGCGAAAGCGGAGTCTGGAATGTACGTCCCAGATCACGCGCATCAGCCGATACCTGATAAACCGCGCAGCCCGGCGGCACGGGCGAGCCTTCGGAATACAGGATGGTAATCAGTGATTTGCCACCCAGCGCGAAGATCGCGTCATAATCCGCAAGCCTGTGGGCGATGTCGGTCGCGCGTGTGGGCATGTTGCCCGCCCATAACGAACAGGACGTCGCAAACGGAATACGCGATGGCCATGACGCGCCATAAACCGGCGCACCAAGGATTTCGGCCACTGCCGCGACCTGTGCCGCCGCATCCGCGCCATGGACCTCATCCCCCGCAATGATCGCCAGTCGCCCTGGCGTAATCTCCGCCAGCGCACGCGCCAGTTCCGGAAGGCCACCAGCTATGGAATCGCGATTGATGATGGAAGGAGAGCCGACATCCACATCACTGGTTTCCTCCATCACGTCCATGGGCAGCGACAGGAAGACAGGGCCGGACGGGGCGGCCATCGAATCGTTGAAAGCCCGTCGCACCAGCACCGGCAACTGGTCCGCATGAAGGACTTCCTGCGCCCATTTGACGGCAGGGGTCGCGATACTGACCAGATCCCCGAACAGCAACGGATCAGAAATCGTGTGTCGCGAGTCCTGCTGTCCCGCCGTCACGACAAGCGGCGTCTGTGACACGCTGGCATTCAGCAGATTGCCCATGCCATGCCCCAGCCCCCCTGCAGTGTGCAGGTTGAGGAAACCGGGGCGCCCTGCAGCCTGTGCATAACCGTCGGCCATGGCCACCACGCTCGCTTCCTGCAGCGCGAGGATATATTTCAGATCCGGGCGGCCCTGAAGCGCATCAATCAGCGGCAGTTCCGTCGTGCCGGGATTGCCGAAAATGTAGCGGACCCCTTCACTTTCCAGAATTTCCAGCAGGATATCAGCACCCCGCCGCCCCCCTGTCCGCCGTGCTGCGACCTCAAGCGGTGTAATAGCCATGCTGTCCCCTGCGTATGCATTGACGGTGCGGCTATCGCACCACGTTTTCGGGACCGGGTCCACCATCGGGACAATCAGGGCAGATGCCATTTTTATCTTGATAATGATAATTATTATCATTATCAGTTTCTTTACCCGTGGGTCGCCCGACAGATTCCCGATCGTCGATTTCCCAACATTGTCCACGGAACCTTACGGCATCACCCCGTCCCGGGTGATGCCGTTTTTTTATCCGGCTTTTTGAGCCTCAAGCATTTGGACCGGAATGGATGATATTTTTTCATGCGGGAGCGGGGATAATCTTACTCTTTCAATTGACCCACGTTCCGGACGTGAAGATGATGCGGTAACACGCAGTCATGAAAGTGAGCCCCTTGTCCGCTGACAGTCCCGCTACCCTGTCTGCCCTGCCACCCGACGGGAACAACGCGGAGGATGCGCCCCTGTCGCTGTCGCCCGTGATCGACGCGCTGCACCGCGGCGGTCTGATCACCGCGCACCACATGGCGGCAGCCCGGTTCTGGGCCACGGATTACCGGATTGGTGTCATGGGACAGGAAGACCCGGATCTGGACAGGACATCCCTCGGCCTGTCCGTACGGCCGCTGAACGGGCGGATGGGGTCAATCAACCGTTACAGATATATTCATGACATCATCGGCCACCGCTACGAGCGGATTCTGGTCGCCACCATGATCAACAATCAGCCGATGCATGAAATCGCCTGTCATGCCCAGTATGATCCCCGGCATATGGGCGACGTGCTGGCGCTGCTGCTGGATTTCCTGACCCGGCATTATGACGCCATGCCCGGGCACCTGTGGCGCGGCTGATCCCGGATATGAAAAAGGGCACCCCGCCAGTAACGGGACGCCCCTTCAGGCCGTATCAGCGATAGGCTTCGGCAAAGGCCGCCGCCGCCCCCAGCAGCCCGGGCTGGGGATAGGTAATCAGCTTGACCGGCATTTCCGCCATCATGCCTTCAAAGCGGCCCTTGGCCACAAAGCGTTCGGCAAAACCGGAACGGGGCAGGTGTTCGGCCAGACGCAGCCCCAGGCCACCGGCGATCACGACCGCGCTGCCCCCCTGCGCCAGGGCCAGGTCGCCTGCGACCGTACCAAGGCTGAGGCAGAAACGTTCCAGCGCCGCGGCGGCCACCGGGTCGGATCCCTCCAGCGCCATGGTCCACAGCGCCTTGTCATCACGCGCCTTGACCGACAGTTCCCCCATTTCGGCAATCGCCTCGTACAGGTTCAGCAGCCCCGGCCCCGACACCACGCGTTCAACCGACACACGCCGGTAGCGACGACGCAGCACGCTCAGGATCCGGTCCTCAAGCTGGTCCAGCGGGGAAAAGTCGATATGGCCACCTTCGGTTTCGCACACGAAATAACCATTCTTGCGGCGCACGATATAAGCGGACCCCAGACCCGTGCCCGGCCCCACGACGGTAACCACACCCTGTTCGGGCAGAGGCAGTTCGGGACCGCAGATATGCTGCAGGCTGTCTTCGCCCACCTGCGCCACGGCATGGGCCACGGCGCCGAAATCATTCACCAGGATCAGTTCGTCCACACCCAGCTTGACCGGCAGCCACGCGGGCTGGATGACCCACGGGTTATTGGTCAGCTTGAGGATATCGCCCTTGATCGGACAGGCCACGGCAATGCCTGCGGCCCTGGGCAGAGGACGGTCAACCACGCGGGCAAAGGCTTCCCATGCCAGTTGCAGGCTGGCGTGATCGGCACATTTCAGGGTCGTGGCGTCCCCCAGCGTGACAACCCGCCCCTGATCAACCTGGGCGATGGCAAAGCGCGCATGCGTGCCGCCAATATCAACTGCTACGATCTCTTTCATGTCCGGTCACGCTCCGTGGCCATACGGCAGCTCCTTGCCCCGCTATTACAATAAAAACAGTCTGCGATTGTGCCCTTCCCCATGCATTCCATGCAACAGAGCAGGCAATTCAGGCGCCGCAGACATACCGGTTAACACATCTGACCAAAAAACAAGACCAGCTATCGCGCAATTTCATTGATAAATGTCACGAAATGGCCACAATCGTTCCGGTTAACATTAAAACATATTATACGGACCATATCCCGTCCGCAGGCAGTTCAGTCCATCTGGTCGGCCTTGATGGCCGACAGTATCCGCCGCTTGAACGGCCACGGTACCAGCGTATCCACCAGCCGTAGCACGGAAAACACGAACGGAAAGACCAGATGCGGCCGGTTCCGGTCCACGGCACGGGCGATCCTGCGCGCGGCGGAAGGCGCGGTCTGCAGAAAGGGCTTGGCCCCCACCACGCGGCGGCTCATGGGGGTGTCCACAAACCCGGGCGAGACCAGCGTCACCCCGATCCCCAACGGGGCCAGCGCCATCTGCTGCGCCTCGGCAAAGCGTTTCAGCCCCGCCTTGGACCCGGAATAGGCCGCGGCGAATGGCAGGGCATGGAAGGCGGCAACGGAACTGATCATCACGATATGGCCCCGCCCGCGCGGGGCCATGCGCTCGGCCGCGGCAGCCGCCATGGCCGATGGCGTGGCATAATTGACCAGTCCCAGGCGCAGCACGTCCTCCGCGCGTTCCACCACGTCGCGCCCGCGCCGCATGTCCCCAAGGCCCGCGGCAAGGATGGCGATATCCAGCGGATGGCTGTCATCATCCTCGCGCAGGGCTGCAATCGCCGCTGCTCCATCAGACAGGTCCAGCACGCGCGTATGCACGCTGACGCCGTAACTGCGGGCACGTGCGGCCACGTTTTCCAGCCGTTCGGCATTGCGTCCCCACAGCACCAGCGGCCGCCCACGGGCCGCATACAGCCATGCCAGTTCCGCCCCGATCCCGCTGGATGCCCCCGTAATCAGCACATATGCCCCTTCATCCATGCGTGAACCGGACCGAACCGTCATTGTCTATCTTCCTTTTAAGGGTCCTTCTGTGCCATCAGCACAGCAACAGGACGGACCACCGAATCACTTCTTTTAACCCATGCCTGCATAGCCTGCCCCGTTCCGTGACGGAATGAAGGTCGATGCGGGTAATGTTCAGGATGCAACGAACCGGTCATGAACGAAACCGATCGTCTTACTATCATTCCCGTTTCCGGCTTTCGTCAGATGACCACCTTTATCCAGCTGCCCCGCCGCCTGTACGCCGGGTTGCCAGGTTACGTCGCGCCCCTGGACCTGACCCAGCGCGACCTGCTGACCCCGCGCAAGAGCCCCTTTTTCCGTCTGGGCCGCGCGCAGTATTTCCTGGCCATGCGGGGCGACCGGGCGGTGGGACGCATATCCGCCCAGATCGACCCGGTTTCCATGGAACATTATGGCGAACCGGTCGGCTTTTTCGGCGCACTGGACGCCATTGACGACCTGGAGGTCGTATCAGCCCTGCTGGATGCGGCAGGCACATGGCTGCGCCAGCACGGCATGAAGCTCATGCGCGGGCCGCAGACGCTGGATAGCAATGGCGAATTCGGCATGATGATCGAGGGGCACCATGCCCTGCCCATGGTGGCCATGCCGTGGCATCCCCAATGGCTGCCCGGCATGATGGAAGCCTGCGGCTGTACCAAGGTGCGCGACCTTGTGGCCTACCAGATGCGCACAGGGCCGGATGCGGAGGAAGCCCACCTTGTCCCCGCCAGCCTGCGCCTGGGCGAAGGGCGGCTGGGCAATGTCACCACCCGTGGCCTGCGCATGGACCGCATTGACGAAGATGGGGAGATCCTACGCACGCTGTACAACGACGCATGGCGCAACAACTGGGGGTCGATCCCGCTGGCGCGGGAAGACATGCAGGCCATGATCGTGGAAATGAAGCCCATCCTGCGTCCCGAACATTTCGTGCTGATCGAACAGGATGGCAAACCGGTCTGTGTGGCGCTGGTTGTGCCCAATGTGTTCGACATCTCCGCCGACCTCAACGGGGATCCCTCACCACTGGGGTGGCTGAAGCTGGGCAAGCGCCTGCTGCGGCATGAATTCCATTCCGCCCGCGTTATTCTGCTAGGTGTCAGTTCCGTACTGGACGGTACGGCACTGGGCGCGATCATGCCCGCCCTCGCCATTACCGAACTCATGAAACGCGGGCGCAGCCTGCCCTACCGCACGGTCGAACTGGGCTGGGTGCTGGAAACAAACCTGCCCATGCGCCGCCTGATCGAACGCATTACACCCGAACCGTGCAAACGCTACCGGGTCTATGACCGTCCCCTGACCGACTGAACGGCGGATCGTGGCTGGCGGGCCTCAGCCCCCGTCCGGCACATGGCTCCAGCCACGCCGGGCAATTACCATCTCATGCCCTGCACTGTCGCGCACCTGCACGCCATTTCCCGCCACCACCTGACCGATGCACGTCACCTCCACCCCGGACCGTGCGGCATGGCGCAGCAGGCGATCTTCGTGCGCAGGCGGGACAGCCAGCAGCAGTTCGTAATCATCCCCCCCGCTCAGGCATGTGGGCAGCCATTGCGGGCCAAGCGCGCGCACGGCGGGCGAAAGCGGCACCTGATCCGCATGGATCACGATACCGACCCCGCTTTCACGCGCCATGTGCCCCAGATCCTGCACCAGCCCATCGGATACATCCATCCCGGCGGATGCCACATCCCCCAGTTCCAGACCCAGCCGGGGTCGTGGCAACTGGTATCGTCGCGCCAGGAAATGATCGGGATCGGCCACCTGCCCCCGCCGCGCCAGCAGGCCCATTGCGCCATCGCCAATGGTGCCCGTCACCCATATGCCGTCACCCACGCGGGCGGTACTGCGCCGTAACGCCTGCCCCGGCGCCACATGCCCCAGCACCGTCAGGGACAAAACAAGCGGCCCGGAGGTCGAGGTGGTATCCCCCCCCAGCAGCGTAATGCCAAAGCGTTTCTGGTCATGCACCAACCCGGAGGCAAAGCCCGCGAACCATGCCTCGTCCCGTTCGGGCGGCATGGACACCGTCATGAGATAACCCAGCGGGGTCGCATCCATTGCGGCAAGGTCCGACAGGTTGCAGCGCAGCAGCTTGCGCCCCACGGTATCAGACGGATCATCTGGCAGGAAATGAACGCCTTCAACCATGGCGTCGGCGGCGATGACCAGTTCACGCCCGGCAGGCGGCATAAACACGGCGGCATCATCGCGCAGGTCCAGCGCCCCATTTCCCGCAAGCGGGCGGAAAATACGGGCAATGAACCCGAATTCCGCCGGCAGGCCATTATCCGACAGCGTGTCCTGTCCCATGGCCGTCATGCCCTTCCGCCGGGTTCAGGCGGGCCTGGTGTCGGGCGCGGCATCGGTGGTGGGAGCTTCTTCATCCACCACTATCGTTTCCACGCCATCCGCATCCGCCACAGGCGCCGTCGGGTCATTGATCCGCCGCGACAGGGCATCGAGCACGCCATTGAGCATGCGCGGTTCATCCCCGGCAAGAAACCCATGGGCGATATCCATGTATTCATTGATGATGACGCGCGCGGGAACGGGGTCCGCACCGGTCATCTCGCCACCTGCGGCATGCATGATCGCACGCAGCACCGGGTCCAGCCGGGCCAGCGGCCACGAGGCGGGCAGGATGTCATGCAGAAGCGCGTCAATACGGTCCTGCCGGGCCATGGCGCCCCGCACCACGATCCCGAACAGGCGCGCATCCGCATCAGGCACCTGCCCTTCGGCATATGCGCACTGTTCGGACGCGGACGTGCCCAGCCGGTGGCGCATGAACTGGTTTATGACCCGTTCCGGGCTTTCATTGCCCTGTTCGATCTGGAACAGGGCCTGCACCGCTGCAACACGCGATGCGGTACGGGAACGGACCCTGGGCTGCCGGTCACCGTCTGTCTGTGTCATGGCGCGTTACTCCTGCTATGGCATTGCTGCAAATTCTGGGTTTCATCGCCTCTTTGCGCGGCGGGGTCCAGTTCAATCTTTGTCTTTCGGGTCGGATGGGGAAAACTCTTCGCCTGCATCCCCCGAGACGGATGCTGAAATCGTATCCAGAATATCCGCAAAATCCTTGGTTTCCCGGAAATCCCAATGCACGCTGGCGAAACGGATATAGGCCACGGAATCAATTTCACGCAGCGTTTCCATAATCAGCCGGCCGATATCGCGCGACGGGATATCCGTCTCCCCCATTGCCTCAAGATGCCGGACCAGCCCATTGACGATCCGTTCGATCCGATCGGCATCCACCGGGCGCTTGCGTAGCGCGATACGGACCGAACGCGCCATCTTGTCGCGCTCGAACGGTACGCGGCGCCCATCGGCCTTGATCACCACAAGGTCACGCAACTGCACGCGTTCAATGGTGGTAAAACGCTGCCCGCATGATCCGCATATGCGCCTGCGCCGGATGGCCGCGCCGTCTTCATGCGGGCGGCTGTCCTTCACCTGCGTATCGTCATTTCCACAAAAAGGGCAACGCATGCAAAACCGTTTCCTGATTACGCGATGAAACAGAACACGCCACGCGGGGGCGTGACGGGCTAGGCGCCGACATCAGCCAGTACATCCAGCACCGCGGCGCCATAGCGGGCCAGCTTGGAGCCACCCACCCCACGGATCATGCCAAGTTCGTCCAGCGAGGTCGGACATTCCAGTGCAATATCATGCAGCACGGCATCATGGAAAATGACATAGGGCGGAATTTCCTGCTCCCGCGCCTCACCCAGCCGCCATTGCCGCAGCGCCTCGTACCGCGCGGCGGCCTCTGGCGTAAGATCCACCATCTGGGGCCGCTGCCCGCTGCCTGAACCGCGGCCTGCCGCTTTCAGGTCTTCGGTCGCGTCCTCGCGCAGCATGATCTGCTCCTCGCCACGCAATATGGGACGCGCACGCCCCTCCTCAAGGGCAAGGGAATTATATTCGCCCGTCACCTTTATCGCGCCACGCGCGATCAACTGGCGGATCACGCCACGCCAGAAGGGTTCGGGCCGATCACGGCCAATGCCAAACACACTCAGCTTTTCATGCCCGTGGCGGGACGTCATGTCCGACGCCTTGCCCCGCAGCACGCCAGCCACATGCACCGCACCAAAACGCTGCCCGGTGCGATAGATGGCCGAAAGCACCTTCTGTGCCGCCACCGTGCCATCAAACGTCGCGACCGGATTGCGGCAGTTATCGCAGTGCCCGCAGGCGGTGGACAGTTCCTCGCCAAAACAGGACAGCAGCGCCTGCGTGCGGCACCCCGTGGTCTCGGTCAGGGCAATCATGGCTTCCAGGCGGGCACTCATGATCCGTTTCTGGGCCTCGGGCGCGTTGGACTGTTCCAGCCAGTACCGGGCGCGGGCCATGTCGTCGCCACCATACAGCAGCACGGTTTCGGCCTGCGCGCCATCACGCCCGGCGCGGCCGATCTGCTGGTAATACCCTTCGGGCGAGGATGGCATGTCCAGATGCACGACGGCGCGCACATCGGGCCGGTCTATCCCCATGCCAAAAGCGATGGTGGCGACAATCACCACTGGCTCCCCCGAGCGGAACCGCATGAGGGCCGCACGCTTTTCTACCGGTGACAGGCCGGCATGGAACGGCAGCGCGGCATAGCCCTTGCCTGCCAGCGAGCGGGCAATCCGCTCGGTCTTGCTGCGGCTGCCGCAGTAGACGATGGACGCAGCCCCCCGGTGCCGGTCCAGTATGCCGGTCAACTGTCGCAGTTCCGATGTCTTGGGGCGCACGGCGATATCAAGGTTGGGCCGGTGGAAGCTGGCCTTCAGCACCGTCGCATCCGGCATCGCCAGCGCATCGAGGATATCGCTGCGCGTACGCGCATCCGCCGTGGCGGTCAGGGCGATGCGGGGCACATTGGGAAAATGCTGCGGCAGCGCCGCAAGTTCGCGGTATTCGGGCCGGAATTCATGGCCCCAGGCGGAAATGCAGTGCGCTTCGTCAATCGCGATGACTGACAGCGTCAGCCGCCCGAGCCGTTCCAGCATGCCGGGGGACAGCAGCCGTTCAGGCGAGACATAAAGGATATCCAGCCGCCCTGCCATAAGGTCCGCACGGACACGGGCGGCATCATCGGCTTCCTGTTCAGAATGCAGCGCGCCTGCATTCACCCCCAACTGGCGCAGGGCCGCCACCTGATCGTCCATCAGTGCGATCAGGGGGGAAATGACCAGTCCGGTCCCGGGGCGCGCCAGGGCAGGCACCTGGTAGCAGACACTCTTGCCACCACCGGTCGGCATGAGCACAAGACAGTCCCGGCCCGCCATGACCTCATCCACGGCCTGCTGCTGCAGGCCACGGAAATCAGGGAAGCCGAATACCTCGGCCAGCACATCACGCGGATTGCGCGATGCGCCGTCATGGGCAGTCATATTATCAGAAGAAGGACCGTCGATCAGCGTCCACCAACCTCGATTTCGACACGGCGCGACGCCAGCGCACCGTTTTCATTGTTCAGCGGACCACGCGGCTGCTGGCGGATACGGCTGGCATCCACGCCGTCAACCGCAAGCTGGCGGGCCACGATCTTGGCACGGTCGATGGCCAGCAGTTCATCAGCAGACAGGTCATGGCTGGCAGCGGCGTAGCCTTCGACGCGCACGTTGGCGTGGCTCGAGACGGCGCGCTGTGCAGCCTGCGTGATCACGGTCTGGGCCGGCGTGTCAAGCTGGGTGGAGTTCTCGGTAAAGAACACGACATATTTACCCGGATGGCCACCAGCACACCCTGTCAGCAGACCAAGACCAAGAAGAAGGGACAGGCGACGCATGATGAATTTACTCCTGATTCAGGTATTCAAGACGGATCGCTCTCAGCCTTATGGTATGTCCGATCCGGTTTTCCGCTACTTCGTGCCCTGTGGGGATAGCCGCGTCAATCCTTTCCACTGGCATGGCCACCCCTTTGTCACCGGGCACTGACCATTTTTCCGCCAGAAATACGCCATACCATATCCAGTTTTTCAATACCCGTCAGACGGTGTGCGATCAGGATGACCGTGCGCCCCTGCGTGACATCATTCAGGGTCTGGAGGAATTCCTGCTCGGTGCGGGCATCAAGCCCCGTGGCCGGTTCATCCAGTATCAGGATGGGCGCGCGCGACAGCAGCACCCGCGCCAGCGCCAGACGCCGTCCCTGCCCGCCGGACAGGCTCGCACCACCTTCACCCAGCCAGCTGTCCAGACCTTCGGGCAGTTCGCGCACCACATCCGCAACCCGGGCCTGTTCCAGCGCGGTCCAGAGGTCGGCTTCCGTGGCATCGGGACGCCCCAGCAGCAGGTTGGCACGAATCGTATCGGCAAACAGGTGCGTCGCCTGTGACAGCCACGCGATCCGCCTGCGCAGGTCCTCATCGCGGATGGTGGCGATATCGCGGCCACCCAGCGTGATGCATCCCCCCTGGGGCGCCACCGCCTTGAGCAGCAGCGCCGCCAGCGTGGACTTCCCCGCGCCCGACGGTCCCAGCACCGCAATGCGCTGGCCTGCCGGGATGCTCAGGCTCAGGTCATCAAGCACCGGGGCACGGTTGGCGTCCCAGCGGAAGGAGACATGATCGAAGCAGATGTCGGTCCCCGCCGGTGCGGGCTCGGTGCCTTCGGGTGGGGCGTGTTCCGGCATATCGCTTACGGCCACGACACGGGCCGCAGCCTGCGTAATGCTCCCCGCCAGCGCACCCGCGCGGGTCAGTCCCCCGACGCTTTCAAACGCCGCCACCGTCAGGAACAGGACTGCGGCCGCAGGCAGGGGCGCGATATGCGGCAACCCGATTCCCAGTGCCGCGGCCAGCACCACCAGCACCGCCGCCTGTCCGCACAGGTAGGACGCGGCACCTGACATGGCCAGCATACGCGCCTGCTTCATCTGGGCACGGTACAGGGCATCATCACGGTCACGGACATGGGCCAGCATGCGGCCCTCCGCGCCAAAGGTTGCGATTTCGCGCAAGCCCCCCACCATGTCCAGCACGCCGATCCGTAACTGCGCGCTGGCATGGTTGACCAGTCCGCCCTCGCGCCGCCCCAGCATGGCGGCGACCAGCGGCAGGCCAAAGGCACTGCACGCGAACAGCCCGGCCACGACAACCGCCAGCACCGTGTTGACCATGTTGATGGCAATGAACAGGAACGGCAGCACCAGACAGGCGCCAAGCAGCGGAATGATGATGCGCAGGTACAGCCCGTCCAGCGTCTCGACATCGGACACCAGCCGCGACAGCAGATCGCCCGCGCGACGGAAGCCCAGCCCGGCCGCCGCGCCCCGCGCCAGGTTGCGGAAGAACCAGACCCGCACATCCGCCAGTGCACGGAACATCGCGTCATGCGTGACCAGGCGTTCGGTATAGCGCAGGATCACCCGCGCACTGCCGAAGATGCGCAGCGCCCCGGTCGTTACCACGATCATGCCCATCGTCATGGCCGCGACCCGCATGCCCGCCTCGCGCATCAGCACAAGACCAATCAGCACGGCCAGCAGGGACAGAAGCGCGCCCGCTGTCAGCAACGGGGCACGGCGCTGCCATATGTGCAGGATCTGCAGCACCGGTCCCATCACGCCTTCACGCCGCGCCTGCCGCGCGAATTCCCGGTTTTCCGAGGACTTCACGATGCATTCTCCCCACTGGTGACAATACGGCCATGATCAAGGTCCACCCGCTGCCCCCCGAACCCGTCCACCGCCGCAGAATGGCTGGCGAGGATAACCGTGCGATGGGCCGCAAGCGCACGCAGGCTGTCGAACACGTCCGCCTCGGTCTGCGGGTCAAGGTGGGATGTCGGTTCATCCAGCAAAAGCAGCGGCGCGTCCTTGAGGAAGGCACGCGCAATCGCCACGCGCTGCGCCTGACCACCCGACAGGCCAAACCCGCCTTCGCCAATCAGGGTGTCCAGCCCATGCGGCAGGGTGGCGATGAAGGTGTCCGCCGCCGCCGCCCTGATGGCGGCCTGCAACTGCGCATCCGTGGCATCGGGACGGGCAAACAGGATATTCTCGCGCAGGGTGCCCGCGAACAGGACCGGCTTCTGCCCGATCCATGATGTCATGGCGACCAGCGCCTCGGGCAGGATGGTGGCCATGTCGACACCATTGAAGGTAATGCGCCCGATTTCGGGCTGGATGAAGCCCAGCAACATTTCGATCACGGTCGACTTGCCCGACCCCGACGGGCCGCACAGCACCAGCGTCTGGCCCGCGGGCACGGTAAACGTAACATCATCCAGCGTCGCACCGCGCGCGGGATCCCACGTGAAGCCCACATGCTCGAACGCGACACTGACCCCCTGTCCCGTTTCGCACACCGTCTGCCCGGCAGTGCGCACGGTGGCGGCATCAGGCAGTATCCGCATGGCCGCAGCAGCCCCCGATGCATGGGCGCGATCCTGATAGGCCAGCGCCAGACTGCGGAAGGGTGCGAAGAATTCCGGTACCAGCAGCACGACAAACAGCCCGCGCGCCACATGGGCCGCCATGAGTGTCGCCGGCACGCCCTGATCATGCAGCGCCATAAGCTGCGCCCCGTTGCGCAGCGCCACCAGCACAAGGGCCACGACCATCGCGCAGTCAATGGAAGCCGAGGACAGGAACGCAACCCGCAGCACTTTCATGGTCCGCAAGCGCAGTTCCTCCGCCGCAGCCGCAAGCCTGCGCGTTTCATCGTCCGTCCGGCCGGACAGGACGATGGTGGCGATCCCGCGCACCCGGTCAAGGAAGCGCGCCTGCAGGCGGGTCATGGCAAGGAACTGGTTACGCGACGCAACTGCGGCACCGATGCCGAACAGGGCCTGCCCGAAGGGCACGGCAATGCCGCATATCGCCATGATCAGCGCCGAACCCGGCTGCACCAGGGCGGCAAGGACGCCGATGACAAGCGGGGCCGCAACCCACAGCACGGAAGCGGGCAACCAGCGGGCGAAAAAACCGTCCAGCGCCTCGATCCGGTCAACGGCAAGTGCCGCCAGCTCCCCTGTATGATGACGGCGCAGCAGGCCCGGCCCGCCGCGCAGGATGGCGTCCAGCACCCCACCACGCAGGCGCGCACGCGCCTTCATGCCCGCACGGGCGGCCAGCATGTCCGACCCCATCTGCAAGACAGCGCGGATGAGGGCCAGCACCACCAGCCCGGCCAGCGGCCACGTCACCGCCGACTGGCCGCCGCCCACCAGCACGTAAGCCAGCACGTTGGCCACGCACCAGACCTGTCCCACCGCAGTGGCCGCCGTGGCCAGCCCCAGCAACACAACCGGCATGGCCTGCCGGCGCCCAAGACGCGACTGTGCCTTCGTCCACGCCTTCATCACTGTCTTGTCATCGTTCATGACCGTTCCCTATACCGAAGGACACGGCACAGGGACAGCCATCATCCATGGCCTGAATCTGCCCACGCCATAACTCTGCCATGCATTTTTGCATGGATTCACGCGGATGTTTCATCCTGTTCAGGCTGCTTCAACGGAAAAACAAGGACATAGCGGGTCCCGTTTTCCTCAAACATCTGCAGTTCGCCGCCCAGTTGCCGGGCAAAACCACGGATCAGCTGCATGCCGATCCCGCTGCGCCCTTCCTCTGCCGCGGAATGGTTGCGCGCCGCCGCCATACCTACGCCGTTATCGGCAATCCACAGGCAGGCCCGGTCGCCAGACAGAGCGCGCAGGCCAACTTCCAGCGTGCCATGCTGGCGGTCGGGAAAGGCGTATTTGATGGTATTGCTGACAGCTTCCGTCACGATCAGCGCCAGCGGCACCGCCTGATCCGGCACCATCAGCAGGTCATCGACGCGGATATCCAGCGTGATGCGGCTTTCGTCGGATTCACCAATGGCATGCATGATCTGGCCGCACAGTTCGCGTACGAAACTCTGCATGTTCAGGCTGTACAGTTCGCCATCGGCGTAAAGATAGCGGTGCAGGGTGGCCAGCGCGCGCACACGATCACGCGCCTGCGCAAATTCCTCGCGTGCCGCAGGCTGGCGGATGCGGCCAGCCTGCAGGTTCAGCAGCGACGCCACGATCTGCAGGTTGTTCTTGACGCGATGATGCATTTCCTTGAGCAGCAGTTCCTGCCGCGCCTGCGCGCGTTCCAGCCGCTTTTCATGCCGCGCCAACCTGCGGGTGGCCTTGCTGAAGGCATGGGCCAGCTGCCGGACCTCCAGCGGCATGGCCCAGTTGGAGCGTACTTCGTACATGCCCCCCAGCTGCCACTGGTTGACGGATGCCGTCAGCTGCCGCAACGGCGTAATCACCAGCACGTCGGCACTCTTGGATGCCCCCAGCAGCCCCCCCAGCAGCCCCGCCAGCAGCAGCAGCCCGCTACTGACCAGCGATATGGCGAACATCACCACCGCATGCCGCTCCCCCGCGTTGCGGCGCGTCATGGTCAGGACATGCACGCCCCCCTGCACGCGACCGATGGAAAATGATCCCTCCGGCAGGGTGATGTGCGCATGGTCGCCCCCCGTCGCCAGGGTCACGCGCGCCCATTGCATGATGCGGTCGGGGGGGCGGGCAGCCCAGTTGCAGTCGGAACACAGCGGCGCCGCGGCGCGGGCCTGGCTGTCCACCACCCATATCTGGATCGGCCCGTTCTGCTGCACCAGGTCCAGTCGCGGGTCACTGGCCTGCAGGATGGCACTGCGCCATGACAGCGGCATGACCGCGGTCAGGTACCCCGGACGCGCGGGCCTGCCCGCGTCATCATAAATGACGGCGGAAACCGTAATCCGGAAATAGCCGGGCACATGGGTCAGGGGATCGGTCAGCGCGACCATCCGGACATCACCCTGGAAACGGGGCATGGCATCCGCCCCCAGCGCAGGCGCATCGCCCTGCCGTCCCACGGCGGTCAGGATGTTGCCCCGGTCATCCGCCAGGGCGATCTGGCTGTAATGCCGCCCGGTCAGGGACTGCACCAGTTCGAGCATATGCCGCAGGCCCGCATCATCAAGCCGCATGCGGGACACGGCCTGCAGCAGGGAGCCAAGGTGATCGGCCTCATGTCGCAGTTCAAGGTCGATGCGCGATACCGTCAGGTCGGTCCGCTCACCGGGAGCTTCAAGGGTGGAATGGTAACTGTGCCATGCCTGTACCGCGCCAATCAGGGCAATGGGCATGGCCGCCAGCAGGATGATCGCCATCATCCGGCCACGCACGGCGTCGAACACGCGACCGACGCGGGTGAACAGGCTCCGGTGACGGACCTGCCTGCCGTGACCGGAAGAAGGAAACACGGACATCCGTTATTTTGTCCGTTTCCGGTCTTCCTCAATCAAACGCAGGAGTTCCTCGGGCACTGGCTCTTTTGTTACATCATCGAACAACTGATGCAGCCCCCGCTTCAACCATAGCTCGAACGCGTCATCCGATCTGTTAATGGACTTCTTTCCTGGTTGCCTGGGAGGACACTTGTCCTTCAGAGCCATCGCATTATCCCGAAGTAAATTCCCACTTCACACAATCCCTGCCCGTATCAGGGCCGTATCCCACCCTGCAAGTCCCAGGATAGCGGTGAAGACGTTACCGTCAGTGCCATATTCACGCCGCAATTCAAAGTAGGAATCCACTCAATTCAGACCGATGCCGCGGGACGCGCTTCCATGCGCGAACGCAGGCGCTGCACCGCACCGCGCAGTTCGACGGTGGAAATGTCGCGCTCTTCACCATACAGCCATGTGGCCAGCTGGCGGCGGGCGCGGAAGACGCGGCTTTTGGCGGTACCGACGGCGCAGCCGGTCGCCGCGGCCAGTTCGTCGTAGCTCATGCCCTGCATCACCACCAGCACCAGCGCCTCGCGCTGATCGGCGGGCAGGCGGTTCATGGCCTCGACCAGTTCCTTGACCACCAGACGTTCCTCGTGTGCGCCGCTGCCTGCCATGGCGGAAGCGGGCACATCCTCGATATTGCCGGTTTCGCGCTTCTTGCGCAGATCGGAAATGAAGCGATTGCGCAGGATGCGGTGCATCCATGCGGAAAAGTTGGTGCCCGGGGTAAAGCTGTGCTGTGCGGCCAGCGCGTTGCACACGGCGTCCTGCACCAGATCATCCGCTGCCGCGCGGTTACGTGTCAGCGACAGGGCCTGAACGCGCAGACGGGGCAGGATTGCAATCATTTCGTCATGAAAGCTGTTGGTCATGTTCATCTCCCCTTTGATGTCGTTCATGCGGGTGCAATGAACGGGGGGGACGAAAGGTTACATCCATCGACATAACGAAAACGCGAGCATGATGTCGCGGTTTCCCTCATCCCCCTTCTGGCGGGGGGGTCATGTATTCCATGATCTGGCTGCGCGCGCGTGACACGCGGGCCTTGATGGTGCCCACGGTGACGCCGCACACATGGGCGGCCTCGGCATAGGTCATTTCCTGCACGCCAACCAGCACCAGCGCCTCACGCAGGCGGGGGCTCAGCCGCCAGATCGCGCCATCCAGGTCGCGCAGCGCATCCGCCTCCCCTTCCCCCGTATCACTTTCGGGCCGGTCGGGACGGCGGGCGTAGTCGGACATGACATCGCGCTCGCGCCGCCCGTGGCGCACCTGTTCATAAAAAAGATTGCGCGCAATCGTGTACAGCCATGCTTTCATGCTGGTGCCGGGGGTAAACTGGTCCAGTGCCGCCAGCGCCCGCAGCACGGTTTCCTGAACAAGGTCGTCCGCCTGCGCGGCCTGCCCCGTCAGAAAACGGGCAAAACCACGTAATTGCGGCAGAAGGGACAGGATCTCCCCACGCAAGTGCGTGACCGCTGACGGATCGGGTGGTATTCTTGATTCCAGTTTGTTTACTCTTCAACTCTTGCAGCACAGTCTAACGCTGTCATGATCCGGAGTGTAACAGTTTATCTGGGGAGATGAATGCCTCATGCCGCTATCACGGCGTCAAGACCTGCTTCGCGCCCTGCCCTATGCCCGGCGGTACGCCCGCGCATTATGTGGCAGTCAGTCGAGTGGTGACCTGCTGGTTGCCGAAAGCCTGCGCGAACTCATGGCGGTGGACGATCCCTCCATGCCGCCGAGGCTGCGCCTTTACCAGTGGATATCCCGACACCATGCCGAACATGGCCGCGAAGACGAGACGGCGGGCGGCATGCCGCCCCTGGGGCGCAAGCTGCTGCTCCTGACATCGCTGGAGGAGCTGCCGGTCAATGACGCGGCACGTGTCCTTTCCCTGTCCCCCGCGCAGGCCACCACCATACTGGAGGACGCCCACACCCGCCTGCGTTCCTGCGCCCAGACCAGCGTGCTGATCATCGAGGACGAACCGATCATCGCAATGGATATCGAGGAACTGGTGCGCCAGTGCGGCCATACCATTGCAGGCGTCGCCAGCAGCGAGGCGGAAGCCGTAAGGCTTGCGCGCGAAACCAGGCCGGGCCTGATCCTGGCCGATATCAACCTTGGTGATGGTGGCGACGGGATGAAGGCGGTTTCCAGCATCCTGCAGCACCAGGACATTCCCATCATCTTCGTCACCGCCTACCCCGAACGCCTGCTGACGGGCGATACGATCGAACCGGCATTCGTGATTACCAAGCCATTTGAACCACTTACACTGGCCGTCTCCACCTATCAGGCCGTTTCGGGTGGCGTTTCCCTGAACTGACACATCCGCATGCCAGTACCGCGCCTGCGCCATCCCCCCCGTATGGCCCGGCGTGTATGGTGCCTGTTCTGGCCGCATAACCGGCTGGGGCTGATCCGCCACGCGACAGCTTATCAGAGAGGGCAGAATGAAACGGCTGGTCATCGTATCCAATCGCGTTCCCGTTCCCAAGGAAGGGCTGCGGCCCGGCGGCCTCGCGGTTGTGCTGAAGGACCTGCTGGCGCGCAAGGGGGGCATGTGGTTCGGCTGGAACGGCACCTGCCATCCCGACGCGGCCCATCTGCCGCCCGAAATCCAGCAGGCGGACGGGGTGGAATACGCCACCATCGGCCTGACACCCGCCGAACACCGCAATTATTACACCGGCTTTTCCAATTCCACGCTGTGGCCGCTCATGCATTCCCTGCCCGAGCACATCCACTTCGAACGGCGTGAACTGGCCACCTACTGGTCGGTCAACGAACGGTTCTGTGAAAACCTGCTGCCCCTGCTGCGGGCGGAAGACGTGATCTGGATCCACGACTACCACCTGCTGCCGCTTGCGGCCCTGCTGCGCCGCCACGGCGTGCGCCAGCCCATCGGCTTTTTCCTTCATACCCCTTTCCCCGCGCCCGACATGCTGGCTACGGCACCCGATGGCGGCACGTTCCTGCGCGACCTGCTGCGCGCGGACCTGCTGGGTTTCCAGACAGCCGACGACACGGCCAATTTCATCTTTGCCGCCACCCGCAAGGCAGGCGCCACGGCGGAAGATGACAGCACCCTGACATTCGAGGGACGCAGGGTGCGCGTCGGCACATTCCCCGTTGAAATCGATCCCCAGGCCTTTGCCCATGCGGCAACGGCAGCCGCCGGGTCGCAGGACCTGCGCCGGCTGTCCGGCTCCCTTGCGGGGCGCAAACTGGTCTTTGGCGTGGACCGCATGGACCCGACCAAGGGGCTTGACCATCGCCTTGCCGGGTATGAACGCCTGCTGGAAACCTATCCCGAACGGGAACGCCAGGTCACGTTCCTGCAGATCGCGGCCGAAAGCCGGACGGACGTACCGTCCTATCAGGCGCTGCGCAACAAGCTGGAACACCAGATCGGCAAGCTGAACGCCCATAAGGGACAGGCCGACTGGACGCCGCTGCGCTTCCTGACACGCGGCAGCCCGCGTCCCACCGTGGCCGGTTACATGCGGCTGGCGGACATTGGCTACATCACCCCGCTGCGCGATGGCATGAACCTTGTGGCCAAGGAATTCATCGCGGCACAGGACCCCGAAAATCCCGGGGTGCTGATCCTCTCGCGGCTTGCCGGGGCGGCCAAGCAGCTTGAAGCTGCCCTTCTGGTCAACCCGCTGGACCATGACGGAATGGCCGATGCGCTGGAACGCGCGCTGGCCATGTCGGTGGAAGAACGGCGCGAACGCTGGAAAGCATGCTGGAACAGCATTGCCAACCGCACGGCCCTTGGCTGGGGGCTGTCATTCCTGAACATCCTTGAAAACGCGGCGCGGCAGTAGCCTTGCCTCCCACACCGGCCTTGCGCAGGGAGTGGTTGAGAATACATAAGTGGGCATGGCTTCACCTCCCCTTCTTCTCCTTCAGGATATTACCCTGACCCTTGGCGGCGCGCCGCTGCTCAATGGCGCGGGCTTCGGCGTTGGCCCGGGCGAGCGCATCTGCCTTGTCGGGCGCAATGGCTGTGGCAAGTCCACCCTGCTGCGCATTGCGGCGGGTGAGATACAGGCCGATGACGGCACCGTTTTCATCCAGCCCGGCACCACCATGCGCTACCTGCCGCAGGAGCCCGACCTGTCGGGCTTCGCCACCACGCTGGATTATGTCCGCGCGGGCATGGGACCGGGCGACCCGGAATACCGCGCCGAGCTGCTTCTGACCGAACTGGGGCTGAATGGCACGGAAGACCCGGCCACGCTGTCTGGCGGTGAAGCCCGCCGCTGCGCGCTGGCCCGCGCACTTGCACCCGAACCCGACCTGCTTCTGCTGGACGAACCCACCAACCACCTGGACATGCCCACCATTGAATGGCTGGAGCGCGAACTGCTGTCGCTGTCTTCCGCCATGGTCATCATAAGTCATGACCGCCGCCTGCTGGAAACGCTGTCGCGTTCGGTCGTGTGGCTGGACCGGGGCGTGACCCGCAGGCTGGACCAGGGATTCGCCCGGTTCGAGACGTGGCGCGAAGAAGTGCTGGAGCAGGAGGAGCGCGACAGCCACAAGCTTGACCGCCAGATCGCGCGTGAAGAAGACTGGATGCGCTATGGCGTGACCGCGCGACGCAAGCGCAATGTCCGCCGCGTGGCCGAACTGGCCGAACTGCGCAATACCCGCCGCACCGCCATCCGTCAGCCCGGTGGCCTGAAGATGGAAGCACGCGAAAGCGACCTGTCGGGCAAGCTGGTTGCGGTGGCGGAAGACATGTCACGCGCCTACGACCCCGCTCACCCGGTGGTCAGCCATCTGGACCTGCGTGTCCTGCGCGGCGACCGGCTGGGAATCGTGGGGGCAAATGGCGCGGGCAAGAGCACGCTGCTGCGCCTGCTGACGGGGCTGGACAAACCGGATTCCGGCACCATCAATATCGGCAGCGCGCTCAATGTCGTGACACTGGACCAGCAGCGTCGCTCGCTCGATCCCAACACCACGCTGGCGGATACGCTGACGGGTGGCGGCGGTGACATGGTGCAGGTTGGCGATGAGAAACGCCACGTTATTGGCTACATGAAGGACTTCCTGTTCCGCCCCGAACAGGCCCGCACGCCGGTGGGCGTGCTGTCGGGCGGGGAGCGCGGGCGGCTCATGCTGGCCTGCGCGCTGGCGCGACCGTCCAACCTGCTGGTGCTGGATGAGCCAACCAACGACCTTGACCTTGAAACGCTTGATCTGCTGCAGGACATGCTGGCGGCCTATTCCGGCACGGTGCTGCTGGTCAGCCATGACCGTGATTTCCTCGACCGGGTCGCCTCCTCCATCCTGATGGCGGAAGGCGGCGGGAAATGGGTGGAATATGCCGGTGGCTACAGCGACATGCTGGCCCAGCGGCAGGACGGGACACTGGCCGCCCGCCCCCGGCAGGACCGCGCTGACGCCGCGCCGGCCAGAACCGACGTCGCACCGTCGTCTTCACCCCGGCAGCCATCGCGCAAGATGTCGTACAAGGACAAGCACGCGCTGGAACAGTTGCCCAGGCAGATGGCGGCGCTGGAGGCGGAAATCGAACGCCTGCGCGCCATCCTGTCTGATGCGGGGCTGTATGCGCGCGACCCTGCGGGCTTCACCGCCGCCACCACGGCGCTGGAAACGGCACAGGCCGACCTGACGGCGGCGGAAGAACGGTGGCTGGAACTCGAAATGCTGCGTGAGACGCTTCAGTCTTCCTGACCGGGGGGAATGATCAGACCGGACGCCTCCATCCGCGCACGGGTGGCAGCGATTTCCCGTGTCACCGCCAGCGCCGCGGCCAGCGCCCGGCGGCCCGCCACCGCGTCCACCAGCACCTGCGCGCCATCAAGGCATGAAGCCGCGAAGGCGGCATGTTCGGCCGCCAGCGTATCATGGTCGCGCCACGTTACGGATTCGCGACGGAATCCGCCCGATCCCGGCAGCGGCAGGCCGCGCGTACGCCCGATCATGGTCAGTTCGCGCTTCATGAAATCGGCGGACAGATAGCCTTCCTGCGAAAAGACGCGCATCCGCCGCTCGGTCTTGAGGGAAATGCGGCTGGCCGCAATGGTGGCGACACAGCCGTTTTCAAAACGCACGCGGGCGTTGGCAATATCCTCGAAAGGCGAACTGACGGCAGCCCCCAGCGCATCGACACTTTCGATCGGGCTGTCCACGATGGACAGCACCAGGTCAAGATCGTGGATCATGAGGTCAAGGATGACCGATACATCCGTTCCACGCGGCTTGTAGGGTGCAAGGCGCGTGGCCTCGATATAGAGGGGACGCGAAATCCGGTCGGTAATGGCACGGTGTTCGGCGGAATAGCGCAGCAGGTGCCCCACCTGCAGCACCACGCCATGCACCTGCGCCAGATGCGCCAGTTCATCAGCCTGCGCCAGTGTCGCCGCCATGGGCTTTTCCACCAGCACATGCTTTCCCGCCGCAAGGGCCTGCCGGGCAAGTTCGAAATGGTGTTCGGCCGGGGCTGCGACAATAATCGCATCCGAACAGGCCAGCAGGTCGGGATAGGACAGGACCGGCGCGCCACCGGCCTCCACCGCGACCTTGCGCGCGCGCGCCGTATCAGGGTCATGAATGCCGGCCAGCACTTCCCGCGCGGCCGCCTGCACCTTGAGCGCATGGAAACGACCGAAATGCCCCGCCCCCACGATCCCGACGCGTAACAACCCCGTTCCTGACTGCGTCATGCCCTGCTCCTGCCTGTTCATGTCCGTAACCTGCCTTCCGGATTAGCAGCCAGCCACGCATGCGCCCACCCCCGCCGGGCGCACGCGCGGCATGACGGGCCGTGCGAATTGCGGCAAAACGGCAACGGATGCGGGCTGGCTGGCGGATCAGCGGTTGCATCATCGGGCGCGGACCGGCATGTTCCCGCCACTGATTTTCGCACACGCGATACACTGATCATGCCGGGCGTAGGGAGCTTTCCATCAAGTCATGATGTATTACAGTCGGCTCAGAATGGCTTCGGTCATTGGCGTATGTCTGATCGGGCTGGCGCTGTGCCTGCCCAATGTCATCCGCCAGCCCATGGCGTCCCTGCCGTGGCGGCAGATCCACCTGGGCCTTGACCTGCGGGGCGGGTCCTACCTGCTGCTGCAGGTCGATATGAACAGCGTGACAGCCGACCGGCTGCGCGGACTGCAGGACGAAACCCGCCAGACCCTGCTGAAGAATTCGCTGGGATACCGCAACCTGACCACCAGCGCGCATGGCGTGACGTTCACGCCCCGCACGCCCGAAGAGGCCCAGCCCGACATCAAGGCGCTGCGCGCCATGCCGATGAACGTGCCGGGCGAATTCAGGGTTGAACAGGCCGAGGGGGGCCAGATCACCCTCACCCTGTCAGAAGAAGCCGCACGCCAGCGCTCCTATGACGCGGTCACACAGTCGATCGAGATCGTGCGCCGCCGTATCGACGCGACCGGTGCCATCGACCTCGAAATCACCCGCCAGGGCGATGACCGGATCATTGTCGAACTGCCCGGTATCAGTGACCCCGAACGGGTCAAGAACCTGCTGGGCACCACGGCGAAGATGACGTTCCACCTGGTTGCGGATTCTGCCATCGGGTCCTCCGTGCCGCCGCCGGGCGTGGAACTGCTGCCCATGACCGACGGGCAGAGCAAGCTGCCGGTCTTCTCGCACGTGGATGTGGATGGCGCGGACCTGACCAACGCCAGCGCCTCGATTGACCAGCAGAGCGGCGAATGGGCGGTGAACTTTACCTTCGATTCGACCGGCGCGCAGGAATTTGGTGACGTCACCCGCGCCAACGTGGGCAAGCGCTTCGCCATCGTGCTGGATAACAAGGTGATCGAGGCCCCGGTCATCCGCACCGCCATTACCGGCGGCAGCGGGCAGATAACCGGCGGGTTCAGTGCCCAGCAGGCGACCGATATGGCGCTGCTGCTGCGCGCGGGGGCACTGCCTGCACCGCTGAACGTGATCGAACAGCGTTCCATCGGCCCGTCGCTGGGGGCGGATTCAATCCGGGCGGGCGGCTACAGCCTTGCCGCCGGTTTCGTGCTGGTGATCGCGTTCATGGCGCTGTTCTATGGCCGGTTCGGGTGGTACGCGAACATTGCCCTGCTGGCCAACCTGGTGCTGATGACGGCCATCCTGTCGCTGTTCGAGGCGACGCTGACCCTGCCGGGCATGGCGGGCATGCTGCTGACCCTGGGCATGGCGGTGGATGCGAACATCCTGATCAACGAACGCATCCGCGAGGAAGTGGCCCGCGGCCGCAGCGCGCTGCAGGCCATGCAGGCAGGCTTTGAGCGCGCGACCGGCACGATCGTGGACAGTAACGCCACCGCCCTGCTGGCGCATGTCATGCTGTTCGTTTTCGGGACCGGGCCGGTACGCGGCTTCGCACTGACCATTACGATCGGTATCGTGACCACCCTTTTCACCACCCTTCTCCTATCCCGGATGCTGATGGTGCGCTGGTATGCCCGCACGCGCCCCAGCGCCCTGCCGGTCTGAGGCGCGCCGAATGATGTTTGATCGTCCCCTTCTCCGGTTCGTGCCGCGTGGCACGAAAATCAACTTCATGCGCGGCCGCTTTATCGGGCTTGCGACATCGGCAGTGCTGTCCATTGCCTCGCTGATCCTGTTCTTCCACCCCGGCCTGACGCTGGGTCTGGATTTCCGTGGCGGCATCGTGGTGGAAGCGCGCACGCAGGGACCGGCGGATTTCAACGCCATCCGTGCAGCACTTGCAGCCGAGCATGTCTCTGCGGCGGGCGTGCAGTCCTTCGGCGGGCCGGATGACGTGCTGATCCGCCTTGATACGCCACCGGACAGCGAACCCGACCATGAAGCGCGCACGCAGGCCATGGTCGATTCCGTGCGCCATGCCATCGGCACCCTGCCCGGCGCGCAGGTGCTGCGTGCGGATGCGGTGGGCGCTTCGGTATCAAGGGAACTGTTCCGTAACGGCATGCTGGCCCTTGGCATCAGCCTGCTGATGATCCTGGCCTACATCTGGTTCCGCTTTGAATGGGAGTTCGCGGTCAGCGCGGTGGTGACGCTGATCCTGGACCTGACCAAGGCCATTGGCTTTCTGGTCATCACGCATTTTGAATTCGACCTGGTCATGGTGGCCGCCATCCTGACCATCCTTGGCTATTCCACCAATGACAAGGTAGTGGTCTATGACCGCGTGCGTGAAAACCTGCGCAAATACCGCACCATGCCGCTGGCGGAACTGATTGACCTGTCGATCAACGAAACCCTCAGCCGCACACTGGGCACGTCCTCGACCGTGTTCCTTGCCGCCCTGCCGCTGGCACTGTTTGGCGGCGCCAGCCTGTCGGGCTTTGCGTGGGTGATGCTGTTCGGGATCGTGGTGGGCACGTCATCCTCCATCTTCATCGCGGCACCACTGCTGCTGCTGATGGGAGAAAAGCGCCTGCGCCGCGACGCACGGCCGCCCACGCGCACGTAATCAGCCACCGCTGCCACACGTCGGAATGCGTGAGGAGCGGAGGCGATCTTACCTGCCGGGGGTGGGCGTGGCCGATTGCGGCCGGGCCTGCCCCTTTTTTGCATCCGGCCCTACAAAACCAGCCGGCAGGCAGCGGGCCGGTGTTCCGCCGGGGAAGGTGGACGGATCGGGCTGGTTGGTGCACGCGATCATCAGTTCCACCGCGCGCTGGCCATCGCGGCGCGCCCTGCCCGAGGGTTTGGTCAGGGCAGCGAGCAGCATGCTCTTGCCGTATTTGAGCGCGGTCGCCATGTCATACACCTGCTGGCCCGACAGGCCGCCATCCTGCAGGCGGCTGACCATGCCCCCTTCGGCCATGAAATAGGATGTGATCAGCAGGTAATCCTGTGCCGGAGCCGACAGGTGCGACATGTCCTGCCGTGGGGTGCTGTGACACCCCGCCAGCGCAGCCGCCATGGACAGGGCCAGCAGCCCCCGGCGCACATGTCGTGTAATATCAGTCATAAGCCAGCCCTTCACCATACCGGGGGATATTGGGCAGTCCCGTCCCCCCGCACAAGGGCGGTCATGGATACGCCAAAAAAAACGGGCACCCGATCGGGTGCCCGTCCTGCCCTGTCGCAGTCTGATATATCTGGATCAGGCCTTGGGCGCGGGTGCCGCCGGCTTCTGGGCCGCTTCCGCCTTCAGCACATCGAGGATATCCTGCAGCAGCACTTCGTTGCGCGGCGGTGCGGGCGGGGTCGTGGGCTTTTCGGCCTCCTTCTTCACCGTCAGGCGGTTGATGGCCTTCACAACCCAGAAAATCACGAAACCGATGATGATGAACTGGATCACGGCATTCAGGAACAGGCCGATATTGATCGTGACCGCCCCGGCCTTCTGCGCGTCGGCCAGTGTTGCCATGTGCGGACCGCGCAGGGTGATGAACAGGTTGGTAAAGTCGATACCACCGATCAACAGGCCCAGCACCGGCGTGAACACGTCCTTCACAAGGCTGTTCACAATGGCGGTGAACGCGGCACCAACAATCACACCGACCGCCAGATCAACCACATTGCCACGCATCAGGAATGCGCGGAATTCCCCCAGCCAACCGGGTACATGAATATCCTCGACGTGCAGTTCGGGCACGTGATCCGGCAGTTTCGCCATGGATGCCAATCCTTTATTTAATAGAAGATGCCCTAGCTCTAGCAACATCCCGACATCATGACGACCATATATCGTCATATCGCTTTTTCATTCCGCGCCATATGATGCAAGCGGGTAACACCATGGCGGCAAACCCGGGGAACCGGCTTTTCTTGCCATCGGGTGTTGATCTTGCCGGTGCTTGTCGTCTATACGCCTGCCGATACAACGCCCCCGGTCGGCATCGGTGGGCCCAGCGCGAAAGTGTTTGAAATGAAATCCGGCATCCACCCCGACTATCACGAAATCAATGTCATCATGACCGATGGCACCGAGTACAAGACCCGCTCCTGCTACGGCAAGGCTGGCGACACGCTTCGTCTCGACATCGACCCGAAGTCCCACCCGGCCTGGACCGGCGTGCAGCGCATGATGGACACCGGGGGCCAGGTCGCCAAGTTCAACAAGAAGTTCGGTGCACTGGGCCAGCGCAAGAAGGGCTGATTACCCCGCCCTCCCGAACAGGTCTGAAGTTTATGGAAATGCCCGGTCCCTTGAACAGGGGGCCGGGCATTCCCATGTCTGGGATGCGCCGGACGCCCACGCGGGTCCATGCGCATCACCCGAAAATCGTGGTCCGCTCAGTCGAGGGGCCGCAAGACGACAGACCTTGCTTCATGGAGGTTTCAAACATGGCTTATGATTTCGCGCCACTGTTTCGCAGTGCCATAGGATTCGACCGTCTGGCCCAGCTTGTCGATACGGCGACACAGAACCCGGTCAGTCCGTCCTATCCCCCCTACAATATCGAAAAACTGTCCGACGCCCAGTATACCCTGACAATGGCGGTCGCAGGCTTCGGCCCTGATGACATTGAACTGACGGTGCAGGACAATACCCTGATCGTGTCAGGTCGCGTCAGTGACAATGCGCAGGGCCGGGAAATGCTGTATCGCGGCATTGCCACGCGTGCCTTTGAACGCCGGTTCGTGCTGGCGGATCATGTAGTGGTGGAAAAGGCTGACCTGACCAACGGACTGCTTCGCATTGCCGTACGCCAGATCATGCCTGAGGCGCTCAAGCCGCGTCGTATTCCCATTTCATCGGGGCAGGCCATGGCGGGCAGTGATGCGTCAGGCGACGCACCTGCACCCGCAACCGGTGAAATGGACGGGCAGATTGCGGCCCGGACCACCGCGACACCTGCCCCGCAGCCCGCACGGCAGGCCGCGTAAAATTCCACCTTCACCATATTTTACCGCAGGGGCGGGCCATTGGCCTGCCCCTGTTTTTATTGATGCGAAACATCCCGAGTGGGTGGATTGAAGTCTTGACCTTTACGGTCCGCAACCGTCATATCACTTCCACGAGTGTTTTCTGTTTCTGGCGCGCCAGCAGGTACGCACGGCCCCCACTTCGCTAGGGGGCTGTTTCAAACACCCTTTCAGGTGCCTGCGTGTGGCGCCACACGCTGTAGGACCTGAGAATGACTGCCCTGCCCTTAATGCCCAAGGCAACCGCCGTGTGGCTTATTGAAAAGACGGCGCTGACCTTTACCCAGATTGCCGATTTCTGTGGAATGCACCCCCTGGAAGTACAGGCCATTGCCGATGGGGAAGTTGCACAGGGAATCGTGGGCTATGACCCGATTGCCAACCACCAGCTGACCCAGGCGGAAATCGACCGCTGCGAAAAGGACCCGGAATCCCGGCTCAAGATCCTGCCGCCGGCCAACCCGATCAACCGCCGGTCCAAGGGCGCGCGCTATACCCCGGTTGCCAAACGTAATGACCGGCCGGACGCGATTGCCTTCATCCTGCGCAATTTCCCGCAGCTGTCGGAACAGCAGACCAGCAAGCTGCTGGGCACGACCAAGGACACCATTGAAAAGGTGCGCACCAAGCAGCACTGGAACAGCGCGAACATCAAGCCGCGCGACCCGGTGACACTGGGCCTGTGCAGCCAGACGGACCTGAACGCCATGGTGGCCGCCGCCAACGAACGTCTGGCGCGCGAAGGCCAAGCCGTGCCGCCGCCGCTGGAACTGGACGACGACAGCGAACACGGAATCTGACCCGGCCCCTGCCGCCCGGCCCGCCGGGCGGCAGGAACGGTGTCAGCCCAGCCGGGCCAGACGCTCGATTTCCTCCTTCACACGAAGTTTCTCAAGCTTGAGCCGCCGCAGGGCGCCCTCATCGGGCATGGGCCTGCGGTCTTCATCGAAAATGCGGGCATCAAGCCGCGCATGACGGGTTTTGAGGCTGTTGATACGTGCTTCGTACGACATGGAACCCTCCAGCGTCTTTGCTACAACCCGATCAGGCTAGACCAGACCGTGCGGCAATTTCCATGCTAAAATTGCAGCCCCCGGGGGGCATGCCGGGCATTTCGCCTTTTGCCGCGGATATGCTTAGGATACGACATGTCCACCTAAAAGATGAGCCGCCATGCTGACAGACCGGGACACCCTCCTTCGCAAGCTGCACGAACTGCGCAGCGAACACCGTGACCTTGATACGGTCATAAGCCGCATGGCCCTGCAGGTAACGGACCAGTTGCAGCTACAGCGGCTGAAAAAGCGCAAGCTGCTGCTGAAGGACGAGATCACGTGGCTGGAAAGCCGCATGATCCCCGACAGTATCGCCTGATACCCAGACAAGAGTATTTCAATCGTGAGCCACCCCCCCCTTCCGTCCTCCGGCACGAAATCCCCGCGCGTGGGGCTGATCATGGGCAGCCAGTCCGACTGGGAAACCATGCGCCATGCCACCGCCGTGCTGGACGCGCTGGATATCGCGCATGAGGTGCGCATCGTGTCCGCCCACCGCACGCCCGACCGACTGGCGGAGTATGCGAAATCGGCACAGGGACGTGGCCTGTCGGTCATAATTGCCGGTGCGGGGGGGGCGGCGCACCTGCCGGGCATGTGCGCGGCATGGACGGCGTTGCCGGTACTGGGCGTTCCGGTCGAATCCCATGCGCTGAAGGGCATGGACAGCCTGCTGTCCATCGTGCAGATGCCCGGCGGCATTCCCGTGGGTACGCTGGCCATTGGCAAGGCGGGGGCAACCAATGCCGCCCTTCTGGCAGCGTCCATCCTTGCCCTGTCGGATGCCCCCCTCGGGGAACGTCTGGCGGCATGGCGGGCGAAACAGACCGCTGCCGTGGCGCAGGAACCTGTGCGATGACGCAGCTTCCTCCCGGTTCGGTCCTTGGCATTGTCGGGGGCGGGCAGCTGGGCCGCATGTCGGCCATTGCCGCAGCCCGTCTTGGCTATCGTGCCCATATCCTGACGACGGAAGACGATGGCCCGGCGGCGCAGGTGGCCCATGCCATCACCCTCGGCCGGTATGACGACCATGACGCCCTGCGTCGCTTTGCCGATGCGGTGAATGTCATCACCTTTGAATTCGAAAATATCAGCGCCGACGGGCTGGACCTGCTGTCCAGCATCCGACCGGTCCATCCCGCAGGCCATATCCTGCGGATCAGTCAGGACCGGATCGCCGAAAAGACCTTCATGGCGGAAAACGATATTCCGGTGGCCCCGTGGCGGGGGGTGCACGACCGCGCCGATCTGGACAGGGCGGCGCAGGCACTGGGCTATCCCTTCATCCTCAAGACCACGCGCCTTGGCTATGATGGCAAGGGACAGGTCCGAATCCATGACGCGGACGGTCTGGACGCCGCGTTCGACGGCCTGCGCCCCCATCCACTGGTGGCTGAAGGCATGGTGCGCTTTGCCTGTGAGATCAGCGTGATGGTCGCCCGCAACGCACGCGGCGATATCGTCACCTTTGACGTAACCGAAAACCGCCATCGCAACGGTATTCTGGATATCAGTCTGGCCCCGGCCCGAATCGTGCCCGAACTTGCGGCGCAGGCGCGCGATCTTGCCCGGCGCATCGCCTCGGCGCTGGACCTGACCGGCCTGCTGGGGGTTGAAATGTTCGTGGACCGTGATGGCAGCCTGCGCGTGAATGAAATCGCGCCCCGGCCCCACAATTCGGGACACTGGACCATGGATGCCTGCCCCGTGGACCAGTTTGAAATGCACGTGCGCGCCGTAACCGGCCTGCCCCTGCCCCCGGCCAGCCGTCACAGCGACGCCGTCATGAAAAACCTGATCGGCCCCGATGACATGGCCCTGTGGCCTGAAATCGTGGCGACACCCGGCCTGCTGGCCCACCATTACGGCAAGGCGGAAGCCCGTCCGGGGCGCAAGATGGGGCATGTGAACGTCCTGTTCCCAAAGGGTGCGCTGCCGGGGGAATTCGGCGTAAAGGCCGCACTTGGCCCGCTGGCGCGCCCGATGGACGCCACATAGCTAGATCAGCAGCCCCGCCTCGCGGAAGCTGTGGGTGCGGCCATTGCCCACGATGATATGGTCATGGACCGTGACCTGCATGATCCGACCGATCTGGGCGATGCGCAGCGTCATTTCGATATCGGCGGGCGACGGCTCCGGCTGTCCCGCGGGGTGGTTATGCGCCAGTACCAGCAGCCTTGCCCCAAGCGCCAGGGCGCGACGCATGATCTCACGCGGGTAAACCGGCGAATGGTTGACCGTGCCGGTCCCCATCAGTTCATCGGCCAGCAGGCGGAAGCCTTCATCAAGGAACAGCACCCGGAACTGCTCGATCACTTCATGGCCCATGCAGGCCTGCAGGTAGGCCTCCAGCCCCGCGCGTCCCGCCAGCACGTCCGTGCGGCGCACGCGGGCGCGGAACAGGCGCAGCGCCGCCTCCCGCGCCACTGCAAGCAGCGGCGGTAGCGCGGTTTCCCGTCCCGCCACTTCATCCAGTCCCCCCACATGCGCCGACAGCGCCATGCCCGCCGAACCAAAATGCGCCAGAAAGCTGGCAGCCAGCCGGTCCGGCGCGGAGTGGGTGGTGTCCAGTGTGCGGATCAGATCCTGCAGAAAGGTATGGTCATCCGCCCGGCTTATGCCGCCCCCAAGGGGTAACGTGACCGGCGCGTACTGCCTGTGTTCGGACAAAACGGGAATTTCCCAACAATTTCAGGACAAGGCCGCCCGGAATGATGCATGATGTGTTCAGGACTAAGGAGGTTATGAACCTGCATGCTGCTTCACAAGAACCATACCGTACTTTTTGACCTGGACGGAACCATCGTGCGGTCCCGCGATGGTATTGTAGAGTCCATTTATGCCGTGCTGCGTGACCTCGGGCATGAACCCGACATGTCAGTTGACCTGACATGGGTGGTTGGCCCACCGCTGGAGGAACTGATCGCCCATATCCTCGCCCATTATGGCGATGACCGGGTGCAGGAAGCGATGGCGCTTTACCGCAAGCACTACGAATCGGAAGGCATGCACAAAAGCCCGGTCTTCGAACATATGCGCAACGTGATCGAGACCCTGTCGGCGGAGGGCGTGCGGCTGTTTGTCGCGACATCCAAGCCACGCCATCTTGCGCGCAAAATCCTGCACCTGCGCAATCTCGTGCAGTATTTTGATGGCCTGTCCGGCGCCCGCGCGGATGACAGCGGCGCCGAAAAGCCCGAACTGATCGCCGCCGTGCTGCGCGAACATGACATTCGCCGCGAGGACGCGCTAATGATTGGCGACCGACGTTTTGACATAAGCGGCGCCCATGCCAACCACGTCCGCGCCCTGGGCGTACTATGGGGATATGGCACGCGGGAGGAACTGACGCAGGCAGGCGCGGACGCGCTGGTCAGCCAGCCATCCGAACTGCTGGACGCCATCCGCCAGCAGTTTGCCGCAGCCGAGGCCCATCCCCACGCCTGACAGGCTGCCTAGGCCACGATCATGGCCCGCAGGCTGGTGCTGGTTCCGCCGCCGCGCAGCACGCAGTCATGCAGGGTCAGGCCCAGCAGGCGGGCATGGGTATGCAGCATGCGGCCGAAACGCAGGTCTGCAGGACTGCCGCCCTCCGGCGGGGCCTGCCGGCCCATGTCCCTGACCGCGACAAGGGAGACGGCATGCAGTTCCAGTGCCCGCGCCAGCACCGCACGGCACATGTCGGCAGGCTGGCCGGTGGCCGTTACCTCGTCGGCCAGCACATGCCGCACGGAATCCAGGTAGAACACCCGCCACCCATCAGTTTCATGCACCGGCAGCCGGTCGCAATAGTCCAGTACCGCCGTCATGTCCGTAAACATCACCTGCGCACGCAGGTCGGGATGGGCCAGACGCCACGCGACACGCGCGGGACACCCCAGCACCGCCACCCCACGCGGCCCCAGCCCCGCCGCGCGCAATGCGGCGGGCGTGGCGTCCAGCACGGCCTCCAGGCTGCCGAAGCTGGCCAGCAGCGCCTTGGCCTGTGGTTTGGTATCGCGCCGGGGCACGGCCGCGAACAGAAGCACTTCCAGCAGTTCATAATCCGCCAGCGAATGCGCGCCCGCCGTGCGGATGCGCCTGCGCATGCGTGCCCTGTGGCCGCCCGGTCCCGTACCCGTTTTCATGCCGTCCCTGCTTCCCACCGCATTTCCCCCTGGCCACGACTGATAGCATTGGTTCCCCCGCGCCGGGGTTGCTATAGAAGATACCGTGATGGACAGCCTTATCCCAACCGGCCGCGCGCCGGATTACCTGAACCGCCTCAATCCCGAACAGCGGGCCGCGATCGAGACCACCGATGGTCCGCTTCTGGTTCTTGCCGGCGCGGGCACGGGCAAGACGCGGGTGCTGACAACGCGGTTCGCGCATATCCTGCTGTCGGGCCGGGCGCGACCCAACCAGATCCTTGCCGTAACCTTCACCAACAAGGCCGCGCGCGAAATGCGCGAACGCGTCAGCGCCCTGCTGGGTGAACCGGCGGAAGGGCTGTGGCTGGGCACGTTCCATGCCCTGTGCGCGCGCATGCTGCGCCGCCATGCGGAATATGTCGGGCTGACCAGCAGCTTCACCATCCTTGATACCGATGACCAGCTGCGCCTGCTCAAGCAGATCCTCGAACCCTACCGTATCGATACCAAGCGCTGGCCGCCACAGGCCATAATGGGCGTGATCCAGCGGTGGAAGGACCGCGGGCTGGTGCCTGACGCCATTACGGCGGCGGAGGATACGGATTTCGCCAATGGCCGGTGCGCCGAGATCTATACCGACTACCAGCTGCGCCTGAGGCAGATAAACGCCTGCGACTTTGGCGACCTCATGCTGCACATGACGGAAATCCTGCGCAGGCACCCCGATGTGCTGGCGCAGTATCACCGTTTCTTCCGGTATATCCTGGTGGACGAATATCAGGATACCAACACCATCCAGTACCTGTGGCTGCGGCTGCTGGCGCACCGCGGCGGCCAGCCGTCGAACATCTGCTGCGTGGGGGATGACGACCAGTCGATCTATTCATGGCGTGGCGCGGAAGTGGAAAATATCCTGCGCTTCGAACGCGACTTCCCCGGGGCGAAGGTCGTGCGGCTGGAACGCAACTACCGCTCCACCCGGCAGATCCTTGGGGCGGCGTCAGGCCTGATCGCCCATAACGAGGAACGTCTGGGCAAGACGCTTCAGCCCGGCCGCGAGGATGCGGAAGGCGAAAAGGTCCGCGTCATTTCCGTACAGGATTCGGATGACGAAGCCCGCATGGTCGGCAGCGAGATCGAGCGCCTGCGCGCCGATGGCCACCCGATGGCGGAAATCGCCATCCTTGTCCGCGCGGGCTTCCAGACCCGCGCGTTCGAGGAACGGCTGATCACCCTTGGCCTGCCCTATCGCGTGGTTGGTGGCCTGCGCTTTTACGAACGCGCCGAAATCCGCGACGCCATCGCCTACATGCGCGTGGTCAACCAGCCGTCTGATGACCTTGCGTTCGAACGCATCATCAACGTGCCGCGCCGGGGCGTGGGCACCACCGGCCTGCAGAAAATGCACATGCACGCCCGCGAACGCCAGATCCCGCTGACCGCGGCCGTGCTGGAAATGCTGGGCGCGGGCGATATCAAGGGTCGGGCCAGGGAACAGCTTGCCGCCCTCATGCGCACGCTGGCCACCACGCGGGACATGCTGGGGCGCGAGGGGCATGTCGTCGCCATTGATTACCTGCTGGAAGACAGCGGGTATATCGACATGTGGAAGGCCGACAAATCCCCCGATGCCCCCGGACGGCTGGAAAACCTGAAGGAACTGGTGCGCTCGCTGGCAGATTATGAAAACCTCAGCGGGTTCCTTGAACATGTCGCCCTTGTCATGGACACCGAAGACAGGTCGGGCGAGGACAGCATGAGCATCATGACGCTGCACGGCGCCAAGGGGCTGGAATTCGACACCGTATTCCTGCCGGGATGGGAAGAAGGCGTCTTCCCGTCCCAGCGCACGCTGGATGAAGGTGGCCTGAAGGGGCTGGAGGAAGAACGCCGCCTCGCCTATGTCGGCATTACGCGCGCGCGCAAACTGGCGATTATCAGCCACGCTGCCAACCGCCGCATATATGGCAACTGGCAGTCCGCCATTCCCAGCCGCTTTGTCGAGGAACTGCCGGGGGAACATGTCGAGACACGCGGCGATACATCCAACAGCAGGCGCAGCTTCCTTGGCCGTCCGGCCGTGTTTGGCAGCACGCCCTTCCCGCTGGTGGCGTCGCGCCGCGTGCATGACGTAACCCCGTCCACCACCGCCACGTCAGGCATGAAGGTGGGGGTGCGTGTATTCCACCAGAAATTCGGCTACGGCACGATTACCTCGGTCGAGGGAAACCGGCTGGAAGTCGCGTTTGAAAAAGCAGGCCCCAAGCGGGTGATCGATACATTTGTTGAGCAGGTATAGATGAGCCTTTCCCCCCGGCGTCACGCCACAGAACTGGAAACCATATCGGTCTCCGTCCCGCCGGACGCGGTCGAAGCCTATGAATCCGCCCTGTCCACCGTCTGCGCCACCATCGGTATCTTTGAAGTCGATGACAGCCAGACCCTGTGGCGCGTGGAAGGCGTCAAGGATACCGGCAGCGGGGAAGACGAACTGCGCGCCGCCCTGATCCTGGCGGCGCTGACCAGCGGCGTCGATGCGGAACTGGACCGCAGCCACACGGAATCCGAAGGCTGGCTGGCCCGCACGTACGAATCCTTTCCCGAGCAGCTTGCGGGCAAACGCTTCGCGATCCGTGGCACGCACCTTGAACGCACCACCAGCCCCCAGCGCATCACCATCACGCTGGATGCCGGCGTCGCCTTCGGGTCGGGCGAACACGGTTCGACCCGTGGCTGCCTGCGTGCGCTGGAAATGGTCGCCTATCGCAGGCCGCAGCGTATCCTCGACCTTGGCTGCGGGTCGGGCATCCTGGCCATGGCCGCGGCCGCCCTGCTGCACAAACGCGTACTCGCGACCGATATCGACCCATGGTCCGTGCGCGTGACCCGGCGCAACGCGGCCATGAACGGGCTGTCCAATCTGGTGGACTGTCACCTTGGCAATGGCTGGGCCACGCCCGCCATCCGTCATCATGCGCCCTATGACCTTGTCTTCGCCAACATCCTTGCCCGCCCGCTGTGCAGCATGGCGGCGGACCTTGCGCGCAACCTGCTGCCCGGTGGCACTGCCATCCTTGCGGGACTGCTGAACACGCAGGTGCGCATGGTGCTGGCTGCCCATCGCCGCCATGGGCTTGTACTGGAACGCCACCTGCGTGAAGGGGACTGGGGCACGCTTATCCTGCGCAAACCCAATGGCTGACACGCCGCCCCTGCTGATCCGTGATGCAACGGATGCGGATATTCCCGCCATTGTCGAAATCGTCAATCACGCCATCCGCAACAGCACATCCATGTGGGAAACCCACGAAACCACCATCGCCGCCCGGCTGGACTGGCTGCATTCCAGTCAGGCCAGCGGGTTTCCCGTGCTGGTGGCCGAAACACCCGATGGCCATGTGGCGGGTTACAGCAGCTGGAAAACATTCCGGCCCTTTTCCGGCTACAGGCACACGGTCGAACATTCGCTGTACATCGCTCCGGCCTACAAGCGCCGTGGCATTGGCAGCGCACTGCTGCAGGCACTGTGCGACCGCGCGAAGGCGGCGGAGGTACATGTCATGATCGCGGGCATCACCTCCACCAACATCGCGTCGCGCAAGCTGCATGAACGCTTCGGCTTCCAGCATGGCGGCCTGCTGCCGGAATGTGGCACGAAATACGGACGGTGGATGGACCTTCTGTTCCTGTACCGCATCATGTCCGTTGCCTGATTCCCTACACCCGAAGGATATGCTCATGCCCCCAGCCCCAAATCGCCCCGATGCACTACGCACCGTGCTGAAACAGATGGGCGTTGACGGATTTATCCTGCCCCGTGGGGATGAGCACCTGGGTGAATATGTCGCCCCCTGCGCCGAACGGCTGGCATGGCTGACCGGCTTTACCGGCAGTGCGGGCATGGCGGCGGTGCTGCCAGACCGGGCGGCCGTATTTTCCGATGGCCGCTACATCACCCAGATGGACCAGCAGGTCGATGCCGCTGCATGGGAACGGCTTCATATCCGCGAGGTCCCGCCCGCCACATGGCTGGCGCGGCATGGCGCGACCTGCCGGATCGGCTACGACCCACGCCTGATCAGCGAAAGCGCGCTGCGCCCGTTCAGTGATGCGGAGCTGGAACTTGTGGCGCTACCCGCCAACCCGGTTGACCGGATCTGGTTCGACCGTCCTGCCCCTCCCTGCACGCCCTGCGTGCCGCAGCCCGAGGAATGGGCCGGGCAGTCCAGTCACGACAAACGCACGGCCATTGCCGACGGGTTGCGCGATGCGGGGGACGCCGCACTGGTGCTGAGCGACCCGGCCTCGATCGCATGGCTGCTGAACATACGCGGCCGCGATGTGCCGTACACGCCGCTCAGCCTGTCATTCGCCATCGTGCATGATACCGGTCGCGTCACATTGCTGATTGATCCGGCCAAGGTCTCCGACGCCACGCGGCAATGGCTGGGCGCGGATGTCACGATCGCCCCCCCCGATGCGCTGGAATCCAGCCTGCGCGCCCTGTCTGGCGCACGCGTGCAGGTGGACCCGGTCAGTAACGCCGTCTGGTTCATGCAGACGCTGGAAGATGCAGGGGCCACGGTCATTCGCAGGGGCGATCCCTGCCAGATGCCCAAGGCGATCAAGAATGCAACCGAGCAGGACGGCAGCCGCCGCGCCCATCTGCTGGACGGTATCGCCATCTGCCGTTTCCTGCACTGGCTGGATGAAAACGCCACGGATACGGCAGAACTGGAGGCAGCGAACCAGCTGGACCGTTTCCGCGCGGCCTGCCCGGATTACCGCGAGGAAAGCTTCCCCGCCATTTCCGGCTCCGGCCCGAACGGGGCCATCATCCATTACCGCGTCACCCCCGAAACCGACCGCAGGCTGCAACCGAACGAGGTGTACCTGATTGATAGTGGTGGCCAGTACCCCTTTGGCACGACCGATATTACCCGCACGGTCTGGACCGGGCCCGACGCACCGGGGGCGGAAGTGCGTGACGCCTTCACCCGTGTGCTGCGCGGGCATATCGCGCTTGCCCGTGCGCATTTCCCGCGTGGTGTGACCGGCCACGCGCTGGATGCCCTTGCCCGCCATGCCCTGTGGGAAGGGGGACTGGATTATGACCATGGCACCGGCCACGGCATTGGCAGCTACCTGTCAGTGCACGAGGGTCCGGCCACCATTTCCCCCGTTTTCCGTCCCGTAAAGCTGCATGCGGGCATGATCCTGTCCAACGAGCCGGGCTATTACCGTCCCGGCGCGTTTGGCATCCGCCTGGAAAACCTGCATCTGGTCCAGCCGTGCCCCACGGCGGAGGAAGGGCGCAGCTTCCTGCAGTTCGAGGTGCTGACCCTTGCGCCGTTTGACCGGCGCCTGATTGACGCAGGCAGCCTGCAGAAAAACGAGATTGCCTGGCTGGACGCCTATCATGCACGGGTTTTTGAAATGATCGCCCCACATCTGGGAAGTCAGGAACGCACATGGCTTGGCGTTGCATGCGCGCCGCTGAACGCCGGATAATGTGACTGCAAAACCACGGCCATGGCCCGGTGGCCCGATTGTCACGCGGGGCTGGGGGGCCTAGGACTTTTAACCAGTTCCGACGGGGCACCCGGCAACGAACCGGGTACGCCAAGCCGGTGCATGCTGAAACGCTTTTCAGTAGCAAGCACAAAGGGAGACGTCCGAGAATGTCTACAGAAAAAACAATTCCCGCCACCCTGATTCCCGGTGATGGAATCGGGCCTGAAATCGTCCAGTCCGTTACCGAGATCCTGGATGCGGTTGGTGCCCCCTTCAAATGGGAAAAGGCTCTTGGTGGTGTCGCGGCTCTTGATGCCACCGGCAGCCCGCTGCCCAAGGAAACGATCGAAAGCATCCGCCGCACCGGCCTTGCGCTGAAAGGCCCGCTGACAACCCCAGTCGGTGGCGGCTTCAAATCCATCAACGTGACACTGCGTCAGGAGTTCGGCCTGTTCGCGAATGTCCGTCCGACCAAGACGATCGTACCCGGTGGCCGTTTCGAGAACATCAACCTCGTCATCTTCCGCGAAAACCTCGAAGGGTATTACGCGGCGATGGAAAACTACATTCCCTACGGTGACGACCCGCATGCCATCGCCACCAGCGCAGGCTACACCACGCGCAAGGAATGCAACCGCATCGTGCGCTATGCCTTTGAATACGCGGTCAAGAACAACCGCAAGCGCGTCACCCTGGTGCACAAGGCCAACATCCTGAAGCTGCTGACGGGCCTGTTCCTTGAAGAAGGCCGCAAGGTCGCCAAGGAATATGAAGGTCGCGTGGAAGTGAACGAACGGATCGTCGATGCCTGCGCCATGCAGCTGGTGACCGATCCGTGGCAGTATGACTGCATTGTCACCACCAACCTGTTTGGTGACATCCTGTCTGACCTGACCGCCGGTCTGGTTGGTGGTCTTGGCCTTGCGCCGGGTGCCAACATTGGCGAAAAAGCCGCCGTGTTTGAAGCCGTCCATGGTTCGGCACCCGACATTGCTGGCCAGAACAAGGCCAACCCGACATCGCTGCTGCTGGCTGCCAACATGATGCTGGCGCATGTCGGCCGTCAGGATCTGGCCACCCGTATCGACAAGGCCATCGAGAAGGTCATTACCTCGGGCGCCGTGCGCACGGGTGACCTGGGCGGCAAGGCCACCACGACCGAACTGACTGCAGCCCTGAAGCAGGCGCTGGTCTGATCCATTTCTCCCACCATGGGGAAATAAAAAAGGGGCCGTGGCGGATCAGACGCTACGGCCCTTTTTTATTAAAGACGTTTTCTGGTGAAGCTTTTTTCAACAGGCTTCGGAGAACGCCGCCTTTAAAAAAAGGCGACACCCAAAAACTTTTATTCTGTCACAAATACGCTACTCAGCTGCCCCGATAGGTCGAGAATCCGTAGGGCGAGACCAGCAGCGGCACATGGTAATGCCCGCCCTTTTCCCCCGGTGCTACCTGCGCCATGCCGAAGGCAATCGGCACGACATCAAGGAACGGCGGGTCGGACAACGCGACATCGCGCGTACGGAAATAATCCGCCACGGCGAATTCCAGCCGGTATGATCCCGCCTGCATGTCCCCTGTCGTCTGGCCCAGTTCCGGGCAGCGGCCATCCACATTGGTCACGCCACGGAACAGGCATTCATGGCCTGCCCACAGGCTGATCGCCATGCCTGCGGCGGGCTTGCCCGAAACAAGGTCAAGAACATGGGTGGAAAGGGTGCTCATGGTTCCTGCTCCAGCCGCGCCAGCACATCCGCCAGTCGCAGGGCGGCAATCTTGTTAATTTCACGCAGGGCGGCCTGCTGTTCTTCTTCCGGCGTATTGTCCAGCCGGGTACGGATCCCGTTCAGGATGCCTTCCTTGTCCGACCGGCGCACGCAGATAATGAACGGAATGCCGAACCTTGCGGCATAGGCATCATTCAGGGTGCGGAATGTTGTGAATTCATCTGGCGTCAGGCGATCCAGCCCGGCGGATGCCTGCTCCGCCGCTGATGCGGATGTCAGCGTCGGATCCACGCCCATGCGCTGCGCCAGTTCGGGATGGGCACGGATCAACGCCATTTTTTCCGCATCCGTCGCCCGGTCCAGTTCATGCCGCATGGCAGCCAGCATGGCCTCCCCGTCGGCAAAGGGACCATGGGCATGCGCACGCTGGGCAATCCATGGGGAATGTTCGTATATCGGGCCGAACAGTTCCACAAACCGGACTGTGGACGCCCCGTTGACCCGATCCATCACGTTTTTCATGCCGGATGCACATCCAGCCAGTGCCGGGCGATATCCAGCCGGGTTGCGACCCATACCTTTTCGCGTGTGGCGATATAGTCAAGGAAACGCGCCACAGCCCGCGCACGCCCCGGACGGCCCGCCACACGGCAGTGCAGGCCAACGGACATCATGCGCGGTTTGTCAGCACCTTCCTCATACAGTTCATCAAAGGTGTCACGCAGGTAGTTGAAGAACTGCTCACCTTCGGTAAAGCCGTTCAGCGCGACAAAGCGCATGTCGTTCACATCCAGCGTATAGGGCACGATGAGCTGCGCGCGGCCGTTGCTGCGGTCATAATATGGCAGGTCATCGGCATAGGAATCCGCGTCGTATACAAAGCCGCCTTCTTCCGCCACCAGACGCGCGGTATTGGGGCTGGTACGCCCCTGATACCAGCCCAGCGGGCGTGACCCCGTCAGCTTCGTATGCAGCGCGATACATTCCTGGATATGCGCGCGTTCCACTGCTTCGGGCACGTGCTGGTAATCGATCCAGCGCAGCCCGTGGGACGCGATTTCCCAGCCTGCGTCCTTCATTGCCGCAACCGCTGCGGGGTTACGCGCCATGGCCGCCGCCACGCCAAAGACCGTCAGAGGCTGCTTACGCTGGGTAAAGATGCGGTGCAGCCGCCAGAACCCGGCACGGGAACCATATTCATACAGGCTTTCCATCGCGATCGCGCGCGCGCCGGTAATCGACTGCGCCCCGACCATTTCCGACAGGAACGCTTCCGACCCGCGATCACCATGCAGGACCGAGTTCTCGGCCCCCTCTTCATAATTGATGACGAACTGCACCGCGATCCGCGCGCCGCCGGGCCACTTCGCATCCGGCGGGTTCCCCGCGTACCCAACCAGATCGCGGGGATAGCTACCCGTTTCAGACATTACGCCAGATCCCCCGTTCTTATGCGTTATAGGCCGCAAGGGCGGCATCGACACCGCTGCCTGCGGCAAAGCTGTAGCCTTCGTGGCGCAGGACGGTTTCCAGCGCACCGATGGTCAGCAGCACCTTGTGCTTTTCCGCGTTGTAGCCCATTGCGCCAATGCGCCAGATCTTGCCCTGCAGCGGGCCGAAGGCGGAACCGATCTCGATTTCGAAATCCTCGCGCATGCGGCCACGGACCTTTTCACCGTCAATGCCCTTGGGAATGTAGACACCGGTCACGTTGGTCATGCGGTAGTCGTCGCAACCAAACAGTTCCAGCCCCAGCGCGCGCATGCCCGCACACATCGCACGTGATGCACTGGCATGGCGGGCGAAGCGGGCCTGCAGCCCCTCTTCCAGCACGATACGGGCGGCTTCACGCGCGCCATACAGCATGGAGGTGGCTTCTGTATGATGGTTCAGCCGCTTTTCAGACCAGTAATCCATGATCATGGCCAGGTCGAAATAGTTCGAGGGAATGCGCACGCGCGTGCCGTCATGCGTATCCGCGCCACGGATCCCGGCCTCGACATGGCGGCGGGCGAAGATATGTTCCGCCGCACGGTCGGAAATGGTGATGGGGGCCGAACCCGGCGGGCCACCCATGCATTTCTGCAGCCCTGAACTGACCACATCCACGCCCCAGCGATCGGTCGCAACTTCCATGCCACCCAGCGTGGCGGTGGTGTCGACATAGGATAGTACGCCATATTTGCGGCACAGCGCGCCCACACCATCAAGCGGCTGGGCAACGGTGGTGGAGGTATCGCCATGGATACACGCCAGCACATGCGGACGGTGGGTGGTGAGTGCGTCCTCGATCTGCTCCAGCGTCGCGACCTCGCCCCACGGAATGTCCAGCGTCACGATTTCCGCGCCAATGCGCTGCGCGATTTCGGACAGCAGCAGCCCGAAGCGGCCCGCGCGCACGATCAGCAGTTTCATGCCCGGTTCAACCAGCGAGACAAGCGATGCCTCGATCCCGGCGCGCGCCGTGCCATCAACCAGGAATGTCCAGCGGTTGTTGGTCATGAACACCTGACGGTACAGGTCCATCGTCTGGTTCATGTATTCGGTCATTTCCGGGTCGAACTGACCCAGCATGTCGGCCGCCATGGCCCGCAGCACGCGCGGGTGCGCATTGACCGGTCCCGGCCCCATCAGCAGCCGGGCGGGAGGGTTGATCTGGCCGAAAAAGGTCTGGGTCATCCGAAACGTCTCTCAAAAAGTCCGATAAAAGTAATCATCGCCCGCAGCGCGGCATCCGTATCGTCATCGGTCACGGATTCAGCCGGGTTATGGCTGATACCACCCGCGCACCGGATAAACAGCATGGAAACCGGGGCCAGATGCGCCATGATCATCGCATCATGTCCCGCACCACTGACCAGCAGCGGCGCAGGGGCATGGGTTACGTCATGCACCGCCTGTTCCATAAGCGCGGTCAGCGCGGGATCGCACGGCGTGGCGTCCAGATCCTGCTGCAGCGCCACATCCATCTCCAGTCCGCGCCGCTCGGCCACCTGACGGGCTTCCTCCAGGATTGCCGCCGCCGCGCGGTCGCGCGTGGCGTCGGTGCCGGCCCGGACATCAATGGTCAACACCACTTCGCCCGGCACGACGTTGGCCGCCCCCGGCATGACATCCAGCGACCCGACAGTGGCCACCAGCCCGTCCTTACCGGCACGGCCAATGCGTTCAGCGGCAAGGATGATGTCCGCCGCCCCCGCCAGCGCGTCGCGCCGCAGCTTCATGGCCACCGTGCCCGCATGGCCCGCCATGCCACGCAGCGTCACGCGGTAGCGGTACTGGGCCGCGATGGCGCTGACCACGCCAAGGGCGCGGCCTTCGGCTTCCAGCGCCGGACCCTGTTCGATATGTGCCTCGATATAGGCCACGACCGGGTCGCCCTTGCGGGACGCGGACTGCATCTGCCCCACATCCAGCCCGAATGCCTCCAGTGCGCTGGACAGGGTCGCAGTCTCGGCCCAGTCGGACATGGCCGGATCCGGGTTATCCAGCACGCCTGCCACGGCATGGGAGGTCAGCATGCCGGACGGAAAGCGTGATCCTTCCTCATCACCAAACCCGATGACTTCCAGCGCGAAGGGAAAGCGTTTTCCCTGCCGCGCGAAATGGGCCACCGTCTCGATGCCAAGGATTACGCCCAGCATCCCGTCAAAGAACCCGCCATCGCGCACGCTGTCGATATGCGACCCCAGCAGCACGACCGGGGCATCGGGCGCAAGACCTTCATACCGCCCGACAAGGTTGCCTGCGGCATCCATACGGGTGGTCATGCCAGCGTCGCGCATCCACTCCGCCAGTCGCCCGCAGGTCGCACGGTAGGACGGGCTGAGATAGGGGCGGAACAGCCCCCCTTCCATATCCGAATACGGCGCACGGCCCAGTTCTGTACATCGCGCCACGGCACGCGCACCACAGGGATGATCCATTGTTTTACCTGCCTGCATTACCATGCCGCCACACATCCATCACTACGCGGGTCGGTCGCCCCTTCCAGCAGGCCCGATTTATGGCGCACCAGTGCGCCCGCATGGCCCATTGTGGAAGAAAACGGCTCAACCCGTTCCATCTGGTGTCCCGCCGCCTGCATCCGGGCGATGACCTCAGGGTCGAAGCGGTCTTCGTATTTCAGGCTGACACTGCTTTCGCCCCATGTCCGCCCCAGCAGCCAGCGCGGCGCCGTGACGGCTTCCTGCAGTTCCATGCCGTAACGTGCGTAGCGGGTGAAAATGGCGGACTGCGTCTGTGGCTGCCCCTCGCCCCCCATGGTGCCATAGACCATGGTCCGCCCGTCATCAAAACGTGCGCCGGCGGGGTTGAGCGTATGGAACGGCTTGCGGCCGGGACGCAGGCCATTCCAGCCCTGCGGGTCCAGTCCGAAGCTGGTGCCACGGTTCTGCCAGACAATACCGGTGCGCGGCAGCACGACACCGGACCCGTATTCGAAATACAGGCTCTGGATCATGCTGACGGCCAGTCCGTCGGAATCAATCACACCAAGCCAGACCGTGTCCCCCGCCTGCGACTGCCACGGCCACGGCGCCGCCCGGTTGGGGTCGATGCTGGCGGCCATGCGATCAAGCGCCTTGCGGTCATCAAGGATGTCCTGTGCCTGAACGGTCATGTAGGCGGGATCGCCCACATGGGTATCGCGATAGCGGAATGCCTGCTTGGTCGCTTCAACCAGCCCGTGCAGGTAATCGAAATCATCCGCCTTCGCCGCCTTCAGCCGGTCGAACAGCGCAAGGATCAGCAGGGACGCAACCCCCTGCGTCGGCGGTGCGAGGTTGTACAGGTCCGCTCCATGGATACGCGCATGCAGCGCGGGCTGGTGCGTTGCCCTGTGCGCCTGCAGGTCCGCAAGCACGAGCGGGCTGCCCACGTCATTCAGGTCGGCTGCGATCTCGCGCGCCACAGTGCCCCGATAGAAACTGGACAGCCCTTCATCCGCCAGCCGCCGCAGGGTCGTGGCAAGGCGCGGATTGTGCAGGATGTCACCGGGCTGTGGCAGGCGGCCACCGGGTGTGAACATCTCCCGGAAACCTGGTACGTCCTTCAGTTCATCAAACTTCGCGCGGGTCAGGTTGGCCGCACTGTCGGTTACGGGCACGCCCTGTTCCGCGTAATACAGCGCATCACGCAGTACCCGCCCCAGTGGCAGGGCGGGCGTCATGGCATGGCTCCATGACAGCGCCATGTCCCAGCCCGATACGGTGCCCGCCACGGTATTGGCCGCAAGCGGGCCGCGCCATGGAATCGTATCCAGCCCCGCGGCATGGTAAAAGGCGGGGTCGGCCTTCTGCGCGGCCGCCCCACAGGCATCGATGGTTTCCACGCGGCCATCGGGCCACATGGTCAGCCAGAATGCATCCCCGCCAATCCCGGTCATGTGTGGATAGACCACAGCCAGGGCTGCGGCGGTAGCGACTGCGGCCTCAATTGCCGTGCCCCCGGCCTTGAGCACGTCCAGCCCGGCCTGACTGGCCAGGTGGTGGGGGGATGTGACCATCCCCCGGCATGAACGCGGCGTATTCAGCATCAGCTGTCCTTCCGTGCGTATCCTGCCTCAATCGGGCGGCAGGCCGCCAGACCCGCGCGCTGCAGTTCGGCCGCCACGGCAAACAGCTTCGCTTCCCCACCCGGTGCACCGATAAGCTGGATGCCCTGCGGCAGGCCATCAACCGCCAGCGGGGCCGCCAGCACCGGCAGCCCGGCAAGGCTGATCGGCTGCGTGAAGATGCCAAGGTTGGCGCGGGCGGATACCGTCCTGCCATTCACGGTAATGGATGGCTGGTCAATCCGGGGTGCGACACCCACCGTGGTGGGCGCCACCAGAACGTCAGCATTGGCAAGGGCGGCATGTACATGCCCGCGGAACCAGCGACGGAAACGCTGCGCCTGCACGAATGTCGCGGCAGGCAGCATGGCCCCGGCCATAAGCCGCCCGCGCGTGGCGGGATCATACTGCATGGCCCGGCGGCGCAGGCGCGGCAGGTGCAGGTTGCCCCCTTCCGCCGCGCTGATCAAAAACGCCGAGGCCCGCGCACGCGCGACTTCAGGCAGTTCGATCACCCGGTCATGCCCCAGATGCGCCATGACACGGTCAATGCCAGCGGCAAGTTCGGGGCTGATATTTTCGGCAAACCATCCGCCAAGGCGGGCCACGCGCACATCACCCACGTCGGGTTCGCCCATATGCAGCCCACCGGCCATGATGCCGTACACCGCCCGCAGATCCTCGACCGTGTCGGCCATCGGGCCAACCACGTCCAGGCTGGCCACGAACGGATAGACACCGCGCAGCGGCATCTGCCCGTATGTCGGCTTCAGCCCCCACACCCCGCACAGCGAGGACGGAACGCGGATGGACCCGTTGGTGTCCGACCCCAGCGTGAACGGCAGCAGGCCCGCAGCCACCGATGCCGCCGACCCGCCCGATGACCCACCGGCCAGACGCGCGGGATCATGCGGATTGCGTGTTGTGCCGGTATGGGCGTTTTCGGTGGAAAAGCCGTAGGCGAATTCATCCATGTTCAGCGTCGCGACCGGCACGGCGCCTGCCGCGCGCAGGCGTTCGACCACCTCCGCATCGCGCGTGGCGGGCAGGTTGTCGCGCAGGACGATGGAGCCTGCCGTGGTGACCTCGCCACGGACGTCAAACAGGTCCTTCACCCCAAAGGGCACCCCCGCCAGCGGGCCGGGATCGCGACCCGCCGCAACGGCCTTGTCCACCTCCTCGGCCTGCGCCACGGCGGCGGGGCCAAGGATGCGGGTCACACTGTTGAAACGGGTGTCACGGGCTTCGATATCCCCGATGACAGCGGTCACGACCGATACGGCGCTGCGGCGTCCGGCACGTACATCCGCCGCAATGGCAAGGGCGGCGCCCGCCTTGTGCCCCTGACCGGTCATGGCGTGTACTCATAGGCGGGTTCGCAGTCATCAGGCAGCGCAAAACCGCTGACCAGATCGGCATAACCATGCAGCAGGGCGGTATTCGCCACGACATCGGGCATGCAGGCGGCCGGAATGGACAGGCCGATAATCCGCGCCATATCGGCCACGGGTGGCCCCTTGCGGTCATCATGCCCCCCCGCGCCGGTCATGGCCGGCGCGGAAGGGGAAAGGTGTGCTGCACTGCTCATCTGATCAACTTTCTCCCGAATGGATAACTCTACCCGGGACGCATCATGCAACAGGAGGGTCGAGACTGACCAGTTCCGGCACGTCATAGGCCAGCAGACTTTCAAGGTGCTGCCTGCCATCGGCCACGTACAGGTCACGCCCAAGCCCGTGTGCCAGACGCTCCACGCCAAAGCGCATGCCGCTGATGGACGCCCCCGACAGACCCATGCTTGGCGTGGCGGAGAACGTGAAATTATGGATGTTCGCCAGCATGGGCGCCAGCGGATCATCCGCACGGCGCGGCAGGAACTGGTAGTTTTCCCCCAGATAGGGATAGCTTTCCAGCACGGCGCTTTCCGACCCGGCGGGTGCGGTGTAGCGATCACCCCACAGCGCGACGGAGGGGGCGAAGGATTTCGTCTCGGCCCTGCGGGACAGGTCGGTTGTGAAACCCGTGCCGATAATCACGAAATCGAACCGCATCTCACCAGTGGGCGAATCGACCACGATCTCATCCCCGTCCATGCGCACGCCCGTCCAGGGACAGCCCGTGCGGAAGGAGAAGTTCGCATGCCGACGGCAGCGCCAGAACGTATCCTGCGGCGGCGGCTGGTTGAGTTCGAAAATCCGGCGCATGAAGCCCCAGCGCAGCTCATCCGACAGGGCGGGGTAATAGGCGAGGAAGCCGGTATTTTCCATCCACCGGTACGGGTTGATGGACGGGATTTCCTTGCGCCGCAGGCACAGCGTCACGCTGCCCGCACCGTCTTCCAGCGCCGTGGCCGCGTTATCAAACGCCGAGGCACCAGCCCCCAGCACACCGATCCGCTTGCCCTTCAGCGCCGCGAAATCAATGTTTTCCGACGTGTGGGCATACCGCGCACGCGGCAGGCCATCGCGGACGAAGTCGGGCACATGCCACGACCCGCAGCCTTCGATCCCGGTAGCCAGCACCAGCTTGCGCGCGTAATGCACATGGGTCGAACCGTCGGGACGACGGAAGGTCAGGCGCAGCAGGCCACCTTCCCATGTCACGCCCTGGAAATCATGGTCATTGGCGACCGGCAGCTTCAGGATGTCGCGGTACCAGTCCAGATAGGCCTGCCACTGCCCACGCGGAATTTTGTCCAGCTTTTCCCAGGCTTCGGCGCCATACTGCGCTTCGTACCACGAACGCGGGGTCAGGGACGGCACGCCAAGGTCGGGGCCGGTCACGTATTTGGGCGTGCGCAGCGTGATCATGCGCGCGAATGTCACCCACGGGCCTTCGCCCCCCTTGGCCGCACGGTCAAAGATGCGGACATTGGTGATGTTATTGCGCTTAAGCGCGAAGGCTGTGGCAAGACCACCCTGCCCGCCCCCGATAATGGCCACGTCCAGCACGCGCTGGCCGTCACGTTCCATGGGGGGAACCCATTCCTTGCGGGGATAACGGATGATCTCAAGATCCCGGCGCACTGCCGCATCCAGTGCAGCAAGCCCGCCGGCCGTCCCGGCATTCGGCTGCGTTGTGGTATCCATCTGCGGGTTCCCATTCATTTTTTACTGTGTGTTGATGCAGCCCGCATGGCGTCCCCCGACGCCATGCGGATATTCCCCCAACCGCACCATGATGGGGAAATCTAACCAGCCTTCCCCCTGTTTCGTCTAGTATAATGATTTGACCGTTCCGTTGCCCAAAACGCAACAGATGTCAGACCACCCGTTCATCGCTGACACCCTGCACACGCCGCAGTTCCAGGCGCAGTTCCTCAATCACCGTTTCCAGCAGCGGCGGCAGCCAGCGGGATTCCCGCACATAGGCCCCGAGGTCCGTAACCGCCCGGGTATCACGCAGCGGCACATGGCGCAGGGTGTCCTGTCCCGGCTGCACGCCCACCGCCAGCGGGGACTGGAACGCCAGCCCGACGCCCGCCTGCACCATGCGGTTGGTCAGTTCGATCGATCCGGTCTGCAACACCACGTTCAGCCGGTCCTGCCACGGGCGCAGCATGGGTTCCATGACACGGTACAGCGACAGCGTGCGTGTAGGCAGGATCAGGCGATAGGCCGTACATTCCTCCACCGTGACCGTGCGCAGGTGCGCCAGCGGATGGTCCGCGCGCACCACCGCGCCAACAGGGAAATGCCCCACCGCCACCCGCCGCAGTTCGGGGTACAGCGCCAGCGAAAACGCAATGCCCAGATCCACCCGCCCGTCCTGCAGGGCGGAGACGATGGTCTTGGGCGCACCGACTTCCACATGCAGTTCCACGGCCGGATAGGCGGAAATGATGCGTTCCAGCAGGGCGGGCAGCAGCTGTCCCGCAATCCCTTCCACCGCCATGATACGCAGCCGCCCGTCATGCCGACCGGACAGGGCGTTGATCTGTTCCTCCGTCCGGGCGGCATCCTGCATGACGGTAACGATATGCCGGGCCATGATCGTGCCCACTTCCGTCAGCACCATGCCATCGGGCAGGCGGTCGAACAGGGGGGCGCCGATTTCCGCCTCCATCTGCGCAAGCTGGCGGGTCAGGGCGGACGGCGTGACGTTCAGCCTTCGCGCCGCCTCGCGGATGGAGCGGCATTCCCGCACGGCGTTGAAATAGGAAATGCCCCGCGCGTGCAGCCGCATCATGCGGGGCGTACGGGAAAGCGGATCGTTCATGGGCTGGTGTCATCCCCGTTTACATGACCGCCCGCCTGCACGGGGTGCAGGAAGCGGGTAACAATTTCTGCCGCGACCAGTGCGGCGATGACGGCGGGCCGCTTGTCACGCACGCCCCGGTCCCCGATCGGGCAGACCAGTGCGGCGATGCGGTCTTCCGGCAGGCCGATCTGGCGGAACCCGGCTTCGAACCGGCGGCGCTTCGTATGCGAACCAATCAGGCCGACATATCGAAAATCCCCCCGTTCCAGGATGGATGCAACAATAACGCTGTCCAGCGCATGGCTCTGCGTCAGGACCAGCGCGCCTGAACCCGCGGGCGCGCTGGCGACCAGACGTTCCCATGCGCCATCGTCATGCACCTCTACCCCCGGGGGAATGGTTGAACCGAATTCATGCGGGCGCGAATCGCACCATGCAAGGCGCAGCGGCAGCGGGACCAGCACATGCGCCAGCGCGCGGCCCACATGCCCCGCCCCGAACAGAAGCAGCAGCGGCTGCATCCGGCGCTGGTGTTCCAGCTGTTCCATGATGGCGTCCAGCCTGTGGGGGGCGGGCAGGTCAAGGTTCAGCCAGACCTCCCCGCCGCAGCACTGGCCCGAATTACCCCCCAGGCTTATGCGCTGGACCAGCGCGTCGCCGCCATGTTCCAGCAGCCTGCGGGCGTGGTGGATGGCGTTCCATTCCAGATCCCCGCCACCGATCGTGCCAGACTGTTCTGTGGGGGTGACCAGCATGAAGGTTCCGGCCTCACGCGGGGTGGACCCCCGCGCGTCCGATACACTGATCCGGGCGATGGGCTGGCCTGACATCCGCCATCGCGCCAGATCCGCGCGCATCTGCATGCCCATGTGATCAGGCGGCGGGCGGGTTGCCGTGCCGCATGCGTTCGGCCACGCGCAGGATCATTTCCGGCGTGGCGGGCGCGTCCAGACGGGGACAGGTGCGATAGTCATCCAGACTGGCCAGCGCATCGGACACCGCCTGCAGCACCGACACCCCATGGACGAATGGCGGTTCCCCCACGGCCTTGGAGCGGAAAATGCTGTATTCCCGGTTGGGCGCGTTTTCCAGCAGTTCGACATTGAACACCCGTGGGCGGTCGGAGCAGGCCGGGATCTTGTACGTGCTGGGCGCATGCGTGCGCAGGCGGCCCGCCTTATCCCATACCAGTTCCTCGCAGGTCAGCCATCCGGCGCCCTGCACGAAGCCGCCTTCGACCTGCCCGATGTCCAGAACAGGGTTCAGGGACTGCCCCGCGTCATGAAGGATGTCCACGCGGTCGATCTTCATCTCCCCCGTCAGCAGGTCGATCACGACCTCCGAACACGCCGCCCCGTATGCAAAGTAATAGAAGGGACGGCCCTGCCCCGTATCCCCGTTCCATGAAATCTTGGGCGTCTTGTAAAACCCGTTGGCGGACATGGACACACGTGCAAAATAGGCCTGCCGCGTCAGGTGCGAAAACGCGATCACCTTCTGCCCGACATGCACGCCATCGGGCGCGAAGCGGACGTCGTCCTCGGCCACGTTCCAGTGGCCGGCCGCGAATTCCACCAGCCTGCGCTTGATCCGGCGCACCGCGTCCAGCACCGCCATGCCATTGAGGTCCGCCCCGGACGACGCGGCGGTAGCCGACGTATTGGGCACCTTGCCCGTCGTGGTGGCGGTAATGCGCACCTGATCCGTGCCCAGCCCCAGTTCACGCATGACGACCTGCACCATCTTGGTATGCAGGCCCTGCCCCATTTCCGTGCCGCCGTGATTCACCTGCACCGACCCGTCGGTATAGACATGAACCAGCGCGCCCGCCTGATTGTAATGCGTGGCGGTAAAGGAAATGCCGAACTTGACCGGCGTGATCGCAATACCGCGCCGCAGGTAGGGACTGCCGGCATTGAATGCACGGCAGGCCTCGCGCCGTTTCACATAATGGCAGCGTCGCGCCAGTTCAGGCAGGACGTCTGCGGTAATCGAGTCCTCGACCACCATGTTGTAGGGCGTGACGTTGCGGTCATGCGTGCCATAGGCATTGCGCAGCCTGACCTCCAGCGGATCAAGGCCGGTGGCGAAGGCAATTTCCTCGATCACGCGCTCGGCCGCGACAATGCCCTGCGGGCCGCCAAAGCCGCGATAGGCGGTATTGGACTGCGTATTGGTGCGCAGCGGTTCGGAGCGCAGGCGCACATCGGGATAGAAATAGGCATTGTCCGCATGGAACAGCGCACGGTCGATCACGGGGCCGGACAGGTCGGCCGACCACCCGCACCGCGCCGCCAGCACCATGTCCACCGCAAGGATATGTCCCTCGTCGGTATAGCCGACATCGTAATCAATGACGAAATCATGCCGCTTGCCGGTCATGGTCATGTCGTCGTCACGGTCCAGTCGCATCTTGGCCGCGCGCCCGGTCAGGTCGGCCACCAGCGCCGAAAGGCAGGCACAGGCATTGGCCTGCGTTTCCTTGCCGCCAAAGCCGCCGCCCATGCGCCGGACCTCCACCGTCACCAGGTTGGCGGGACGGTCCAGCACATGGGCGACCATGTGCTGGGTTTCGGTCGGATGCTGGGTGGAGGAGGTGACATGCATCTCCCCTTCCTCACCCGGACGGGCAAGGGCGATCTGCCCTTCGAGGTAGAAATGTTCCTGCCCGCCCACGGTAATGCGGCCAGACAGCCTGCGGGGCGCGTGCTCCAGCCCGGCCACCACGTCGCCACGCTTCATTTCCATCGGTCGCCAGACCATGGGACTACCCGCCGCGCGGGCCTCGGCCACGTTCAGGATGGCAGGCAGGTCTTCATATTCCACTCTGGCCAGCCGCACGGCCCGGCGTGCAGCCATGCGCGTGGTCGCGGCGACCACGAATAAAGGCTGGCCATAAAACGAGACCTCGGTGCTCGCCAGCAGGGGCTCATCCCCCTTGCCGACGGGGCTGATCTGATTCTCGCCGGGAATATCGGCGGCGGTATAGACACCCACCACGCCTTCGGCCTGCCTTACTGCATCAAGATCCATGGACACGATGCGGGCATGGGCGCGCGCGCTCAGCCCCGGGACAAGGTGCAGCGTGCCGCGCGGTTCGGGCAGATCATCAATATAGGCGGCACTGCCCTGCACGTGCATGGCGGCACTTTCATGCCGCAGGCTGCGTGATGCGCCACCGGCCACAATGCCGTCCCCCGACGCAGGGGCCGTCGTGGCAAAGCCGTTTCCATCAGCCATGTGCGTGTTCTCCCGCAGCGGCGCACGCGGCGCGCACGCTGGTCTGTGCACGTGCGTCCCGTGGTCCGCAATCGGCGTAAAGCCGGGTCAGCAGATTGGCCGCGACGGTGCGGCGGTACCAGTCGCTGGCCCGCATGTCGGTAATGGGCGCGAAATCATCCATCATGGCCTGCCGCGCAGCAGCCAGCGTGGTCTCGTCCCACTTCCGGCCTTCAAGTGCGGCTTCCGTCCGGCTGGCGCGGCGCGGTGTGGCCGCCATGCCACCAAAGGCCACGCGGGCATTGGTGATGGTGCCATCAGGCGCGATCGTGAGCGAAAAAGCCCCCAGAATGGCCGAAATATCCTGATCGAACCGTTTGGAAACCTTCCATGCCCGGACCACGGTATCCGGCGTGGGACGGGGAATGCTCACGCCTTCCACGAACTCACCCGGCGCGCGGTCCTGTTTGCCGTAATCGATGAAGAAATCTTCCAGCGCGATAACACGCCGCGCATCCCCACGGCGCAGGTGCAGCTTCGCCCCCGCCGCGATCAGCACCGGCGGTCCGTCACCAATGGGCGAACCGTTGGCGATGTTGCCGCATACCGTGCCGCTGTTGCGCACCTGCACGGACCCGATGCGGCGGATTACCTCCGCATCCGGCTGCGGCAGGATGTCCGCCAGCGCCGCACGCGCTTCCTGCCACGTTACGGCGGCACCCAGGTACACGCCGTCCGCACTGCATTCGATCCGGCGCAGGTCGGGCACCTGCCCGATGGTGACGATATGCGGCAGGTCGCGCATACCCTTGGTCACCCACAGGCCCACATCGGTCGCGCCGGCCACGATCCGTGCATCGGGGTCCGCCACCATGGTCTGCGCCAGCGCGTCCCCTGTCGCCGGAATGGTCAGGCGGCCCGCAGGCCCGCCAAGTTCCACCGTCGCGCCATCGCGAAGGGCGCGCAGGCGATCCGCAATCGCATGGGCCTGCGCATCAAAATGGTCAGGCCCTGCTTCCATGGCCTGCCGCATGGCACGCACGATGGGCGCGTAGCCGGTGCAGCGGCACAGGTTGCCCGCCAGCATGTCGTCAATTGCGTGCTCATCCTGCGCCAGTCCGTCGGCCTTGCGGCCCGCCACCATGGACATGACAAAGCCGGGCGTGCAGAAGCCACACTGCGAGCCATGCTGGTCCACCATGGCCTGCTGTACCGGATGCAGGCTGCCATCGGGGGCGCGTACGTCCTCGATGGTCAGGACCTGCGCGCCGTCCAGCATCGAGACGAACTGGATGCAGGCATTGACCGCACGCCAGACCAGCCGGTCGCCCTCCAACCGCACCACCAGAACGGTGCACGCCCCGCAATCGCCTTCGTTACAGCCTTCCTTGGTGCCGGTCAGGCCGCGATCCTCGCGCAGCCAGTCCAGCAGCGTACGCGTTGGCGCGACATCGGCCAACGTGTGGCATTCGTTTCCGACATAGAAACGGATACCGTGTCTGATCCCCGTCAAATCTGTTCCCTCTGATCATGGCCACATGACTGCCTCACCCCCCTCAAGGCAGACAGCCGGAACAGCCTTTTGTTTTGATATACGTAATATATGGAACCTGATCGCGCCTTGTCACCCCGGCAAAACAAGAAAGGTCGTGATCCTATGGTTCCCCGTCACGCGTGGACAGGTGCGCCGCCCTGCGCATCCGTGCCGACAGCGCGGGACGGAACGCCGGGCATGGCACATACGACCCGCGCCACGCGGCGGCGTACGGCCTGTTGTCCTTCCACACCGTCACCCCGCCGCGAATGACCTGCACCGCACGCCCCCCCAGCGTGATCCCCGCATACAGGGCGGACGGGGCAGCGGGGCACGTTTCTTCCGCCCCGCCGTCCCACAGGACGATATCCGCATCCGCGCCCGGCATGATCGCCCCCTTGCGAGGGTAAATATTGAAGGCGCGCGCCGCCGCCTGTGACGTGACGGCCACGAATTCCTCCGCCGTCAGCACGCCCGCCTGCACGCCATGCCGCCAGACCACGCGCATGCGCTGCGCAAGGCCGTCCACCAGCCCGTCGTCCCCCATGCCCGCCGCACGGAACCCGCTGGCGACCATGCCGATGTTGCCCGATGCCACAGCCCCCCACAGCGCACGCCGATGGGCCACGTCACGAAAGGGCGGCAGGGTCAGATACGGGTCGGGTTCGCCTGCCCTATCCCCTTCGGGATCATAGACCGCTTCATCCACGACCAGATGCGGGGCCAGCACATGCCCCTCCACCCGCTGCCCGCGCAGGCGCGCGCGCGCAAGGCCCTCCGTGGCCCCGGTGGTGGAAACCGGCCCCACATGCACTGGCGCACCCACGAGGCCCGCCAGCATGATGGCACGGTCCACCGCTTCGGCCTCGACCTGCGGGGGGGCCGACAGCAGGCAGGCTTCCCCGCCGGTAATGCCCGCCTGATCCAGTTCCGCACGCAGATAGGCCACGGCCTGCGCGTTCTGGGCGGCAATCCGGCACAACGCCCCGCAATCCGTGGCATGGCGGGACAGTTTCAGGATGGCGCGGTCAGACAGCCCGGCCGCCATGGACAGATGAAAGGTGTTCACGCCCCTGTCCATCACCAGCGCGTCCATGCCATCCAGCACGGCTTCGCCCGCATCCGGCAGCGCCATATGCAGCCCGACATCGACATGCGACCGGCGTGCCGCATGCCGCCACGCCCGCCACGCCGCATCCAGCCCGTCATTCCCGGGGCACATGGTGTCGAGTATGGTGGTCGTACCACCGGACAGGGCGTCCATCGTGCAGGCGAATCCCGCCTCATCCGCGCCGATGGCGGTATGCGCGTCCACCCCGCCGGGCATAACCAGCAGGCCACCGGCATCCACCACCGCGCACCCGGCGGGAATATCCAGATCGGGACCGACGGCCAGGATCCCGTCCGCGCCGCCACACAGCACATCCACCCGCAGGCTGGCCTGCCCCGTCACCACCATGCCGCCACGGATCAGCAGCAGGTCGCGCCCATGTCCATGCCGCATGCCCATATCGCCCTGTATTCAGTTCCTGCCGGTCAGATCAGTGATCGCGGATCCTGACCGTCATATCCAGCGCAGTGCCCAGCCGTTCCAGCCTGCGGCGCACGCTTTCGCCCTGCACCACATCGCGCCCCGGCGCGAAATGCAGCGACAGGACGCCGTCCATACAGTCCAGCCGCGTGCCATCCAGCAGCGCCTCGGTCCCGCCACTGACGGTATAGGCCAGCCGCAATGCCTGCCCCAGCGCCACGGCACGGCCAAACTGTACCTGATCCAGCAGCTGCCGCGACGGCTGCAGATACGCCACCGACAGATCCGCGCCATACCGGACCGCAAGCGTCAGTGACAGGAACGCACGCGCCTGATGGGTAAAGCCCACCCCCTGCATGCGCAGGATACGCAGATAGGTCTGTTCCGCGCGGTACTCGGGGTGATCATGCGCGCCCACGTCCGACAGCCAGCATGCAACGCTGCGCAGGCGGGTTGCGACCTGACCTTCATCCGGGAAAAGGGGCGCGGTCCATTCCGCCAGACGTTCGGGCAGGGTCATGCTGCGTCCCAGCATGCTGCACATTTCACGCGCGACGGCATCCTGCGGGTCATTTCCCGACACGCTGGCGGCGACGTTGCGCATGTACCAGCCTTCGCGCAGGCCATCGACACAGAACACCAGCCCCGTTGAATGCGTACGCCGCATGAGCCTGCGCAGCACCGTCGCGGCGTAAGGCGCATCCTCCAGCCGCTTGCGCGGCACGCCGGGCAGGCGTTCGAGCGAACGCTTGCCCGCACCAATGATCCAGTCCGCCATTTCCCGCGTAACATCGGGCGTGAGGCTGTACAGATGCACGATATTCAGTGGGTAGGCCGTCCGGGCGATCTGCATGCGTGCCAGCGCGCGAAACGCCCCGCCCACCAGGTACAGGTCCTGGCCATGCACGTCATCCAGCCACCCAACCCTGGCCAGATCCTCGTCCACCAGCGCGCGGGCGCGGGCCAGATCGCCATCGGCACGGTCATTCAGCCTGATCACACCCAGCGGCAGCGTGCAGGCATTGAGCTTGCGCCCGTTTTCCAGCCGGATCAGTTCCAGCGACCCGCCGCCAATATCGGCCACCAGCCCGTTGGCGTCCGGTATGCCGCACAGGACGCCGGTGGCGGAATAATCGGCTTCCTCCTCCCCGCTCAGGATACGGATCGGAACGCCGGGCAGCCGGGATTTCAGCCCCGCCACGAATTCCGGCCCGTTGCTGGCGTCACGCACGGCGGCGGTGGCCAGGACCTCGAACGGACTGGCCTCCATCCCGCGCGCGATGGCGTTGAAACGGGCCATGACCTCCATCGCCAGGGGTACGGCTTCCTCATTCAGGCGTCCCGTCGCATTCAGGCCCCGCCCCAGTCGCAGGACCACCTTTTCATTGAAAATGGGAGCCGGATTGCGCGAAATCCCGTCAAACACCACAAGGCGGACGGAATTCGATCCCAGATCTATGACCGCCGAGCGGCGAAACCCGCCATCCACCGTCACATCCGGCCCCATATGTCGCCAGCCCACCATGCCATGACCGCACCCATACCGTAATCCCTAGTCCTCAATCGTCTGTTCCGCATGCCATGGCTGGGACGCGCTGACCCGGATCGGGGCATCGCCCACCGTGGCCCGTCCTGCATGGACCGGATGTTCCATGAAATATTCATGGGATGAAAAGGGTCGACGCCCCGGCTCCAGCCGACGCCATACACCGTTCCGCTGTAGAATCCACGACTGCAGGTTGTCCTTGAGGTCGATCATCATGATCTGCTCAAGCACGCGGGCATGGACCTGCGGGTCCAGCATGGGCACCATGCTTTCCACCCGCCAGTCCATGTTGCGCTGCATCCAGTCCGCCGAGGAAATATACAGCTTCGCCTGCCGGCTGGGCAGCCGGTGCCCGTCGCCAAAGGCGTAGATGCGGGCATGTTCCAGAAAACGCCCGACAATCGACTTGACCTTGATATTGTCCGACAGCCCCGGAACACCGGGGCGCAGGCAGCAGATCCCCCGCACCACGGCCGTGATCTTCACCCCGGCGCATGACGCGGCGTACAGCCGGTCGATCAGGTCGGGATCAACCAGTGAGTTCATCTTGAGCCAGATCTGCCCCGGACGGCCTGCCTGCACATGGGCGATTTCCCCCGCGATCAGTTCCTCGATCGTGCGGCGGATGGTCACGGGCGAAAATGCGATCGCCTCCATCCGCGCGGGCACGGCGTAGCCGGTCATGTAATTGAACAGCCGCGCCGAGTCCCGCGCCAGTTCGGGATTGCAGGTGAAAAACGACAGGTCGGTATAGATCCGCGCCGTGATCGGGTGATAATTGCCGGTGCCGAAATGGGCGTAGGAGCGCAACGCCCCCCCCTCGCGCCGCACGACAAGGCTGAGCTTGGCATGCGTCTTGAGGTCGGAAAAGCCAAAGACCACCTGCACCCCCGCCCCTTCCAGCGCGCGGGCAAGGCGGATGTTGGCTTCCTCATCAAAGCGCGCACGCAGTTCCACCATGGCGGTCACGGCCTTGCCAGCTTCCGCCGCCTCGATCAGGGCCTTGACGATGGGGCTGTCGCGCGATGTGCGGTAAAGCGTCTGCTTGATCGCGACCACGGCGGGATCGATGGCGGCCTGACGCAGGAACTGCACCACCACGTCAAAGCTTTCAAAGGGGTGATGCACGATCATGTCGCGCGCGCGGATGGCAGCGAAGCAGTCGCCCCCGCAATCGACAATCCGTTCGGGAAAACGTGGGGTATAGGGGGCGAACAGCAGGTCGGGCCGGTCATCGACAATCAGCTGCTTGAGGTCGACCACGCCGATCAGCCCGGACTGCACGAACACTTCATCCGGTGGCGGGGCCAGCCCCTCGGCCATGGACCGGGCCAGGTCCTCGGGCATGCGGGCCTCGATGTCCAGATGGATCACCACGCCCCGCCTGCGGCGTTTCAGCGCGCTTTCATACGACCGGACCAGATCCTCGGCCTCGTCCTCGAATTCCACGTCCGTATCGCGCACCACGCGCATCACCCCCCAGTCCCCTGCCACAAGACCGGGGAACAGGCGGTCGATGCACATGACAATCAGCCGTTCCAGCAGGATGAAACGCGTCACCCCCGGTGGCGACAGGGCAGCCGGCAGGCGGATGAAGCGTTCGATCCGCGCGGGCAGCAGGATCAGCGCCTCCATCACGAACTGGCCTGTTTCGGCATTCATCAGCCGCAATGCCTGCGCAATACCCATGTTGGGAATGAAGGGCAGCGGATGGGCCGGGTCGATGGCCAGCGGGGTCAGGACGGGAAAGACCCGTTCCATGAAACAGGTTTCCAGCCATGCCTGCTCCTCTGGCGTGAAGGAGATTTCATCGCGCACGACAATGCCCGCCTCCTCCAGCTCGCGCTGCAGGTCGCGCCAGATGCGCTGCTGTTCCTGCAGCAGGCGCCCGGTACGCTCGCGCACGGCGGACAGCTGCTGCTGTGGCGTCAGCCCGTCGGGGGATGTCTTGACCAGCCCCTCGCGCACCTGCCCCACCAGCCCGGCCACGCGCACGGAATAGAACTCGTCAAGGTTGCTGGCGCTGATCGACAGGAAGCGCACGCGTTCAAGCAGCGGATTGCGTGGGTTGTCGGCTTCGTCCACCACGCGCTGGTTGAAATCGAGCCATGACAGTTCACGGTTGATGAAGCGCGCGGGCGATGTGGCGTCGGGTACGGGTTCCATCGGCGCACGTACCGCAACCTGCCGCCCGGTCGCGGCCGGCTTGCGGCTGCGCGCGCGCGGACGCGGCTTGCGCGGGGTATCTTCCGGGGCTTTGCGTGGCGATGTAGCCAATGGATTCGGTCTCCCGTTCGGGGGTGGTGTTCTTTGTTGCATATGACCCTAGGCCAGCGACACGCCTGTTGGCCAGAGCAACCGTATGGTTCAGTCCCCGGGCACGCTGGCGGCGGCCGATATCGTGTCCACCAGCATGTCCGCCAACGCGCGTGCGGCAAGGCCGCGGGTAATGGGCCGCCCGCAGGCAAGGGCGGCATGATCCAGCCGGTCCACCGCGTCCTGCATCGCCCGCGCAGTCCGTGGCAGGCGCCGCAGAAGCCATTCCACAACCGGCTGCGATACGACAATCTGCCGTTCCGCCAGCAGGCGCAGCAGCAGCACGCGCAGCAGCCCGTCGCCCGGCTGCCGTATGGCCACCGCCATGGTCGCGCGCAGCCTGCTGGCCAGGTCAGGCAGGGCCACGGGCCAGCGCGCCGGTGGTGTCCGCCCGCCCAGAAGCAGGGCAATCCGCTGTTCACGCGCGGTATTGAGCAGGTGCAGCAGCGCGCGTTCATCCCTGCATTCATCGGCCCGGTCCACCGCCATGGCCATGACCGGAGCCCCCGTGGCGCGCGCGGCGAACAGGGCGGTGACATGTGCAAGGGACAGGCTGCCGCCATGCAGCAGCACCGCATCATGCACACGCGCCCATATTTCCAGCATATGGGTCTTGCCCGTGCCGGCCGCCCCCCACAGTGCCAGCCTGCGCTCGGGCCATGGCGTGGGACCAAGAACCCAGCTGCGCGCAGCCGCGTTGGAAGCGGAAAAGACAAAGTCCCCCACTGCAAAACGTGGCGTGTGGGCAAACGGCAACACCAGTTGCCCGATCACCCCCGCAACCGCGTTTTCATCCGTTTTCAGCTTCGTGCCTTCAACCACCGCTTTGTGCGTTGCCCCGCCTTGACGTAAAGAAGGCCGGAAGTCCGTTCGACCCCGGTCCCATACGACGGTTTTCATAGCCCGCGTGCGGGAGTCCGGGAAAGTGATAGTTTGATTACGAAAAAGGCCCCCGCATGACGTCCGCCCCCTGCCCGCCCAATGCTTCATCCGATACAGCGCCTGGCGCCACCTACCGCGATGCCGGGGTGGACATTGCCGCCGGTGACGCGCTTGTCGAAGTCATCAAGCCCGCCGCCAAGGCAACGGACCGTCCCGGCACCATGGGGGGCCTGGGCGGTTTCGGCGCGCTGTTTGACCTGAAGGCGGCCGGTTTTTCCGATCCCATCCTGGTGTCCTGCACCGATGGCGTGGGCACCAAGCTCATGATCGCCATTGAAAGCGGCCTGCATGAGACGGTGGGCATCGACCTTGTCGCCATGTGCGTCAACGACCTGGTGGTGCAGGGCGCAACACCGCTGTTCTTCCTGGATTATTTCGCGACCGGCAAACTGTCGATCGAGGACGCGGCCAAGGTCGTGCGTGGCATCGCCAGAGGCTGTGCCGACTCCGGCTGCGCGCTGGTGGGGGGGGAGACCGCGGAAATGCCGGGCATGTACGCGCCCGGCCATTATGACCTTGCCGGTTTCTCGGTCGGGGCGGCGGAACGCACGGCGCTGCTGCCGGGTGATATCCGGCCCGGCGATACGCTGATCGCCCTGCCCTCCGCCGGCGTGCATTCCAATGGATTCTCGCTGGTACGCGACATCGTCAGGCGCAGCGGACTGGCATGGGACGCACCGTGCCCCTTCGCCGATGGCCAGACACTGGCGCAGGCGCTGATGACGCCCACCACGCTGTATGTCCGCCCGGTGCTGGACCTGCACCACGCGGGCCTTCTGGTGGGGGCGGCCCACATTACGGGCGGCGGCCTGCCGGGCAACCTGCCGCGCGTACTGCCAGAGGGCGTGCGGGCGGTGGTGGATGGCACGGCATGGCCGATCCCGCCGGTCTTCCCGTGGCTGGCCAGCATCGGCAATGTCACGACCGAAGAAATGCTGCGCGTCTTCAACTGCGGCGTGGGCATGGTGCTGGTGGTGCGCGACAGCGACGCCGCCATGGCACGCCTGACCGCACGCGGGCAGCAGGCTTTTGTCATCGGCACGATCACGCAGGGCGACAGCCCCGACAGCCCGGCCACGCTGAGCTTTGACGAACTGCCCGAACTGCGTGACTGAACCGGCCTGTGACCTATAAAACACCCATCGCGATCCTGATCAGCGGGCGCGGCAGCAACATGCGCGCGCTGATCGATTCGTGCGCCCGCCCCGATTACCCCGCCCGCATCGCCCTTGTGCTGAGCAACAACCCCGATGCGCCGGGCCTGGAGGTGGCGCGCGCGGCGGGCCTTGCCACACAGGCCATCGACCATCGCGACTACCGCCGGGACCGCGCAGCGCACGAACGCGCACTGGACGCGGCACTGCACGCGGCGGGCGTGGAATATGTCTGCCTTGCGGGCTACATGCGCCTGCTGACCCCGTTCCTGACCACCGCATGGGCGGGGCGGATGCTGAACATCCACCCCAGTCTGCTGCCGGCCTTCCCCGGGCTGCATACGCATGAACGCGCGCTGGAAAGTGGCGCGCGCATCCATGGCTGCACCGTCCACTGGGTGACGGAGGGGATGGATGAAGGCCCGATCATCGGGCAGGCGGCGGTGCCCGTTCTGGCCGATGATACACCCGATGTGCTGGGCGCGCGCGTACTGCAGCAGGAGCACCGCCTGTATCCCGCCGCGCTGCGGCGCGTGCTGGTTCCAGATGCAGCGCCCGCCGCCACCGCGGCGGACTGCCTGCTATCGGTCTGATCGTTGATAGACAAAAACAAACGTTTTCAGGTGCTGCCCTCTTCAAAGGGCAGCGTCTTCTGAAGCTTTTTGAAAAAAGCTTCACCAAAAACTTCTTTGATGTTCTGCGCGATGGCGCAAAGGCTGCCTTTCTGAACAGCCTCCAGACATGAAAAAAGCCGGCCCGAGGGCCGGCTTTTCCATTAGCGGGGACGAAAGCCCCCGCCACCATGACCCATAGGGATCAGGGCAGGATTTCCGTGCCGGCGAAGAAGAAGGAAATTTCGTTCTTCGCGTTTTCAAGGCTGTCGGAACCGTGGACGGAGTTTGCTTCGATGCTTTCGGCAAACTGCGCACGGATGGTGTGGGCTTCGGCCTTCTTCGGGTCGGTGGCACCCATCACTTCGCGGTTCTTCAGGACAGCGTTCTCACCTTCGAGAACCTGCACCACGACCGGGCCAGAGATCATGAAGGACACCAGATCGTTGTAGAACGGGCGTTCCTTGTGCACTTCATAGAATGCGCCAGCGGTCGCCTTCGTCAGCTGGATGCGCTTCTGTGCGACGATGCGCAGGCCGTTGCCTTCGAACACGGCATTGATCTTGCCGGTCAGGTTGCGGCGGGTCGCATCGGGCTTGATGATCGAGAGGGTACGTTCGACTGCCATGGGACAGCTCCTTTCAAACGGGTTCTGAAATATACGAGGCGGCATTGGACATAAGCCGACATCACCTTACAAGCGCCATCTAGAGCATATCGCCGCAGACTGGTAGGTACAACCCGCACGAAACCAGCCATGTCCCCCATATTGCCGGAGTTTTCCGCCCGTGAGCCTGCTCGTCATATCCGACCTGACCCTGCGCATCGCAGGACGCACCCTGCTTGATGGTGCCAGCCTGAGCATTGATCCGGGGCGCAAGATCGGCCTGGTCGGCCGCAACGGGGCAGGCAAATCAACCCTTCTGGCCGCAATCGCGGGGGATATCGCGCCCGATGGCGGCACGATCCACATGTCGTCGCGCGCGCGCATGGCGCGGATCAGGCAGGAAGCGCCCACGGGCTATGGCTCGCTGCTGGATACGGTGCTGGCGGGCGATACCGAACGGACGGAGCTGCTGCGCGAATCCGAAACCACGACCGATCCCGCCCGCATTGCCGACATTCATGAACGCCTGCTGGCGATTGATGCCCACAGCGCACCGGCGCGGGCGGCGGCCATCCTGTCCGGGCTGGGGTTCGATGCGCAGGCGCAGACACGCCCGGTATCGGACTTTTCGGGCGGGTGGCGCATGCGCGTCGCCCTTGCCACCGCGCTGTTCCTCAACCCCGACCTGCTGTTGCTGGATGAGCCGACCAACCACCTCGATCTTGAGGCCACGATCTGGCTGGAAAACTGGCTGGCGCGCTTTTCGGGCGCGGCCCTGATCGTCAGTCACGACCGGGGGCTGCTGGACCGCGCGGTTGACGCCATCGCCCATCTGGACCGCGGCAAGCTGACGCTGACGCCGGGCGGGTATGAGGAATTCGTGCGCGTCCGCACCGAACAGGCCCTGCAGCAGGCCCGCATGGCCGAACGCATCAATGCCAAGCGCGCGCACATGCAGTCCTTCGTGGACCGTTTCCGCGCCAAGGCCACCAAGGCCAAGCAGGCGCAGGCCCGCATCAAGGCGCTGGAAAAACTGCCGCAGATCGACAGCGTGGTGGAGGATACGCCCAGCCACTTTTCCTTTCCCGAACCCTCCCCCCTGCCGCCGCCCATGCTGACCATGGAACGGGTTTCGGCCGGGTATGGCGACCACACCATCCTGTCCAACCTGTCGCTGCGCATCGACATGGAAGACCGGATCGCCCTGCTGGGTGCGAACGGCAACGGCAAATCCACCTTCGCCAAGCTGGTGGCGGGACGGCTGGAACCGCAATCGGGCACAATGCAGCACAGTCCGAAGCTGAAGGTCGGCTATTTCGCCCAGCATCAGGCCGAGGAACTGCGCCCCGACGAAACCCCGGTGGACCACATGGCCCGCGCCCTGCCCGACGCCACGCCGCCCGCCGTGCGCGCGCAGCTTGCCCGCTTCGGGCTGGACGCGGAACGTGCGGAAACACCCACGCGCGACCTGTCCGGGGGCGAAAAGGCCCGCCTGCTGCTGGCACTGGCCACGCGCGATGCGCCGCACCTGCTGATTCTGGATGAACCGACCAACCATCTTGACCTTGACGCACGCGATGCGCTGATCCGCGCATTGGCGGAATTCGAAGGTGCGGTCCTGCTGATCAGCCATGACCCGCATCTGGTTGAACTGGTGGCCGACCGGCTGTGGCTGGTGGGCGATGGCACCGTGCGTCCGTTTGACGGCGACATGGCGGAATACCGCACGTGGCTGACCGAACGCGCGCGCGCGGTATCGAACAACGACCCCGCCCGCCCTGCCGCCGCCCCGAAACGCGACGACCGCCGCGAACGCGCCGAAGCCCGCAAGGCCACGGCCCCGCTGCGCAAGCGCATCCGTGACGCGGAACAGCTGATGGCCCGACTGGTGGCCGAACGCGCGAAGCTGGAAGCCCGTCTGGCCGACCCGAAGCTGTATGAAAGCGGCAGGGCCGATGAAGTCACCGCGCTGAACACCCGTCTGGCCGCCATCGCGCGCGAACATGACCGCGCGGAAGAAGACTGGCTGGAAGCAGAAACGGAACTGGAAGCCGCCAGCGCGGAATAAACACCGGCCCACACGGCATGGAGGCGTTCTGGACGCCGCCTTTTTCAAGGAGGCGATGTCCGGAACCTTTTATGCCCCATTCATCAATTGCCTGAGTTGAGATAATTCCTAAACTAGGTCAGGTACAGAACGCGCGCTGCCACGCCGCGCCAGCAGCCCGGTCAGGAAAACCGCCAGTCCCGCCGCCGACAGCCCGGCGCCCGCCCAGCCCACGTCCTGCGCGCCGTAGCCCGCTGCGATCACCATCCCGCCCAGCCACGCGCCAAATGCATTGGCCACATTGACAGCGGAATGGTTCAGCGCCGCCACCAGCCCCTGCGCATCCCCGGCCACGTCCATAAGCCGTGTCTGCAGCGCGGGCAGCAGGGCGATGATGCCCCCCATCAGGCTGGTCACGATCAGCACCGGCACCATGCTGTGTGCGCACAGGGAAAACAGGCACAGCATGACCGTGCTGGCCACCAGCGTCACCACCACCGCAAGGACGGGGCTGATATCCACCAGCCGCGCGCCCGCCATGTTGCCCGCCACCATGCCCACACCCCACAGCGACTGCGACAGCGGCACGACATAGGCAGGCACCCCGGTCACGCCCAGCAGCACCGTTGACAGGTATGTACCGACGCAGAACATGCCGCCAAAACCGATTGCCCCGGTCGCCAGCGTGAACCAGACCTGTGGCCGGCGCAGCGCCCCCATTTCGCGTAACAGTGACCCCTGCAGGTCGGGCGTCATGGCGGGCACCGTGCGCGCGATCATGACAAGGGCCAGAAGCTCCATGCCCGTGATGAACCCGTAAACCGCGCGCCAGCCCAACATCTGTCCCGCCCATGTCACCAGCGGCACCCCCACCACATGGGCGACCGTCAGCCCCACGAACACGCCAGCCACCGCCCGTCCCCGCCGCGCGGGATCGGCCATGTCCGCCGCGACCAGTGCCGCCACACCGTAGAAGGCCCCATGCGGCAGCCCGGTCAGGAACCGTATGACCAGCAGCGCGCCATAGCCCGGCGCCAGCGCCGATGCCGCATTGCCCACGACAAACATCGCCTGCAGCGCCAGCAGCAGCCTGCGCCGTGACAGGCGCGCGCCGACAAGGGCGACAAGCGGGGCACCAATCACCACGCCCATGGCATAGGAACTGATGACATGCCCCGCCACCGGCACCGAGATGCCCAGCGAACGGGCGACACCGGGCAGCATCGCCATCAATGCGAACTCCCCCGTGCCTATGGCAAAGGTTGCAACAGCCAGTGCCCACCCTGCCGCCCCGAGGCGCGCGGGCATGGCCGGACGCGAAGATGAAATATCCGGAGTGCTCACATGTCTGCCCTTTTCCGACAGGAAATATTGGCTTACGCCTTAACCGGTCACGCAGGGATACGCCCGCCTGTATCCCACGCGCCCTGACCCGCCGTCAGTTAGCGGAATTTTAGGCCAGCGCAATCCATACCCCTCCGGGGACGTTAACCCGGCTGTGGCCGTGCTGGCGTTCACATTCCATGCAGCCCGTTTCATGCCCACCATACGGACATATAGATGACAGCCTCCCCCCCGTCGGCATCTACCGACGCTACAAACGGCCACGCGCCGGATTCCGGTTCTTCCCCGAAAAAAGACGACACACCCGACCCGCGCGCGCAACAGCTTGCGCGCATCTATGCCCTGCTGCGGCTGACGCTGGTCATTACCATCGTGGTCATGCTGATCTGGGTGGTGGGCGATGTGCTGATGGTCATTTTCGCGGCAACCCTTGTCGCCGTGATCCTGCACAACCTTGCCGGGCTGCTGGAACGCCGCACGCACATGCCCTACTGGCTGTCCCTTACGGCGGTGGTCGTGGTCATAATCGGCGCGCTGACCGGACTGATCTGGAGCAGCGGCCCCGAAATATCGGAACAGGCCCTGAAACTGCGCACCGCGCTGAGTGAGCAGGCCCACAACCTGCGCGACAGCATGGGCCATTCCTCCACCGGGCGGATGATCCTCGACAACCTGCCCACCACGCTGGGCGGGAACGAACAGGCAGCCAGCAGCGGCGGATTCGGATCGCTGGCGGGGTCGATGACGGGGTTCGTCTCCTCCGCGTTCGGGGCGGCCGGCACGCTGGCGGTCATCCTGATCGCGGGGCTGTATTTCGCCATCTCGCCCGAACTGTATGTCAACGGCATGCTGCGGCTGATCCCGCATGAATACCGCCACACATCGCGTGAACTGCTGCTGACGGCGGGCCGTACCCTGTGGGCATGGACGGCGGGGCAGGCGCTGGACATGACCGTTGTGGGGCTGCTGTCCTTCATCGGGCTATGGTGCATTGGCGTGCCGCTGGCGCTGGCGCTGGGGGTTGTGGCGGGCATGGCCAACTTCATTCCCTATATCGGCGCCTTTGTCGGCGCGGTGCCAGCCGTGCTGATCGGCCTGTCGCAGGGCACACGCGAAGGGTTCATGGTGCTGGGACTGTATGCCGCCATCCAGTTTTTCGAAGGGAACGTCATGGCGCCGCTGATCCAGCGCCACGCGGTGCAGATGCCGCCCGGGCTGACCATCCTGTCCCAGACGATCTTTGGCACCATCCTTGGCATTCCGGGGCTTATCCTGGCCTCGCCACTTACGGCGGCCCTGCTGGCGACCGCGGATCGCGCGACCCCGAAGCTGAAGGACGACGAACGGGTATGAACGCAAAACGGGGGCGGGAGATCATGCTCCCGCCCCCGTCTGCCATTCATCCGCACGCCGTGCCTCAGGGCAGCAGCGTATTCACGTCCACATGCGTCATGCCCGCGCGGGTGGCCGCCAGCATTCCCTCCCGGCTGTCCTCGAACACGAGGCAGGATGCAGGCGCAAGGTCCAGCCTGCCCGCCGCCAGCAGGAACATGTCCGGCGCGGGTTTCGGATTTGTCACGTCATCTATGGTGATGATGACGTCAAACAGCCGTTCCAGCCCAAGATGACGCAGACAGGCGGAGACAATCTGCCGTGACCCGTTGGACGCCACCGCCATGGGCAGGCGTCCATGGTACGCGCGGGCAATGTCCGCCACCACGGTAATTTCCCGCAGCACATGCAGCTTGCGCAGCATGCTTTCGCGCGCCTGCGAAATAATGCCGTCGCGGTCCACGCGCTGGCCCAGTCGCGCCTCGACAATATCCAGCACCATATGCTCGGACATCCCGCCATGGCCATGGAACCATTCAGGCGGCACGGCCTGCCTTATGGCGTCCTCAAGGGCCGCCATCCAGCCTTCGCGGTAGAGGGGCAGGCTATCGACCAGCGTGCCGTCGCAGTCAAAGATCAGGCCAGCCGTATCCGCGCGCACCAGGGTCATGGGAAAGCGGACCGGGGATAATCGTACTGGTTGACCAGATCACGCAGGGCGTTGAAATCCTTGTCCTTGAAATGATGGAAGCGGATGACCGCGCCGGGGCGTTCTTCCACAAACACGGTGTTGTTCCAGTCTGCAGCGCTGATCCCGGTCCACAACGTAATGCGGTAGGGCTGCGTCGCATCGCCCGCGGGCTGGTCGCCCTTGTGTTCGACCTGCATTTCCAGAACTGCGTCCCCGCTGGACGGCGGGGTCTGGCCCAGCGGGCCCCAGCCTGCGGTATGGGCCTGCAGCCAGTCATTGAGCGTATGGACCTGCGTTGCCGTCAGCGTGCGTTCCTTGCGCATGGGGCCGACGGCAATGGTGCCGGCTTCCATGGTGGGAAAGCTGAGGGGCCGGAAATTGGGCAGGGCGATCAGCCACAACCCCGCTGCCGTACCGATCGTGATGACAAGGAACCCGATCAGTAGGGCTGTCTCGCGTCTCATTTGCGTATGATCTCCTTATGCACGCACGGCCGCGATGACCCGGCCCACGTCATGATCCGACAGTTCCGCATGCAGCGGCAGCGCCATGATCCGGCGCGACAGGTCTTCCGCCACCGGCAGCGCTACACCATCATGTGCGGCGGCATAGGCAGGCTGCTTGTGCAGCGGAAGGGGATAATAGATGGCCGACGCCACGCCATGGCTTTTCAGCTTGTGCTGCAGGGCTGCGCGGTCGTCCTTCCCCTTCGTCAGGACGGAATAGATCGCCCACGAAGCGTGGCTGTCCGGCACGCGCGCCGGCGGGATCACGTGGCCCGCAATACCCGCGTCATACGCGTCGGCAATGGCGCGCCTGCGCCCCAGTTCCATGTCGAACACATCCAGCTTGGCCAGCAGGATCGCGGCCTGGATGGTGTCCAGGCGCGCATTCATGCCGGTGCGCAGGACTTCATACCGGGTCTTGCCTTCCCCATGCGTGCGCAGCGACCGGTACAGTTCGGCCCGCCTGGGGTCATCCGTCAGGATGCCACCCGCATCGCCATAGGCGCCAAGCGGCTTGGAAGGAAAAAAGGACAGCGTGGTCGCAACGGCCTCACGTCCCAGCCTGCGGCCCGACAGCGTCGCGCCAAAAGCCTGCGCACAGTCCGCCATCAGGAACAGCTTTTCCTCCTCCGCAATCGCGCGCAGTTCGGACCACGGGGCCGGCTGGCCAAACAGGTCAACGCCAATGACCGCACGCGGCTTCAGCCTGCCTGCCTTGCGGACATCGGCAATGCGGCGGCGCAGGCTGGCAGGATCGATCTGGAAGGTTGCGGGGTCCACATCCACGAAAACCGGGGTCGCCCCCAGCACCAGCGGTACCTCCGCCGTGGCAGTATAGGTGAAGGCGGGCAGGAATACGGCGTCGCCCGCGCCGATTCCCTCGGCCATCAGCACAATCTGGATGGCGTCCGTCCCGGACGAGACGCCAACACACTGCGCAGCGCCACTGTAGCTGGCCAGCCGCCCCTCGAGTTCGGTGACTTCAGGCCCCATGACAAAGCGGCAGTGTTTCATGACCGCATCGACACGCTGCCTGATCTCATCTGCAATCAGGGTCTGCTGCTGGGGCAGGTTCAGAAAACCTATGGGTGCGTCCGCCGGAGCGTTCATGATGCATTCCTTTCCACATCGATCTGCCCCGCTGTGTCCGGAGTGGCCACGCCATGCGGGTTATGGGCAAATTCGGGGACAAGCCTGCGGACAAGCGCCAGCGCGCGTGCGCCATCACCATCCCGGCATGCCAGAGTAAGTGCATCCATGATATTGGCGACCTGCGCAAGGTCCACAGTACGCGGCGTTGCCATCCGCAGGCCGGGACAGTCGGTGGGCTGGAGGATTTCCTGCTTGTAAAACAGATCTTCAGCCAGCTTTTCCCCCGGTCGCAGCCCGGTAAAACGGATCTGCACGTCACGATCGGGCCGCAGTCCGGCCAGGACGATCATCTGCCGCGCCAGATCGACGATGCGCACCGGCGTGCCCATGTCCAGCACGAACACCCCGCCACTGCGCAAAAGCGCGGCCATGCCATCCGCCCGCGCGCCCACCCCGCGCGCGCTGGCCTGCAGCACCAGCCCCACTGCTTCGGATACCGTCATGAAATACCGCGTCATGCGCGGGTCCGTCACCGTCAGCGGACCGCCGCACTCCAGCTGGTGGCGAAACAGGGGAATGACCGACCCCGTCGACCCCATGACATTGCCAAACCGCACCGTCACGCACCGCATGGCGCTGCTGTCACGACTGTTGCGCGCATCCACATCCAGCGCCTGACAGTACATTTCCGCAATGCGCTTGGATGCGCCCATGACACTGGCGGGATTGACCGCCTTGTCCGTTGAAACCAGAACCATGGCCGTCACCCCGTGCCGGGCCGCGGTATCGGCCACGATGCGGGTGCCGGTCACGTTGGTCAGCAGCCCTTCGCAGGGGTTTTCCTCCACCATGGGCACGTGCTTCAGCGCGGCTGCATGAAACACCAGTTCGGGACGGAACCGGGCGAAGATACGCTCCATCCGTCCGGCATCGCGTATATCGGCCAGGACAAGATGCCGCGTGACGTCAGGCGCCTTTTCCGCAAGGTCGATATCCACCTGCCATAACGGGAATTCCCCCATGTCCAGCAGGATAAGCTGATCGGGACCGTGGCCTGCGATCTGGCGGGCCAGTTCGCTGCCGATCGATCCCCCAGCCCCCGTAATCAGCACGCACCGCCCCCGCAGCATGTCCGCAATCCCCTGCCCGTCCGGTGCGATGGCCGGGCGGTTAAGCAGGTCGGACAACCTGACCGGATGCAACGGCGCCGTAGCACTTCGTGCGATTTCCGACAGGTCGGGCATGCAGCGGACCTGCGTGCCCGTTGCCTGCGCCATCCGCAGCACGGTGGACAGCCGTTCCCCCCTGAAGCGTGGGTCCGCCACCACCAGCAGCAGGTCGTCTTCCGCGTGGAAGGATGACAGGATGTCCGGCAGGTCCGTGACCTGTCCCAGCACCGGCACGCCGCGCAGCCGCCGGCCGGGACGGCGCTGGCGGCCCTCGACCACCATGCCCACGACCAGCCCGCCCATATCCGGCATCAGGCTGAGGAAGCGGCTGGCATCCTCCCCATCACCCAGCAGAATCACGCGCCGGCGCGCGGTGTCCCGGCCATTGCGGTAATATCGCCACCGCTGGTAGGCCGCCCGCGTGCCCGCCATGATGACGAAAGCCGCCATGGCGTACGCCACGCCAAACGCCACGGCGCCCGGCCCCCACCACGGCGCAAGTCCGCCCATGACAAGGGTTCCCGCCAGCGCGCACGCCCATCCCAGCCGCCAGAAATCGGACCGCCCGGCAAAACGCCAGTGCTGCTGGAATATGCGAAAAGGCCAGCCCGCAATGACAATGGCCGCCATGCCAAGGACAGGCAGGCCCCGCCACGACAATGACGTGTCACCGGGATAACGGCACAATCCCATCGCCACGACCGCGGCCAGCGCGCCCATCAGCGTATCAAGGGCACTGTTGACCGCCAGCGTCCGTATCTTGCGCAGACACTCCGCCATGCTGCCGCCGCCTGAGGATTGCGTAACCATTACCCTCCCCCTATAGCCGAGCAGACGCAGGGCAAGAAGGAGAGATCATGCGTCCCTTCCCGCTTTCATGACGATGACCCATTCATTTTATACCGAAACCGGCCTTTTCGGGCTGTTTCTGGTGGTTGTGGCCGTAATGTCGGCCATCCTGTCGCGCCGGGTCATCGCATTGCGCGTGCTGGATTACCCCACCGGGCGCAGCGCCCATGACACCCCGGTGCCCAAGGGTGGCGGACTTGCGATTCTGATCGTCTTCGTGGTGGGCGTGCCGCTAGGGCAGTTGCTGTTCCACCATCATGCGGATACGACCGACGTGACACTGCTGCTGGCCACGGTATGGCTTGGGCTGTTTTCGTGGCGTGATGACATGCAACCCATGTCACCCACATGGAAACTGGGGGCGCAGATTGCCGCAGCCGTAATGGTGGCATGGGGCGACATGGCGGGCGCTGGCGCCCATACCGTGACGCTGGACGGCATGGGCGTTCGGATCATGTGGTTGGTAGTCCTGTGCAACTGCCTGAATTTCATGGACGGCCTGAACGGACTGGCCAGTGGTTGCACGCTGCTTGCGGCGCTGGTGACGGCGGGGCTGTGCGCAGCCGTGGGCGGCGGGGTGGAAACGTGGGGAACCGCGCTGGTGCTGGCGGCGGCCATCACCGGATTCCTGCCCTTCAACATCCCCCAGGCACGACTGTTCATGGGCGATGTTGGCAGCCAGTGCTGCGGTCTGGTGCTGGGCGCGCTGGGGCTGCGCATGGCGGGCATGGGGCAACTGGCCCATGGGGCGTGGCTTATGCCCCTCATGCTGTCAGGCCTGCTGCTGGATGTCAGCATTACGTTGCTGCGCCGGGCATGCCATCGCCGTCCGCTCATGCAGGCGCATCGGGAACATGTCTACCAGATGGCGCAGCGCAGCGGCATGCGGGCCATGGACGTCACCACCGTGGCATGGGCAGGCACCATATGCGGCGGCATGGGGGCCGTGGCTGTCGGGCTGGGATGGATACCGCCCGTCCCGGCCCTGCTGGGCACGGGCCTGATCCAGTCTGTCTGGATCGCAGCGGTCATACGCCGGGTGAGACGGACGCCCGATCTGTCATGGTAACAACGAAAACAGGGGAAACCGCCCGCTGGCCATTTCCCCTGTTCCCTGTAACCTGACAGCAGATTTTATTTGGTCAGGGTAATCTTCATGCCCTGCGCCGCAGCCGCCAGACGGCCGCCGGAGCTGGACGTATCAAGGCGGATACGGACGCCAGCGGGATTGTTGAGCAGCACCGCGCCCACGCCTGTTCCCGCCGTGACATCGCCATTGACGGCCGCATAGCTGCCTTCGAAATCCTTGACCTTCGTGAGGTTATAAACCTCACCACGGCCACTGATCTTGGCAAAGCCAACGGCCGCCAGCGATCCACCTTCGATCTTGAAGCGGTACGTGTGGTTCCGGAACACCAGCCTGCCGGTGCCCCATGTGTGGCCCACACCCACATCAAGCGACTTGAACTTCATCGTAACCTGTCCGGAAGGCGTGCCCAGCGAGGATTCCGCGGCATGGGCAAGCACCGGTCCGCCCGCAATCGGTGCCATGATCATGGCAAGGGCAACCAGACGTCGTGAGATACGCATGGAACTGAAACCTTCTGTCCGTATCGGCATGAAGTGAACCCTCATGTAACTCAGCCTGCGCGGCGGAGTTCCTCTGTCCGTCGGCCACGTGCGGGCTTGCGGGCGGGGGCTGCCGCCTTTTCCTGTGCCGCGGTCTCGGTCACGATGGCGCACAGGTCGCGCAGGTAGGCGTTCCCCTTGAGCGTGCGCTTGATCAGCACGGAACGGCGATCCATCGGGTCGGGCGTGCGACGGGCAAGGTCAAGCGCCTTCAGCCGGTCCAGCGCGCGGGTGATCGCGGGCTTGGACACGTTCAGGTCGGCGGCGAGGCCACGCACGGTGTGCGAATCGTCGCGGAGGTAGCAGGTCAGGAAAACGGCCAGCTGCCGCGCGGACAGGTCGGGCCCGTCGCGGCGGACCATCGCGACAATGGTGTCGCGCAGGGAATTGATCATCTGATCCGTGTTAGCCTGTGATGACTTGGCCATCGGTGAAAATCCTCTGTCAAAGGTCAGCCTGCAGACCCGTGCGCCTGAATGCGGACTCGGGTAGGCTGGCGTGGTGTGATTTGGTTCTGCCTATATAATTGGCATTTACGGCATATATAAGTCGCACCATGCATTTTAGTTCGCATCCGGCATTGTTTCTTTAGTGATGCATTCTGTCCTCGATATTAAATATTTTTAACATCGCTTCGTAAGTCGCTCTTAAACCAAGACTTTCTCCACCCTCTGGTCGGCCAGGACGCGAAGAATCATTCCATCCGTAGGTATCGATATGAACCCAGCGCACATCAGTTTTGACAAATTTCTCTAGAAAAAGCGCCGCCGTGATCGCGCCAGCCATGGGTTTGGATGAAATATTGTTCATATCCGCAACCGGACTCCCCAGCCATTTGCGATAGCCCGGCCACAACGGCAGGCGCCAAAGCGGATCGCCACAGGCCATGCCGGATGCCACAAACGTCGCCGCCGTTCCGTCATGGTTGCTGAACAGCGCGGGCACATCCGGCCCCAGCGCCACGCGGGCGGCCCCGGTCAGGGTTGCGGCATCCACCAGAAGGTCAGGCTGGCGTTCGCACGCCGCATGCAGCAGGTCACACAGGACCAGCCGGCCTTCGGCGTCGGTATTACCGATTTCCACCGTCAGCCCCGCGCGCGTCTTCACCACGTCGGACGGCCGCATGGCATGTCCCGACACGCTGTTTTCCACACAGCCCAGCCGCAGTTCCAGACGCACCGGCAAATCACGCAGCATGATCAGCCGCGCAAGGGCCAGCATGATGGCGGCGCCCCCCATGTCCTTTTTCATGCGCAGCATGGATGATGGTGGCTTGAGGTCATACCCGCCGGTATCGAAACACACTCCCTTGCCCACCAGCGATACCAGCGGGGCTGTATCGGTCGCCGTGCTGCCGTGCCAGCGGGCCTCCACCACGCAGGGGGCACGGTCCGATCCCTCACCGACATGCATCACGGTGGGAAATTCCTGCGTCAGCCGCGCACCACGGATGACCGAGACATCTGCCCCCAGCGGGGCCAGCGCCTCCTCCGCCGCGCGGGCCAGGTCATCCGGCCCCATAAGGTTGGGCGGCGTATTGATCAGCGAGCGCGCAAGATTCATGCACCGCGCCATGCTGGCGGCCGCCTGTCCCGCAGCGTCCACCACCAGTCGCGCACACGGTGCGGCGGGCGCGCTGTCACGGCCAAAGGCGGGCATGCGATAGGCCCCGAGGCAGAAACCCAGCGCGACCTCTCCGGCCTGCACATCCACCGGCGCGCGTACCCGCCATGGCCCGGCAGGAAGCGAGTCGGGCAATGCCCCGAATACGAACGGATCTGCACCATCTGCTTCTTCCGCAATGCCCAGCAGGGCCGACGTAATGGCGCCATCCGCACCGGGCAGCAGCAGCACCTGGCCATAACGGGCGGCAAAACCGGCCTGACGGGCGAAACGGGCTGCGGCGTCGCCCACCATCGCATCAAGCCCCTCCAGCATGGAGGGACGGACGACATGCACCGTACCCACGTCCCCATCCTGCACATCATCTGCCGCGACCAGGCAGTCCTGCGTGTCCAACACGTTCATCGCACGTCCCTTCCTGAATATGTTCCTGTTCCCGGCAGGGTGCGTCCCCCATCCGGGCAACGCAACACCCCAGCGCGATCAGCATGTGGTTTTGCTTGCATTTGCCGCCACTTGGCCAGAGCATACGTCCATGACGGGTGTACCCAAGGGCACTGGTGGCCCCTATCGCGCAGCGGCCGGACACGGTTCCGGCCCCCATTCCGATATGCTGGTGCGGGCCGTGCTCGGCCCGACCAATACCGGCAAGACCCATCTGGCCATAGAAAGGCTGCTTTCACATTCCAGCGGCATCATCGGTTTCCCCCTGCGGCTGCTGGCGCGGGAAAACTATGACCGGATGGTTGCGAAAAAGGGCGAGCATGCCGTCGCCCTGATCACGGGCGAGGAAAAGATCATCCCGCCAAAGGCACGCTGGTTTTCCTGCACGGTAGAGGCCATGCCGCTGGACCGCCGCGTGGAATTCGTGGCGGTGGATGAAATACAGCTCTGCGCCGACCCTGATCGTGGCCATATCTTTACCGACCGCCTGCTGCATGCCCGTGGCCTGTCGGAAACCATGTTTCTGGGCGCGGACACCATCCGCCACCTGATCCGCCGTCTGGTACCGGGGATCGAGATCGAACATCGTCCCCGCCTGTCGCAACTGACGCATGCGGGGGCATGCAAGCTGACGCGCCTGCCGCCGCGTTCGGCCATTGTCGCCTTTTCCGCCGGCGAAGTTTACGCCATTGCCGAACTGCTGCGCCGCAGGCGCGGGGGCTGCGCCATTGTCATGGGCCAGCTTTCGCCACGCACCCGCAACGCGCAGGTGGCGCTGTACCAGGAAAAGGAAGTCGATTACCTGGTCGCGACCGATGCGATCGGCATGGGGCTGAACATGGACGTAAACCATGTGACCTTTGCCAGCCTGTCCAAATTCGACGGCACGCGCATCCGCCCGCTGACGGCAGGGGAAATCGCGCAGGTGGCGGGACGGGCGGGGCGGGGATTGCGGGACGGCACGTTCGGCACCACCGGCACCTGTCCGCCGCTGTCCGAGGAAGTGGCTGAAGCGGTGGAGGAACACCGTTTCGACCCGCTGACCCGTCTGGCATGGCGCAACAGCGATCTGGATTTCTCCTCGCCTGACCTGTTGCTATCCAGCCTCAACCGTCCTTCCCCCCGTCCCGAACTGGTCGCGGGGCATGAGGCGAGTGACATGCTGGCCCTGTCCGCGCTTGCAGCCAGTTCCGACATCCGCCCGCTGGTGCATTCGCGCGCCGCCACGCGCATGCTGTGGGAAAGCTGTCAGATCCCTGATTTCCGCAAGCTGGGCGATGACAGTCATATCCGTCTGTGTGGCCGGATCTTTACGCACCTGATCCGAGACGGGCGCATTCCGTCGGCATGGATGGATAGCCAGATCACCCATTTTTTCCAGACGGCGGGCACCATAGATTCGCTTATGCAGCGTCTGGCGGGAATCCGCGTGTGCAGCTACATCGCAGCCCGGCCCGGCTGGATCGCCAATCCCGAACACTGGCAGGCCCGCACGCGGGAAGCCGAGGACCGGCTATCTGACGTACTGCATGAACAGCTGACCGCCCGCTTTGTTGATCGTCGCGCCACCACCCTTATCCGCAGGCTGGATGAAGGTGGGCATGACAACCTGCTATCCGCCGTAACGGCGCAGGGCAATGTCGTGGTGGAAGGGCATGAGGTCGGTCGCATTGCCGGGCTGGACCTGATCGCGGGCGAACATACCGATGCGGAAGACGGACGCCTGCTGATGCGCGCGGCACGGCGTGCGGTCCGCAGCGAAATCCCCCGCCGCGTCGCGCTTCTGGTGCGCGATGATGACCAGCAGTTCGCGTTTTCCTCCGATGGGTCTCATATCCTCTGGCAGGACATGCCCATTGCGCGGATGCTGCCGGGCAGTGACATACTGTCCCCCCGCCCACAGGTTCTGGATAACCCGCTGCTGGATAATGCCCAGCGCGAGCGCATCCGCAACCGCCTGCAGGCATGGCTGGAACAGGTCGTGCGCGAACACCTTGCACCCCTGTTTGCCGTGCAGGCCGCAGTCGCCAGCACGCCCGAGCTGCGCGGTCTCATCCACCGGCTGATGGAAGGGGCCGGAATCGCCCCGCTGCATCGTGGCGAGCGGCCGGGACATGACATGATCCAGCGGCTACGGCGGCTGGGCGTGCGGGTCGGGCACTACAGCATCTTCATGCCCGCGATCCTGAAGGAACGCCCCATGCGACTGCGGGCGTGGCTGGTGGCGATCAGCCTGAACATCCCCTGTCCATCCCTGCCCGCCATGGGCCGCATTACATTACTGCCCGATGCGCTGCCGCCCATCTTCATGGACCGGATGGGCTGGCTGGATGCCGGGCCGGTGCGGATCAGGCTGGATATCGCGGAGAAATTCATCCTTGAACTGGCCCGCATGACGCGCCGCGCGCCCGTGCCGCTGCCCCTTCACCTGGCATCCCGACTGGGCATCCGTCGGGAAATGCTGCCTGCGGTAATGAAGGGACTGAATATGCGCGTGCACCATCCACGCCCCATGGCGGCCAACCACTACGGACCGCCTGCCCCCCTCATGATCCGCTTCCTGCCCGAAGGCGAAAAGGGCGGAAAGGCAAAAGCCGCACATGCTACCCCCCCGAAGGCCGGCAGGCGACCGGCAGCGACGCTGCGTCCCCGGCGGGCCGACAGTCCTTTTGCCGCCCTTGCAACCCTGCTCAACCGTCGTTGAACACCATGACACACACGCCTGACCCCATCGTGAACCAGCGACTGGACCTGTGGCTGCTTCATGCCCGTTTTGGCCGCAGCCGCAGCATATGCGCAAAGATCGCCACCGGCGGGCAGGTGCGCATAAACCGGCAGCGCGTGACCAAGGCACACGCACAGGTGCATGTGGGCGATATCCTGACCCTGCCGGCCCCGGACCGTAAAACCGTCATGGTCATACGTGTCGTGGGCTGTGCCGAACGGCGGCAATCCGCCCCACTTGCACAACTTCTGTATGAAATTGTTCCGGAAACTGTCTGAATATTGTGTCGAACAGGCCAATACAGGCCATGATTATGCATTACCCGCCGTCTTGGGCTTGCCACGGCCGGAAAACACTCTCATATCTTCCGCCATTCCCGATGAGGTCATGCCCTGCGTGGCGCCTCATCCCTTTCAATGGCCGGGCCTATTGCCGCAGGCCGAACAAATAATGATCGGAGATAGGCGATGACCTATGTGGTCACCGAAAACTGCATTCGCTGCAAATTCACGGATTGTGTCGAAGTCTGCCCGGTTGACTGCTTCTATGCCGGTGAGAACTTTCTGGTAATCAACCCGGACGAATGCATCGACTGTGGCGTGTGCGAACCGGAATGCCCGGCTGAGGCCATCTTCCCCGATAGCGACGACCGCGCCACCCCCTGGGCTGAACTGAACGCCAAATACGCCGCCGTATGGCCCAACATCACGCGCAAGATCGATGCCCCGGCCGATGCCGAGGAATGGAAAGACAAGCCCAACAAGAAAGAGCTGCTTTCCCCCGAACCCCAGAAAGGCTGATCCAGACCTTTCCCATCGGGTTACGCCATAAAAAAAGACCGGCACGAGTGATCGTGCCGGTCTTTTTTTATGCCGTCCGGCCCGGGGGCAGTCGCCTGCCCCCGCACCCTGACATGATGCCGCTTAGCGCGACATCATGTTGATGGCGGTGTCATGCATGATGAACATCGTGCCAGCCACAAGGACCAGAACCGAAAGCACCGTGAAGACAAAAGCCATGACGTTCCAGCGCTGTTCGGACGAACCGTTCATGTGCAGGAAGTAGATCAGGTGAACAACAATCTGCACCACTGCCAGCAGGGCAATCGCCCCGCCGGTGCCAGCCGGTGACATCGCATGCGACATCACCAGACCGAAGGATGCAACCGTCAGGATAACGGCAAGTACGAACCCGGTAAGGTAAGACCCTACACTCCCGTGGCTCTCTCCCGAGGAAGAAATATGGTCTGCCATCAGATCACACTCATCAGATAGACAAAGGTGAAGACACAGATCCAGACGATATCCAGAAAGTGCCAGAACAGGCTGAGGCAGGTCAGCTTACCGATCATGCGTTCGTTCAGCTCGGTCTTGCCAGCCGTCTGGAACAGCAGGACCGCCATCCACAGCAGGCCGCAGGTGACATGCAGACCATGCGTGCCAACCAGCGTGAAGAAGGCGGACAGGAACGCGCTGCGATCCGGGCCATTGCCTTCGGCAATCATGTGAGAGAACTCACGGATTTCCATGAACAGGAAGCCCAGCCCCAGCAGGAAAGTCACCCCGAGCCAGGTCCGCATGGTGCTGACCTTGTTCTCGTGGGCGGCAATCATGCCGAAACCGTAGGTGATGGAGCTGAACAGCAGGATTGCCGTTTCAATGCCAACACCCGAAAGTTCGAACACTTCGTGGCCGGTCGGACCGCCGGCAAACTGGTCACGCAACACCGCGAACACTGCGAACAGCGTACCGAAGATGATGCAGTCCGTCATCAGATACAGCCAGAACCCGAACACCACGGGAGATTCGTGGTGTTCATCATGGGCGTGGGCTGCATCAGCAGTCATGTTTTGCGCCATTATTCCGCTGCCTGTGCTGCCATGAGGTTATGGGTGTGCTCCTGCTCAATGCGGACCACCTCGGACACCGGCACGTAGTAGTCGACGTCGTTGTCGGACGAACGGGCGATCACCGTAGCGATGACACCGATCAGACCAACAGCTGCCAGCCACCAGATGTACCAGACCGCACCGAAGCCCATCACGAAGCTGAAGGCACCAATCAGGAAACCGCATGCCGTGTTCTTCGGCATATGGATCGGCTGATAGTTACCACCGGCCTGACGCGTATCGATACCGGCTTCCTTGTCGTGGGCGAAGGCGTCCAGTTCATGGACTTCCGGCAGGATGGCGAAGTTGTAGAACGGCGGCGGCGAAGACGTGGACCATTCCAGCGTACGTGCGTTCCAGGGATCGCCCGTCAGGTCACGGTTTTCGGCCAGGTTACGATCACGGATCGAGACATACAGCTGGGTCAGCTGGCACACGATACCGCATGCGATCAGAACCGCACCAACTTCAGCAATCAGCAGCCAGGGGTGCCATTCGGGGTTGTCATAGTGGTTCATACGACGGGTCATGCCTTCGAAACCGAGGACATAAAGCGGCATGAACGCAACATAGAAACCAACGAACCAGAACCAGAACGCGCGCTTGCCCCAGGCTTCGTTCAGCTTGAAGCCGAAAGCCTTCGGGAACCAGAAGTTCATGGCAGCGACGTAACCGAAATACACACCACCGATAATCACGTTATGGAAGTGAGCGATAACGAACAGGCTGTTGTGGAGAACGAAGTCAGACGCCGGGATGGCCAGCATGACACCGGTCATACCACCGATGGAGAAGGTGATCATGAAGCCGATCACCCAGTACATGGTCGCGTGGAAGTCGATACGCCCCTTGTACATCGTGAACAGCCAGTTGAAGATTTTCACCCCGGTCGGAACCGCAATGATCATCGTCATGATACCGAAGAACGCGTTGACGTTCGGGCCGGCACCCATGGTGAAGAAGTGGTGAACCCAGACCACCAGCGACAGGACCATGATGGAAGCGGTCGCGTAGACCATGGTCTTGTAGCCGAACAGCGGCTTGCGGGAGAAGGTCTGCGTGATTTCGGAGAATGCACCGAAGGCAGGCAGAACCAGAATGTACACTTCCGGATGGCCCCAGCCCCAGATCACGCTCAGATAGAGCATCTGGTTGCCGCCGCCGTCATTGGTGAAGAAGTGCATGCCCAGATAACGGTCCAGACCCAGCAGGCCCATGGCCACGGTCAGGATCGGGAAGGCCACCATGATCAGCACGGTCGTGCAGAAAATGGTCCAGGTGAACACCGGCATACGCATGTAGGTCATGCCCGGCGCACGCATCTTCACGATGGTCGCGAAGAAGTTCACACCCGTCAGCAGCGTGCCGACACCCGACAGCTGAACCGCCCAGATGTAGTAGTCAACACCGACACCGGGGCTGAACTGCTGTTCGGACAGGGGCGGGTAAGCCAGCCAGCCGCACTGCGAGAACTCACCGATGAACAGCGAGACGTTGACCAGCAGGAAGCTGATGGTCGTCATCCAGAAGCTCAGTGTGTTCACGAACGGGAAGGCCACGTCACGCGCACCGATCTGCAGCGGCACCACGATGTTCATCAGACCCTGCATGAACGCCATGGCCATGAAGAAGATCATGATCGTGCCGTGTGCGGAGAAGATCTGGTCATAATGGTGCGGCGGCAGGTAGCCAGGGTTACCGGCATAGGCCAGCGCAAGCTGGGAACGCATCATGATCGCGTCCGCGAAGCCACGGAACAGCGCCACGAGTGCGACAACGATATACATGACACCAATGCGCTTATGGTCGACCGAGGTCAGCCATTCACGCCACAGGTAGCCCCATTTACCGTAATAGGTGATGAGACCGACAACGGCCAGGCCAGCAATGGCCGCACCGATGAACGTCCCAACAAGGATCGGCACATCATAAGGAATGGCCGACAAAGTTAATTTGCCTAACATCTGTCCTATTCCTTCATGTTCATGTCGGACATCGCGGACTGCTGCACATGCAGCATCTTGCCGGTGCTCTTATCCATGACCATGCCATTGTTGTACTTGGCAACGATGTCATCGAAGAGACCCGCATCGACATGCGAGAAGTATTCAACCGGGTTGGCCTCGCTCGGCGCGGCCAGCTTCGGATAGCTTGCGCTGTCCAGCTGCTCGGAAGAAGCCTTCACCTTCTCGACCCATGCGCTGTACTGGTCCGCCGGCATTGCCAGCGCACGGAAACGCATGTCGGAGAAGCCACGGCCGCTGAAGTTGGAGGATTCACCCTGGAAATCACCAGCTTCGTTCGCGATCAGGTGCAGCTGTGTCTGCATCCCGGCCATGGCGTAGATCATCGTACCGAGCTGCGGGATGAAGAAGGAGTTCATCACGGAGTCAGAGGTGATCCGGAAATCAACCGGCGTATTCACCGGCATGGCCATCTGGTTGACGGTCGCGATCCCTTCATCCGGATAGATAAAGAGCCACTTCCAGTCCAGCGCCACAACATCGACATGAATAGGCTTGACGTTGGCTTCAGCCTCAAGCGGCTTGTACGGGTCAAGCGAATGACATGTCTGATAGGTCAGAACCGCCAGGAACAGAATGATCAGGCTGGGAACGGCCCAGATGATCACTTCGATCTTGTTGGAATGCGACCATTTCGGCAGATATTCCGCCGCAGTGTTGGACTGACGGTACTGCCACGCAAACAGCAGCGTCAGGATGCAGACCGGTATGACTACCAGCAGCATCGCGTAGGTCGAGGTCAGGATCAGGCTTTTTTCCTGAGCGCCGATCACGCCTTTGGGGTCAAGCGTATCCCACGAACAGCCTGCTAGCAGCGCTGCCGAAGATAGGCTCATCAGCTTCGTTAATCTTGGCAAGATTTTTTTCTTCATCTCACGCCTCGTTGGTTTCGACATCACCCTGTTTTGCTCACATCCTCGCTTCATCCACGGGCTTAGACAACAACGGCCACGTTATACGCTTGGCAGGAAAAATGCATCCGGCTTTCCCCCTGGCACCCAGCGACATCGCGCCTAAGTCGACTTCCGAAAGCGGCACACGGCCTTTTTCGGTTTGCATCCGTCATGAGTTAGTTGCCGACCGGCTGACCATGATCTTGATCAATACGGCCCGCCAGACCTTACGTAATTATTACTGTCAGGGCAGATCGGACCATAAATCGCGACGCCGTCCTGTGTGCTGAAGCGCATGTTCTGTGCCGCATACCCTTTCATATAGTTTTTCTATTCAAGGGTTATCCGACCTGAATGGCCTCAGAGGCAAGCCTTCACATAATATTTCAATATATTTCATTGCCAAAAATTTATTTAAAAAAGTCTATGTTTTACAATGGGTTGCGTAAGTGTCGCGAACCTCACACTCCTGTCATCTTATATTTTCTATATATGAATAAGTCTTATCTTTTTTTCCCGGCCGCACGGCCGGGCCGTCTTTCCATGCAAAAAGGGCCGCCACTTCCGTGACGACCCTTCCATATCCTTATACCAGACCAATATGGTTCTGGATCGGCAGGACTCCTGCCCATCAGTTGTCGCTGTTGTTCCGCACACCCATGAACTGTAGCAGGAACTGGAACAGGTTGATGAAGTTCAGATAGAGGTTCAGCGCATCATACACCGAACGCTTGGCCGCCTGTTCCGGCCCCTCGTAATAGGCAAACTGCTGGTAGTTCGCCTTGATCTGCTGCGTATCGAACATGGTCAGACCGACAAACAGCAGCACCCCCACCGCGCTATAAACAAAGTACAGGCCGGGGCTATGCAGGAACATGTTCACCACGCCCGCGATGATCAGACCGAACAGCCCCATCATCAGGAACGAACCAAAGCGGCTGAGATCGGTACGAGTCGTATATCCCCAGATCGACATGGTGCAGAACGTTGCCGCGGTGATGAAGAACACCCGCGTCACCGATACACCGGTAAAGACCATGAAGATATTGGACAGACTGGCCCCCATCACACCGCAGAACAGCCAGAACAGGGTCTGCACCGCCTGCGTGGACAGCCGGTTCACACCAAACGACATGACCAGGACAAAGCCCAGCGGCGCGATCATGGCCAGCATGGACAGGCCGGTCGGCTTCAGTGCCATGCCCATGGGCGTCGGCACATGCTGGTAAAACAGGGCCTGCAGGCTGGTATTGGCGATCAGATAGGCGACCAGACCGGTCAGAACCAGTCCCGACGCCATCCAGTTATAGACTCGCAGCATATAGGCGCGCAGGCCCATATCGACAGAACCTGCGGCACTATCAGCGGTGGGGCGGATGAAACTCCGCGAATCAGGGCCAAAAGCCATTGTGTTTCCTTCCTCCACGTCGTTGACTGACGTGCCTCTCCCTGCATGTGGGAATATGTTAGAACACGTTCAAGAACGGGGGCGTGTCCAATACATTACAATACAGCAACGCAGCCCCCGGGCACATCTCCTTAATATACTGTACGTCCGGTTATGACGGCACATGCCGTTTCCCCCTGCCGCAGGTGTTCCTTCATGCGTCTTTTCGTTGGTCTAGAACTCCCGCCATCCCTGCTTCATGCGATCGCCGGATTACGTGGCAGCCTGCCGGATGTGACCTGGCTGCCGCCCGAGTCCTATCATCTCACGCTGCATTTCATTGGTGAGGTGACCCACGGCCATCTGCTGGAAGAGATTCATCATACCCTGTCCGCCATCCGTTCCACCCCGCCAGTGCTGCAGCCCGGCGGGGCGGGCCTGTTCATGACCTCCCGGCCACATGGATCCGATACGCTGTGGATCGGCTGCGCGCCGGATGCGGCGCTGCTGTCCCTGCGGGATCGCATTCGCAAGGGACTCAACCGGGCAATCCCCCCGGGCGAGAAAAACAGCCGCCATTTCACACCGCACATCACCACGGGCCGTATGGACCATCCCGATCAGGTCCGGCGACAGCGGTGGCTGGCCATGACCCTGCCCCCCGTCGCGGCGCAGGCCATTGGCCATTTCACCCTGTTCCAGTCCATGCGCCATGCGGATGGCCCGGTTTACGAGCCACTGGAACATTATCCGTTACGGTTCTGATTCTCCGCCCCGCCCAACCGGGGATGGACGGGTTCAAACGCCCCCGTCACCAAAAATTTATTCCATTTATGAATAATAAAAATATATTTCTTCTCAATTATTGTGAACCACCTGCACGCGGCCGGCAGACACACCTTGTAATTTCTCCTGAAATAATAAGAGATTTCATAAAATTGTCCGGAATGTGGAGATATCCGTTTCATTGCTTATGCGACAGCATATTCACGTTTTAGTGAGCTCGAACACTAAAATGTCAGAAGACGGGCGTGCTAGCCTCGGTATGTTCGGATGAAACGGACCACCTGCTTTCTCTTCCCTGTCTGAAGCCGGTTTCCTGTCTGGCCGGAAAAAAAGCACCGTCACGCTTTTTTTGCCGGATACATTCAGAAAGCCTGTCCGGACGGAAAGTTGCGGCGGCGGCATCCTGAATTCGAAACCGTTAGTTTTCTGAGGACATCACATATGATTTCTGCCGTTTTCGGAAAAAGACGTTCTCTGAGCAGAACGCTTACAGCCGGAACGATATGTGCGGCTCTCATCTCCGGTTATGCCACCATGGCGTCCGCGGATGAGGGGCAGGGCGCCACAGGGGAAGCGATCATCCATGCCGATGATCATCCCGGTAACTGGATGACCTATGGCCGCACCTATTCTGAACAGCGCTACAGCCCGCTGGATCAGATCAACCGTTCCAATGTCGGCAACCTGAAGCTGGCCTGGTATCTGGATCTTGATACCAACCGCGGCCAGGAAGGCACGCCACTGGTTGTTGATGGTGTCATGTACGCCACCACCAACTGGAGCATGATGAAAGCCGTCGACGCCGCAACCGGCAAGCTGCTGTGGTCCTATGACCCGCGCGTGCCCGGCAACATTGCCGACAAGGGCTGCTGTGACACGGTCAACCGTGGCGCGGCATACTGGAATGGCAAGGTCTATTTCGGCACGTTCGACGGCCGCCTGATCGCGCTTGATGCCAAGACCGGCAAGCTGGTCTGGAGCGTCAATACCATTCCGCCCGAAGCGGAACTGGGCAAGCAGCGTTCCTACACGGTTGACGGTGCACCGCGCATCGCCAAGGGTCGCGTGATCATCGGTAACGGTGGTTCCGAATTCGGCGCACGTGGCTTCGTCTCCGCGTTCGATGCCGAAACCGGCAAGCTGGACTGGCGCTTCTTCACGGTTCCGAACCCCAAGAACGAACCGGACCACGCTGCATCCGACAGCGTGCTGATGAACAAGGCCTACCAGACCTGGAGCCCGACCGGCGCCTGGACCCGTCAGGGCGGCGGCGGCACGGTGTGGGATTCCATCGTGTATGACCCCGTGAGCGACCTGGTCTATCTGGGCGTGGGTAACGGTTCGCCGTGGAACTACAAGTACCGTTCCGAAGGCAAGGGCGACAACCTGTTCCTGGGCAGCATCGTCGCACTGAAGCCGGAAACCGGCGAATACGTCTGGCATTTCCAGGAAACGCCGATGGACCAGTGGGACTTCACCTCGGTCCAGCAGATCATGACGCTTGATCTGCCGATCAACGGTGAAACCCGCCACGTCATCGTTCACGCCCCGAAGAACGGCTTCTTCTACATCATCGATGCGAAGACCGGTGAGTTCATCTCGGGCAAGAACTACGTCTATGTGAACTGGGCCAGCGGCCTTGATCCGAAGACCGGTCGTCCGATCTACAACCCCGATGCGCTCTACACCCTTACGGGCAAGGAATGGTACGGGATTCCGGGTGACCTTGGCGGCCATAACTTCGCAGCCATGGCGTTCAGCCCCAAGACCGGGCTGGTCTATATCCCGGCACAGCAGGTTCCGTTCCTGTACACCAACCAGGTCGGTGGCTTCACGCCGCATCCCGACAGCTGGAACCTTGGTCTGGACATGAACAAGGTCGGTATCCCCGACTCGCCCGAAGCCAAGCAGGCCTTCGTGAAGGACCTGAAGGGCTGGATCGTTGCATGGGATCCGCAGAAGCAGGCTGAAGCATGGCGCGTGGACCACAAGGGTCCGTGGAACGGCGGCATCCTGGCAACTGGCGGCGACCTGCTGTTCCAGGGCCTGGCGAACGGCGAATTCCATGCCTATGACGCGACGAACGGGTCCGACCTGTTCCACTTCGCGGCAGACAGCGGCATCATCGCACCGCCTGTGACCTACCTTGCCAATGGCAAGCAGTATGTTGCGGTTGAAGTGGGCTGGGGCGGCATCTATCCGTTCTTCCTTGGTGGCCTGGCACGTACCAGCGGCTGGACCGTCAACCACTCGCGCATCATTGCCTTCTCGCTCGATGGCAAGTCCGGCCCGCTGCCCAAGCAGAATGACCAGGGCTTCCTGCCCGTCAAGCCGCCGGCACAGTTCGACAGCAAGCGTACCGATAACGGTTACTTCCAGTTCCAGACCTATTGCGCCGCCTGCCATGGCGATAACGCGGAAGGTGCTGGCGTGCTGCCTGACCTGCGCTGGTCCGGGTCCATCCGTCATGAGGACGCGTTCTACAATGTTGTCGGCCGCGGCGCGCTTACCGCCTACGGTATGGATCGCTTCGACGGTAACATGAACCCGACCGAGATTGAGGACATCCGCCAGTTCCTGATCAAGCGTGCGAACGAGACCTATCAGAGGGAAGTTGATGCCCGGAAGAACGCTGACGGTATCCCCGAGCAGCTGCCGTAATCTCCCGGTTTTGACAATTTTTCGCATCAACGCGACGCATGATGGTGAACATAATGATCAACAGACTTAAGGTGACATTCAGCGCGGCAGCGTTTAGTCTGCTGGCAGGAACGGCACTGGCACAGACGCCAGATGCTGACTCCGCGCTGGTCCAGAAGGGGGCATATGTCGCGCGACTGGGTGACTGCGTAGCATGTCATACCGCTCTCCATGGGCAGCCGTACGCAGGCGGGCTTGAAATCAAGAGCCCGATCGGTACGATCTACTCCACGAACATCACGCCGGATCCGACCTACGGTATCGGCCGCTACACCTTCGAAGAATTCGACGAAGCTGTGCGCCACGGTATCCGCAAGGACGGCTCCACGCTGTATCCGGCCATGCCGTATCCCTCCTTCTCGCGCATGACGAAGGAAGACATGCAGGCGCTGTATGCGTACTTCATGCATGGGGTGAAGCCGGTCGCGCAGCCGGACAAGCAGCCGGACATTTCCTGGCCCATGTCCATGCGCTGGCCGCTGGGCATCTGGCGCATGATGTTCTCGCCTTCGCCGAAGGACTTCACGCCGGCGCCGGGCACGGATCCTGAAATCGCACGTGGCGATTATCTGGTCACCGGCCCCGGCCACTGCGGTGCGTGTCATACCCCGCGTGGTTTCGCCATGCAGGAAAAGGCGCTCGATGCGTCTGGTGGACCTGACTTCCTTTCCGGTGGTGCACCGATCGACAACTGGGTCGCGCCGAGCCTGCGCAACGATCCTGTCGTTGGTCTGGGCCGCTGGTCCGAGGATGACATCTACACCTTCCTGAAGTCCGGCCGTATCGATCATTCCGCCGTGTTCGGTGGCATGGGCGATGTGGTGGCATGGAGCACCCAGTACTTCACCGATGACGACCTGCACGCCATCGCAAAGTACCTGAAGAGCCTGCCGCCGGTGCCGCCGTCACAGGGCAACTACACCTACGATCCGTCCACCGCGAACATGCTGGCTTCGGGTAATACCTCCAGCGTTCCGGGTGCTGATACGTATGTGAAGGAATGCGCCATCTGTCACCGTAACGACGGTGGTGGCGTGGCCCGTATGTTCCCGCCGCTGGCGGGTAACCCGGTTGTCGTGACCGAGAACCCGACCTCGCTGGTGAACGTGATCGCACATGGTGGCGTACTGCCGCCGAGCAACTGGGCACCGTCCGCAGTGGCAATGCCGGGTTACAGCAAGTCGCTGTCCGCCCAGCAGATTGCTGATGTGGTCAACTTCATCCGCACCAGCTGGGGCAACAAGGCACCCGGCACCGTTACGGCCGCGGATGTTACCAAGCTGCGCGATACGGGCGCCCCGGTTTCCAGCTCCGGCTGGAACAGCGTCAGCAGTGGCTGGTCGGTCTTCCTGCCGCAGCCTTATGGCTCGGGCTGGACGTTTGCTCCGCAGACGCACACTGGTCAGGACGCCGCACAGTAAGGTGGGTGGGTGGTCCCCCTGCGGGGACCACCGCCTTCTCCTGATACATGTTACCGAAAACCGCCATGGACCCGGTCCGTGGCGGTTTTCTTATGTACGGCAGTCCTCCACACTGGGGCCGAAACCAACAGGGGAGTCACCGGCATGCAACGCATCGTGGTCCTGACCGGGGCCGGCATAAGCCAGGAATCGGGATTGCAGACCTTTCGCGGGGCGGATGGCCTGTGGAACCATGAACGGATCGAGGATATCTGCACGCCACAAGGCTTCCGGCGTGACCCCATGCGCGTGGACCGCTTTTACAACGGCCTGCGCGCGCAGTTGCCCGGCGTTCACCCCAATGCCGCCCATGTGGCCCTGGCGGATCTGGAACGGGCGGGGCGGGAGGGCCGCTGGAACGGGCAGATGACCGTCATCACCCAGAATATCGACGATCTGCACGAACGCGCTGGCAGCCGGAACGTTATCCACATGCATGGTGAACTGCTGCGCCTGCGCTGCACAAGCTGCCACGCCACCCCGCAATGGCGGACGGACTGTTACCCTGATACCCCCTGCCCTGCCTGCGGTCAGCCGACGTTACGACCCGATATCGTCTGGTTTGGGGAAATGCCCTATCACATGGACAGCATCGCCCGACATCTGGCGGAATGTGATCTGTTCGTTGCCATCGGCACATCCGGCGTGGTCTATCCCGCCGCCGGTTTTGGGGACAGCGTGGCCGGGCACGCGGATACGATGCTGTTCAACCTTGAAGTTCCACCCGGCCCCTCCGCCTTTGATCAGGTCATTGTCGGTCCCGCCACACGGACCGTCCCGGCATGGACACGCGACCTGCTGGAAGCATAAGGCTGGACCATGTCCGAAACACTGGAAGAACTGCTGAACGCCATCCGCGCGTGCCAGACCTGTGCCGCCCACCTGCCGCTTGGCCCACGGCCGGTGCTGCACGTCTCGCGCACAGCGCGGCTACTGATCGCAAGCCAGGCCCCCGGCACCCGCGTGCATGAAACCGGACAGTCCTTCAATGATGCTTCTGGTGACAGGCTGCGTGGCTGGATGGGAATCGACCGGGCAACATTCTATGATGCCAGCCGCATTGCGCTGGTTCCCATGGGGCTATGTTACCCCGGCAGGCTGCCACAGGGTGGCGACTGCCCGCCCCGCCCCGAATGCGCACCCCAATGGCGCGCGCGCATCATGGCGCAGATGCCCGATATCAGGCTGACACTGGTGGTGGGGTCCTATGCCCAGCAGCATATCCTGGGCAAGGGACGCGTCAGCGAGCGCTGCCTTGATTTCCGGCGTTACCTGCCACGGTATTTCCCCCTGCCCCATCCGTCATGGCGCACGGGGGCGTGGGAACGGCGCACGCCCCGGTTCGGTTCGGACGTGCTGCCCGCGCTACGGGCCTGCGTGCAGGCCGTTCTGGCAGGTGAGGACCTGCCGGACATCCCGCCTTTATCCCCCGCCTTCAGTTCGCCATAAGCAGGACGGCCCGCGCACTGGACAGGATCACGCCCTGTATGCCGGTAATCAGGATCTGCACTCCGATCGACAGCAGGATCAGCGCAGCAAGGCGCGAGACAATACGCGTGCCGGTCGTGCCCAGCAGGCACAGCAACTGATCGGCATAGGTATAGGCTGCCCATACGATCGCGGCCACCAGCATGCCCGCCAGTGACAGCACACCATAAAAGACAAGGTGATGCCCACCCGCAGGCCCTTCCGACCCCAGTGCGATCGCGACGGCAATCGTGCCGGGACCGACGGTAAAGGGCATGGTCAGGGGGAAAAACGCCTGCCCCATCATGTTGCTGCTGGCCTGTGCGTTACTACCCTGGCTTGCCTGCGCCTGCTTGCGGGCCTCTTCCGTTTCGGGGGCCTGCAGCAGGGCCCAGGCCCGCACTGCAACCACCAGTCCCCCCGCAATGCGCAGGGCATCGATGGTAATGCCAAAGAATGACAGAACCAGCCCCCCGATCCAGATCGAGGCCAGCATAAGCATGGCGGAATAGAATGCGACCTTGCGTGCCAGCACCATGCAGGTCCGCCGGTCATGTCCCGCCGTGACCTGTGCAAAGATCAGCGCCGCACCCAGCGGATTGACAATGGAAAACAGCGCCGGGAATGCCATGAGAAAGGCGCCGGAGAGACTGGGCAGCCCCACTACGGTGGAAAAATGGGTCAGCAGCCCTGCATGACTGGTCATGGATGCCCTTTCATGCTGCCGGGAAAGCACATGTCCTTATTCTTGCGCCTGTGCCGGGACATGGAACGAGGAGCGCATCAGGATGCGGACCATGCTCAGGTCATCCGCCGCCGCGCACAGGTATCCCGGATGGGTGGGATGTCCTTCTTCCGTCAGGGGCCACGGCGTCAGGCCCAGTTCGTTATACACAGGCAGCAGGCTGACCCCGACATGCCAGAAAACCGGCTGGCAGCCCTCCTGTACCGCAAGGTCGCGCAGCCACCATATGGCAGATGTGCAGTCATCCGCCTTGCCCGCCGGATCGCCCAGCCCGACCAGATACGGACCCAGCCGCACAAACGGCAGCAGCGCCTGCCTGCGCGCGCCGGGTATCAGCCCCTCCGGCACCGGCGTCGTCTGCCCCAGATCGTCCAGCGAGTGGTCAAAGCTGTGATACAGGGCCTGCGTCTGCGCATTCCACGGCATCACCTGAATGCGGCCCGGCCGCACCAGCCGCACGATCATGACCAGCGCCAGCATGACCGCAAGCCCCAGCGTCCACTGGGCAATGCCCGGACGCGTGGCGAACAGCATGATTTCCCACCAGCTTCCACCCGCGGAATCATGCGGACCCGCCATGACCAGAATCACGATGGAACTGATCAGCAGCACCAGCGACACGATGGTATGGGAGGACAGCGGTTCGCTCATGATCCGCGCATGGCGGTAATATGACCCGCGGAAGGGGGCGATCAGCATGCACACCAGCATGAACAGTCCCGGCACACCCACCGGCGAGCCCCGCAGCAGCGTCAGCATGCACGCCGCGGCCAGAAGCACCATCGTGGCCTTCCACGCCAGCGTCACGCGCTGCGACAGGCCAATGCCAAGCCCGATCAGCACCACCCCGATCAGCGACAGCAGGTAATCCCCCAACGTCGCAAACAGGGGCTGCATGCGCCCTGCATTCAGCCAGTTTTCCGGGTCCAGCAACGTCAGCGCCAGCAGCAGGCCACCACATAGCGAGACCGCCCCCGTTGCCACCGCCACGGAAAAATCGGCCTCGCTTTCCCGTATGACCTGGCTGGGGCGGCCCATGCGCGGCCCCCGCACCGGACTTCGCGCGTCCACCTTGCGCGACAGGGCGGCGTCCCCCCGCAGGAACAGTTCATGGGCGGCGAACATGATCCCGGCCACGAACAGGGGCACGATATAATAGAACAGCCGGAAGATCAGGATGGCGGTCACGATGCGGGTCGCGGGCACGTAAGGACCCAGCGCGAACATCATCGCACCATCAAAGACGCCAAGGCCACCAGGCACGCTGGCCACAAGCCCTGCGGTATAGGAGGCGATATAGATGGCAAGGAACGTACCGTAATCCAGACCGGGTGCCACAGGCAGGAAGGTGTAGGCAATGGCCGCTGTCGCCGCGACTTCCAGTGTCGCAACAACCGTCTGCATGATCGCCATGCCCGAGGACGGGAATGTGATCTGCCAGCGCCATATCCGCACCTCGTCCACATAACGGCCCATGATAATATAGGCCAGAACCCCGCCCCACAGCATGATCCCCACCAGCCGCATGAGGATGGCGGGCAACGTATGGCCGATGAATGGCACCGTACCGGGTTCCAGCACCAGCACGCTACCGATCAGCACCGCCGCCCCCAAAAGGTAGGTGGCGGAACAGAAGGCGATGATCTGCGCGACCTGAAGCGGCTTCAGCCCCCAGTTGCCATACAGCCTGAAGCGGACCGCGGCACCGGAAATGGCGGAAAACCCGAGATTATGCGACAGCACATACGAACAGAACGCGGCAAACGCAGTACGCCTGAAGCCAAGCGGGCAGCCCACCTGCCGCACCGCAAGCCAGTCATAGAAGGACAGGACCAGATAGGACAGCAGCGTAAACCCGGCCCCGGCCCATAATGTCCCCACCGGAATGGCCGCCAGCGCGTGGCTTATGTCACGCCAGTGCAGGTGGCGTACCTCGCGCTGCACCACCACTACGGCCCCGACCAGCAGCAGCAGCCCCAGCACATGCGGCAGGTGCCGCAGCAGGGGATGCCGGGCGGGAGATGGCCTGGTCCTGGCCGCATCCCTGTCCTCATCCCGCGGGGAGGGGGGAGTGTGCAACGGACGGTCGGCCATGGGCTGGCCCTTAGGCCACGGCCCCTTCGTTACGGGTCAGCGCGGCCTCGATCAGGGCCACGGTTTCCGAAATCCCGTACAGCGCCACGAAAATCCCGAAACGCGGACCTTCCTTCTGCCCCAGCAGCACTTCATACAGGCAGCCGAACCAGGCCCGCAGCGGTTCGAAGCCATGGGTCTTGCCGATCTCGAACACAAGGTTCTGGCAGGTATCGGGGGAGACATCCTCCCCTTCCAGTCCACGCAGGGCTTCGGCCAGATCGGCCAGCGCCTTGCGTTCATGTGCATCCGGCGCACGGTAATGCTTCGTCGGGCGAACGAAATCGGCATAATAGACGATGGCGTGGTCCACCAGACGTGCCAGCATGGGGCAGCTTTCTGGCGTGGCCTGCGCGTCATAACGCTGGATGAACTTCCACAGCACGTCCGGCGTCTCGGCATTGGCGACGGAGGCGAGATTGAGCAGCATGCCAAACGTGATCGGGCTGCCCGCATCCGCCGGGATCGTGCCCTTGTGGATGAACCATGCCGGATTGGTCAGCAGGACGGGATCTTCCGCCGCCAGCGTCTTTGCCCTGGCCACATGGGCCAGATATTCATCCGTCGCCTTGGGGATCACGTCAAAGAACAGGCGCTTGGCACGCTGCGGCGCATTGAACATGTACTGTCCCAGGCTTTCGGGCGGGGCATAGCGCAGCCATTCCTCGACCGAGATGCCATTGCCCTTCGACTTGGAAATCTTCTGCCCGTTCTGATCCAGGAACAGTTCATAGGTCAGGCCCGCAGGCGGCTGACCACCAAGGATCCGGCAGATCCTGCCCGACAGACGTACGCTGTCGATCAGGTCCTTGCCCGACATTTCATAATCAACGCCCAGCGCATACCAGCGCATGGCCCAGTCGGCCTTCCACTGCATCTTGGCATGGCCACCGGTGACCGGGGTCTCGAACGTCTCGCCGTCCTCATCGGTCCAGCGCACCGTGCCCGCCACGGGGTCGATGGCGTCCATCTTCACCTGCATGACCTGGCCGGTACGCGGGTGAATGGGCAGGACGGGGGAATAGGTGGCGCGACGTTCCTCGCCCAGCGTGGGGGCGATCACGGCCACGATCTTGTCATGCACTTCCAGCACGCGCTTCAGGGCCGCATCAAAGCGGCCGCCTTCATAATACTGCGTGGAGGATGCGAATTCATAATCAAACCCGAACCCGTCAAGGAAGGCACGCAGGCGGGCATTATTATGGGCGGCAAAGGATTCGTGCGTGCCGAACGGATCGGGTACGCGCGACAGCGGCCTGCCGATAAACTGGCGCAGCATGTCCTGGTTGGGCACGTTGTCCGGCACCTTGCGCAGGGCGTCCATGTCATCGGAAAACGCCAGCAGGCGCGTGGGCAGACCGGTCAGCTTCGTAAACGCCTGCCGCACCCATGAGGTGCGCGCGACCTCGCCAAACGTGCCGATATGGGGCAGGCCCGACGGGCCATAGCCGGTTTCCAGCAGAACAGGACGGTCAGCCGTCACCTCACGCGCGGTGTTGCCGACATGCGCGGACAGTTTGGCGGCCTCCTCGAACGGCCAGGACTTCGGGAGGGGCGAGATAAGGGGACGATGCTGTTCTGACATGGACCGGCAAGCTATGGACAGGAGGGGCGCGGGTCAATCCATCCTATTCCACACCCGGGGGTACAGCAATAATAATGACATGACACACGGCGGGCGACAGATGCCCGCAGGTGCCCTATATCATTTACGGACATGCCAGACACCCCGCCCCTGCCGGACAGTGCGCCGGCGATCATTCCCCGCAACGGCGCATGGTCGGTCCTGACCCCGGATGGGGAAATCCTGTCCATGTCGGCCGACGACATACGGCGTGAACTGCCACAGTGGCCGGCGCCCATGGTCATCCATGCGCCCGCCACCGCACGCAGGCTGGACCTGCCGCCGCCACCGCGCCCCAGCCCATGGCTGGACCTGCTGGAACTGTTCGCCTTCGCCCTGCCCGCCCACGGCGTGCCACCGACCGCGCGCGGGCTGGGAACGGCGCTGGGCATTGCCGAGAACAGGCTGGATGCACCCGAGGCTGACCTGCTGCCCGACCTGGCATTTGAACTGCTGCGCCGGATCGCGGCCATCCGCAACACACCCGAAGGCGGCATAAGGACAGCGCTGGCATGGAGCATGCGCAAGGCCGGATGGGCATGGGGGCCGTCGGTCTGCGCCGCACTGGGACTCTCCCCCGCAGGCGGCCTGCCTGCAGGCATGATCCAGCCCAACGAGGCGCTGAAGATCTGGACGCGCCTGCCAAAATGGGAAGAAACCGCACCCCGCCCGGCCCCTGCGGCCCACCCCGTCACGGGGGAGGAAGCACGCGCCCACCTGCGCACCATACTGGGTGAAGGGGCGGAACACCGCCCGGCGCAGGATGCCTTCAGCCACGTTGCCGCCCGTGCCTTCGCCCCCCGCACGACACAGGGCGACCCGCATATGGTGCTGGCGGAAGCGGGCACCGGCACCGGCAAGACCCTTGGCTACGTCGCCCCTGCCAGCATCTGGGCAACCCGTAACGGCGGGACGGTCTGGATCAGTACCTATACCCGCCACCTGCAACGCCAGATCGAATCGGAACTGGCCCGCGTCTATCCCGATCCCGACATCCGGCGCAGCCATGTGGTGGTGCGCAAGGGGCGCGAGAACTATCTGTGCCTGCTGAACATGGAAGAAAGCGTGAATATCGCGCTGTCACGTGGGCAGGCAGGCAACCACACCATCATCGGGCTGGCGCTTGTGGCGCTGTGGGCGGCGCATACGCGTGATGGCGACCTGTTTGGCGGCGACCTGCCGGGATGGTTTGCCGACCTGTTCGGGCGCGGCCTGCTGACCAGCATTGCCGACCGGCGCGGCGAATGCATCCATGGCGCGTGCCCGCATTACCAGCAGTGCATGGTCGAACATTCCATCCGCCGTGCCCGCACGGCCGACCTCGTGATCGCAAACCATGCGCTGGTCATGTCACAGGCCGCATGGCACGCCATGGATGGTACGGACACCAATAACGAGGACAACACCCCCACCCGCTACATCATGGACGAGGGGCATCATATTGCGGATGCCGCCGACAGCGCCTTCGCCCTGGAACTGTCCGGGCTGGAAGCCGCCGAACTGCGGCGGTGGCTGCTGGGGGCGGAAGGCGCACGGTCGCGCGCGCGGGGACTGCGGCGCAGGCTGGAAGACCTGATGGTGCATATCCCCCGGATCGAGACGCCGCTGGACACGGCTCTCATGGCCGCCCGCGCCCTGCCCGCGCCCGGCTGGTCCGCCCGCCTTGCCGCCCTCGACCCCGGCGGCAGGACAGCAGCCCCGGCCGATACGCCAGTGGAAACCGGGGAACCGGCCCTGTCCAACCCATCGGAGGTGCTGCTGCATGAACTGCGCCAGCAGGTGCTGGCCCGCACGCACGGCAGTCCCGAAGGAGGTGGCCGGCGCAGCGACAGCGAATGCGACCTGCACCCCATGCCCGACTCCCTGCATGCGGCGGCGCAGAGACTGGAACGCGCGCTGCGTCGGCTGGCCGAACCGCTGCGCATCCTGATCGCGCGGCTGGATGAAGCACTGGAAACCGAAGCCGACTGGCTGGATACCCCCATGCGCGAGCGGATTGCCGCCGCCATCCGCTCGATCCGTCCCCGCGCGCTATCGCGCGTGGATGGCTGGTGCGCCATGCTGGGCACCATGCAGGCAGGTGAGCCACCGCCCGATGGCGGGACACCGCAGTATATCGACTATATCCGCATGGACCGGCGCGAGGGCCAGAACCCCGGCGAGCGGGATGTGGGCCTGTACCGCCACTGGCTGGACCCGACCATTCCGTTTGCCAGCGTGCTGGCGGCCCCGGCGCATGGCGTTCTGGTCACATCCGCGACGCTGCGTGATGAAACGGGCGAGGACACGGCGAATGACAGTGCCGAACGCGCATGGGACGCGGCGGAAGCCCGGTCCGGTGCAATTCACCTGCCATCCCCCGCCATCCGGTCGTCATTTCCCAGCCCGTTCGATTACGCCCGACAGAGCCGCGCCTTCATCATCACCGACGTGGCGCATGATGATCCCGCCGCCCTTGCGGGGGCTTACCGCACGCTGTTCATGGCATCGAACGGTGGCGCGCTGGGGCTGTTTACCGCCATATCGCGGCTGAGGGAGGTGTACAGGCGCATCCTGACCCCGCTGGAGGCAGCAGGGCTGCCGCTGTTCGCGCAGCATGTGGACCCGATGGACAATGCCACGCTGGTGGACATTCTGCGCAGTGAGCGCAATGCCTGCCTGCTGGGCACGGATGCGATGCGTGATGGGGTGGATGTGCCGGGCAATGCGCTGCGGCTGGTAGCGTTCGAGCGCGTGCCGTGGCCGCGTCCCGATATCCTGCACCGTGAACGGCGCATTCACCTGTCCGGTGGCGCGCCGGGCCGTTATGATGACCGGATCGCCCGCCTGCGCCTGCGCCAGGCATTCGGGCGCCTGATCCGCAGCCGGCAGGACAGGGGTGTATTCGTCCTGCTGGACCGGCGCACCCCGTCACGCCTCCTGTCCGCCTTCCCCGAAGGGGTGGCGGTGCGCCGCCTTGGACTGAGCGCGGCAGCACGGGAGATCACGGCCTTCCTGCAGGCGCAGGACACCTCCGTGGATCAGCTTTCCTGATCAGTGCTCCCCAATGCTTCCCGCCCCGCCAGGGGCTGTGCGTCAGAGCGCCTTGAGGTTAGTCGCGGCGGCCTTGCCACGTTCCATGGCGATGTCATAGCTGACCGCCTGATCCTCGTTCAGGCCACGCAGGCCGGCGGCCTGCACCGCGGTGATGTGCACAAACACGTCCTTGCCGCCATCATCAGGCATGATGAAGCCAAAACCCTTGGTTGCGTTGAACCATTTTACTTTTCCGGTAGCCATAGCCAGTCTCTTCTCCAGCGCCATCCTTGCCGGTCCTAATACCGGCAATCCGGGCGCGTGCCTTTACGGCCATGAAAAAAACGGGGCATCCGGAAAACACCCTGCAGCTTTCACGTCGTTCGTGCACCATAGGGGCAGCATGAAATGGGCCGCCCTGTCAAATCATGAGATACGCCGCCCCCCTGGATCGAGATATAATATATCAAAAAACAGTGATCTTCCTCCCGATGGCGGACCCGTTGATTTCCGGCATCCGGCCGCGCCGCATGCCACGACCCGCAGGCAGGCGACAGGACAGCCCGGACATGCCTCACCCCTCCCCGCAGGACAGAGCGCCCATGAGCCAGAACATATATGACCAGCCGGATTTCTTTCATGGCTACAGCCAGTTGCCCCGTTCGCGCGACGGGCTGGACGCGGCGGCGGAATGGCCTGCCATGCAGGCCCTGCTTCCACCGCTTGAGGGCACGCGCATCGTTGATCTGGGCTGCGGGTTTGGCTGGTTCTGCCGCTGGGCCAGCGCGCGCCATGCCCGGTCCATACTGGGGATAGACCTGTCGGAAAACATGCTGGCCCGTGCCCGCGGCTTCGGTCATGACGCGGCCATTACCTATGTCCGGCAGGATCTGGAAACGCTGGAACTGCCCCCGGCTGTGTTTGACCTGGCCTACAGTTCGCTGGCGCTGCACTATGTCAGCGAACTGGCCGCGCTGTTGCAGACCATTCATGACAGCCTGCTACCGGACGGCCATTTCGTGTTTTCCACCGAACACCCGATCTACACCGCCCCGTCCCATCCCGACTGGACGCAGGACGCGACGGGGGCGCGGATCTGGCCCCTAAATGACTACCAGAAGGAAGGCCCGCGCAGCACGGACTGGCTGGCGCCCGGCGTCATCAAGCAGCACCGCACGCTGGGTACCCTGATCAACGCGCTGATCGACACGGGCTTTACCGTGACGCATGTGGAAGAATGGAGTCCGACCGACCAAGACCTTGCCGCCCACCCCGACTGGGCACCCGAACGGGACCGGCCGACCTTCCTGCTGATCGCCGCCCGCAAACAGGCGGCCCCGTGAAATCCGGCCCATAAAAAAAAGCGGGCGTGACCGAAGTCACACCCGCTTTCTTCAACGGTCCGGATGGAAAAGGGACAGCGGGCGAACCCGCCATCCCCGTCCCTCCAGGGTAGCCGGAGGCCGGACTTAGAAGTCCATGCCACCCATGCCGCCCATTCCGCCCATGCCACCTTCCGGCATTGCAGGGGCCTTCTTTTCCGGGCGCTCGGCCACCATCGCTTCGGTGGTGATCAGCAGGCCGGCAACCGATGCCGCATCCTGCAGCGCCGTGCGGACAACCTTCATCGGGTCGATGATACCGGCGTCCACCAGGTCCTTGTAATCACCGATCTGGGCATCGAAACCGAAGGTGTAGGTATCGTTTTCCAGAACCTTGCCGGCAATGACCGCACCATCTTCACCCGCGTTGTGGGCGATCTGGCGCAGCGGAGCCTGCAGGGCCTTGCGGATGATGTCCGCACCGACGCGCTGGTCATCGTTATGGAAGTGCAGGCCACCCAGCTTGGTCGATGCGCGGGCAAGCGCCGTGCCGCCACCGGGGACAATGCCTTCCTCAACCGCCGCACGGGTCGCGTGCAGGGCGTCGTCAACACGGTCCTTGCGTTCCTTCACCTCGATCTCGGTGGAGCCACCGACGCGGATCACGGCAACGCCGCCAGCCAGCTTCGCCAGACGTTCCTGCAGCTTTTCACGGTCGTAGTCCGAGGTGGTTTCCTCGATCTGCGCGCGGATCTGGGCGCAACGGCCCTTGATGCCATCCGTGCTGCCCGCACCTTCGACAATGGTGGTGTTTTCCTTGTCGATGTGCACCTTCTTCGCGGTGCCCAGCATGTCGAGCGTCACGCTCTCGAGCTTGATGCCGAGGTCTTCGCTGATGACCTGGCCACCGGTCAGGATCGCGATGTCTTCCAGCATGGCCTTGCGACGGTCACCGAAGCCCGGCGCCTTGACGGCGGCGATCTTCAGGCCACCACGCAGCTTGTTGACCACCAGAGTCGCCAGCGCTTCGCCATCAACGTCTTCCGCAATGATCAGCAGCGGGCGGCCGGACTGCACGACGGCTTCCAGCAGCGGCAGAACCGGCTGCAGCGAAGACAGCTTCTTTTCGTGGATCAGGATGTAGGGGCTGTCCAGATCGACAGTCATCTTTTCCGCATTCGTCACGAAATACGGGGAGATGTAACCACGGTCGAACTGCATGCCCTCGACCACGTCCAGCTCGGTGTGCAGGCCCTTGGCCTCTTCCACCGTGATGACGCCTTCGGAGCCGACCTTCTGCATGGCCTGCGAGATCATCTCGCCGATTTCCTTTTCGCCATTGGCGGAAATCGTGCCGACCTGTGCCGTTTCGGCCGGGGTCGTGATCTTCTTTGCGTTCTTCTTCAGCTCTTCAACGACAACGCCAACCGCCTTGTCGATGCCGCGCTTGAGGTCCATCGGGTTCATGCCCGCGGCAACCGCCTTGGCACCTTCACGCACGATGGCCTGCGCCAGCACGGTTGCGGTGGTGGTGCCGTCGCCCGCGATGTCGTTGGTCTTGGATGCGACCTCACGGACCATCTGCGCGCCCATGTTCTCGAACTTGTCGGCCAGTTCGATTTCCTTGGCGACGGAGACACCGTCCTTCGTGATGCGCGGTGCGCCGAAGCTCTTGTCCAGGACAACGTTACGACCCTTCGGGCCCAGCGTCACCTTTACCGCGTCTGCAAGAATGTCCACGCCACGCAGCATGCGCTGGCGGGCTTCACCGCCGAACTTTACGTCCTTGGCTGCCATTTTCTTCTTCTCCGATATGGAAAGTTCTAAAGGTTTACTCGGTCAGGAAAGCACCGGGTGGATCAGCCGACCACGCCCATGATGTCGCTTTCCTTCATGATCAGCAGTTCTTCACCGTCGATCGTCACTTCCGTGCCCGACCACTTGCCGAACAGGACGCGGTCACCCGCCTTCACGTCGAGGGGCACGATCTGGCCCTGCTCGTTACGGGCACCTGCGCCCACCGAGATCACCTCGCCTTCCATCGGCTTTTCCTTGGCGGTCTCAGGGATGATGATACCACCTGCTGTTTTTTCCTCGCTCTTGAGGCGACGGACGACCACACGGTCATGCAGGGGACGAAATTTCGTCATGGATCGCTCCAAATCTCTTAAAAGGTAACGCCCTTGAATCAAGCAACGCCACCGGTTGGCGCGCGCGCCAGGCCGCATCGCGTTAGCACTCCCCTCATGAGAGTGCTAAGAAGCAGATAGGAAGCCCCCCGACAGGTGTCAAGAAGCGCGACGGGGCCGGGCGCGCATAATTCGCACCCCAGGGGCCACAAAGAATGACGCCCCATTTTTATTATTTTATATCAGATACTTATTCAATATCAGCCGACCCCGTCAAAAGCGGCAGCCCAGCCTTCACCCCAGCGCATGATGGCGGGGCTGCCGATTCCTTCCGCCAGACAGGAACGGCCTGCGTGAACAGCCTGCGTGCCCGACGTCTTTTCCGATGTCTGCCAGCCCACTGTCGGAATGCCCGTAACCGTAGCCTTGATGGGGTATCCTGCCTTCCGGTGACCATCACTCGGCAGCAGGCCGATTACGCCGCATCCCGGTCACAGGGCAATCGCCCCGCCCCGAATGGAATGCACGCATGCAGCCGGTTCTGATGTCCTGCCGTAGCTGCGCCATGAAACCCCTGTTCCTGTCGCACCCATCTCTGGATCCACAAAGGATGTATCGATCCCGAATATTTTCGGACGCCATTTTCTGGAAAAGGGATTGGTACAGTATGGTTAAGTCACACCATAAACCAAACCCACAAACTGATATTTCGCTAATTTCCACACAAAACGATATTTAAATTTTTTTAAAACTGATACAGAGTTTTTATTGTTTGATGACATATGGATTTGTAACAGGTCCAAAATTCTGGAAGGGGCTGATTCCGTGGCAAATGAATACAAGGACTACCAAGGTGCTACCTATCATGAAAATCAGCCTCAGATAGATTCCAGTCATCCGGATGATGATAGCGCGCAGGTTACCGTTCAAAGCAGTCAGATTTTTGAAGGCACCCTGAACGGCAACACGTTCGATCCTGTTTCGATTGCAGACGAAAATTACGCGCCTTCCAGCTCCGATATCATGCAGGCCGATGCAGGGATGGCTGGCGACAATACGATATCGCTGAACAGCGATTATAATGGCACAACGAATACCGGCCTGGTCGAAGCCACAACAACGGGCGGCGATGGTGGCAAGGAAAGCATGCTGCTGCAACAGACCCCGTACACGACGGCGGACGGGACCGGCACCATCTTCTACGTGCCCGAGCAGACAATAACCGACACATATAATGGTCAGACCTATGATGAGGGCGTAGTAGGCGGCGAAGGGGATTACATTGAAGCCACGTCCACGACATATACGGCTGCCAATGACATTCCGTCCTCTCAGGATCTCGTCAGCAATGGCAATTCCTTTGCACCGATCGATACCGCCTGCTTCGTAACCGGCACCTTCATCCGCACGCCCGATGGGGATGTCACGGTCGAGGATCTGAAGGTCGGGGACATGGTGCTGACATCCAGCGGGCAGATCCGGCCGGTACGCTGGATCGGCAACCTGCATGTCACCAACCTGCCATCGCAGGACTGCGCACGGGCACGGAACCTGTGGCCGGTACGCATCGCGGCGCATGCCTTCGCGACCAACGTACCCGACCGGGATCTGGTCGTCTCCCCCGGTCACGCCATTGCCGTGACCGTCATGGACGAAGTGTTCACCCAGGCCATCCGTCTGGTCAATGGCGCGACGATCCGCCAGGAACCACGTGACAGCGTGACCTACTGGCATGTGGAACTGGACAGCCATGACGTGCTGCTGTCGAACAACCTGCCCAGTGAAAGCTATCTGGACGTGGGCAACCGCGCGGCGCTCGGGCTGAATGTCCCTGCCCTGCGTCCGGCTGCGTCCGTGTCGGATTATGCCCGTCCGCTGGTTGAAGACGGGCCGGTCATCGACGCCATCCGTGCACGCCTTGTCGCCCGGGCACGGGGTCTGGGCTGGCAGGTTTCAAGCCGTTCCAACATGCACCTGACTGTGGATGGCAGGCGGGTCGAGGCCGTGATGAATGGCGATCAGGCCTGCTTCACCTTCCCGGCGACAGCACAGAACGTGCATCTCCGCAGCCGTACGTTCCGTCCTGCCGAATGGGAAAGCTGTTCCGACACCCGTACGCTCGGCCTGTCCCTGTCTGGTCTGCACATTGCCGACGGACTGGGTCATGAAGCGGACATCGCACTGGATCATGCCAACCTTGAAAACCAGTTCCATGAAGGCGAAGCGGCTGACAACGTGGCATGGCGCTGGACCCGCGGTGACCTGCACCTGCCCCCCGAGTTATGGGCGAACTGCAAGGGCCAGGTTACCCTGACGCTGACCCTGCAGCATGCGAACGGGCAGTACTGGGATCAGGCTGGCGCAGAAAATGACGACACCCCCGCAGGCGATGCCCATATGTCGCGCATGCAGGCCTGATTCCGCCTGCGCCTTGCGTAGCCTGATGAAAGGGGAGGCATTCCGGGAATGCCTCCCCTTTCATGTATTGATGGGCAACCACCTGTTTACTTTCCGTTGAATGAACAGGCCGCCCACGCCGGACCGGCGATCAGGTAAGGCAGCTATCCCATGCGTTTCGCCAGATGCCTTCACTGCCCTGTAGTGCACGCGACCGCGATATTGCCGGGTCACATACCCCCTGTCTTCTCCATGAACACCGTTCCCGCCACGCGGGGCCCGTCCATTCCGAACGGGCCAGAGGCATGAATGCAGGGCTCCCCGGTGCATGCCCGCCCGACAGCAGGAAACCACCAGCAGATCAGGCCATATGCGCACGGCAGGCCGGTCGGCAGGACAGGGGAAAATTCTTATAAACTGTCTCCTCACGCGGGTTTCATATTGACGCATGGGGTCCCCGCATCATTGTGTGACGGGCAACGAAGGAATGAATGGAGTAAAAGCCATGGGCGCAGACATCACCGTTACAGCGGCGGACGGGCACACATTTTCCGCCTACCGGGCCGGTCGGCCGGATGCCGCGCGCTGCGTTGTGGTGGTACAGGAAATCTTCGGGGTAACGCCCTATATCCGGTCCGTATGTGATTCATTTGCGGCGGAAGGGTATCAGGCCATTGCCCCTGCCCTGTTTGACCGCGTCAGGCGCAACACCATCCTGCCCTATGACGGCACCGGCATGCAGGAAGGCCTGACCCTGCGCAGCCAGATTGCGCAGGACGACACGCTGAAGGATCTTGTCGCGGCGGCGGACATGCTTCCGGCAGAGAAAAAAGGCATTGTCGGGTTCTGCTGGGGCGGCAAGCTGGCATGGGAAGCGGCGTGCCATACCAAGGCGTTCGCGGCGGCGGTGGCATGGTATGGCGGGGGCATTGCCCAAACCCGCAACCAGGTCCCCAACTGCCCGGTGCAGCTTCATTTCGGCGCGGAAGATGCCCATATCCCCGCTGACGAGGTCGACGCCATCCGTGCCGCGCATGAGGATATCGAGATTTTCACATATGACGGCGCCGATCACGGCTTCGGCTGTACTGATCGCCCATCTTATAACGAAGCTGCCGCCACGCTGGCCATGCAGCGCACGCTGAGCTTTTTTGAACACTGGCTCTGACACGTCGCGCATGAAAAATGCCCATGCCGTGCCGGCCATGGGCGCTGCTTTCAAAGAGATTCAGAGAACGCCGCCTTTCTGAAAAAAGGCGGCGTCTGAAGACTTTCAGGACATGCCCCCGCCACCACCGGGTGATGAGCGCAGGCAGCCGTCATTCAGCCCCGGTTCAGCACACGACCCGCAACGGCTTCCAGCTTCTTCAGCAGGGCAGGGTCACGCCTGTCAGGTGCGGTGATGATGGCATGTTCCAGCGCCCGGTCACAGCCCGCGTAACACGGGCCACGCTTCGTCCCCAGTTTCGGGATGACCGAACGGACAAGGGCACGGGCACGGCTGGCGTTTTCCTGCATCACCTTGACCACGGCATCCACCGTCACGCTGTCATGATCATCATGCCAGCAGTCATAATCGGTCACCATGGCAACGGTGGCGTAACAGATCTCGGCTTCGCGGGCCAGCTTGGCTTCGGGCATGTTGGTCATGCCCACGACCGAGCAGCCCCACGAACGGTACAGGTTGCTCTCCGCACGGGTAGAAAACTGCGGCCCTTCCATGACCAGATACGTGCCCCCACGGGTGACATCCAGCCCCAGTTCGCGGCACTGGCTTTCCAGCACGTCGCCAATGCGCGGGCACAGCGGGTCGGCCATGCCGACATGGGCCACGCAGCCCGTGTCGAAAAAGCTTTTTTCACGCGCGAACGACCGGTCGATGAACTGGTCGATAACCACGAAATGTCCCGGCGGCAGTTCTTCCTTCAGCGAACCGACGGCAGACAGCGACACGATGTCGGTAACACCCGACCGCTTCAGCGCGTCGATGTTGGCACGATAGTTCAGGCGCGAAGGCGGCAGCGGGTGGCCACGGCCATGCCGCGGCAGGAACACGCAGCGCACCCCGTCCAGCCTGCCAAACAGAAGCTGGTCGGACGGCTTGCCCCACGGGGTTTCAACCGTGCGCCATTCCTTGTCTTCAAGGCCTTCGATATCATACAGGCCGGAACCGCCAATCAGGCCGATGACCGGCTCGATCTGCTCACCGGCAGCAGGGTTAGTGGACATTGGACCACGTTCTCCGTTTCAGACAGATGGAAAGAATAAGCAGGATCAGAAGGAACACGACCGCCCCCACCCCCACGCGGTGCCGTTCCGTCAGGTGCGGACTGGCCACCCACGCCAGGAAGGTGGTGACATCACGCGCCTGCTGCGCCACCGTCGCGGGCGTGCCGTCGGGATAGGTCACCCTGCCATCATGCAGCGGTGGTGGCATGGCGGTCTGCCCGTTCGCGGCATAGGGGTTGTAGAACAGCCCCGGCGCCACCGTCATGCCCGGCGGCGGGGTCTGCCCATAGCCGGTCAGGAAGGCATCGATACGGTCCACCCCGCCGGGATGCACGACTGCCAGCCGCGACTGGTCAGGGGGGGCAACGCCATGGTTGGCTGCCGCCGCCGCATGCGCATCGGGATAGGGGGACAGCAGGTGATCATCCGTGTTGGCCGGCCGGGTAGCCGGATGGCCGCTGCCATCCACCCCTGCCGGGACATGGTGCGCCCCTGCAATGGCATTGACGTCCGCTTCCTTCAGCCCCAGTCCGGCAAGGTCACCATAGGTGAGCGATTTCATGCCATGACAGGCGGAACAGACCTGTGCGTAAACGGTATAGCCACGCTGGACCGAAGCCATATCGAAATGGCCCAGCGGCCCACGGAAACTCCAGTCCTGCCGGGGTGGTTCACGGTAATCACGCGCCCACGCCGCTGAAGCGCCACCCCCAAGGCACGACGGGATGACAAGGCAGGACAGCAGCACACCACGCCGCAACACGTTCCGCGCGAATGGCGTCCTGCCCTGCTGTTGGCCCCGTTCATGCATGTCCGCTACGTTCCCGCCGCAATTACGTGCTTCCTTCCGCATTCCTGCCGGAAGTGCGCCCCCTTCCTAGCGGGTGGGTAGCGGGTCTTGCAATCGCCCGTCTTGCAATAGGCGGGACAAACGGGCACCCGTAATATCATCGCGAACGACCAGAACGGGCAGAATGATACGACCATGACAACATCCCGCACCCCAGTCGCCCATGACGGACTGAAGGACACGGCCCGCGCCTGGTTTGAAAACCTGCGTGACCGGATATGTGACGCCTTCGAACGGATCGAGGATGACGCCGCGGCACAGGGTTCCCCCACCCTGCCGGGGAAGGAGACCCCCGGCCGCTTCGAACGCACGCCATGGAACCGTACCAATGATGATGGCACCCCCGGCGGCGGTGGCGTGATCAGCCTCATGCGCGGGCGCGTGTTTGAAAAGGTGGGGGTCAATGTATCCACCGTCAGCGGGGAATTCAGCCCCGGCTTTCGCGACTCGATCCCCGGCGCGTCGGAAGACCCACGCTTCTTCGCCACGGGCATCAGCCTTGTCGCCCATATGTGCAGCCCGCTTGTGCCGGCCGCCCACTTCAACACCCGCATGATCATCACGACGCAGGGTTGGTTTGGCGGCGGTGGCGACATTACCCCCATGTTCCCCGAAAGCGCCGAAGCCATAAGCGACGCCGCCCGGTTCCATGACGGGTTCCGGCAGGCCTGCGAAAAGCATGACCCGCAATATTATCCGCGTTTCAAGGAATGGTGCGACAAGTACTTCTACCTGCCGCATCGCAATGAAGCGCGCGGTCTGGGCGGCATTTTCTATGACCGGCTCAATACCGGTGACATCGATGCCGACTTCGCCTTCACCCGCGACGTGGGGCTGGGTTTTCTGGAAACCTACCCCGATATCGTGCGCAGCCGGATGATGGAACCGTGGACCGATGAACAGCGCAAGGCGCAGCTTGTCCGCCGTGGACGGTATGTGGAATTCAACCTGCTGCATGACCGGGGCACCATTTTCGGCCTGAAAACCGGCGGAAATACCGAAGCCATTCTCATGAGCCTTCCCCCGGAAGTCCACTGGCCATAAGAATAGGCCATGTCCGCCCCATACCCGCCATTCCGTCCCGTCCTGAACGCCCGCATTTCCCTGCGTGCGCAGGTGCAGCCATGATCGGTCGGCGCGCGCTTCTGGCCCTGCTGGCCGGGGGAGCTGCCATGCCCCTGCGCAGGGGGGCTGCGTCCGAACTGCCGCGTGAACGCCTGCTCATGCCCACGGGGGCATCTGGCGGGGCGACCCTGCTGGTGGCAGGCAACCACAGCGCCATGGCCGACCGATGGGTGCCGGTACTGCCCACGGCGCTGGCGCAGGGGCTGGACCTGCCCGCCCCCCTGCCGGTGCGCGATACCGTGGGGCAGGACGGGGTGACGGGGGCAAACCTGTTTGATTCCCAGTTCGCGTCCGATGGCATGGTCGCGCTGGCGGCGCCGGGTTCGGCGCTGGTGTCCTCCCTGTGCGGGGATCCGCGCGTGCATTTTGACTACAGCCGCTGGCTGCCGCTGCTGCTCAGCCTGACCATGCCGGTGGTCATCGGACGGGCGCAACTGCACCGCAGCCTTGGCAATTTCATGCGTGACCGGCCCGTGCGCATTGCCGTATCGACCCTGACGGGGATCGAACTGCCGACCGTACTGGCCATGAGCCTGTTCGGGCTTCGCCCCATTCCGGTCACGGGCCTTGCCACGCCGCAGGCCGCCGCCGCAGCCCTGCGTGACAACCAGGTTGATACCATACAGATCACCGACCCGCTGGGCACACCGGAAACCACCGCACTGATCAGCACGCTGGCGCAGGCGGGGTTTCCTGCCCTGTTCACACTGGGCACGCAGGTTGATCCCCTCCCCCTGCCCAATGACCAGCAGGTCATGAGCCTGCAGGCCCGCCTGCAGCAGGACGCGCATTCCGCCCTGCATGACCTGCTGTACGCCGCATGGAAACCACTGGCCGCGGCGGCAGGGGTGGACCTTGCCCTTGTGCTGCCCATGCTGACGCAATCCGCGACACTGGCGCGGTGGCGGGCGGGCACGACGCAGGCCATGCATGACAGCGCCATACAGTCCATGGCCCATCAGTCCGGCCGCACGCTCCTGACCGGCACGGATGCGACCGAGGCCCTGCGCCTGGCATCGGGGGATACGTCCACCATCATGACGCTGCGCCGCTGGCTGGCCGCCCACCTGCCTACATGGCGTCTGGGCTGAGGCCGCACGCGGTCCCTCGCCGCCGTCCTGCCCTTCGCGCCGCCTGTTTCAGAAACCGTTTCCACGTGCTGAACGGCGCAGCAGCACGCGCACCGCGCCCTGATTGGCGGCATGCGGATGCACGACCGCCAGAATCAGGCGGCCCAGATCCCCACGCCCCAGCCAGAATGGCAGTTCCCGGCGCAGGATGCCGCCATTATGGCCGCTGCCCAGCCCGGTTATGATCTCGACACAGCGCACATTGTCTGCATGTGCCTGAATGATGAAACCATGCAGGCGGTGGAACGCCGTCTGCGCCACCTGCCCATGCAGGTCCAGCCTGCGGGCGGGACGCAGCTTGCCACTGACCAGCCCACGCCAGCTTGTGTCATCCAGTCCCGGCCTGCGCACACCAATTTCAACTGCGCCGCCCCTGCCCTTCTGCACGGTCAGACTGTGGCTGGCGGTTCCATGCACCGCATGCACCCCGCCCGATGACAGCCTCTGCATGATGGCGGCACGACTCATGCCCGGTTTTGCCGGGGTGGTGGAGGGCGAAACCGGAGGGTCGGGTGGCAGGGTCGCGGGTTTTGCCTGCCGGGCGGTCCGCAACGGCGCGATTCCCTGCGCGAAGGCCGCCCAGAGGGCCTGTTCCTCCTCGTTCAGTCTGCGCTGCCTCACGGTATGATTCCTTTCTCCCGGCCGATGGCCTTGGCCATAGAATCATACCGCGCCCGGCAGGTCCATGTTTTCAGGCATGACCACATACGCAAAAACCCCGCCGCATGTGCGGCAGGGCCTGCGTTCCCGGATAGGAAAAACCGTTTTACGGCGCGGTATTGCGCAGGGTCTCGCCCTGATAGCGCCCGGTCAGCGTGTTGAGAAACGCCACGATATCCGTCACGTCCTGATCGGAAATGTTATGGTCGGGCGTCTGGTAACGCGCCATGTCACGTACGGCCCCATCCAGCGTCTTGATGCTGCCATCATGGAAGTAGGGACCGGTCAGCGCGATGTTGCGCAGGTTGGGCACCTTGAAGCGTTCCATGTCGGCGGGGTCATGGGTCACTTCGAAACGCCCCTTGTCCGCGTCCGTCAGCTTGCCGCCACGGGCCGAGAAATAATTGCCTTCCAGTCCCAGCGGCTCGAACGCCTGCCCGCCCATGGACGGCCCGGTGTGGCATCCGGAACAGCCGATCTGCTTGAACAGCGCGTAACCGTGCTTTTCCTGCGTGTTCAGCGCCGCATCATCCCCCTTGAGGTACTGGTCAAAGCGGCTGTCCGGTGTCACCAGCGTCTTTTCATATTCCCCGATGGCATCGGTGATGGTGTTTTCATCAATCGTGTCGCTGCCATATGCGGCCTGGAAATCCGTGGCATAGGTCGGGTCTTCCCGCAGGCGGTCCGCGACCGACGTCCAGTCATGCGATCCCATCTCGACAGGGTTCATGACCGGTCCCGCCGCCTGCTGCGCCAGCGTGCCCGCGCGGCCATTCCAGAACTGCCATTTGTTGAAGACGGCATCAAAGACGGTCGGCACGTTGATCGGCCCCTTCTGCCCATGGATGCCGGTCGCGGTCACCAGTCCATCCACACCGCCATGCTGCAGGCTGTGGCAGCTGGCGCAGTTCAGGGTACCATCACCCGACAGTTTGCGATCAAAGAACAGCCGCTGGCCCAGCGCCACCTTGTGCGGGTCCACCGGCACGGATTCCGGCACGGGCTGCACCGGTTCGGCTGCGAATCGATCCGCAACGCCCTGCGTCGCGTAATGCTGGCGGCGAACCTGCGCGATCCATGCCAGCATGCTTTCGCGCTGCGCGTCAGACAGGTGGGCATGCCAGTGCATGAGCAGGTACAGCGTGGGCGGCATGCGGTTCTGGTTGATGACTTCCTCGATCCGGGCCAGCGGTTCCTGATCGGGCACGCTGCCGTTCTGAAGGGCGCTTATGACCGGCTCCACCCGGAAATGCCGCAGCCCCTGATCGCGATCATGGCTCATCAGCGTATTGGCCACGGGCAGGCTGAAATAGAACGGCAGGTCTACCCTGGCCGCGTGGCAGTAGTCACAGCGGGCTTCGCGCATGACATTCAGCGCCGCCGACGATACCGCATCCACCCCTGCCCCCGCAGGTGCTGGCGCGGTCGCATGATCGAAATGGGTGAGATAGGCGACCGTCCCGCCATACGCCACGATACCTGCGGCGACCACCGCCGCCACTGCCTTCTTTACCGACATCAACAAAACCCCCTTGTCCCTTGCTTGAGTGGGTTTTGGCCGATTCAGGAATTATTTGTCAAAATAATCGTTTCAATGAAAACCATCAAAAGTTTCGATCATCCGTCCCGGCCACGCCATCCACCTGCGCTTCCATGGCCTGCCGTACCCGCTGCCGCGCGACATTGACATAGATGGTATCCAGGTCGATTCCGATGCCCTGCCCCCCTTCGCGCACGGCGGCGACCAGCGTGGTACCCGTCCCCATGAACGGGTCCAGCACCACGGGGGCGGCCTTGCCATGCAGGCGAATGCACATCTGGGGCAGCAGCACGGGAAACGTGCCGGGATGATGGAATTTCTGCGCTTTTCCCTGAACGGTCTCATACGGGATGAACCATGTGTCGCCCCGGCAGCGCCGGTCCTGCCGGTGGCCACGGCGCATGATATTGGACTTGTCCATGTAGGGCACGCCGATATCGAGGCGATTGAGCCCGACATTGCCCGTACGCGTCAGGTGAAACAGGTGTTCGTGGTTACGGTTGAGGTAACGGGGGCTGTTGACCGGCTTGAAATGCCCATGCGTTTCCACCCCCACCGAGATCGACTTGACCCATGAGATATGGTTCTGCAGCACGAACATCTCACGCAGCCGCACCATCAGTTCAAACGGCAGCCATGGCTGGGCTGAAGACCCCGCGACATTCAGGAAGAACGACCCGTCGGGCCGCATGACGCGCCGTACTTCACGCGCGACCTCGACCATCCAGTCCAGATAGCCATCTTCTTCCAGCCGGTCACGGTACGTGCGGTATTTCAGGCCGATATTGTAGGGCGGCGAGGTGACGACCACGTCCACGCTGTCAGGCTCCATGCGCCGCATGGCCCGGATACAGTCGCCACGCACCAGCAGATGCGGCCCCTCGGTATAACGGACAGTCCGCGGCAGGCGGGGTGTGGATGCGCAAGCCTGCCCCGCGCGGGATCGCCCTGTCATGATGCTACTACGCTCTTCACTCCGCCCATGCGGATCTAGTGTTTCTTTTCCGCTTCGCCGCTGCGGGGTACCAGCACGATCATCTGTCCGGGCGATCGCAGGTTTCCAGCCGCCTGCGCTGCCTCCGGCCCCCAACCCATATACAGATCGGCACGGTCCGGGCCCTTGATGTCGGTTCCCAGATCCTGTGCGAAGTCCAGCCGCTGCCACGTTACGGGGTGCCCATCAACCGGCACCTGTGCCTGCACCCATACCGGGCTTCCCAGCGGAATGAAATCCCGGTCCACCGCCATGGACCGGCCCGGCGTCAGCGGCACGCCCAGCGCACCGGGCGCACCGGCCTGCGTATCGCCCGGATCCAGTTCACGGAAAAAGACGTAATTCGGGTTCTGCTCCATCATGTCCATGGCTTTTTGCGGATTTGCTTCCAGCCAGTTCCGGATGGACGCCATGTTCACGTCATCGGGCTTCAGCAAACCCTGCGCCACCATGACGCGGCCCAGCGGCACATAAGGCTGACCGTTCAGACCGTCAAAGCCCAGACGGATCACCTTGTCATTGGGAAGACGCACCCGGCCTGCGCCCTGCAACTGCAGGAAGAACAGGTCGACCGGGTCCGCCAGCCACAGCAGTTCAAGCTTTTTGTGGGCCAGCACGCCCTGGTCGATCTGTGCGCGGGTCCAGTAGGGCACGATCCGCCCATCCTCGCTGCGGCCTGTCACGACCTTGCCCTGCGCGTCACGCTCGCGCACCAGATCGGGCGGGCGGCGATAGACCGGGGTCTGGTAAATGCCGCCCCGGCGCAGGGAACCGCGGATTTCAGGTTCATAATACCCCGTGAACAGCATGCCGTCCGCCCGCTTGCCCGCCGGCAGGCTGTAGGGCACGAACCACTGTTCAAAAAACGCCCGCGCGGCGGCACGGTCACCCGTGGGCACGGTTCGCGCCGCGTTGCATGCAGCCTGCCAGTCCCCGACCTGCCGGCCGGGGTGGCTGATGCCGTCGCCGCCCAGACTGCTGTCTGCCGGCAGGCTGGCAACCTTGTGACAGTCCTGCAGGAAAACCGGCAGCGCATCTTCCAGCGCATCGTCCTGCCATCCCGGCAGACGATCGAAACTTATGGCATGGGCATGATGATGATGGGATTTATGATGCTTCCCGCTGGCGGGAGGGGCGCCAAGATTGGGGCCTTCCCCGAAATGACATCCACACAGGGCAACAACGGCGCACAACGGCGCGATACGCTTCATGACTTTCATGCACACAGATTGATCACGGCTTTGTCAGGAAATTATGGCAATGCGGCCTATGCGCTGCGGCTGGCCCCCAGACGCCACCCGGACCCATCGGTATTGACGCCCAGCAGGCGCTCGAACGTCCACAGGTCGGAAAACTCGGTCACGGCGTCTACGCCCGCCACGGGCTGGCCATTGCTGTCCACGGTCAGGCTGATCTGATCGGATACGATACGCACCTCGATCCGGGCGACCGGGCTGGGGCCCGCCGTTTCATCAATATCGGCACCAATGATGGCGATGTCGGTAATATCACGAATTTCACTGCGCAGGACTTCGCCCGCCTGCTGGCGGGACTGGATCGCGGCCTCGAACGCCGTGAATGTCGCAGCCGTCAGGCGCTGGCGCAGCACGTTCAGGTCCCCTGCCGCATACGCACCGACGATCTGGCGGAAAGCCGCCTCCGTCCCCTTGGCGAATTCCTGCGGGGTGAAGCCGGGCTGCAGGGTGGCGATGCGGGCCAGCACCTGCCCCACCCGCGTGTCCGGCGTGGGAATGTCATATGTAATGGATGGCGGCGGGGGTTCGGGCTTCTGTTCCACGACATTCGCGGCCATGGGCGGGGGCGCCATGGGGCGTGGTGCAGGTTCTGCGCCAACCCGACGGCCAAGAATGCTGCGCAGTCGCAGAACAAGGAATACAGCCACCAGCCCCAGAACAATCAGATCCAGCGGAAAATGACCAAAAGAAAAATTCATGCCGCGCGTCCATAACGGCAGGCGGGTGGCCTGCCAAGATTACCCTTGGCACAACATAAGCAACGGCCGGAGCCAGCACAATGCGCAAGCACCGTTAAAATTCCGACAGCTGGTATGGCATCCCCCGCAGACCCATGCTACGGCCTGAGAATACGGTATTCATTTCTTTTTTCCGCATATCTCTGGGGAATACAGACAAGCATGTCCGACACGACTCAGCCGCCCACCCCTGAAAACGGCCAGAGCGCCCCCCCGGCGCTGCCGCTGGCGATCAATCTGCAGTATATCAAGGATCTTTCGTTTGAAGTGCCCGCTGGTGCGGAAATCTTCGCAACGCTGCGCACGAACCCGCAGATTTCGGTCAACATCGACGTGCAGGCCAACCGCCTGGAACAGGAACAGCCGGTCTTCGAAGTGGTCCTGACCGTAAAGGCCGAAGCCACCGAAGCCCCGCAGCAGGAAGGTGGCCCCGCCGGTCGCCCGGTGTTCATCGCCGAACTGTCCTATGCCGCGATCGCCACGCTGAACAACCCGCCCGCCGAACTGATCGAGCCGATCCTGCTGGTGGAGGTGCCGCGCCTGATTTTCCCGTATGTGCGCAACATCCTGAGCGAAGTGACACGCGACGGCGGGTTCCCGCCCGTGGTGCTGCAGCCGATCGACTTCGTGGCGCTGTGGCAGGCCAAGCGCAACTCGTTCGACCAGACGCCGGGCCACGCCTGATTCACAGGCTACGGACGACAGGGCCGGGGGCACATGCTCCCGGCCTTTTTTTATGGCCGGGACACGTCGGTTCAGTCCCCTCCGCCGGGCAGGCAGGCCAGCATGCGCTCCTGCGCCGGCCGGGTGGCAATGCGTATGCCACCCCAGCGCAGACCCGCGCCAAGGACGGCGGCCACCCCATCGGACATGGCAATGGCCTCGACCCCCACGAGCGCGGGCACAAGCGCTGGCGGCAGGGCAGCGACAAAGGCTTCCGCCGTGCGGGTGGAATAGAACATGACCGCCGCCACCTGCCCGGCCCGCAGGGCGGCAAGCGCATCGGGCGGCAGGCATGTCGCCGGGCGCACGGCATAAACGCAGCGTCGCAGTACCCGGTATCCCCGCCCGCGCAGGTCCGTCGCCATGTCCTGCCCATATCCCCGTCCCACCGCCAGCAGCAGCCGGGCAGTGGGCTGCATGGCCGCGCGCAGCAGCGCCGTCAGGTCATCCGCCGTGCCGGATGCCGCAATGACATGGGCAAATCCCACCGCACGGGCGCGTCGCGCAGTGGCGGCACCCACCACGTAACAGGGAATATGATGCAGGCCCGGGTCGGTCAGGCTGCCCACGGCCTGCCCACTGGTCAGCACGATGGCATCAGGACGGAACATACCGATGGAAAGTGCATGCTGGCTGACATGCAGCATGGGGGCGGCGATGGGATGGAGTCCCCGCTCCGCCACTGCCGCCATGGTGGGGGCAAGCCCCGGCGGCGGGCGGGTCACGATCACCCCCGCGCGCATGGCGGGGGATGAAGGCTGGTTACTTCTGTTCAACAAAAATATCGGCGGGACTGTCGGCACGCAGGCTGCGGCCAAGGTCACGGCCCAGACGCGCCGCATCGGCGGGCGCGCCACTGATGGAGCGCTTGAGCAGGAAGGACCCGTCTTCACGCGCGACAAGACCGGTCAGGTGCAGTTCCGGCGCACCACCCGCGACAACCGGGATCAGCCGGGCATACCCGCCGATGGGCGTGCGGCACGACCCGTCCAGTTCCGCCAGCAGCGCGCGTTCCGCCGTGGCGACGGCGCGGGCTTCATAGTCCTCGATCGCGGACAGCAGTTCACGCAGTTCGACATCGCTTTCGCGTACCGTCACACCGACAATGCCCTGCCCCGCCGCAGGCACCATGATCGTGGGATCAAGGATCACGTCCGCCCGGTCTTCCATGCCAAGGCGACGCAGCCCGGCATAGGCCAGCAATGTCGCATCGCACTGCCGCGCCGCCAGCTTGTCCAGCCGCGTCTGCACATTGCCGCGCAGCAGGCCGAATTTCAGGTCGGGCCGCACATGCAGCATCTGCGCCTGCCGCCGGACCGAGGCACACCCCACCAGCGCCCCATGCGGCAGGACCGCGTACGGATCCGCCGGGTCGGGCTCCCCACAGCCGGGGCCGAGGATCAGCACGTCGCGCGCATCCTCACGCTTGAGTGTGCAGGCCAGCACCAGCCCCGGCGGTAGCGTGGTTTCAAGGTCCTTCAGGCTGTGGACGGCGAAATCGATCCGGCCATCCAGCAATGCTTCGTGAATTTCCTTGGCGAACAGGCCCTTGCCGCCAATATCCGCCAGCTTGCGGTTCAGCACCTGGTCGCCCGTGGTGCTGATCTGGTGTTCCTGGAACGCGCCCATGTCGCGCAGCACGGGGCAGAAACGGGTCAGCACCGTCAGGAACGCCCGTGTCTGCACCAGCGCCAGCGGGGAAGCGCGCGTGCCCACCTTCAGCGGCAGCTGCCGGCGGTGGGATTCGGCATGTGTGGCTTCCTTTCGCTGGCGTGCAGCGGCCTCGGCCGCGACTTTCTGTAGCGCGGACGATGGAAACGGGGCTGATGGCTTTGCGGACTCCATATCGCGTGTCTATTACCGCACCGCGATAAAGGAAAGATGACATTCGGCACATCCGGATTGTAAATTACGCCATGCCCCATACCGAACCGACATGCCCCGATCTGCCAACTCCCGTTATGGCCATTGAATCTTCGTGCGATGACACGGCCTGCGCCATCGTGTCGACAGATGGCAGGATCCTGGCAGAAGCGACATTATCGCAATCCGGCCATGTGCCATTCGGCGGGGTCGTGCCCGAAATTGCCGCCCGGGCCCACCTTGGCGCGCTGCCCGCGCTGGTGCGCGATACGCTGCGCACGGCCGGCATGCAGCCGCATGACCTGGGTGCGATTGCCGCAAGCTGCGGTCCGGGGCTGATTGGCGGGCTGATCGTGGGGGCCGACATGGGCAAGGGCATGGCCATTGCGCTGGACCGGCCATTCATTGCCGTAAACCATATCGAAGCCCATGCCCTGACCGCGCGCCTGCCCGGTGTGGCAGCCAACGGCGCACCGTTCCCCTATCTCCTGCTGCTGGTATCGGGCGGACACTGCCAGTGCATCGCGGTGGAAGGGGTCGGCCATTACCGCAGGCTGGGCGGCACGATTGACGACGCGGCGGGCGAAGCATTCGACAAGGTGGCCAAGATGCTTGGCCTCGGCTGGCCCGGCGGGCCTGCGGTCGAACGCCTGGCGTGTGAGGGCGACCCGCACGCCGTGCCCCTGCCGCGGCCGCTCATGGGGCGTCCGGGGTGTGATTTTTCCTTCTCGGGGCTGAAAACCGCCGTGGCGCAGAAACTGCCGGCCGAGGTCCGCACCGCCCTGCCGCGCCAACAGGCCGCCGACATCGCCGCCAGCTTCCAGCAGGCCGTAAGCGATATCGTGATCGACCGCCTTGGCCATGCGCTGGAGATGATGGAACGCCCCACCACGCTGGTCGTGGCGGGCGGGGTGGCCGCCAATGGCGTCCTGCGCACGCGGCTGCACGAATTCGCCACCGCGCACGACCTGCCGTTCGCCGCGCCGCCGCTGCGGCTGTGCACTGATAACGCGGTAATGGTGGCATGGGCCGCGATCGAGACCATGCGCGCGCGCGCGGCCCTGGGCCTGCCCGTTCCCAATGACATTGCCATGCGCCCGCGCCCGCGCTGGCCGCTGTCGGACATGGCGCAGCGCATGACGGCGGATACTGACGGGGCCGCCGCCTGATCCCCCCTGCCCTGTCGCCAGCAGGCATGCAGGCCTCCCGCCTTGCATGGCAACCACAACAGGCGCATTGCGGTTACAGGGACCAACAGAATGCCGGATACGGCACGTAATCGTCAGGAAACGAACGGATGACCCATTCCGCACGGATTGCCGTGATCGGCGCAGGTGCATGGGGGACGGCACTCGCGCTGCAGGCCGCGCGCGCGGGCGCCGAAGTCAGCCTGTGGGCACGCAATCCCGCCTCCATGTCCGCAGGCCGCGTCATGCCCCGCCTGCCCGGCCATGCGCTGCCGCCCCGCATTACCGTAAGTGATGTCATGCCCCGGCAGGCCGACCTGATCCTGCTGGCCTGTCCCATGCAGCACCTGCGCACCATTGCGCGGAACGTGCCGCCCTGTGCGCCGCTGATCGCGTGCTGCAAGGGCGTTGAGGAGGCAACCGGCCTCCTGCCCCTTCAGGTCCTGGGGGAAATGTTCCCGCACAGCGTGCTGGGTGTCCTGTCCGGCCCCAATTTCGCGCATGAAGTCGCGGCTGGCCTGCCCGCCGCCGCCGTACTGGCCTGCACGGACCGCACGCAGGCCCGCAGGCTGGCGGACCTGCTGACCACGCCAGCCTTCCGGCTGTATGCCAGCGATGACCCGACGGGCGTGCAGGTAGGCGGAGCAGCCAAGAACGTGGTGGCCATCGCCGCGGGTGCCACGATCGGGGCGAAGCTGGGGGAAAATGCCCGCGCGGCCCTGATCACCCGCAGCATTGCCGAACTGTCGCGCCTGTCGCACGCGCTGGGCGGACGGCCCGAGACGCTGTCAGGCCTTGCGGGAATCGGGGATCTGCTGCTGACCTGCACGGGGGCGGCGTCGCGCAATTACCGTCTTGGCCTGGCGATCGGCCAGGGGACACCGACGCAGCGGGCTGCAGATGCGTTGAAAGGCGTGGCCGAAGGCCGGGCGACGGCGCCTGCGCTGCTGCGGCTTGCGCGCCAGCATGGCGTCAGCACGCCGGTCATCGCCACCGTCACCAGCCTGCTGGCGGGCACGATCGACATGGAGGACGCCAGCCAGCTGCTGCTGTCGCGTCCGGTCGGACATGAATTCGCCTGAATGGACATCCACGTCACATTCCACATTTGCAAACAGGCGGCTTGACCCCTGCCATGCGACCCGGCAATCCGGTTACTCCGGCGCGCTTACGAAACCGAGCATTTCAATGACCACGATCTATGACTTTGTCCTGCCTGCCCTGAATGGCCCCGACATTGACCTGTCCAGACTGCGGGGCAAGCCGATCCTGATTGCCAACACGGCATCCAAATGCGGTTTCACGCCGCAATATGAAGGATTGCAGAGCCTGTGGACCACATGGCGCAGCCATGACCTGATGGTGATTGGCGTGCCGTCCAGCGACTTCGGCAACCAGGAACCTGGCACGCCCGACCAGATCGCCACCTTCTGCCAGCGCAACTACAATGTCACCTTCCCCCTGACCGCAAAGAGCCACGTCAGGGGGCCGCAGGCGATCCCGCTGTTCCGCTGGCTGGCGCGTGAAGGCGGGTTCCTGTCGCTGCCACGGTGGAATTTCTACAAATACCTGATCGGGCGCGATGGTCAGCTGGCCAACTGGTTCACCTGCGTCACGTCACCGGAATCGCGCCGCGTGCGCATGGCGGTCGAACGGGCGGTGATGGATCACTGATGTCCCCATCATGCCCGCGCGCGCCATGCTGAACCGATGCTGAAGGGGTTCCTGACCGTCAGCGGCTGGACCATGATCAGCCGCGTGCTGGGGCTGGTGCGCGACCAGCTGCTGGCCGCCCTGCTGGGCACGGGGGCGGCACAGGACGCGTACCAGATCGCGTTCCGCCTGCCCAACATGTTCCGCCGGCTGTTTGGCGAGGGTGCGCTGAACGCCGCCTTCGTGCCGCTGTTCTCCTCCCTGCTGGAACGCGAGGGCCGGGACACCGCGCAGCGATTCGCCAGCGAGACGATGAGTGTCCTGCTGTCATGGCTGCTTGTGCTGACGGTGCTGGGGGAAATCTTCATGCCCGGCGTGCTGCGCCTGATCGCGCCGGGGTTCACGCATGGCGACCTGCGGGACTCGCTGGCCATATCGCTCAGCCGCATTACATTCCCCTACCTGCTGATGATCTGCGGGGCCGCACTGGTTTCGGGCGTGCTGAACGGCATGCACCATTTTGGCGTGGCGGCGGCCGCCTATGTCAGCTTCAACGTCATCGGCATTGCCGCCATCCTTGTCCTTCCCCCGTTCACGGGTGATGTGGCGCACGCCGCCGCATGGGGGGTGACCGCGTCGGGCGTGGTGCAGTTCGGCATCCTGCTGTACGCCGCCCGCCATGCGGGCATGCGCCTGCGCCTCATGACGCCGTGCCTTACGCCACGCATCCGCACGCTGCTGGCGCGCATGGGCGTGGGACTGGTGGGCAGCGGGATCACGCAGATCAACTTCCTGGTCGATACCATCATCGCCACCCTGCTGCCTGCGGGCAGTGTATCGCTCATGTATTTTGCCGACCGGGTGAATCAGCTGCCACTGGGGGTACTGGGGGCGGCGGCAGGCACAACGCTGCTGCCCGTGCTGACGCGGCATCTGGCGGCGGGTGAGGTAAAGGCGGCCCACCACACCCAGAACCGGGCCATTTCCTACGCGCTGATCCTGACGCTGCCAGCCGCGGCCGGGCTGCTGGTGATTGCGGCCCCGGTCATGATGGCGCTGTTCGGGCATGGGCATTTTTCCGCACATGACGCGGTGCTGTCCGCGCAGTCGCTGCGGGCCTATGCGCTGGGGCTGCCGGCCTTCGTGCTGGTCAAGGTTCTCTCGCCGGGGTTCTTCGCGCGCGGGGATACGCGCACGCCGGTGCTGGTCGGCATGGGCACGCTGGCGCTGAACTTCGTCCTGAACATAAGCTTCATGCACTGGCTGGCCCATATCGGCCCGCCACTGGCCAGCAGCCTTGCGGCCATGGTCAATGCGGGCGTGCTGGCGTTCGTGCTGCGGCGACGCGGCGCGCTGGTTCCCGACCCGGCCCTTGTGCGGCAGCTGGCGGGCATGATGGTGTGCGCGGGCATCATGGCGACGGGTCTGGTCGGTCTGGGCTACACCCCGCTGGGGCGCGCGATGGAGGCCGGGCCGATCATGCGGATCGTAGATGTCGGAGGGCTGGTGATACTGGGCGTTGGCATCTACCTGCTGGCACTGCAGGTGCTCGGGGTGGCCGACATGCGCCAGGCCATGGACGCAATCAATCGCCGCCTGCGCCGCGGGCGCACGGCATAGGGGACAGGGACCATGAAATCCGCACTGGCGAATCCCCTACCCCACCGCTAGACACCGGACATGACATTCCCATCGCCCGAGGGCGCTACACCCGCCATGGCGCAGTGGTTTGCGCTGAAAGCCGAACACCCCGACGCCCTGCTGTTTTTCAGGATGGGGGACTTCTACGAACTGTTTTTCAATGATGCGGAAGCAGCAGCGTCGGCGCTGGACATTTCGCTGACCGCGCGTGGCACCCATGGGGGCGAACCCATTGCCATGTGCGGGGTGCCAGTGCATGCGGCGCAGGCCTATCTGGCCCGCCTGATCCGCCGCGGGTTCCGTGTATCGGTCGCCGAACAGACCGAACAGCCCCGCAAGGGGCGCCCCGCGTCCAAGGGACCACTGCGGCGCGAGGTCGTGCGCCTGATCACGCCGGGCACGCTGACCGAAGACGAACTGCTGGAGGCGGGACGGCAGAACCTTCTGGCCGCCATCATCTGCCCCACCGGGCGCGACGCCAGTAATCCCGGCCTTGCATGGATCGATATTTCCACCGGCCTGTTTGAAACCGCCACCGTTCCCCCGCGTGACCTGAACGACCTGCTGGGCCGTCTGGACCCGGCGGAGATCCTGTGCGCCGATACCGTGGAACTGGGTGATTTCGCCGCGCGCCGCACCCCCATCGTCCCGCCCGCCAGCGCCGATGCCGCACGCCAGCGCATGGCCGAAGCCTTTGGCGTCGCCAGCCTTGACGCCTTTGGTACCTTCAGCGACGCGGAAGCCATGGCGGCTGCGGCAGCCATCGATTACATCCGCCGCAGCCAGGCGGGCCAGCTGCCGCGCCTGTCGCATCCCCGCCCCAGCGACAGCAGCGACATCCTTGGCCTTGATCCCGCCACCCGCGCCAGTCTCGACCTGCTGCGCACGCGCGATGGCGAGACCGAACACACCCTGTTCGCTGCCGTATCGCGCACCGTGACCGCAGCGGGCAGCCGGATGCTGGCGGACTGGATCGCAGCCCCGCTGACCGATCCCGAACGCATTGCCCGCAGGCAGGCGGGATGGACGTGGCTGCTGGACAAGCCGGGCATACGCGACGACCTGCGCGCCAGCCTGCGCGCAGCCCCCGACATGGCGCGCGCACTGGGTCGGCTATCGCTGGGACGTGGGCAGCCGCGCGATGCCGTGGCCATCCGCCTTGGCCTGGGTGTCGCGCGTGAAATCGGGGCGATCCTGAACCGGCACGAAAACCTGCCCCCCATTCTGGAACAGGCCGCACGCCACCTTGATCGCGCACATGAACTGGAGGACCTGCTGAGCCGCGCCCTGAGCGAGAACCCGCCCGCCCGCATGGATGACGGCGGCATCATCGCCAGCGGGTATGATGCGGAACTGGATGCCCAGCGTGAACTACGCGATGGCAGCAGGCGCGTCATTGCGGCGCTGCAGCAGGAATACGCCGCGGAATTCGGCATCCCCAACCTGAAGATCCGTCACCATGCCCAGCTTGGCTACGTGATCGAGGTGCCCGCGGCCGCCAGCGCGCGCCTGCGCGGGCGCGAGGACCTGATCATGCGGCAGGGCACCGCCAGCGCCAGCCGCTTTTCCACCGAACGGCTGGTCAGCCTTGACCAGCAGATCGCGCAGGCTGCCGAAAACGCGGGCATGCGCGAACGCCACCTGTTTACGCAGGTGGTGGGAAAGATACTGGACGAAGCCGCCCTGCCGGACATGGCCGCCGCCCTGTCATGCATCGACATCGCGCAGTCCTGCGCGGTGCTGGCCGGTGGCGGCATGTGGTGCTGTCCTGCCGTCGGCACGGATACATCCTTTGTCATCCGCGCGGGACGCCATCCGGTGGTGGAAGCGGCCCTGCCCAGGAACGCCCGCTTTACCCCCAATGACTGCGACCTTGATCCCGATCACCGCGTCATGCTGCTGACCGGCCCCAACATGGCGGGCAAGTCCACCTTCCTGCGGCAGACGGCGCTGGCGGTCATACTGGCGCAGGCCGGCCTGCCGGTTGCGGCACAGACCATGCGCCTTGGCGTGGTGGACCGGCTGTTTTCACGCGTTGGCGCGTCGGATGACCTGGCGCGCGGACGATCCACCTTCATGGTGGAAATGACCGAAACCGCCGCCATCCTGAACCAGGCCGGACCGCGGTCGCTGGTGGTGGTGGATGAAATCGGGCGCGGCACCTCCACGCTCGACGGGCTGGCCATTGCGTGGGCGGTGCTGGAAACCCTGCATTCCACGCTGCGCTGCCGCGCGATATTCGCAACGCATTTCCACGAACTGGCCGAACTGGCGGACACCATGCCCCGCCTGTCCCCCCACACCATGAGCGTGCGGGAATGGAAGGGACAGGTCATTTTCCAGCATGAGGTCATACCCGGTTCCGCCCGCCGCAGCTGGGGCGTGCATGTCGCGCGCCTTGCCGGCGTGCCGGATCCCGTGGTGCGCCGCGCGGGACGCCTGCTGTCCACGTTGGAAAAGGAACGCGGGCGGCAGGCCCCGCCCCTGCCGCTGTTTGAACAGGCCAAGGCGGATGAGGCGCCAGCACCACCGCCCACACCCGCGCTGCCGCCTGCCGCACTCGACATGATCGAGGATCTGGACCCTGATACGCTCAGCCCGCGCGCGGCGCTGGAAATGTTGTATAAACTCAAAAAACTGCTGAAATCCTGATACGGCTCTGGACCTGACCCCATCAGGGGCGGCACACTCGATCCCGGATCTTTATCGCCATTTACAGGACGCCATCTGACGACGATGTCGAACGCTGCCCCCCCTTCCGCCTCCGCTTCGGTCGAGGCCATGACGAACGCCCTTCATTCCGCCCTGTTCCCCGCCGGGACGGGCGGTGGCGATGTACGTGCCCTGCCGCGCGAAGACGCCATCGGGCTGGTACGCCGCCACCTGTCGCGCTACCAGGCCCACGTGCGCGAGGAATTCGAGCATCACCGCCTGGGCGGGGCCGAGGCAGGGAAGCTGCTGGCCGCCTATACCGATGGCATGATCCGCGTGCTGGCGGCCTTCGCCATGCAGCAGACAGGCATCGATTCGCATCCTGAAGCCCCCTTCGCCATTGCCGCCACCGGCGGGTACGGGCGCGGGCTGCTGGCGCCATTCAGCGATATCGACCTGCTGTTCCTGGTGCCCGACATACAGGACGGACAGGGCGAGGACGTGCGGGCCTGCGTGGAATACATCCTGTATTTCCTGTGGGATCTCGGGCTGAAGGTCGGGCATGCCACGCGCACCATCAATGAATGCATTGCCGAGGCCGAGGCCGACACCACGGTGCGGACCACGCTGCTGGACGCCCGTGCCCTGACGGGCAGCGAATCGCTGTTTTCCATGTTCCAGGCCCGCTACATCATGGCCTGCGTCCGGGCAGGCGCCGACCGCTTCATTACCGACAAGCGCAAGGAACGCGCCGCCCGCCACCACCGCTTTGGCGACAGTCCCTATCTGGTGGAACCCAACATAAAGGAAGGCCGGGGCGGCCTGCGCGACCTGCAGACGCTGTACTGGATGTGCCGCTACACCTTCGGCACGCGCCATGTATCCGACCTGCTGGCCCCCGGTTTCAGTGAGCTGGGACTGCTGACCGAACAGGAAGCCAAGCGCGCGCGCCGGGCGTGGGACTTCCTGTGGCGAGTGCGCTTCCACCTGCATTACGTGTCGGGCCGGGCGGAAGAACGCCTGACCTTTGACGTGCAGCCGGTTGTGGGCGGCCGCATGGGCTACACCCGCCATGGACGGCAGGTGGGTGTGGAACGCTTCATGCGCCACTACTTCCTGACCGTGCGCGAGGTGATGCGCCTGACACTGGTGCTGGAACCCGCCGTGCTGCGTCAGGCGCTTGGCCCCGTGGCCAACGCACCCGAAGCCGACAGCCAGATGCGTGACGCGGGCTTTACCGTGCTGGACGGTCGTATCCTGCCCCAGCGCGGCACGTCGTTCGAGGATGAACCCATCCAGATGATGCGCCTGCTGGACTGGGCCAAGAAGCGCAAGCTACCCATCCACCCCATGGCCATGCACCAGCTGATCCGCTGGGAACGCCGGGCTGCCAGCCTGCGCGGCGACCCGGAAACCGCGCGGATCTTCCTTGACCTCATGTGTGGCGACCCGCCCGAACGCCCGCAACGCGCGCCGCGTGGCGATGCCGCCGAACAGGCGGACGCCACCCCCAGCTTCCACCTGATGGATGAGGGGCGGCGCAAGGGAAATGCCTACTGGCTGCATATCCTCAATGAAACGGGGCTTATGGGCCGCCTGCTGCCTGACTGGTCGCGTGTCGTGGGGCAGATGCAGTTCGACACCTATCATGTGTTTACGGTTGATGAGCATATCATCGACGCGCTGCGCATCCTTGGCCGGGTGGAACACGGGCAGATGGCCGATGAAATCCCCATCGCCTATGACCTTGCGCGCAACCTGCATTCGCGCCGCGCGCTGTATGTCGCGGTCATGCTGCATGACATCGCCAAGGGCCGCGGCGGCGACCATTCGGAAATCGGGTCGCAGATCGCGCTGTATGTCTGTCCCGAACTGGGTATGGACAGCGAGGAGACGGAAACCGTTTCATGGCTGGTGCTGCATCACCTGCTGCTCAGCCACACCGCGTTCCAGCGCGATATTGACGATCCCAAGACCATCCTTGACCTGGCCGACATCATCCAGTCGCCCGAACGCCTGCGGCTGCTGCTGCTGCTGACGATCGTGGACATGCGCGCGGTGGGGCCGCGCGTATGGAACGCGTGGAAGGCGACGCTGCTGAACGAACTGTACATGCGCGTGGCCGAAGTGCTGGAAGGCAGCCTTGCCACCACCGAGCGCGACGTGCGCGTGGAACGCGCCAAGGACGCCACCTCCCGATGGCTGGTGGAAGACGGCATGAACGAAGCCGATGTCCGCCATTTCATGGGGCTGGGTTATGGCAGTTACTGGCTGTCCTTCGACCATGACACCCATGCCCGCCATGCCCGGCTTATCAGCGAATCCGAACGCGTGCATTCCCCCCTGACGGTGGAAACCCAGCCCCTGCCGGCGCGCGGGGTAACGGAAGTCACGATTTACGCCGCCGACCATCCGGGCCTGTTTTCCAAGATCGCGGGGGCGGTGGCCATTGCCGGGGCCTCGATCGTGGATGCGCGCATCCACACCATGACCAATGGCATGGCGCTGGACACGCTGTGGATTCAGGATGCGGGCGGTGCGGCGTTCGAGGAACCGCAGCAGCTTGCCCGCCTGTCGCTGCTGGTGGAACAGGCGCTGACGGGGCACCTGAACATCAACCGTGAAATTGCCCAGTGCGGCCGCAGGGTGAGTGGCCGCCGCATGCGCGCCATCCACGTGCCACCGCGCGTGGTAATCGATAACCGCGCATCGAACACCTGCACGGTGGTGGAAATCAACGGGCGTGACCGCCCCGGCCTGCTGCATGACGTCACGGCGGCGCTGAGCGAACAGAAACTGCAGATCGCGTCCGCCCACATCACCACCTATGGCGTGCGGGCGGTGGACGTGTTTTACGTCAAGGACCTGTTCGGGCTGAAGATCACTGACAAGGGACGTCTGGACCGGATTCGCACGACCCTGCTGGCGGGCCTGCAGGAAGCGGAAGCTGCAGCCCAGCGCCGGTCATCCGAACTGGAATCCATCACGATCTGAAACGGTCCGGGGTGTCTTTTTTCAAAAAGGCACCCCGAAGCTTCCCGGAAAGAGCGTCACCAAAAACCTTTCATGATTCCCGCGACATTTCAGGGATGAATGTCCGGCACCTGCCCCGCCACCCATGCATTCAGGGTGCGCGACAGGGTGGCCATGACCTGTGTCCACGCCTGCTGCGGGGGCAGAAGACGTTCCTGCCGGAACAGGCGCAGGGTCGGGTACCACCGGCTTGCGGGCCGGCGCAGAGTGGACTGCCCGCCATTTTCCGGCTGTGACGTGCCGGTTGTCGGCGCAGGCAGGTCAAAAGCCGTCGACCACCGCCAGTCCCCGCCAAAACGGCACAGTAGCCAGACCGGACAGCCGATGGCCCCGGCCAGATGCGCCACCAGCGTATCCACGCTGATCACCAGATCCAGTGTCGCGATCAGGCGCGCCGTATCCAGCAGGTCCGCATCGGGCAGCAATTCGTGCCGGACAAAGGACGGGTCCATCTTTCCCTCTGCCGGTGGCCGCAGGGAAATGAATTCGACCCCCGCAATGTCCTTCAGTGCCAATAAGGCATCCACTGGAAGGGAACGCCGCGCGTCAAAGCGATAGACGGCATTCCCCGCATGGCACAGGCCAATACGCAGCAGTCCCCTGCGTGCCGCCGGTCGTTGCCATGGGCTTTCCCCCAGATACGGCATGAATGACGGAACGCTGTCCGCACCCAGCAGGTGCGGCAGGCTGAACAGGTCGCATTGGGCTGCGACATCAGAATTGTTATTTATATTACGGGTGATAATTTTTACGGAATGGGCCATGTCCTGCCCCAGCGTGGCCGCAAGCCGGCGCAGGGGGGATGGAACCTCCAGCACCACCGGAACCCTCCGGGCTGCAAGCCGTACATAGCGCAGGAAATGGACGGCATCCCCCAGTCCCTGCCCCTGCATATGCACAAGCAGCTTCCGACCTGCAGGCAACGCTCCCCCGTCCCATCGCGGCAGATGCCCTGCCGATGGATGCGGCGGCTGGAATTCCAGCCGGGCGTCCCACAGCGCCCATCCCTGCCCCAGTTTTCCCTGCGCCAGACGGGCAACGCCAAGGTTGAACCGCGCCCGGGCCCGCGTCTCACGATCAGGCGGCGGCGCATGGGTCAGTATGGTTTCATGGATGGCGGCGGCCCGTGCACCCGACATATCCCCCAGTGCCATGCGGGCAAGGCCGAGGTTACTGGCGGTTTCGGGCTGCGGATCATGCGCCATGGCACGTTCCAGCATGTCGGCCGCCGGCCCCATGCGCCCGCGCGCAAACAGCAGCGCACCCAGCAGGGACCGGGCAGCGCCATCATCGGGAGCATGCTCCAGCCCCGCCCGCAGAACATCCTCGGCCTGTTCACGCTGGTGATGCGCCATCAGCATTTCGGCCAGTTCACGGACATGGACGCCCTCCCCCGGCGCACGCCGCACGACATGGTGCATCTGCTGTATGGCAGCGTCACGCTGTCCCCGTCGCCATAGGAAACGGGCATGCAGCGTCCGGGCCCGCATGTCATGCGGGGCGGACAGGCTGACCGCCCGCCCATAGGCCCGTACTGCCGCCCATGTATCGCCTGTCGTCTCCATGATCTCGGCACAGGCCAGCAGGACGGGCACATCATCCGGCTGACAGAGGCAGGCGGCCCGGATCGCAGCCTGCGCTGCCATATGGTGCCCCCGTGCCAGCAGCGCGCGGGCCAGCACTTCATGAAAAGGCCCGTGGGGTGCGCGCCGCACCGCCTGTCCCGCAAGGCTGATGGCCAGATCCGCCCGTCCTGCCGCCAGGGCCACGCAGGCCAGGCCATGCAGGGCAGCGGGATCGTCCGGCCCCTCCGCCCGCAGGGCCACGAAGCACGTCCGCGCGGTGTCGATATCCCCCCTGCGCAGGGCCGCATGGCCCCGCGCCATGACATGCTGCCTGTCCGTATCGTGTCCATGCGTGCTGGTCGCGTTCATCTCGGCCGGCCCTCCCTTGCGTGGCGGAGAATGGTCCCGCACACTCCCAACACTATCCATACGCGACAGAGCGTTAAGAATTTCGATCAGGAACCCACATGAACGTCACCTCCGCCACGGTCGGCCAGCAGGCCTATGCCACGCTGCGGCAGCGTTTTGCCCGCATGGGGCATATCCGCAACGCAATGGGAATTCTGGGCTGGGACAAGGACACCATGATGCCGGCAGGGGCGAGCGAAAGCCGCGCCGAGAGCATTGCCGCCCTTGCCGTCCTGTCACATGACCTCATGACTGCACCGGACATGGGCGACCTGCTGGCCCGCGCCCAGGCCCCCGATGACGCCATGGCGCGCGCCAACCTGCATGAAATGCGCCGCCAGCACGCCCATGCCGCCGCCGTGCCGTCCGATCTGGTCGAAGCAATGTCGCGTGCGTCCTCGCGGTGTGAAATGGCATGGCGTACCGCGCGGCAGGACAGTGATTTCGCCAGCCTGCTGCCGGAACTGGAAACCGTGCTGGCCCGCACTCGCGACATTGCCGCCGCCAAGGCGCAGACCCTTGGGCTGTCCCCCTATGACGCGCTGCTGGATCAGTATGATGCGGGCACGCGGCAGGCGGATATCGACCCGGTCTTTGCCGAACTGGCCAGTGAACTGCCCGACCTGATCCGCACCGCACTCACCCATCAGGCCACGCTGGCCGCCCCCGTGCCGCTTTCGGGATCGTTTGACGTGCCCGCACAGGCACGGCTGGGGCACGAGACCATGCGCGCACTGGGCTTTGACATGCAGCGCGGGCGGCTGGATGTCAGCCTGCACCCCTTCTGCGGCGGGGCGGAGGACGATGTCCGCATCACCACCCGGTATGAGGAGGATGACTGCATCAACGCACTCATGGGCATCATACATGAGACCGGGCACGCGCTGTACGAGCAGGGCCTGCCCGCAGCATGGCGCGCCCAGCCTGTGGGTGAGGCACGTGGCATGAGCCTGCATGAAAGCCAGTCCCTGCTTATGGAAATGCAGGTCGCGCGGTCGCAGCCCTTCATGGACTGGATGGTCCCCCGCCTGCGCGCGGCCTTTGGTGGCGCGGATACCGACCCGGCATGGCAGGCGGATAACCTGCACCGCCTTGTCACACGCGTGCGCCCCGGTTTCATCCGCGTGGATGCCGATGAGGTCACGTACCCCGCGCATATCCTTGTACGTTATGAAATGGAAACCGCGCTGATTGCGGGAAAGATGAAGCTGTCCGACCTGCCGGAAGCCTTCAATACCCGGATCCATGACCTGCTGGGACTGAACGTGCCCGAGGACCGGCTGGGCTGCCTGCAGGATATCCACTGGCCATCAGGCGCATGGGGGTATTTCCCCACCTACACGCTGGGCGCGATTATCGCCGCACAGTTGCGCGAAGCAGCCGAACGTAGCGACCCCGCCATCATGCCCAGCATAGGCAAGGGCGATTTCGCACCCCTGCTGGCATGGCTGCGCCCGCACATTCATGCACGCGGCAGCGGGGCATCCACCCGCGACATCGTGCGCGACGCCACGGGGGCGGTGCCCAATACGGGTCCCTACCTGCGCCATCTGCGCCAGCGGTACTGTGCGCAGGTCTGACCCGGGCGCGGTCTGATCGGGCGACGACGTCCGGCGGCGGTTCGAAATGGCCGGTTGATCAGGGGACTGCCTGAAAAAACCGGCCTGTAAAACGCCCTGCGAACCTGATGAAAGTGATCAGCCGCCTTCTGGAAACACTCTTTTATGGCAGGGCGGACATGCCGCATGTTCCACTTGCCATTCGCTGCGGTTCGTGACGAGATAACGCGCGATGTACGCGAAATCTCCATCTGCCATCCGTCGCCTGCGCTCAGCGGGTTTCCTTCTTGCCTGCGGCACCTGCCTGCTGGGGGCCGACCATGCCGCCCGTGCCGCCAAACCCGCGCCGCCGCTCAGCCCGGCCGCGACGCTGGAGGATGTCGTATCCTCCTCTACCGCCGCATGGGACCGTGTGGTCGTGCTGCCTGACGGGCGGCTGCTGGTGGAACTGCCGCGCTGGGCGGGCAATACCGGGCCGGGGCTGGCGCTGCTGGATGGGGACAACACGCCCCATCCCTATCCCGACAATGCATGGAACGACCCCGCCACGCCGGCGGCAAAGCGGCTGGTTGCGCCTTCGGATGTACAGCTCCAGCCCGATGGCACGCTATGGGTGCTGGACAGCGGACAGCCCGACCCGGCGGGAAAGCCGGAAGCAGGTGGCCCCAAGATCGTGAAGATCGACAGCCATACCGGTCAGGTCATGCAGACATGGCCGCTCGATCCGGGCATGCTGCGCACGGGCAGTTACGCCGCCACCATGCGCATCGCACGCGGGCATGCCTTCATCGGGGATGCCGGCATCCCGGCCATGATCGTGGTCAAGCTGGACACCAACACCCAGCGGCGACTTATGGAGCATACCCCGGCGCTGACCGCGCACCAGCCCATTACGGTTTACGGCCGGGTGGCGACCAACCCCGCGGGTCATACCGCCATCATCAACATCAGCCAGATGGACATAAGCGCCGACGGGCAGTGGCTGTATTTCGAACCCCTGTGCGGCCCCGTGTACAAGCTGGATACCGACCTGCTGGTGGACCCGAAGGTCACCCCCATCGAACTGGAGGAAGGCCCCACCCTGTGGTACAAGACGCCGCCGCTGGGTGGCATCACGGTCGGGCCGGATGGCACGCTGTATTTCAATGACGTGTCCACCGGCAGCATCTTCCGCCTGATGCCCGATCGCGTTTACCAGAAAATCGTGACCGACCCCCGCCTGCACTGGCCCGGCGGATCGTTTGCGACAAAAGACGGGCAGCTTTATGTGCCGGCAGCCCAGCTTGACCGGACCGCGCCGCTGAATGGCGGGCACAACGCCATTGAATGGCCGGTGCATATCTACCGCATCAATATCGGCAGCCTGCCGCCACCGAAATTCTGACACACCACGCGCGGAATTGCGCCCTGCGCCGCATGCGCCCCCTTCGCGCGGGGGGCGGTTGGGATTATGGTGGCGCCATGCGCTATATTTCTACCCGGGGGAACGCCCCCGTCCGCGATTTTTCGTCCGTTCTGCTGGCGGGGCTGGCAGAGGACGGTGGCCTGTACCTGCCCGAAAGCTGGCCCGAACTGTCGGTGGCCCAGTGGCGTGACCTGCGGGGCCTGCCCTACCCCGAGCTTGCGGCCCGCATCATCGCCCCCTTTGCCGAAGGGTCGATCACGCATGATGTGCTGCTGACGCTGTGCCGCGATGCCTACAGCCGATTCGACCATCCGGCCATCGTGCCGCTGACGCAGGTGGAAGACGGGCTGTTCGTGCAGGAACTGTTCCACGGCCCGACGCTGGCGTTCAAGGACATGGCCATGCAGCTGCTTGGCCGCCTGTTCGACCATGTGCTGAACGAACGTGACGAGAAGGTCACAATCGTGGGCGCCACATCGGGGGATACCGGGTCGGCGGCGATCGAGGCATGCCGGGGCCGCAAGCGCCTGAACGTGGTGATCCTGCACCCCGAGGGGCGCACGTCGGAAGTGCAGCGCAGGCAGATGACAACCGTGCTGGAACCCAACGTGACCAACCTTGCGGTGCAGGGCACGTTTGACGACTGTCAGGATCTGGTCAAGGCGATGTTTGCCGACCAGCCCTTCCGTACCGACATGCACCTGTCGGCGGTCAATTCCATCAACTGGGCACGTATCGCCGCCCAGGTGCCGTATTATGTCTACGCCGCACTGGCGCTGGGCGCGCCGGACCGTGAGGTCTCGTTCGCCGTGCCCACGGGCAATTTCGGCAATGTGCTGGCGGCATGGGTCGCCCGCCGCATGGGCCTGCCCATCCGCGCACTGTGCGTGGGGTCCAACCGCAATGACATCCTCTCTCGCTTCCTGAACGAAAACGACATGAGCATCCACGGTGTGGTGCCCAGCCTGTCGCCGTCGATGGATATTCAGGTATCGTCCAACTTCGAACGCCTGCTGTTCGAACTGCTGGACCGCAACGCCGCCGAATGCGCGCGCATCATGACCGATTTCCGCAAGACCGGCGTGATGAAGGTGTCCACCCCGGTGTGGGACCGCGCCAATGCGCTGTTCCACGGCATTTCGCTGGATGATGCCGCGACGGAGGAGGAAATCCGTACGCTGAACACCCGCAGCCACTACCTTGCCGACCCGCATACCGCGATCGGGATTGCCGCTGGCCGCACATTCCGCGAGGCCGGTATCCCCATGGTGGCCATGGCCACCGCACACCCCGCCAAGTTCCCCGATGCAATGGCGCAGGCAACCGGCATCCGCCCCGCCCTGCCCGTGTCGCTGGCCGACCTGTATGACCGGCCGGAGCGGTACAGCGTGGTGCCAGCCGACCTGACCGTGATCGAGGACAGGGTGCGCGCGGCGGTCCTGTCCAACTCGGCAGCCTGATCGTCTTCCCTTCCCCTTTTCCATCTTACGCAAGCAAGGGGCGGCATGGGGCCATGATGCACCATGCCGCCCGCAGGACCAGCATGACCGACCTGATCAATGTGACCCGACTGGATTCCGGCCTGACCATCGTGACCGAACGGATGGACCGGGTGGAGACCGTGTCCCTCGGGGCGTATGTCGCCGCGGGCACCTGCAATGAGACCGCGCCCGAAAACGGGGTATCCCATTTCCTGGAGCACATGGCGTTCAAGGGCACCGGCACCCGCACCGCCGTGGGCATTGCCGAGGAAATCGAAAACGTGGGCGGCCATATCAACGCCTATACCGCGCGTGAACACACTGCGTATTACGTCAAGCTGCTGAAGGAAAACCTGTCGCTGGGTGCTGACATCATCGGTGACATCCTGACCCACAGCAGCCTTGCGCCGGATGAGCTGGAGCGTGAACGCGGCGTGATCCTGCAGGAAATCGGTCAGGCGAACGACACGCCCGATGACATCGTGTTCGACCATTTTCAGGAAACCGCCTTTCCCGACCAGCCGATGGGCCGCCCCACGCTGGGCACGGAATCCGGTATCCAGACCATGTCGCGCGCAACCCTGGTCAATTACATGGATACCCATTACCGGGCGGGCAATACCATCATCGCGGCGGCGGGCAACCTGGAACACGCCCGCGTGGTGGACCTTGTGCAGCAGCATTTTGCCGACCTGCCTACCGGCACCGTCCCGCCGCAGCCTGCCGTGAATTACGTAGGCGGCGCCTTCACGCGCGAACGCGACCTGGATCAGGCCCATATCGTGCTGGGCTTTCCGTCCATGCCCTATGGCGACCCGGACTATTACCCGGCCCTGCTGCTGTCCACGCTGCTGGGCGGGGGCATGTCGTCACGGCTGTTCCAGGAAATCCGTGAAAAGCGGGGGCTGGTCTATTCCGTCTATTCCTTCAACGCACCCTTCCGGCAGGGCGGGCTGTTCGGCATCTATGCCGGCACGGGTGAAGCACAGGTGGCTGACCTTGTTCCCGTAACGCTGGAAGAACTGCGCAAGGTGCGTCATACGGTGACGGACACGGAACTGGCGCGGGCACGGGCGCAGCTCAAATCCTCGCTGCTCATGTCTCTGGAAAGCACGGGCAGCCAGTGCGAGCAGCTGGCCCGGCAGCTTCAGGTCTTTGGTCGCCTGATCCCCACTGCCGAGACCGTGCGCCGGATCGACGCCGTCACCATTGCGGACGTGCAGCGCGTCGCGACCCGCATATTCAGCGGCAGGCCGACCCTCGCCTCCCTCGGGCCGGTCAGCCATATTCCTTCCCTCGACAGCATCACGGGGGCGCTGGCAGCATGAATACCGATCCGCTTGACCTGATCTCCACCCTCCTTACCCGTGCCCGTGCGGCAGGGGCGGATGCGGCGGATGCGATCTACGCCACCCGCGTCGCCCATGGCGCGCAGGTGCGTAATGGACAGACCGAGGACCTTGAACGCTCCGAAACCTGTGACCTCGGACTGCGGGTGTTCGTCGGGCAGCGTTCGGCCATTGTTTCGGCCACGGCGCTGGACCCCGAACGCTTCGACGCGCTGGCCGAACGTGCCGTCGCCATGGCGCGCGTCGTGCCCGAGGACCGCTTTGCCGGACTGTGCGCCGAGGCCGCGACCACCTTTACAGACGCGACGGGGCTGGACCTGTCCGACCCGACCGAAGTGACCACTACCGACCTTGTGGCCCGCGCGCGCGCGGCGGAAGACGCGGCACTTGCGGTAACGGGCATTACCAACAGCAATGGCGCATCGGCCAGTTTCGGCCTGTCGGACATCATTCTCATGACATCCGCCGGGTTTTCGGGGCGGTATGCCCGGACCAGCCATTCCGTGTCCGCCAGCGCAGTAGCAGGCAGCGGCACGAAGATGGAGCGTGATTACGACTATCACGCCGCCGTCCACCTGTCGGACCTTGAGGATGCGGGCCTGATCGGTCGTCGCGCGGGGGAACGCACGGTTGCGCGCCTGAACCCGGTGCGTCCGCGCACCGGGCGCATGCCGATCGTGCTGGACCCGCGCGTATCCACCAGCCTGCTGGGTCACCTGTCGGGGGCGATCAACGGCATTGCCATCGCACGCGGCACGTCCTTCCTCAAGGAAAAGATGGATTGCCGCATCATGCCCGCGGGCATCACCATCATTGACGACCCACGCCGCGTACGTGGTCCCGGCGCGCGTCCCTTCGATGGCGAGGGCATGCTGACATCCACCCGCACGCTGGTGGAAGATGGCGTGCTGAAGACATGGGCGCTCGACTCCCGCTCCGCCCGCCAGCTGGAGCTCAGGCCCAATGGCTGCGCCAGCCGGGGCACGTCGGGACCGCCTGCGCCCTCACTTGGCAACATGTTCATGCAGCCCGGTGATCTGACACCTGCGGCCCTGATGGCAGACATAAAGGAAGGGATTTACATTACCGAACTGATGGGGTCCGCCATCAACGGCATTACCGGCGATTACAGCCGGGGGGCGGCGGGCTTCATGATCCGCGACGGCGTACTGGCGGAACCGGTGTCCGAACTGACGGTCGCGGGCAACCTGAATGACATGTTCGCCCGTCTGGTGCCGGCCAGTGACCTGGTTTTCCGCCAGTCAACCAATGCGCCGACCATCCGTATCGACGATATGGTTATTGCGGGTTCGTAAGCTGAAAATTACCTGGACGCTTTTTGAAAAGAGCCTCACGAAAAACTTTCTTATGATTGCAGGGTGCTTTACGGGACTGACTGTCCCAGCAGTCTCCCACCCTTTCCGTGATTTCATGTGTCTGTAAGCCCGTTGCCCCTGTTACCGGGGCGCGGACTTACCTATATCTGTAACAAGTGGCCCGGAATAATGCAGGCCGCATGATAAAGATGGTTCCGACACAGGATTGCAGATACCCTGACCCAGATGAAAAAGAATTCTTCGCGCCAGATGCCGCGTAAAAGCATCGTCCTTGCTGCTAGCGCGGCCCTGACCATGCTGCCGCTGCTGGCCCATCCCGATGTGGCTGACGCCCGCGCGGGTGGTGGCTTCTCCATGGGGAGCAGGGGGTCACGTACCTACAGCGCACCCGCACCATCGCAGACCGCGCCCTTTGGCGCGACCCCTTTCCAGCGCACCATGACGCCACGCCCGCAGCCGACGCCCGGCTACGGCGCACGTGCGCCGTTTGGTGGGAGCGCGATGGCCATGGCCCAGCCGCGCCATCCGTTCATGAGCGGCTTCATGGGCGGCCTGATCGGTGCCGGCCTGTTCGGCATGATGTTCGGACATGGCATGTTCGGCTCCGGCATGGGGGGCAGCGGCTTTCTGGGCCTGCTGATCCAGCTGGCGCTGGTCTTCTTTATCGTGCGCTGGGCCATCCGCCGTTTTGCCGGAAGCCGCGCCAATGGTGGCAATGCCGTGCCTTTTGGCATGCAGGGACCGGCGGGCGGGTCCGTGCCGCAGGGTGGCCAGCAGCCGGTTGGCGTCGCCATTACCGCAGCTGATTACCAGGCCTTCCAGCAGGCGCTGATCAATATCCAGACGGCATGGAGCCAGCAGAATGTTGGGGCCATGCAGCACATGGCCACACCGGAAATGGTGTCCTACTTCAGCAGCCAGCTGAACGATCTGGCCAGCCGTGGCGCGCGCAACGTGGTATCGGATATCCGGTTTGAACGTGGCGACCTGGTGGAAAGCTGGCGCGAAAACAGGTTCGATTACGCCACTGTCGCCATGCAGTATTCCATGATCGACATCACCACTGACATGACAGGCCGCGTGATTGAGGGTGATCCCGCCAACCGCACCACCGTGACCGAGCTGTGGACCTTCGTCCGTTCAGCCGGGACCGGCACTTGGCTGCTGTCAGCCATCCAGCAGACACCGCGCCGCTGACCATCGGTTTCAATCTGGAACACGAAAGGCCCGCATCGCCTGATGCGGGCTTTTTTCATGATCGCGCCATGGGTACGCCCCCGCAATCGTCACTGATTGGCGTTCCATCCTCCTGCACGGTACCCATCCGGGCGTTTACGCTTATTCTATCGGCATCATTATCATCAGGAGCATGCCAGTAGCGTCGGCCCATCCGGCAATGATCGAGTGGCCGTTACGTATGGTCAGATGCCAGGTTTCGTTCCAGCGCCACTGCCATAATTCCCCACCACGACAGAACCATGGTGAAGGGCAAAGGCCCTGAAACGGATTTCCCATAATGCTCCATCGGATGGTTCCATTACAATGGAGCATCACTGGAGACGATCTGCCTGCCCCCGGAAATACGCAGGCGGCGCGGCCCATCGCGCAATGCGCCCATGCAGGCCAATACGGAGCCCCAAGGATACCAATCAGGCCCGCATGCTGTCGTCGGGTCTGTATCCGGCTTCACCCTGCCGCACGCAGCTTCTGTCCCAACATTACCGGCCGTCTGTACCGGAACGGAAAAGGCAGAGAGCAGGCCTATAAAGAGCCTGGGCGGGTATCCGCCTGGATGATGGAAAAACCGGAACCATGACCGGGCAGAACGCCCGATCGTTCTGCAGGTCCGGACCGGGGAATGTCCCGCCTAAATATGCGTAAGGCTGAGCGCGTACAGGATGACCGCCAGCGCCGAAAGCGTAATCGCCACGGCGCGGATGCGGCCCCTGTGTCGGCGCGCCGCCTCCTGCGCTTCCATCTGCGGTGTCACCTGAACTGTTATTGCCTGATCCATCTGCCCGAACTCCCTTATGGATGACACTGCCCGATCAGTGGGCAATAAAGGCATGGTCGGCCAGCAGACCAAGGAACAGGAAAAACAGGTAAGCCAGCGAATAGCGGAAGGACCGGCGTGCCGGACCGTCACCCGTCAGGCTGACACCACTGGCATCCTGCCGGTCACGCAGCACCCCGATGGCACAGTAAATGAACCCTGCTCCCAGAACAGTGGCCACCACGGTGTATAGCCAGCCCGCCAGATGCATGAAGGATGGCACCAGCGATACAGCGGTCAGGATGATCGTGTACCACAGTATCTGCCACCGCGTGTGCCGTGCCCCGCGCACCACCGGCAGCATGGGAATACCCGCCCGCCCGTAATCCTTGCACGCATACAGCGACAGCGACCAGAAATGCGGTGGTGTCCACAGGAAGATGATGCCGAACATCACCACCGGCATCACCGCCATGGACCCTGTTGCCGCCGCCCACCCGATCATGGGCGGGAACGCACCCGCCGCGCCGCCGATCACGATGTTCTGCGGTGTCGAACGCTTGAGCCACATGGTGTAGATGACGGCATAAAAGAAAATGGAAAACGCAAGAATGCCTGCCGCAAGGGCATTGGTGGCCAGCCACATCAGGATGACGGACGCAACCGACAGGCCAATGCCATACCCCAGCGCCGCATCCGGGCTGACACGCCCGTTGGGAATGGGCCGTGTTACCGTGCGCTTCATCACCGCGTCGATATCGCGGTCATACCACATGTTGATCGCACCCGCCGCACCAGATGCCATGCACACGCACAGGATGCTGACAGCCGCCACCAGCGGGTTCAGCGGCCCCGGCGCCATATACAGGCCAGCAGCCCCGGTGAACACCACCAGCGAAATGACGCGCGGCTTGAGCAGCAGCAGCCAGTCCCGCGCTTCCGTCCCGACGCGGGCGGCATCATAGGTAATGGGGGTAGGTTGCGCCGCGTCGGGCGTTGTGACTGCGCCGCTCATGCTTCATGCCTCTCCACGCGTGGGGGATGCAGACTGCCATTCAGGTGTCCGCGCCCCCGGTCCCCAGTAATTGGCAGGCAGCGACGTGCGGGGCTGCATGCCGACACGCACGACGATCCCGGCAAACACGACCAAGGACAGTCCCATCAGCACCGCGCCCATAACGCCCGGCAGGCCATGGAACGCCATAAGCGACAGGACCGTTCCCCCGACCGTCAGCCCGAAATGGACGCGGCTGGCGCCAACCGGGGCCACATGGCCCATCATCTTGCCAATCCAGTAATAGAAACCGGCAAACAGCGCGAACATGGCGGCATACAGCGTGGCCGCATGTACGTCGGCCATACCGCCGGGCAGCAGCGACATACCGGATCCCACCAGCAGCAGCGCCACGAACCCGGCCGCCCATTCCATGGGGACCGAGGCACGGACATGCCCCACCCGCACCGTACGCGCCCAGGCCACAAGAACCGCCAGCACCGGCAGGACGATCAGCCCGAGCTGGACAATGGCCGCAGGTGCCGCCATGCGGGCCAGACCGCCATGCAGCAGGTCATGTACCCACACTGAACCACCACCGATCGACATGACGACCAGCGCACCCAGCACCAGACGCGGCATCTGCAATGGCGCACCGGAAAATGTCTCGATAATCTGGGAAACGATCCCGATGGACGGCAGCAGCAGCAGCGCGATCTCGGGCCCGGCGAAAACATGCAGCAGACCATCGACCTGCCCGGACATGTCGTCCCCCGCCAGTATGATCCGCGTCAGGCCACCCGCCAGAACGGGCATGACCATGACAACCATCATGGCCGTCAGCGCCTGCGCCCAGACGAATACGGGCATGTCACGCAGGCGCTGGCCCATCGGCCCCATGTTCAGGACGGTGGCGACCATGTTGATGGCCTGCAGCAGCATGCCAAGGCTCCACCCCATCAGGGCGAACAGGGAAACCTGCGCGGGAACGGTGGGGGACAGCCCCACCAGCACGGCCACGAAACTGGCGGCAACCAGTCCCCACCCCATCAGCGCCATGCGCGGGAACGCCAGCGCGCGCGCGCGCAGCAGCAGCGGTACGAACCAGTTGCCAAATCCGCCAAACAGGGCAGGCAGAGCACAGAAGAACACCATCATCATGCCATGACGGCGGCCGATGCGTCCGGCGGCACCGGCGATGTCGCCCCCGGCCCATGCATCGGTCAGCGTCTGGGGCAGCAGGCCGACCTGAAGGCCCACGGCCAGCAGGCCACCAACCATTCCCGCCACAATCGCCATGACAAGGTACAGCATGCCGACCGTCCTGTAGCCACAGGCCCCATCAGCATTGCGCGCCTCACCTGCCCCGAACCGTGTGCCTGTGGGCATACGATGTACTCCCTGCTGCCATGCGCCGGTGTCTGGCATGGCCAATCGTTACCATGATTTCATCATATACCGCGCCTTATACACAAAAACGACCCTGTGGGCCGCTCCTGTGGTCGCGCAATCGTCATTTCAGCCCTGCCACAGGGACAGGGCTGGGCCACGTCCGCGCTGGCTTACGCCACCATGGGGCTGGCGGAACTGTCGGCCTCACGCGGCAGCGTAACCAGCGTGAACAGCCCGGCAGGGGGTACCGACTGCAGTGTCGCGCGCCGCAGGTCGGCAGGCGGCAGCAGGGATTCAATGGCGAAATCCGGGTGCCAGCCCAGCGAATGCGACGCCCGCGCCATACCGCGTTCAACCGCCAGCCGCACGCCACCCTGCGCCAGGAAGTGATTGACGAACAGGATATGCCCGCCCGGCCTGACCACGCGCTTGAGTTCCGCCAGCAGCGCACGCGGATGCGGCACAACGGAGGCAACGAACATCGCCACCGCTATGTCGAACGTGCCATCGTCAAACTTCGTTGCCTCGGCATCCATTTCCAGCAGGTCGTCCACATTGGACAGGTGCAGCCGCCTTACGCGCTGACGCGCGCGTTCCAGCATGTCGCCCGACAGGTCGATGCCGGTAATATGCTTGTCCTTGCGGTAATAAGGCAGCGCAAGGCCCGTGCCCACGCCCACTTCCAGCACCCGCGTGCCCGGCAGGCCGTTGACGGCTTCGACCGCCCGCTTGCGCCCGAAGGCGGAAATGCTGCCGAATACGGCGTCATACACGCTGGCCCAGCGGCGATACGCCGCCTTGACCGCCGCCGCATCCAGCGCGGATTTGGGAGAAGGTATTTCCACGACTTTTTCAGCGGCCTCATCGTGCAGAACGTCACTCATCAGGCTGCTCCCATGCCAAGGCCAAGGAAGACGGCGCATCCGGCCCGCTTCCGTGCTGCATCCGCCATGATCAAATCCGTCCCGTTCTGCTGCATTACAATTCCACCTGACCTGCCCACGCGCCATCCGGCCCGTGCAACCGTCTGCCATCCCTGTCCCATGCCATGCCACATGGCATGACAGCCACGACCATCGTGCCCGCCATGGACATCGTCTGCCAATTCCCTATGCGCCCGCGCCGCCTGTAGCCAGGCGGGACACGATCGCATCCCATATCAGGCCTGCGGTATTGATACCGTCAAAACGGTCGATTTCCTGCAGGCCGGTGGGGGACGTGACATTGATTTCGGTCAACCATTCACCAATCACGTCGATTCCCACGAAAATAAGTCCCTGTTCACGCAGCATCGGCCCGATCGTGTCACAGATCTCCCGGTCCCGCGCCGTCAGTTCCGCGCGGACCGGTCGGCCACCCACATGCATGTTGGACCGTGTCTCCCCTTCCGCCGGGATGCGGTCGATCGCTCCTACCGGCACGCCATCGACCAGGATGATGCGCTTGTCCCCCCTGCGCACGGCGGGTTCATAACGCTGGATCATCAGCGGTTCGCGCGAACGGGCGAAATGCATTTCCAGCAGGGCGTTCAGATTGGGATCATCCTCGCGGATGCGGAACACGCCCGCCCCCCCGTTGCCAAACAGCGGCTTGACGATGATGTCGCGCCATTTCGCGCGGAATTCCAGTATCGTCCTGATATCCCATGTCACCAGCGTGGGGGGCATGAGGTCGGGATAATGCGTGACCAGTATCTTTTCGGGCGCATTGCGTACTGCAGCGGGGTTGTTGACCACCAGTGCGCGGCCCGGGCCAACGCCATGAATATGTTCAAGAATATGGGTCGCGGTGATATAGGCCATGTCAAATGGCGGATCCTGGCGCATCAGCACCACATCCATGTCCGCAAGGTTGATGACCTGTTCCGGCCCGAACGTGGCGTGGTCACCCGCCTGGCGCCGCACCGTGACCGGACGGGCGCGGGCGGTTACGCGGTCGGTGCGCTGGCCGCCCTGTGGCGTGGTCCGTCCCTCGTTCAGGCTCAGGGCCTCGACCTGATAGACAAACAGTTCGTATCCCCGGGCCTGTGCCTCCAGCATCATGGCGAAGGTGGAATCACCATTGATGTCGATACCGCCAAGCGGGTCCATCTGGACAGCAACCTTCAGGGGGCGTGACATAGGCGGGCTTTCTCCACGCGGAACGGGACCGGTTCATGCCGGTGGCCATGGAACGGGGCCACCTGGGAACAAACGTCTTAATATGCCTTTGCGCCCACGGCCAGCCCCTTGTTACGGCGCGGATGGATAGGAAATGGCAAGGACCTCGATCATTTCCTCGCCACGCGGGGTCAGCAGACGCACCTCATCGCCCACGCCGGCGCGCATGAGCGCCCTTGCAACAGGGGAAACAAGGCTGATCTGCCCTGCCGCCATGTCCGCTTCATCCACGCCAAGGATGGTAACGGTCCGTTCCTCGTCGCGTTCATTTACATAGGTGACCGTCGCACCAAAAAATACCCGGTCGCGCTGCGGCTGGGCCGCCGGGTCGACAATGACCGCGTTATCAATACGTTTCGTCAGGAACCGGATGCGGCGATCAATTTCGCGCAGGCGGCGCTTGCCATACTGGTAATCGCCATTTTCCGAACGGTCGCCATTGCCGGCCGCCCATGACACGATTTCCACGATTTTCGGGCGTTCGTCACGCAGCAGGGCGGTCAGTTCGGTACGCATCGCCCCGATCCCGCCGGGTGTGATATAATGTGACAGCCCGCCCTTCACCGGCGTGCCGCCCCCTGTTGCGGCGTGCGGTCGGGCCTTCAGCATCGTGCCACCGTCATGCGGATATGTCCCTCCATCACCTGTCCCGGCGCAAGCACACGCACGCCACTATCGGCAATGGTGGTCCGGTTGAAGCCATCATTCATGTTACTGACCGGTTCAAGCCCGATATAGGGCTGTGCCGGGGGCGTAAACAGCACGAGGTGGGACAGGTCGGGGCTCCCCTCCATCGTCAGGGCATAACCCTCGCGCGGCCAGCGCAGGAAGGCGCTGCCCGACCATCCGGCGTAACAGTTGTCGATGGCGGCGTCCCCCGCGTCGCGCATACGGGCGAAGGACCACTCCCCCTCCGCCGGGATACGCAGCAGCGGCAGGTGGTCCGGACCGTTGGTCCATACGCTGCTGGCCACGAACCCCAGCTTCAGGCCCGAATGACGGGGGAAATAGGGGTGGAAACCCATGCCCACCGGCTGGTCGCGCGTATCGGTGTTTTCCAGCAGGATTCCGATCGACAGTCCCGCTTCATGCAGGTCATAGCGCAGCTGGGCACGATAGCTGAACGGCCATTGCCCGGCATGGGCCCCGGCCGGGGTGTGATCGAGGGCAAGCGTCGCGCTGCTATCGGACAGCAGCGCGATTCGCCACCGCCGCTGCCACCCGTTGCCATGAATGGCGCAGTCTTCCCCCGCAAAGCTGGGGGCAAGGTGATAGTCCACGCCTTCGAAACGGAAATGGTCACCCGCGATCCGGTTGGAAAACGGCACCAGCGGATACCCCGCCACCGCGCGCCCGTGCTGGGCCACAAGGTGCGGGTCACTGACGGGGCGGAGGAATTCCATGCCTGCCGCATTCCGCCAGAATGCGATACTGCCGCCAAGGTCGGGCAACAGGCCAAGGCTTGCGCCACCCGCACGCAGTTCCAGCGTGGCGGACATGCTCCGTTCCCGTTGTCCGGCGCAGGGCTGGGGCTGTCCGCCCGTCCTATCGTCCACGCCGCTTTCCCCTTCCCTTCACCTGATCGGGATCATAGCCGCCGCCACCCGGCCCCAGCGGCACCGGGCCACGGTTGCGCCGTGCAATGGCCTTCGGGCTGGTACCGGGGCGCCCCGCGCTTGATTGCGGCAGGGGCGGTGGCTCCATGCCCAGTTCCAGCGCTTCCAGCCTGCGGATTTCATCACGCAGGCGGGCCGCGGTCTCGAATTCCAGATCGGCCGAGGCCGCGCGCATCTTCTTTTCCAGATCGGCAATGGCGGCCTTGTAATCCTTGCCCACCATTTCCTGCACGCTGCCATCCGCGGTGGGGGTGACGGTAACGTAATCCTGCTCGAACACCGAGGATATGGCCTCCCCGATATGCTTGCGCACGGACTGCGGGGTAATGCCATGTTCCTCGTTCCACAGGCTCTGCTTTTCACGCCTGCGGGCGGTTTCCTCGATGGCGTAGCGCAGGCTGTCGGTCATCTTGTCGGCATACAGCAGCACGCGGCCATCCACGTTACGCGCGGCGCGGCCGATTGTCTGGATCAGCGACGTACGTGAACGCAGGAAGCCTTCCTTGTCCGCATCCAGAATGGCGACGAGCGAGCATTCGGGAATATCCAGCCCCTCACGCAGCAGGTTGATGCCGATCAGCACATCGAACGCACCCAGGCGCAGGTCGCGGATGATTTCGATACGTTCCAGCGTGTCCACGTCCGAATGCAGATAGCGCACGCGGATACCCGCCTCGTTCATGTATTCAGTCAGGTCTTCGGCCATGCGCTTGGTCAGCGTCGTGACCAGCACGCGTCCACCATCGGCAATGGTCTGGCGGCATTCAGCCAGCAGGTCATCCACCTGATGTTCGACGGGACGCACGATGGTGATGGGGTCGATCAGGCCGGTCGGGCGGATGACCTGTTCGGCGAACACGCCGTCCACACGCCGCATTTCCCACGGGCCGGGGGTTGCGCTGACAAATACCGTCTGCGGGCGGTAGGAATCCCATTCAGCAAAGGTCAGCGGACGGTTGTCGAGACAGGACGGCAGGCGGAAGCCGAATTCCGCCAGCACGGACTTCCGTGCATGGTCACCCCGCTCCATCCCGCCAATCTGCGGCACGGTCACGTGGCTTTCATCCACGATCAGCAGCGCATCCTCGGGCAGGTATTCAAACAGGGTTGGCGGCGGCTCGCCCGGCGCACGACCGGACAGGTAGCGCGAATAGTTCTCGATCCCCTTGCATACGCCCGTGGTCTCGATCATCTCCAGATCAAAGGTGGTGCGCTGCTGCAGGCGTTCGGCTTCCAGCAGCTTGCCTTCCTCGGTAAAGCGGGCCAGCGTTTCACGCAGTTCCTGCTTGATGCCGGTCATTGCCTGCGTCAGCGTCGGGCGCGGGGTGACATAATGGCTGTTGGCGTAAATGCTGATGGATTCAAGGTCGCCGGTCTTTTCACCCGTCAGGGGATCGAATTCCGTAATTTCGTCGATCTCGTCGCCAAACAGGCTGATCCGCCATGCACGGTCCTCGTTCTGAACGGGAAAGACGTCGATCGTCTCGCCACGCACGCGAAAGGTGCCGCGCTGGAACGCCGCGTCATTGCGGCGGTACTGCAGTTCCACCAATCCCCTGATCAGCCGGTCGCGGTCGATCTCGCCGCCGACCTCCAGCTTGACCACCATGCGCGAATAGGTCTCGACCGAACCGATACCGTAAATGCACGACACCGAGGCGACGATAATGACATCGTTGCGCTCCAGCAGCGCCTGTGTCGCGGCATGGCGCATGCGGTCAATCTGTTCGTTAATCTGGCTGTCTTTTTCGATATACGTATCCGACCGGGGCACGTAGGCCTCCGGCTGGTAGTAATCATAGTAGCTGACAAAATATTCGACCGCATTATCGGGAAAGAACTGCTTCATTTCCGCATAAAGCTGGGCGGCGAGTGTCTTGTTGGGGGCCAGCACCAAGGTGGGCTTCTGCGTCGCCTCGATGATCTTGGCCATGGTGAATGTCTTGCCCGACCCGGTCACACCCAGCAGGACCTGATCGCGCTCCCCCCCTTCCACGCCGCTGACCAGTTCGGCAATGGCCGTAGGCTGGTCACCTGCGGGTTCATAAGGGGAGTGGACCGTGAATTTATTGGTCTTGGGTTTTGCGGGCTGACGTTCGGGCTGGAACAGGACAGGCATGTCCGCCGGATCAATGTCAGTCGTCTTTTTCTTCTTGCTGCGCGATGCTGTTGCCATGGCTACAGACAGTGGGGACGCAACCGCCGTGGCGCAAGAGGCCGGTGCGGCCGGATCATCCCCATTTCCTTCAGTTCCGTGACCCGAGCGGCGCCGGCACCCGCGCGGCGCGCAGGGCTTCGGCCTGCCTGCGGGCCAGTGCGGCTTCGTTGAAGTCGCCCGCCAGTTCCTGAAACAGTTCGTGCCAGTTCACCCTGGCCTTCAGCCGCAGGAACACGCTGCCCAGCCCCACGGCGGAGCGGTCCACCAGCACGAATTCACGCGGGGGCTGCACGCCACCCGTGCGTTTCAGGCCGTTATAGACGCGTTCGGCCACGGCGCGGCCATATTGCGGGTCGTTGTCTTCCTGAATGAAGCGCTCACGGTCATCCAGCAGCGGACCATAGATGAAGCGCGCCCATTCGTTGAGCACCCGCATCGTATCGCGCGACAGGTTGGCGAAGCCCCATGCTTCATACGCATGCATCGCCAGATCCTCGTCATCCGTCTCGATCGCCTTATGCAGGTCGATGATGCCCTGCACGAAGCGCGAGGGGAAAATCCGGATGGCACCAAAATCCAGCAGGTTGATGCCGTAATCGTCGCGCACGGTGAAGTTGCCCATGTGCGGGTCGCCATGAATGACACCATACCGGTACAGCGGCGCGTACCACGCACGGAACAATGCGCGCGCCATGCTGTTTCGCTCCTCCTGCGTGGGATTGGCGTCCAGCACTTTCTGGATGCCCTGCCCATTGACCCATTCCATGGTCAGCAGGCGCTGGGTGCACAGCGCGTCTACCGGCCGGGGAATGGTGACATCCCCGAATTCCGCCAGCATCAGGTGGTACAGCCGCATGTTCGCGGCTTCCCGCAGGTAGTCCAGTTCCTCATACAGCCGGTCCTGCAGTTCTTCCAGCACGTCATCCTGACAGATGGTGCTGTCGAGTCTGTAGAACAGGTTGACCGCCATGCGGAACTGCTTGAGGTCGGATTCGACCGTCGATTTCATGTCCGGGTACTGCAGCTTGCACGCGACCTGCTGCCCGTCGGGCAGCACCGCGCGATGCACCTGCCCCAGACTTGCGGCCGCCGAGGCCTCGCGGCTGAAGGAGCGGAAATTGCGTTCCCAGTTCGGGCCAAGTTCGGCCGACATGCGGCGACGGACGAAGTTCCAGCCCATGGGGGGCGCATTGGCCTGAAGCTGCGCCAGTTCCTTGGCATATTCCTCGGGCAGAGCGCCGGGAATCGTGGACAGAAGCTGCGCGCCCTTCATGAGCGGCCCCTTCAGCCCGCCAAGGACGCTTTTCAGGTCCTCGGCATGGATGGTCTGGTTGGAGCGGAAGCCCATCTTGTGCCCGGCGATACGCGCGGCAATGCCGCCGACCGTGCCGGACGTGCGCACCATGCGGCGGAATTCACCAAACAGGCCGGTATTATCGATATTCCGTTCATCCGCCACGTCAGACACGCTCCAGTTCATCAATAAATCCGGCGATCACATCCAGCCCCTTCTGCCAGAAGCCGGGGTCCGCCGCATCCAGCCCGAAGGGGGCCAGCAGTTCACGATGCCGCAGGGTCCCGCCAGCCTTCAGCATGTCGAGGTACTTGTCCTGAAACCCCGGATGACCGGACCGGAACACCCCGTATAGCGCGTTTACCAGACAATCGCCAAAGGCATAGGCATACACGTAGAACGGTGAATGGATGAAATGGGGAATGTAGGTCCAGTACACATCATAATCTGGCGTGAAATTGAAGGCCGGCCCAAGGCTTTCGACCTGTGTCTGGCGCCAGATTTCCCCAATGCGCGCAGGCAGCAGTTCGCCCTTTCGACGTTCCTCATGCACCAGCATCTCGAAACGGTAGAAGGCGATCTGCCGCACGACCGTGTTGAGCATGTCCTCCACCTTTGCCGCCAGCATGAGCCTGCGACGCGCGGGGTCGCTCTGGGCATCCAGCAGGGCACGGAAGGTCAGCATTTCGCCAAACACGCTGGCAGTTTCCGCCAGTGTCAGCGGCGTGCTGGACATAAGGTAGCCCTGCTTTCCCGCCAGTACCTGGTGCACGCCATGGCCCAGTTCATGCGCCAGCGTCATCACGTCGCGCGTGCGCCCACGGTAATTGAGCAGCAGGTAAGGATGCACCGACGGCACGGTGGGATGTGCGAACGCCCCCGACGCCTTGCCCGGCACGGGGGGCGCATCAATCCATGCATGATCAAAAAACTGCTTCGCCACCGTGCCCATGCGCGGGTCGAAACCTTCATAGGCGGCCATGACCTGCTTCGTCGCCTCTGCCCACGGGATCAGCGGTTCATCCTGCGTGGTCAGCGGTGCGTTGCGGTCCCAGTATTCCAGTTTTTCCAGCCCCAGCCACCTGGCCTTCAGCGCATAATAGCGGTGGGACAGGCGGGGATAGGCCTCGGTCACGGCCTGCACCAGTGCGTCGACCACTTCATCCTCGACCATGTTGGCGCAGTTGCGCGCCGTCGTCGGACGCGGGTAATGGCGCAGACCGTCCACAATGGCCTTGTCCTTGGCCAGCGTGTTCGTGATCAGCGAAAACAGCTTCACGTTGCGACCCAGTTCATCACCAATGGCGTGGGCGGCATGTTCGCGCACCGTGCGATCGGGGCTGGACATGGTGTCCAGCGCGTTGCCCAGCGTGGTATCCGCACCGCCCACACGCACCCGCAGGCCGGCCATCGTCTCGTCAAACAGGCGGTTCCATGCAGCCGCCCCCGTGACGGACTTTTCATGCAGGACCGCCTCGACCTCATCGGACAGTTGATACGGACGGAACACCCGCAGGTCGCGCAGGAAAGGCGCCCAGTGCGCAAGGGCCGGGTCACTCATCTGCGCCGCCAGCGCATCATCGGAAATCCGGTTGAGCTCCAGCGTGAAGAACAGAAGATGCGTGGAAATGGCAGTCAGGCGTTCATTGATCGACTGCGCGAACCGCGCCACGTCGGAATCCGACGTATTGGCCGCGAACAGAAGCTGGGCATAGGAACCCGCGCGGCCCAGCACTTCATCAATCCGCTGGTATTCGGCAATAGCCTGCGCCAGTTCGCACCCCGGCACGGCCGCCAGCCGCCCCTGCCATATGCGTGAAAAGGCCTGCGCGTCCTCATCCGCCTGATCAAGGTCGGTTGCCAGCCGCACCGAATCCGGCCCGTCATACAGGTCCGACAGATCCCAGCGCGGCAGACCGGCCAGTGCGGGTGCGCCGCCTGAGGGCTGGCCTGCATCCCCATGCACGGGGGAAATGCCGGCAGCACCGGCCTGGGGGGCGGAAAAATACGCTTTGGACATAGATCGAGCACCAACCATCAGATCGGGCGAAGCCTGCGCACCTGCGCCTGCCCCGCGATTCCCAATGTGATGAATCTAGTGCGTCCCGACGCGCTGCGCGACCCCGCCCATCGATATTCTGCCCTGAATACAGATGGAGCCGGACAGTCCTGCCCGGCTCCATCACGCACATGCAATAGTGAAATCAGCCCTGCATTCAGGCACCACGCGCCATGGCCGGGGCTTCGAACCCGATCACGCGCGCATACTCCCTGGGCACGACATGCCAGAAGCGCGGCAGGGTCTTGTCCCAGTTATGCAGCAGCAGTTCGGCATAACGGCTGCCGGTTTCGCGGGCATGGGTTTCCACCTGTTCACGCAGCATGGCCTCCCATTTCGGGTCCTGCACCCGGCACCACATGACCGTATCGGGGTTGACCCGTTCGGCAAACGTGCCGCTGGCGTCATAGACAAAGGCCATGCCGCCGGTGAAGCCCGCGCCGAAATTGTCGCCAATTTCACCCAGGATCACCACCGTGCCGCCGGTCATGTATTCACACCCGTTCGAACCACAGCCCTCGACCACGGCCGTCGCCCCCGAATTGCGCACCGCGAAGCGTTCGCCCGCCTGCCCTGCCGCATACAGCGCGCCTGCGGTCGCACCATACAGGACGGTGTTGCCGACAATCGCATTCTCGTTCGATACAAGGCTGGAAGACGGCGAGGTACGGACCACGATGGTCGCTCCCGACAGCCCCTTGCCAACGTAGTCGTTCGCGTCACCCAGCACCTCAAGCTTGAGGCCCTGCACAGCGAATGCGCCCAGCGACTGCCCGGCCGATCCACGCAGCCGCACCGTCAGGTGGCCCGGCGCCAGCGTGGCCATGCCGAACTGCCGCACGATCAGCGAGGAAATGCGCGTGCCGATGGCACGATGCGTGTTCTGCACGTTGTACTGCAGCTGCATCTTCTCGCCATGGTCGAACAGCGGGCGCGCATCGGCGATCATCTGCGCATCCAGCGTCTCGGGCACCTCGTTGCGGCCCTCACGCGTGCAATAGCGGCCATAGGGGCCGGGATCGGCCTGCGCCAGCAGCGAGTTGAGGTCGAGGTCATCCAGATAATCCGCGCCACGCAGCACCTGATGCAGCAGGTCGGTGCGGCCGATGATCTCGTTCAGCGAGGTGAAGCCCAGCGAGGCCAGGATATTGCGCACGTCCTCGGCAATGAAGGAGAACAGGTTGATCACCTTCTCCGGCGTGCCTTCGAACTTGCGACGCAGTTCGTCATCCTGCGTGCACACGCCAACGGGGCAGGTGTTAGAATGGCACTGACGGACCATGATGCAGCCCATGGCGACAAGGCTGGCCGTGCCGATGCCGAACTCCTCCGCACCCAGCATGGCGGCAATCACCACGTCACGCCCGGTTTTCAGCCCGCCATCGGTGCGCAGCTTCACCCGGTGGCGCAGGCGGTTGAGCATCAGCACCTGATGCGCTTCCGCCAGCCCCAGCTCCCACGGCATGCCCGCGTATTTGACCGAGGACTGCGGGCTGGCACCCGTGCCGCCGGAATGGCCCGAAATCAGGATTGCATCGGCCTTGGCCTTCGCAACGCCTGCCGCGATCGTGCCGATGCCCGAACGCGCGACCAGCTTCACGGTCACGGTGGCTTCGGGGTTGATCTGCTTGAGATCGTAGATGAGCTGGGCCAGATCCTCGATCGAGTAGATGTCATGATGCGGCGGGGGCGAGATCAGGGTCACGCCTTCCGTCGCATGCCGCAGCTTCGCGATCAGGCCGGTGACCTTGAAGCCGGGAAGCTGCCCGCCCTCACCCGGTTTCGCACCCTGCGCCATCTTGATCTCGATCTCGCGGCAGTCATTAAGGTACTGCGCGGTCACGCCAAACCGGCCCGACGCGATCTGCTTGATGGCGGATGACGCGTTATCGCCATTGGGGCGCGGCTTCGCACGCGCCGGGTCTTCCCCACCCTCACCCGAATCGGACTTGGCACCGATGCGGTTCATGGCGATCGACAGTGTCTCGTGCGCTTCGGGGCTGAGCGCACCCAGCGAAATGCCGGGCGCGATCAGGCGTTTGCGCAGTTCGGTAATGCTTTCGACCGATTCCACGGGAATGGGCGTGCGCCCGCCACGGAAGTCCAGCAGATCACGCAGGGCAACCGGCGGCTGGCGGCGTACGGCGTCCGCATACCGCTGGTAGACCGAGAAGCTGCCGGTCGAGACCGCCGTCTGCAGCATATGGATCAGATTGCCGTCAAACGCATGCACCTCGCCACTGCGGCGCAGCTTGTAGCGGCCACCGACGGACAGGGTTTCAACGTGTTTGTTCCACGCCTTGTGGTGGAAGCTCAGTACATTGCGCGCGATGCCGGTCAGGCCGATGCCGGAAATGCGCGAGGGCATGCCGGGGAAGAATTCCGCCGTCAGCGCGCGCGACAGCCCGATGGCCTCGAAATTGTAGCCGCCACGATACGACGCCACGATGGAAATGCCCATCTTGGACATGATCTTCAGCAGGCCCTTGTTGACCGCCTTGCGGTACCGCTCCACCGCCTCGCTCAGCGTCAGCTTGCCGAACAGGCCACGACGGTGGCGGTCGGCAATGCTTTCCTGCGCAAGGTACGGGTTGACCGTGGTTGCCCCCACCCCGATCGTCACCGCGATCGCATGCACATCCAGCGCACCCGCCGAACGGACGTTCAGCGAGGTGAACGTGCGCAGCGACTGGCGCACAAGGTGCGTATGCACCGCCGCCGTCGCAAGGATCATGGGAATGTAGGCGCGGTCACCCGACTGGTGTTCATCCGTCAGGAACACATGGGTACAGCCTTGGCGTACGCGGTCCTCGGCTTCGGCGCGAATGCGCGCGATGGCGGCACGCAGGCCCGCTTCCCCATCCGCCGCAGGGAAGGTGCAGTCGATGGTGCAGGCATTCTTGCCACAGAAATCGGCCAGCGCCTGGAATTCACCCGTGGTCAGCACTGGGGAGGGAAGCTGCAGCAGGTCACACTGGCTTTCACTTTCCTCCAGGATGTTGCCAAGGTTACCAAGGCGCGTCACCAGGCTCATCACCCGCGTTTCGCGCAGGCTGTCGATGGGCGGGTTGGTCACCTGGCTGAAGGCCTGACGGAAGTAGTGCGCAAGCCCGCGATAACGGCTGGACAGCACGGCAAGCGGCGTATCATCGCCCATCGACCCGATGGCTTCGGACGCATTTTCCACCATCGGCTGCAGGATGGTTTCAAGGTCTTCCAGCGTCAGGCCAACAGCAAGCTGGCGGCGACGCAGGGTTTCGGCGTCATACAGCACGGGTTCGCTGCCATCGGGGCGGACAATGCTGGAGATTTCCTGCGTCCGCTTCACCCAGGCCGAGAAATCCTGCCGGCCCGACAGTTCATCAAGCAGTTCCTCGTTGCTGTAGAGCTTCGCGGTTTTCAGGTCGAGCGCCAGCGACTGCCCCGGCCCGAGGCGGCCACGGCTGACGATTTCGGCCTCGGGCACTTTCACCATGCCGGTTTCGGAACCCACGATCAGCAGGCCGCCATTCGTGATGGTGTAGCGCAGCGGACGCAGGCCACTGCGGTCGAGTCCTGCAACCATCCACCGCCCGTCGGTAGCGCACAGGGCGGCCGGGCCGTCCCACGGTTCCATCACGGCGTTGCAGTAGGAATACATGTCCTTGTGGCGCTGCGGCATGGCCGAATTGCCGCCGACACTGGCCGGAATCATAAGGCAGCGCGCCATGGGTGCGTCACGACCGGCGAAGGTCAGCAGTTCGAACACGTTGTCAAAGCACGCGGTGTCCGACCCCTGTGCCTGCACCACGGGCTTCAGGTCATCCATGTACGGGTCAAGGATGGGATCGGCCAGACGGGTCTCGTGGCTTTTCATCCAGTTGACGTTGCCCGAAATGGTGTTGATCTCACCATTATGGGCCAGCCTGCGGAACGGCTGGGCCAGCTTCCATGTCGGGAAGGTGTTGGTCGAGTACCGCTGGTGATAGATGGCGAAACGGCTGACGAAACGCGGGTCGAGCAGGTCGGGATAGAATTCCGTCAGGTGTTCGGCCAGGAACATGCCCTTGTAGATCAGCGACCGGCACGACAGCGAACACACATACAGGTCGACCTGATTGGCGATCGCGCTTTTTTCGATCCTGCGACGGATCACATACAGGTCGCGCTCGAATTCGTCTTCCGTGCTGCCGGGCAGGTTGCGGATCAGGATCTGCTCGATCTCGGGACGGGTGGCGTTGGCCTTTTCACCGATGCAGTCGGTGTTGATGGGCACCTGACGCCAGCCATAGATGCTGTAGCCGAAGGCGAGGATCTCGCTTTCAATGATCTGGCGGCAGCGTTCCTGTGCCGCGATATCGGTCTTGGGCAGGAAGATCATCCCCACCGCGATCTGGCTGTCCACGCCGCTTTCCGCACCACCGGCATGGATCGCATCGGCAAAGAAGTCCTGCGGGATCTCGACATGGATGCCCGCGCCATCGCCGGTCTTGCCATCGGCATCGACGGCGCCACGGTGCCACACGGCCTTGAGCGCCGCGATACCCGCTTCCACCACGTCGCGGCGCGGCTTGCCATCCAGTGCCGCAACCATGCCCACGCCGCAGGCGTCATGTTCATCGGCGGGGTTGTACAGACCGGAAATGGCCTGTGCGTTGTCTTCCCATTCCTGCACGAAATCGGTCGGCTGGTGTTCAAACTGGTCCATCATGCTTACTCCGCCACCTCGGCCCGTGCGGCCGTCATTTCCTCAAGCCACGCGTGCATCTGGGCTGCCGCGTCGCGCCCGTCGCGGATGGCCCACACCACCAGGCTGGCCCCGCGCACGATGTCACCTGCGGCGAAGACGCCAGGCAGGCTGGTCATGAACGTTTTCCGATCCACCATGAGCGTGCCCCAGCGCGAGACTTCCAGCTCCGGCTGGCCCCACAGCGTGGGCAGCGGTTCGGGATCGAAACCCAGCGCCTTGACCACCAGGTCAGCTTCCAGCGTGAACGCGCTGTTTTCCACCGGTTCGACCGACTGGCGGCCGCTGGCGTCGGGCAGGCCCAGCTTCATGCGGCTGGCGCGCACGCCGGTCACGCTGCCTTCGCCCTCGAACGCCTGGGGCGCGGCAAGCCAGACGAACTCGACACCTTCTTCCTCGGCGTTTTTCACCTCACGCACCGAGCCGGGCATGTTGGCACGGTCACGGCGGTACAGGCATTTAACCGACTTCGCACCCTGCCGGATGGCGGTGCGCACGCAGTCCATGGCCGTGTCGCCACCGCCGATGACCACGACCGAGCGCCCCGCCGCGTTCAGCTCACCACTGTCATATTCCGCAACCGTATCACCCAGCGAGACGCGGTTGGACGCCGTCAGGTAATCCAGCGCACGCACGATGCCACCCAGCCCCGCACCGGGACCGCCGATATCGCGTGACTTGTACACACCCGTTGCGATCAGCACGCCGTCATGGCGCGCGCGCAGGGTGGAAAACGCAATGCTGTCCGCGCCGTCCGTGTCGCCAATGCCCTTGCCCAGATGGAACTGGATGCCCGAGTCCACCAGCAGCCGGTGACGGCGCAGGACAATGTCCTTTTCCAGCTTGAAGCCGGGGATGCCATACATAAGCAGGCCGCCGATCCGGTCGTAACGGTCATAGACATGGACCTGATAGCCCTGCTCACGCAGCTGGACCGCGGCGGCAAGGCCACCGGGACCGGCACCGATGATGGCAACGCTCTCATCGCGCTCGACCACCGGCTTCACCGACTTCACCCAGCCATTATCGAAGGCGGTATCGGTAATGTAGCGTTCGACCGCGCCGATGGTGACGCTTTCGAATCCTTCCTCGATCACGCAGTTGCCTTCACACAGACGGTCCTGCGGGCAGATGCGGCCACAGATTTCGGGGAAGGTATTGGTGGCGGACGACAGTTCGTACGCCTCCTCCATCCGTCCCGCCGCCGTCATCATCAGCCAGTCGGGGATGTTGTTGCCCAGCGGGCAGTGCACCGAACAGAACGGCACCCCGCACTGTGAACAGCGCGAGGCCTGCGTTTCGGCCTTTGCAGGCACGAATTCGTCATAAATCTCGTTGAAGTCCTTGCGGCGCGCCTCGGCAGGCCGTTTGTCCGGCTGCTCCTGCGCCACAGAGACGAATTTCAGCATGCGCTCGGCCATCGGTCTGCCCCTGGTCTGCATAATGGAAGGACGCCATGGGCACGCGACACGTACCCGAAGCGAGGGACAGACCTACGCAACCCCCCGCACGAATAAAAGACAGCAGTACTGACCTTATTTAAAGAAAACGCCAGAAATTCCCGAAAATCCGAAGTTTCAGGACCATCATCCCATAACCAGCCCCATGGGAGATGGGGTAATGCCCAGCATATCCAGCGTGCGCGCGCCGGGGGCCACGATGTTGTCGATATACAGCAGCCGGACCTGGTCGCGCGTCAGCACGTGGCCGGGCAGGTGCTCCAGCACTGCCCCCTGAAGGGTGGCAAGCCAGCGCGGCACCGCGAATAGCGGGCGCGGGTGCCCGCCCCACCGCGCGGCCCACGCCACGATGTCGCGCATGGTCAGAACCTTCGGGCCACCAAATTCAAAAATGGCTCCCGCCATGTCCGCGCCTGTTGCAATGCGGGCCAGACCTTCGGCCACGTCCCCCACCCAGACCGGCTGGAACCGTGTCGCCGCCCCGAAGACCGGCACGATGGGCATGAACCGCGCCATGCGCGCGAACATGGCCGGAATGGGTCCGTCCACGCCAAAGATCAGCGATGGCCGCACGATCACGGCTTCGGGCATGGCGCGGCTGACCGCGCATTCCCCCTCCGCCTTGCTGCGGGCGTAGGCGGAGGCACTGCTGACCTGCGCCCCCAGCGCCGAGACATGGATCAGGCGCCTCACCCCTGATGCCGCAGCCAGTCGCGCCACACGCCCGGCTCCTTCCACATGGATAGCCTCGAACGTCTCGGCGCCATGGGGGGAGAGGATTCCCACAAGGTTGATGACCACCTCGCTTCCCTCGATCGCGGCGACGCAGGCCGCCTCGTCCATGATGGAGGCAACGACAGGCACCACCTGCCCCACATCACCCAGCATCCGCAGCGTCGCTGCCTTCGCCGCCGTGCGCCCGACCACGCGCACCACGTAGCCCGCACGCGCCAGACGTCCCACCACGGACCGCCCCACGAACCCGGCCCCGCCAAAAACCGTCGCCACCTTACGCGTCATAGCCTGCTCCCATCTGTGGCGCATGATTTGCGCTGCCTGCCATTTTCCCATTTTCCAGCCGCGCCAGACAGTCAATTCTTCCGCTGCTGCCAGGACATGCCGGGCGGGAAAAAGAAAAAAATGCGCCTGATTTCAAAAAAATGCATTTCCCCTGTTGACCGTACCGCCGGGCCGGACTAAACACCCCTCACACCACCCCGGCGGCCTCCGCTGGGGAGCCTCTGAGCCCAGATGGCGGAATTGGTAGACGCGCAGGTTTCAGGTACCTGTGGCCGCAAGGTCGTGGAAGTTCGAGTCTTCTTCTGGGCACCATCTCTCTGAAAAATAATGATACTCCCCTCCGGGGACGGACAGGACAGCCCATTCGGGACTGTCCCGTTATCTTTTTGTCTGTCTCCCCGCGCAAATTGGTGTAAACCGCCCACGACGACCTGACTTCACGGGCAGGCCCGCACCCCGCGGCCGGAACGGATGGGACTGCGACACAACGGATCGCCTTCCTTGCGGTTGCGTTCCAGACCTGCCACCGTGAAGCCGACCATCGTGACGGAGCATTTTTTATATGGCTGCAAGCCCGGCCCCCGACGCCATCCATTTCCATCGCGGCGACCTGCCGGCCGGGGTCACGTTTCCCGGCGCCGTGGCCGTTGATACGGAAACAATGGGCCTGAACCCGCACCGGGACCGGCTGTGCCTGGTGCAACTTTCCGCGGGGGACGGTCATGCCCACCTGGTACAGATGCCGCGCGGCGCCACGGCGGCAGACTGCCCCAACCTCGTGCGCGTGCTGACTGATCCCCAGCGGCCCAAGCTCATGCATTTCGCCCGTTTCGACGTTGCGATCCTGCAGCATACCCTTGGCATTACGGTTGCGCCGAACATCTGCACCAAGATCGCCTCCAAGCTGGTGCGGACCTATACCGACCGTCACGGACTGGCCCATCTGTGCCGCGAACTGCTGGGTGTGGAGCTGAGCAAGCAGCAGCAGACATCTGACTGGGGGGCACCTGACCTGACACCCGAACAGCTGGCCTATGCCGCGTCCGACGTGCTGTACCTGCATGCGCTGTGGGAAAAGCTTGAGGCCCTGCTGCACCGTGAAAACCGCCGTGAACTGGCGCAGGCCTGTTACGATTTCCTTCCAACCCGCGCGCGTCTGGATATCCTGGGATACGAAGAACCGGATATTTTCGCGCATCGCGCAGCCTGATAATGGTTCCCGCGTTTGACCGGGACCCATTTCACGACAATACAGACCCGGCATGAACAGCAGCCTTTCCCCCTCCCTCCCCGCCATTGCAGAAAGCATGTCGCAGGCCCATGCCCGCATGTTGAGCGAGGCATGCAGCGTGCTGCGCACCGAATCCGCCGGCCTGCAGGCCATGATCGCGGCGATGGAAGACTCCGGCCCCGATGGGCGGACGGGGCTGGGTACGGCTTTTGTCCAGGTGGTGGACCGCATCCTGGCGGACAACATGCGCGTGGTGGTGACGGGCATTGGCAAATCGGGGCATATCGGGCGCAAGATCCAGGCGACCCTTGCCTCCACCGGTACGCCCGCCATTTTCGTGCATCCGGCCGAAGCATCGCACGGGGACCTGGGCATGCTGCAGCGCGGGGATGCGGTGCTTGCCATTTCCAATTCCGGCGAAACGAAGGAAATGGCCGACATCATTTCCCATACCCGCCGGTTTGGCATGCTGCTGATCGCCATGACGTCGGTCCCGGGGTCCACGCTGGCGCGCACGGCCGATATCGTGCTGCCGCTGCCGCATACGCCTGAAGCCTGCCCCAACGGACTGGCCCCCACCACCAGTTCCACCATGCAGCTGGCGCTGGGCGATGCGCTGGCCATCGTACTGCTGCAGCGCCGCAGGTTCAGCGCCAGTGATTTCGGCATCTTCCACCCCGGCGGCCGGCTGGGGCCACAGCTGCGCCGGGTCAGCGAACTGATGCATACCGGCGACGCCATGCCGTTGGGCCCGGCTGGCATGCCGCTGCGGCAGGTCATCATGGAAATCACCCGCAAGGCCTTTGGCTGCATGGGGGTGGTGGACGCGAACAACCGCCTGACCGGCCTGATTACGGACCGCGACCTGCGTCTGGCGCTGGAACAGGACCTGGACCACACCTGTGCCGTCGACATCATGAATGCCAAGCCACAGACCATCGGCCCCGACGTGCTGGCGGCGGAGGCACTGCGCATCATGAACGACCGGCCCCGTCCCATCTCCAGCATTTTCGTGCTGGACGGCAACGACCATCCCGTTGGCATCCTCCACCTTCATGACCTGCTTCGTGCTGGCGTTGCATGACCGATCAGCCGGACGACAACAGGGACGACGGGACCGATCCCAACCAGATCCAGCGTGAGGACTACGCCCGCAGCGCGGCCGACATCGAACGCCAGCGCAGCATATTCGACCAGTCAACCCGCACGCGCCTGCTGCCCAATGCCGCCGACCTCGCACGGCGGCAGGCGATCATGCGGTCCGCCAAATGGATGCTGCCGCTTCTGGCGCTTATCCTGCTGGGGTCCATTGCTGCATGGCCTGCAGTGCAGCGCGCGGTCATCATGCATACCGGCACCATGGCACAGATGAGCCATGTGCGCGTGAAAAGCGGCAGCATGCTCAACCCCACCTATCGCGGGCTGGACGATCATGGCCGTCCCTACATGGTCACGGCGGACGAGGCGCGCCAGATTTCAGCCGAACGGATTGACCTGAGCAACCCCGCCGCCGATACATTGATGGATAATGGAAACTGGATGTATGTCACCGCGCGCGACGGCGTCTATATCCAGCATGCGCAGCTTCTGGACCTGACGCATGATGTCACGGTTTACCGCAATGACGGGACCCTCATGCTCAGCCCCTCGGCCGACGTGGACATGCGCCACAACATCATCGTCACCGATAGCTGGATCCATGGTGAAGGCCCGATTGGCGAAATTGACGTACAGGGCGGCATGCTGGACACACGCGGCGGCATCATGCTGTTTCGCGGGCCGGGCCGCATGATCCTCAACGCAGCGGAAAGATCGAACTGATGGCGCGCGTAACATTCCGCCTGTCGCTTGGCGGCGTCCTTGTGGGGCTGGTGGCGGCACATCCCGTCATGGCGCAGGGGCTGGACATGTCCCATGGGCAGCAGATCAATGTCACCGCCGCCGGTGGCTTCGACTGGGACCAGAACGCGCAGACCGTCACGGCCTATGACCGCGCGCAGGCCATCCGTGGCGACATGACCGTGCGTGCGGACCGGCTGATCGCCTTCTACCGCAAGAAGGCCGCGACCGCCCCGACCGGACAGGCCACACCCGCCACACCGCAGGCTACGGACGCCAGGCCACCGGGGGCCGATGCACCGCTGGCGGCCCATCTGGGTGTCGCCCCGCCGCCGGAAACCCGCCGCCCCCACATAACGGATGACGGATCGCAGGCCCCGGATGGCGCGACCGCGACAACCAGACCGCCTGCGCCACCAGCCACACCTGCCGCCCCTACCGGCGCTGACCCTGATGTGGATACCAGCCTGACCACCACATCCGACACGCTGCCACAGGACATGCCCACGCCGGACGCACCGGCACCCGCGGGCGCGCCCGGCGGGCCGGCGGCCACCGGAACGGGCACCGCCGCAGGTGGTGGGGATGGCAACGGCCCCGGTGGCGGCGCGAGCGAGGTCTACCGCCTGGAAGCCGTCGGCCATGTCCATGCCTTCAACATGAATGACCAGGCATGGGGTGACCATGCGGTGTATGACGTGGACCAGGCCATTCTGGTCATGACCGGCCAGCACCTGAAGATGACGACGCCACAGGACATCCTGACCGCGCGCGACGTACTGGAATACCATTCGCACGACCACATGTCGGTCGCCCGCGGCAACGCCACCATGACCACGAATGACGGACGCCAGCTGCGCGCGGACGTACTGGTCGGATATGACAGGCCAAAGGCGCAGCGCAGCCATCCGCGCCGCGAATGGGATGCAACCCATCCCGATGGAAAGAACCCGTCGGAAAACGCTGATGTTGATGACCGTCCCGCCCCCGGCGCGGGCACGATCGACCATGTCGATGCCTTCGGCCATATCGTGATCCGCACCCGCACCGAAACCATAACCGGCGACCGGGGCGTGTACGTGCCCGATACAGGCATTGCCCGGCTGGTTGGCAACGTGCATATCACCCGTGGGGAAAATCAGGTCAGCGGCACGTCCGCCATCGTGAACATGCACACCGATATCGCGACACTGACCGACAACCCCGGATCACGGGTGAGCGGCCTGGTCATTCCGAACCAGGCGGGCAAAGGTGACAAGGGATCTGCACGATGAACACGACATCCCCGGTGGAACAGTCCACCACCGAACAGCCGGTTGCCCCACCGGAAACGGGGCTGATCGCCAGTGGCATCGGCAAGAGCTACAAGAAACGACAGGTCGTGCGCGATGTCTCGCTGCAGGTGCAGCGTGGCGAAGCCGTGGCCCTGCTGGGCCCGAACGGCGCGGGCAAGACCACCAGCTTCTACATGATCGTGGGGCTGGTGCGCCCGGACATGGGCACCATCACGCTGGATGGCGCGGACATCACGCAGTTGCCGATGTACCGCCGCGCCCGGATGGGCATTGGCTACCTGCCGCAGGAATCAAGTATTTTCCGTGGCCTGAATGTTGAACAGAACATCATGGCCGCGCTGGAGATCGTTGAACCCGACCGTGACCGGCGGCAGACGATGCTCGATGGCCTGCTGGGGGAATTCGGCATTACGCGGCTGCGGCATTCCTCATCCCTCGCCCTGTCGGGGGGGGAGCGGCGGCGGCTGGAAATCGCCCGCGCGCTGGCCAGCCAGCCGCATTACATCCTGCTTGATGAACCGCTGGCCGGGATCGACCCCATCGCGGTGGGCGAAATCCGTGACCTTGTGGCACATCTGAAGGATCGTGGCATCGGCGTGCTGATTACCGACCATAACGTGCGTGAAACGCTGGAAGTGATCGACCGGGCCTACATCATGCACAGCGGGCAGGTGCTGACAGAAGGCCGGCCCGAGGAAATCGTGGCGAACGAGGACGTGCGCCGCGTCTATCTGGGTGAAAAATTCACGCTATAGACCCTTATGCGCCCACCCTGTGCGCCGGGGCGTGCATGCAAGGGGCCGATCATCGGAAAAGCTGTGGGCTTTCATGCAACGAAGGCATGGACAGCAGCACTGCAACCATGCCCAAATACACCCGTTCGGGATCATGTGCCCGACTGGTACAACGCAACCGCCACCAGCACGCAGCCCGCATGGGAGCAGGATCGTCCCCCAGGATTCATGACAACTGACTGAACGACGGTATCCCGTCTCCCGCATGCGACTGCGTTGTGATCATGTAAGGAGTTACCCCTTATGCACATCAGTGTTGCCGGAAAGCAGATCGACCTGTCCGATGCCCTGAAACACCGGGTAAGCGCCCATCTGGACCGCATTTCGGAAAAATATTTCGGGCAGGCCATGGAAGCCCGCGTTACCTTCAGCCGCGCGCGTTCGTTCTTTACCTGTGACATCAACCTGCATGCCACGCGTGGCCTGACCCTGCGCGGCGAAGGCGAGGCGGCAGACGCCCATTCCGCCTTCGACGACGCAGCCGAACACATTGCCCGCCGCCTGCGGCGCTATCACCGCAAGGCCACCAATCATGGCCACCTCAAGGTCCGCCAGCAGGTGCCCGAAATGGGCCGCGGTTACGTCCTGCGCCCCGGCATGGCCGAACCCCTTGCTGCAGACAGCGAAGACAGCGCCGCCGAAGATGAAGATGCATCGCTGCCGCCCGCAGGCCCCTACGCCACCATCATCGCCGAACACCCGACCGAAATCCCGGCCCTGAGCGTGAGCGAGGCCGTCATGCGCCTTGACCTTGCAGACAGCCAGATCCAGCTTTTCCGCAACACCAAGACCGATACCATCAACGTGCTGTACCGCCGCCCCGACGGCAATATCGGCTGGCTTGACCCCTCCATGCGTCAGGCGGGCTGACACGACAGGCCGGTTCGCGCCCCGCCGCGCGGACTGGCGACACCCGTCAACGCAAATGGCCCTGCCCCGCGAACCGGGACAGGGCCATTGCCTTATGGAATGTAATGAAAGGCGCTAGTGCAGGGGCACCGGCATCATTTCGTGCTGGAGGATGGCGTTGATGGCGGTTTCCCGGTCTTCCGTCACCGCCATGGGGGTTCCGTCGGCCGCGTGGATGGCGAATGCATCCTCGCCCTCGACCTCCACCTCACGGATGTAGGCTACCGATTCCATGCCCAGACCGCGCAGTTCCGACGTGCTGATGACAGGGGCCGCATTCACCGCATCATTCTGCAGCAGCACCCGACCATTCTGTGTTGTGACTCTCATCGCGTTATCTCCTGCATCATGAAGGGACGACCGTCCCTTTCCATCTGCATCGCAATACAGGCCGTTCCATTACGGCGTACGCTGTTATTCCTCGTCAATAACCCTCACCATACGTTGCTTGCGGCCGGCGGGTACGTCCACCACGGGCGCGACACGATCGCGCGATGGGGACGACGGTGCACGTCCGATCTCGATCTTGCGCACGCGCACTTCAGGCTGCGGGCGGGCCAGTTCGATATGCAGCAGGCCGTTATCCATCCACGCGCCGCCGACCTCGATTCCCTCGGCCAGGACAAACGCCTTCTGGAACTGGCGGGCGGCAATGCCACGGTGCAGGAAAATCCGTCCCTGACCGTCGTCACTCTGCCGACCGCGAATGACAAGCTGGTTGTCTTCCTGCGTAATGTGCAGGTCTTCCATGACAAACCCCGCCACCGCCAGCGTAATGCGCAGGGTCGTGGGGCTGACCTGTTCTATATTATAGGGCGGATACCCGTCCGACGCATTTTTCGATGCGCGTTCAAGCATCTGCTCCAGATGGTCAAACCCGAGGAACATGGGTGACCCGAAAACTCTTCCCGACAAATCGGCCTCCTCTGCTGCGAGCGAGACAAGAAACGGAAAAACGGACCCGAAACAGCATCCGCATCCCGTCCCTTCACGATATGGGAGAATAATAGCCATGCGCAAGGGGAGGACTTCGTGCCCGCGCCACGGCATTTTGGCCGCCTCCCCTCTGGCATCGCGTGTGGGGACACGCTAAATGGCAGTCTATGATTGATCATGATGTCATCGCTCAGGCGACCCCCATGCCGATCCTGGTCGCACCCCAGGCGGTCCTGCGCCAGAAAACCCGCCTTGTCCGCCCCGAGGACATGGACGAACTGCGCACCATCATTCCCCGCATGTTCGCCGCCATGTACCAGGCGCCCGGCATTGGCCTTGCCGCCCCTCAGGTAGGCCTTGGCATGCGGTTCGCCATTGTGGACGTGGCCGACAAGGATGAGGCGCGCAACCCGCTGGTACTGATCAACCCCGAAGTGATCGCCGAGACGGACAGCATGGCCGTGCGCGAGGAAGGCTGCCTGTCGCTGCCCAACCAGTATGCCGAGGTCATCCGCCCCGAAGCCGTGCGCGTGCGCTATCAGGACATGGACGGCAAGGCGCAGGAAATCGAAGCCGATGACCTGCTGGCCACCTGCCTGCAGCACGAGATCGACCATCTGGAAGGCATCCTGTTCGTCGATCATCTGTCCGCGCTCAAGCGCAACATGATCATGCGTCGCCTGGCGAAGGAACAGCGCCAGAAGCACTGATCGCCTGCCGCGATCACCCAGCCAGTCCCCGCGCCAGACGGGGGCCGGCCCAGCCTGAACGGACCCCCCGACATGCGACTGGCCTTCATGGGCACGCCCGATTTCGCGGTGCCCGCCCTGCGTGCCCTGCATCAGGCCGGGCATGACATCGTAACCGTCTACAGCCAGCCGCCCCGCCCTGCCGGACGCGGGAAGAAGCTGCGCCCTTCCCCCGTGCAGGTCGCGGCGGAAGAGCTGGGCATACCCGTGCGCACGCCCCGATCGCTGCGACGCGATACGGCGGAACACGCGTATTTCCGGGACCTGAAGCTGGATGTGGCCGTAGTGGCCGCCTACGGGCTGCTCCTGCCGGTGGCGATGCTTGACGCCCCCACCCGTGGCTGCCTGAATATCCATGCCAGCCTGCTGCCGCGCTGGCGGGGTGCCGCCCCCATACAGGCCGCCATCCTGGCCGGTGACAGGGAAAGTGGCGTCACCATCATGCAGATGGATGCGGGGCTGGATACCGGGCCCATGCTGCTGCGTGACCATGTGGCGCTGACCGATCATACCACCGCCACCACCCTGCATGACGACCTTGCCGCCATGGGCGGGCGGCTGATTGTCGATGTCCTGAACCGCCCTGCCTGTCCCGGCACACCGCAGCCTGATACCGGCGTGACCCATGTCCAGAGACTGAGCCGTGAAGACGGGCGTATCGACTGGACCCGCCCCGCCACCGACATTGACCGGCAGGTTCGCGCCCTGACACCTTGGCCAGGCACGTTCACCACACTGGAAGGACAGGTGATCAAGATCGGGGCCGTCAGCCCTGCGCCGGGCACGGTACACGCCGCAGCGGGCACGGTGGTTGATGACCACCTGCTGGTGGCCTGTGGCGGGGGCACGACACTGCGTATCACCCGCCTGCAGCGTCCCGGACGCGGCATGATGGACGCTGCCGATTTCCTGCGTGGGCAGGCCATAGCCCCCGGCACCCGCTTTGGGGTGGAGACGCCCGGTGACTGAAATCCCGCCCGCGCGTCCCGATGATGCTGCCCCGCCATCGGTCTGCCGGTGGGCGGTGCTGATGGAATATGACGGGCGCGGCTTTGTCGGCTGGCAGCGCCAGCAGGGGGATCACCTGATCTCGATACAGGGCCTGCTGGAAGATGCCGCAAGCAACCTGACAGCCGGGCGCACCGTTCGCAGCATCACCGCGGGCCGCACGGATGCGGGCGTGCATGCCAGTGGGCAGGTCGCACATCTGGATTTCCCCGCCGATGTCACGCTGTCCAGCGCCACGGTGCGGGATGGGCTGAATTTCTACATGAAGCCGCATCCGGTTGTCGTACTTATGGCGCGCCCGGTCCTGCCACACTGGAATGCGCGTTTTTCAGCCTGCTCACGCGCGTATCGCTACCGTATTCTCAACCGCCCGGCCCGTCCGGCGCTGGAAGAAGGCCATGTATGGCATGTCCGCACGCCGCTGGATGCGGATGTGATGCACAGTGCCGCCCAGTCATTGGTGGGACGGCATGACTTCACGTCCTTCCGTGCCTCGGCCTGTCAGGCCCGCAGTCCGGTGCGCTCGCTCGACCGTCTGGATGTCCGGCGCGAGGGCGCATATGTCGTGATCGAAGCCGAAGCCAGATCCTTCCTGCACCATCAGGTGCGCAACATGGCCGGGACACTGAAACTGGTCGGGGAAGGTCGCTGGGCACCCGAACGCGTCGAACAGGCCCTTGCGGCCCGCGACCGCCGCGCGGGCGGCCCGACCGCACCGCCTGAAGGGCTGTGCCTGACCGGCGTAGGCTATGGGGAAAATCCCTTCAGCCGCTGACCAGTGCAGTTGCCAGGGAAACAGCAATAAACGTTTCTGGTGCTGCCTTTTTCAGGAAGCTGCCGGGAGCGTCACCTTTTTATAAAAAAGGCAGCACCAGAAAACTTTTACATTTTATCAGTGGCCAGCGCCCTGTCCCTGCTGCATCAGAAGAGGATAGAGGAATTCATGCCACGCGCGCTGGTTGGGGGACAACACCCCGACCACTGCCGACAGCAGCCCAAGGCTGCCCAGCACGGCCAGTACCAGCACCACGGCCTGCCCCCGCCGCAGCAGCAGCCCGACGCGGGCGACATACCATGTCAGCCACAGGCTGTAACCGAACTCCACTCCGTTCAGGATCATTGCCCCCGTGCTGGATTCCAGCAGCTTGGGCGACGCCAGCGCCATAAGCAGCGCCACCACCAGCCCCACGAACAGTGTGACCCAGTCCGTCCACCATGCGGCCGTGATGTAGCGCAGCCACAACCCTTCGCGCTTCCACCGCCGCGCCAGCGCATGGGTAACAATGGCGGGCAGCAGGATCAGGCACAGCGCAAACAGTACCTTCACGCCGCTGATCGCCTGCGGCGCGGTGCCAATGGTCAGTCCGCCACCCACCAGCCACAGCGCAAGGCGGGGCGCCAGCGCCGACAGCACCGAATCACGCGTATTGCCAAAATAGGCAATACCTTCCGGGCGGCCCCGTCCCAGCAGCAGCATCCCCTTGAGGATCATGCCCAGTCCGGGTGCATTCGGCTCGGGCGATGTGCTGCGATCAGACATTAACGCATTACCTTTTCAAGAAAGCCGGTATAGATCGCCGTCAGCTGCTTCAGGTCAGACAGGCTGACATGCTCGTCCGTCTTGTGCATGCTTGCCCCCACCAGCCCGAATTCCGCCACCGGGCAGTACCGGCTGATGAAGCGGGCATCCGACGTGCCACCACCGGTATCCAGCCTGGGCACGTGCCCAGTCACCGCCCGCACGCTTGCACGCAGGGCTTCCACCGGAGCGCGGGGTTCGGTCAGGAAGGATTCGCCGCTGATGGATATGCCAATTTCAGCCTTGGGCGCATGTCGCACGGCCACGGTCCGTATCCAGCCGGCAAGGTCGGCACCGCTATGCAGGTCATTGAAGCGGATGTTCAGCCGGGCCGCGGCCTGTGCCGGTATGACATTGGTGGCCGTATTGCCCACGTCAAGACTGGTGACCTGCAGGCTTGATGCCTCGAACCATTCGCTACCGGCATCCAGCGGGGCTGCCGTCAGTTCGCCCAGCAGCGCCAGCAGGCGGTGGACCGGATTATCCGCCCGGTGGGGATAGGCCACATGTCCCTGCGTGCCATGCACGACAATGTGGGCGTTCAGGCTGCCACGACGGCCGATCTTGATGACTTCACCCATCTCACCGGGATTGGTGGGTTCACCCACAAGACAGAAGTCGGGAATCTGACCTTCGGCTTCCATCCATTCCAGCACGCGCACCGTTCCGTTGGTGGCGGGGCCTTCCTCATCGCCCGTAATCAGCAGGCTGATCGATCCCTGTGGATGCGGCGTCCTGTCCAGATACAGCCGGACGGCGGCGACAAAGGCGGCGATACCCCCCTTCATGTCGCACGCACCACGACCGAACAGGATGCCGTCATGGATATCCCCGCCAAAGGGATCATGCGCCCATGACGCCACATCCCCCACCGGCACGACGTCCGTATGCCCGGCAAAACACAGGTGCGGGCGCCCGGTGCCAAGGCGGGCAAACAGATTGGGGGTCCGCGCCGCCCCGTCACCAAACGGCAGCAGCTTTACGCTGAAACCGATCTGTTCCAGCACGCGGGCCAGCGCGGTAATGCCGCAGCCATCATCAGGTGTAACGGAAGGGCAGCGGATCAGGTCACGCGCAAGGGCGACAACGCCGCCGGGGTCCTGTTCCGTATCCGCCATTCCGCCATTCCCCATGATGCTGCTCAGCCGCGCAGCAGGTCGTTGATCGAAGTCTTGGAGCGCGTGCGTTCATCCACGCGCTTGACGATCACCGCGCAGTCCAGCGACGGCAGCGGCTTGCCATCGGTGCTGGTGGCCTGACGCGGCGGCAGCGTGCCGGGCACGACAACGGAATAGGCCGGAACGCGGCCCATGAAGACCTCACCCGTGTTGCGGTCGACAATCTTGGTGGATGCGCCAAGGAACACGCCCATGGACAGCACGCTGCCGCGTTCGACCACGACACCTTCGGCCACTTCCGAACGCGCGCCGATGAAGCAGCCGTCCTCGATGATGACAGGGGCCGCCTGCAGCGGCTCCAGCACACCACCAATGCCCACGCCGCCGCTGATGTGGCAGTTCTTGCCGATCTGCGCGCAGCTGCCGATCGTGACCCACGTATCGACCATCGTGCCGCTATCGACATACGCACCGGCATTGACGAAGCTGGGCATCAGCACGACACCCGGCGCGATGAACGCGGAACGGCGCACGATGGAACCCGGCACCGCGCGGAAGCCCGCGGCGGCGAACGCGGCCTGATCCCAGCCCGCGAATTTCAGCGGCACCTTGTCATAGCTGGACGCGCCCGCGCCGCCGCCTTCGACAATCCGGTTGTCATTGAGGCGAAAGGACAGAAGCACGGCCTTCTTCAGCCATTCATTGACAACCCAGCCACCCGCGCCCGGGGTCGCGACGCGCAGCTTGCCTGAATCCAGCGCCAGCAGCGCCGCCTCTACGGCATCACGATCCGCGCCGGTTGTCGCGGTGGACAGCGTCTCGCGACGCTCCCACAGGGCCTCGATCTGGCTCTGGAGGGATGTATCGGTCATATTTGCAAAATCCTGTCTTGGGCCGGCTGCCCCGGCGGGTCATGCCGGGGGCCTTCGGTATTGAATCGCCTGCGGACCATGCGGAGGATCAGGGGCAATGTCAACGCAACGCCCCTGCCCACATTACCCGATCCAGCGCGGTTTACCCACCCCGGATCAGTGTGCCCGGCCCGGCTTCCGTAAACAGTTCCAGCAGGCAGGAATGCCTCACGCGGCCATCAAGGATGACGGCGGCCTTCGCACCGGCGCGCACGGCCTCGAGGCAGGTTTCGACCTTGGGGATCATGCCGCCCGAAATCATGCCACTGGCAATACCGCGACGGGCATCTTCCGCCGTCAGTTCCGGGATCAGCCTGCCATCGCCATCCAGCACGCCGGGCACATCCGTCAGCATGAGCAGCCGGCTGGCATTGACCGCGCCCGCAATGGCGCCAGCCGCCGTATCGGCATTGATGTTGTAGGTTTCGCCCTGCTCGCCCGCGCCAATGGGGGCGATCACCGGGATCAGTCCCGAACCGGACAGCGCATAGATCACGCGCGGATCGATACGGGTGGGTTCCCCCACGAAACCAAGGTCCAGCAGGCGGTCGGTCTCGACACCGGCCTCACGCGCGCGGCGCTGGAGCCTGCGGGCGGAAATCAGGCCGCCATCCAGCCCCGAAATGCCGACCGCCAGCGCACCGGCCCGGTTGATCAGGCCCGCGACCTGCTTGTTCACCTTGCCACCCAGCACCATCTCGATCACGTCGATCATGGCGGCATCGGTGACGCGCAGGCCGTCGATGAAGGTCGACTCAATCTGCAGCCGCTTGAGCATCGCGCTGATCTGCGGACCGCCGCCATGCACCACGACCGGGTTGACGCCCACCTGCTTGAGCAGCGCGATATCATGGCCAAACGCAGTGGACAGCGATGTATCGACCATCGCGCTGCCGCCATATTTGACGACAACCGTATCCCCGGCATACCGGCGCAGGTAAGGCAGCGCCCTGGCCAGAACCTCGGCCCGTACCTGTGCTTCCTGGTCGCCCGATTGCGTTCCTGTCATCCGAACGTTCCCTTCGCTCCTGACTGCTGAATACCATGGCCCACGGGTGGGACCAGACGTATGGCCGCCTTATACCGGATTGGCCAGCCGTGCGAGTTCCGCTCGCAGGTCCTCGATCCCCATTCCGGTTTCACTGCTGGTTGCCAGTACGTGCGGATATGCCGCCGCATGCGTGGCCACGATGCCCGTGACTTCACGCAGCTTGGCCTCCAGCACGGCAGGCTTGGGCACGTCGCACTTGGTCAGTACGACCTGAAAGGTCACGGCAGCCCGGTCCAGCATCTTCATGATTTCCTGGTCGGTCGCCTTGACCTCTACCCGGCTATCCAGCAGCAGCACCACGCGGCGCAGCGTCGGCCTGCCGCGCAGGTAGGAAAACATCATGCCCTGCCAGTCTTCCTTGACCGCCTTGGCTGCCTTGGCAAAACCATAGCCGGGCATGTCCACCAGCGTCAGCCGATCAGCCAGTTCAAAGAAATTGAGCTGCTTGGTCCGTCCCGGCTCGGACGATGCCCGCGCCAGTGCCCGCCGCCCGGTCAGGGCGTTGATCAGGCTGGACTTGCCGACATTGGACCGCCCGGCGAATGCGATTTCCGGCAGCACGGGATCGGGTAGCTGACCAAGCTTCTGCGCGCCGAACACGAAATTGAATTCACCAGCGAACAGCACGCGACCGATTTCACGGTCGCGTTCCATTTCTTCCGGTGTCGGCGCGGAGGAGGCAAATTCCACCATCATGGTCCCCGTAAGTTATTTCTTCCCGGCCGGAAGCTTCGGCTTCGCGGGTGCCTTGGCGGCGGGCGTGCCCCTGTTCATCCGGCGCTGGATCAGCGTCTGCTGCGCCATGGTCAGCAGGTTGTTCCAGCAATAGTAGATCACCAGTCCCGATGGCTGGCGCGCCATGAAGAACGTGAAGATGATCGGCATGAACTGGAACATCTTCTGCTGCGCGGGATCAGCCGCCGGCGCCGGGTTCAGCCGCATCTGGGCAAACATGGTCAGTCCGAATGCGATCGGCCACAGGCCAAGCTGGAGCATGGGGGAGATGACCGACGGATTCCATGGGATCAGCCCGAACAGGGTGAACAGGTTTGTCGGGTCAAAGGACGACAGGTCATGGATCCAGCCGAAGAAAGGCGCGTGCCGCATCTCGATGGTGACATACAGATCCTTGTACAGGCACCAGAACACCGGGATCTGCAGCAGCATGGGCAGGCAGCCGCTGGCCGGATTCACGCCTTCCTGCTTGTACAGCGCGATCATCTGCTGGTTCAGCGCCATCTGGTCGTCTTTGTAACGCTCACGCAGGGCTTTGATCTTGGGCTGGAGCTGTCGCATCTTGCCCATGGAATGGAACTGCTTGGTCGCCAGCGGGAAGAACAGCGCCTTGACCAGCAGGGTGAACGCCATCAGGGCCAGACCAAAATTGCCCAGCATGGTGTTCAGCCAGTCCAGCACCGTAAAGATCGGACGGGTCAGGAAGGCAAACCAGCCGAAATCGACGGCTTTCCAGAAATCGGGGATATGCAGGCTGGATTCATATTTTTCCAGCAGTGGCACTTCCTTCGCCCCGGCAAAGACGTGGCTGGCGGTTGTCGCATCGCCCCCGGCCGCAACAACCAGCGGCGCGCGCGCGGTAAAGCCGACATCATAAATGCCCCTGTCCCCGCCCGTAGGCTGGTAGGCATAGGTGCCCGCTACATCGCTATCCTGCTGCGGAATGACGGCAGACAGCCAGTATTTGTCAGTAATACCGGCCCAGCCGCCCTGACCTGCCTTGGTCCAAGCAATATTGCCCGGCGGCACTGCGCCCTTGCGCAGGGATTTGTACGAACTTTCATCCAGTTTGTGGTCAATGACGGAAATCGGCCCTTCATGCACAAGGTAGCCGCCGGTCTCGACCGGGGTATAGGCCCGCTCCACACGGGAGAACGGATACAGCGAGACCGCTTCCCCCCCATGGTTGATCACCTTCTGCGTGACCGAGAACATGTAGTTCTGGTCAATCGCGATGCTGATCTGGAATACCTGCCCCTGTCCATTATCCCACGACAGGGTAACGGGCTGCGTCCGGGTCAGGGTATCGTGGTCGGCAGTCCAGACGGTGTTGGCATCCGGCACGCTGACATGGCCGCCACTGACATTGGTCCAGCCCACCTCGACCAGGTTGGGTTCCGCCTGCCCGCGCGGTTCCAGCACGCGCACCAGCGGGCTGCCGTCCTTTACGGTCTCATGATAGTTCTTGAGCACAAGGTCATCGAGGCGCGCACCACGCAGGTCAAGCGAACCATGCACGCGGTCGGCATCGATCGTGACGCGCGGGTCGGGCTGCCCCGTATCCACCGGGGCTGCCGCCGTGCCATCCCCCGCCGCTGAGGCGGGGGCCGGTGCGGGCGTGGGGGCCTGCTGCTCGACCGTTTTATGGTTCTGCTGTGGCAGGAAATACTCAAAACCAACCAGCACCACGGCAGACAGTGCTGTTGCCACCATAAAACGCTTGATATCCATCAGCGACCCGCCAGACTTTTCGTGTTTTTCATGGAGTCATGCATGTCACAGCCGCAGGCCGTGGCAGGAACGGGGTCATGGCCACCCGCATTCCAGGGGTTGCAGCGCAGGATGCGCCAACCCGCCAGCACACTGCCGCGCAGGGCCCCATGGTGGGCGATCGCGTCACGTGCGTAATGACTGCATGAAGGAGTGAAACGGCAATGCGCGCCCCATACGGGACGGACCACCAGCTGATACGCGCGAATGACCGCGCGCAGCATATGGGCAGGCAGGCTGATGGAAGACGTACTCACGATTCTTCCTTCACTCCCGCCTTGCGCAGGGCCTTGCGGTAATCGCCCATCAGGGCATCAAACCGCCGCCTGCATGTACCAGACCGGCCAATCACCACGATATCGACGCCCGTAAGCGCCTGTTCGCGGTCCAGCAGCCGGACCACCTCACGCAGGCGCCGCCGCGCCCTGTTGCGCACGACGGAATTGCCTACTTTCTTGGTTACGGTAAAACCGTACCGGGCAGCCTGCGTGTCACCGCGTTCAAGCGCCTGCAGCACCAGTCCCGGAACGGGGGCCTTGCGGCCCTTGGCCGCAACCCGCAGGAACTCAGCGCGTTTCTTAAGGCGCGTGGACTTATCGGCCACTTTCAGCCGCCCCTTGTGTAGAGACATTCATGGTTCCGGACACACAGGTACCCGGAACGTACAGACGTCACCTGCCTCAGGCAGAAAGACGCTTGCGGCCCTTGGTGCGACGGTTTGCAACAACCTTGCGGCCACCAACGGTTTCCATACGCGAACGGAAGCCGTGGCGACGCTTGCGGACCAGCTTCGAGGGTTGATACGTGCGCTTCACAACGGCACTCCCAGATTGACAATGACAGACAGGTTACGGAATAAATTCCAACAGGCCCCGTACGCTACGGAAACCCTGAGCCGCGCCTTATACTGATGCTTTCGGGCAACGTCAATGCTGCTCCCCTCCCGCACCATAACCGGATGATTTTCATGACCAGCCCTGCACGCGACTCTGCCGCCACGACCGATGAAATGCTGCGACAGCACATTCACGACATCCGTGGCCACCTGTCCCCCGCCATGCTACGGGCGGATTCGCTGGCCCTCAGCAAAGATGCGCATACGCGACAGGCGGCACAGGACATCCTGGCGGCGCTGGACGCGGCGACCAGGGAACTCAGCGCCATGCGCCGCCTGCTTTCCACGCGCACGCCATAGGGAGACGTCGCGCCCGGCCTTACGGTTTCTGGATCAGTTCGATCTTGTAGCCGTCCGGATCTTCGACAAAGGCGATGAAGGTGGTACCGAACTTGACCGGCCCCGGTTCGCGCGTGACCTTGCCGCCACCCGCGCGTACCTTTTCCACCAGGGCGGTCACATCGGGCACACCAAGGGCGAAGTGACCGAATCCGGTGCCGACATCATATCCATCATCCTGACCCCAGTTATAGGTCAGTTCGATTTCCGCCTGCCCTGCCGCATTATCGGCATACCCGATGAAGACAAGGGTGTATTTCCCTTCCGGCACGTCCCTGCGACGCAGTTCACGCATGCCCAGCAACTGGTAGAAATCAAGGCTGGCTTCCAGATTGCGCACGCGCACCATTGTATGCAGGTAGGTTCCCATCTGACATTTCCCTTCAGTCCGTTTTTTTATCTTCGCCACCAATCCCGGTCAGGAACAGCCCGGCCTCATCCGCCATGGCAATGCAGGCCGCGGGATCGGTTATCAGCGTCGCGCCCGCTTCAATCGCGATTCCACGCAGGCCCGCGGCCAGGGCGCCCGCAACCGTCCGCGGGCCGATTGTTGGCAGGTCAGCACGGCGTTCCTGTTCCGGCTTGGCCATTTTGACCAGAACGCCCCCGGGACGGTCGGGTTGCCGCAACCCACCCACGCGTTCCAGCATGCGGTCCGTGCCCTCAAGCGCCTCGACCGCCAGCACGAGCCCGCCCTGCACCACGCATCCCTGCCCGATATCCAGCCGGCCCAGTTCGCGCACCACGCGACGGCCGAGCACGATATCGGTCCGCGCCGCGTCATCCGGACCGACCGCCCCCATCACGCCCCGGCGCGCCAGCGAACCGGACAGGTATTCATGGGCGCCACGGATAGTGAAGCCCTCTTCGCCCAGTACGCGCACGATCGCGCCAAGCAGGCCGTCATCACCAGCAAACAGCGCCTTGCCGATACGGGCCAGAATCCGCGCGCCCGTCGCATCGGGCCGCAGGTTGACAAGGGAGGGCCGCCGCACCGGGCCAATCAGCACAAGGTCACGACAGTGATGTTCATGTAACGCGGACAGGATTTCACCCGCCGCCGCCAGCCGGATCATGCGGTGCGGCCAGTGGTCGATCACCTCGGGCTGGGCAAACCCCTGAAAGCCGACAATGAAGACCCGACCACCCGCCTGCTCCACCGCACGGGCTACCTGACCGGGCAGCGGGCCACCACCGGCAAGGATACCGACGCACGGCCCCTGCCGGTTGGGTGCCTGTTCAGGCGCCATCGCTCTCGATCATGTCCCCGCTCTGGACACGCACAAGGCCACGATGGCTGGGGGCAGCAATGAAATCGAGAATTTCAACCACCCGGGCATCATCGGCATAGGTCTGGCGCACATGTTCCAGCCGGTCCTGGAATACCGCGCTGGTCGCGTGGGCGGCCTTGGGGTACAGCGCACGGAACGCCTGACGCATGCGCCGGATCTCGTCTGGCTGCACGCCATTGCGGCGGAGCCAGATCCAGTGCAGCCCCACCAGCCGCGCCCGGTTACCCAGAACGCTGCCATACGGGATCACATCCGCTTCCACGCCACACACACCACCGACCAGTGCCGCATGGCCAATGCGCACGAACTGATGCAGCGCAGCCGCCCCCATAATGCGGGCATCATCGCCAATCACCACATGGCCACCCATGACCACGTTATTGACGATAATGACCCCACGTCCCAGCGTGCAGTCATGCGCCACATGTGAATTGGCCATGATCAGGCAGTCCGGACCGATACGGGTCACACCTGTCCCGGTGGCGGTGCCCCGGTGGATGGTCACGTTTTCACGGATAATGGTGCGGGCACCCACAATGCAGGAGGTGGGTTCACCCCTGTATTTCAGGTCCTGTGGCGCCATGCCGACAGTAGTGAATGGATAGCACACCACCCCTTCGCCCAGAGTGGTGCGTCCATCAACCACCACATGGGAAATCAGTTCGGCATTATCCCCGATTTCGACATCCGGTCCGATCGAACACCAGGGCCCGATACGCACGCCGCTCCCGATACGCGCACGGCTGGATACAATGGATGACGGATGGATTTCAGGCGCTTTTCCACGCCGTTCATCCATTTGGGTACCGTTAGATGAACTTCCTGCCAGAATAGCCTCCATCCCCGCAAGTAACTGTGGCCAAAAGACCCGGAAGCGGATGCCGGCCGTCCCACCGGAACAGGACCAGTGCCGCCACCCGTTTCCCGCGGGATTACCCCATTATCATGGCGCTGAACGTTGCTTCCGCAACGGAAACACCATCAACCCGCGCAATGCCCTTGAACTTCCAGACATTCGCACGGCTACGTTCTTTTTCGACATGAATGCGCAGCTGGTCACCGGGACCGACGGGACGGCGGAATTTCGCACCATCGATCGTCATGAAGTAAACCAGCTTGCCCTCGAATGCCGGGCCAAGCGTCATGACCACCAGGGTCGCGGCCGTCTGGGCCATCGCCTCGATGATCAGCACGCCGGGCATAACGGGGCGTGCAGGGAAATGCCCCTGGAAATGCGGCTCGTTGACCGTGACATTCTTGATGCCGACCGCCGACTGCCCCAGCACGATATCAACCATGCGATCAATCAGCAGGAAGGGATAGCGATGGGGAATCGCTTCCATGATCCGCATGATGTCTATCGATTCCAGCGTTGCGGGTGCCGCGTCTGCCGGGAGTGCCTCTACTTCTTTATCCACGTCGTCCAACCACTTGTTCGGCCCGGAAAGCCCCCGCACCAGACGGAACAGCGGCCTCCTGCCGGTTGAATATGCTATGGCACCGGGCGATCAGGCCTTATCCGCCTTTTCCCCGCCTCCATCCTGCGTCGTTTTTTTGGCCATCCGACGCAGAAAGGCCACGTTCCGGAAAAACTCCCGGAATGGCATGGCCGGACTGCCGATCACATCGGCCCCGGCCTCCACATCGGACATGACACCACACTGCGCGCCGATCCGGGCTTTGGTCCCGATCTTGATATGCCCGATCAGCCCTGCCTGGGCCGCAACCGTCACGAAATCACCAAGTTCGGTCGAACCCGAAATGCCAGCCTGCGAGACGACGATACAGCACCGTCCCAGCCGTGCATTATGGCCAATCTGCACCAGATTGTCGAGGCGTGAGCCAGCCCCGATCACCGTATCACGAATGGACCCGCGATCCACGGTGGAATTGGCCCCGATCTCCACCCCGTCTTCCAGAATGACCCGGCCAAGCTGGGGCACGCTTTCGAATCCTTCAGGTGTCACGGCAAAGCCGAACCCGTCCTGCCCGATGCGCGCGCCGGGCAGCAGCGTGACACGTTCGCCCAGCAGGGCATGGGAAATGGCGACATGCGCGCCAATCCGGCAGCGCGCGCCGATTTCCACCCCACTGCCGATACTGACATGGCTGCCGATATCGGCACCCGCGCCAATCCGCGCCCCGTCCCCCACCACGGTGAAGGCACCGATCGCGGCGCTCGGGTCGATTTCGCATCCGACCCCGATGATGGCGGACGGGTGAATGCCCGGAAGGACCGGCGGCGGTGGGTAGAACAGGGACGCAATGCGCGCCCATGCCTGATACGGTGCCTTGGATACCAGCACTGCCGCATGGGGGGGCACCTTGTCAGCGAAGGCCGGGGCGACGATCACGGCACCCGCGCCCGTTCCCTCAAGCAGGGGCAGGTAGCGCCGGTTATCCAGAAAGCTGACCTGATCGCGGGTTGCGGACTGCAACGGCGCGATGCCGGTGAACGCATGCCCGTCCCCCGCGCCATCGGCCGCGCCGCGCAGCTCGGCGCCACTGCACTGCGCCAGCTGGTCCAGCCCGAACGGCCCCTGCGTTACGAAAAACCGCGGGTCGCCCGGCACGTTATCCGGCGTCACTGTCATGAAACCGGCCTTAATGCTTGGCAGGCGGGGTGGACGCCGCGCGGTCGGCATCCGCCGTGGTCGGCATCGTGCCCGACTTGGCCAGTACTTCGGGGTCCACATCCGCCGCAGGGATAAAGACCGTCGGCAGCACGCCATTCAGCTGTGTCGCCACCTGCTGGGTGATATCAAGACCTTCCTGACTGAGGGCGACCTGTTCACGATGCAGCACCAGATTCATGCCGCGGCTGCTGGCAACCGCACGGATGATCTGGACCAGTTCGCGTTCGATCTGCCCCAGCGCCACCTGGGCGGCTTCCTGGATCACGCGGTTGCGGTTGCGGAAATTCTTCTGCGCCGCCAGCACGCGTTCCTGCAGCTTGCGCTCGCTGCTCTGGATCTGGTCGGATGACATGGTCTTGGCCTGCCCCTGCAGCTTCTGCTGCTCGTCACGCCAGCTGGCCTGTTCCTTCTGGGCATCGCGGGCCAGATCATCACGGCGCGCGCCCAGCACACGTTCGGCCTGCTGTGCCGCCGATGACATGCGCATGACATCCGGCACGCTGATCACGCCAATGACGGGAGCGGGCGGCGGTGCACTCTTGGGCACGTCCGGCGCCTTGGGCACGGGCGGCTGCGGCAGGATGGGCGGGGTCTGTGACTGCGCTTCCTCGCTGTCGGATGACGGCGCGGGCAGCTGCACGGGGGCGGGCGCCTCATGTTGTGCGGGACGGGCCGCAGGCTGGGCCGCCTTGGGCACAAACCAGCCCGCATTCCCGCCAGAGCCCTGCGCATGCGCGCCCGATACGGCCTGATATCCCCACCCGAGCAGAGCGGTTGCGGCAAGCAGACGAATGCCGGATTTACGCAACATTATCACCTCAGAATTGTTGGCCGAAGCCGAAGCGGAGCAGCTGGGTCCTGTCGTTTGTTCCCTTGTGCAGGGGAACACCCAGATCAATATTCACAAGCCCGAACGGACTCTTCCACGCAATACCCACACCCGTCGAGACAACGGGTGTCAGCGTATCATCATAGACCGGCGTATATTTGGGCCAGTCCTTCATGGAGGTATAGCGCCGGCGGACACGCAGCCCGTCCAGCCCGCCCATATCCACGAAATACCGTCCCTTGATCCCCATGGCCGATGCGAACGGAATGGGGAAATCCACCTGCGCGGAGGCCGTGTACATGAACCGGCCACCCAGGAAGTCCTGCTGCGAATGCATCGGGTTCCCGTCACGCGCGGGGATGGCGTAGCTTCGCGGACCGACGCCACCATCCATGAAGCCGCGTAGCGAATTACCACCAAGATAGAAGTTATCGATGATGTCGCTGCGCCCGCCACCCCAGTTCATGATGTCGCCCGCACCCGCGCGGAAGCTGACGGTCCAGTCATGGTTGCCCATGATACTGTCAAGCGGGATGTAATAGGCGGCATCCACCTTACCACGCAGGTAACGTTCATTCCCGCCGATACCGGCGAAGTCACCACCCACACGTACCACGAAACCTTTATGCGGCTGCTGCCTGCGATCACGTGTATCGTATGTCAGTGTGGTGCTCAGCTGCGACAGCAGCGACCAGCCGTTCTGATCCTGCACATAATAGGACGAATCGGACCACGTATCCCCGATCTGACGGTCGGTCAGCGTATAGCTCCACGACTGCGACAGATGGTTGTTGTACGAATACCCCATGCGCAGCGTGATGCCGTACCGCCCTTCCGAATAGCTCTGGTAGGTCATGTAGCGGTTCTGGATACCGAAAATGTCGATACCAGCCACCAGGTTGCGGTTCAGGAAATACGGGTCGGTCAGTGAAATGTCGGCCTGATCTTCGTAATACGCGGCCGTGCCGGTGAAGCCGGCGTCGATGCCGGTACCCAGCAGGTTATGCTGCTTCAGCCCGAGATTTCCCAGCACGCCGGCATCGGTCGAGTACCCGCCACCCAGCGAGAATTCGCCCGTCGGCTTTTCCACCACGTCGGCCGAAATGTTGACCTTGTCCGGCGCGGACCCCGGGGTCTGGTCGATCGAGACGGTCTTGAAGAAGCCAAGATCTTCCAGGATCAGCTTGGAATACTTGCGGTCCAGCGGCGTGTACGGGTCGCCTTCGGCCATGGGCAACTGCCGCCGGATGACCTTGTCCTCGGTAATGGTGTTGCCGTTGATGTCGATCCGCTCGACATACATCCGCGGGCCTTCGCTTATGTCAAACAGCAGGTTGACGGTGCGCTTTTCCGGGTTACGGGCAATTTCGGGATGGACCATGGCGAAGGGATAGCCCTTGCCCTGCAGCATTTCCTGCATATCCGTCGCGTTATGCTGGATGGCGCTGCCGTCATACCACTGTCCATGGAACAGCGAGATGTACTTGCGCATGGACTCCGCGCTGACATGACGCAGGGACGAGCGCACATCCATCTTGTTCAGGCGGTAACGCGGGCCTTCTTCCATCGTATAGGTGATGTAGAAGCTCTTGCGGTCAGCCGACAGTTCGCCCGTGGCGTTCTTGATCTGGAAATCGACAAAGCCGTTTTTCAGGTAAAAACGATGCAGCAGTTCGGCATCATACTTGATGCGTTCGGGATTATACTGGTCGCTGGAGGCAAAGAACCGGTACCAAGCCGTTTCCTTGGATGACACGACCCCGGCCAGCCGCGCGCTGCTGAAGGCACGGTTCCCTACGAACGTCACCTTCTTGATTAGCGTCTTCTGCGCTTCGTTGATATGGAAGATGACATCGACGCGATTATGCGCAAGACGGATGATCTGTGGCGTGACGGTGGCCGCGTAACGGGCCTTTTCCGCATAGACGCCAAGGATCTTCTGCCGGTCGGCGGAAATGCCCTGCGGGGAATAGACCGCGCGCGGACGAAGCGAGATGACCTTGGTCAGGTCCTCGTCCTTGGCCGAATGGTTACCTTCGAACACGATGCGGTTGACGATCGGGTTCTCGACCACGTGCACTTCCAGCACGTTGCCCACGCGCTTGAGCGTGACGTCATGGAACAGGCCCGTGGCGTACAGGGTCTTGAGCGAACGGTCGAGCAGATCCTGATTGAACCGGTCGCCGGGCTGGACAACCATGTATGACAGGATGGTGCTCGTCTCGATCCGGCTGTTGCCCTTGATGTCCACGGCTTCGATCGGATCTTCAAGCGGAGGGGGCTTGATCGCCTCCACCTGCGGTTCCTGGGGCTGCTGCTCCATGCCGCCTGCAGGTGCCATATCTCCGCCGAATGGCGTGTTCTGTGCTGCTTCATCCTGTGCATGCGCGCCCGCTGTCCAGAACAGCGGCATAACGCAGGCAGACGCAAGCAGCGCTGAACGTTTACTCGACAAAATCGCTATTCCTCACCATTCGGCATGCGGATCAGCCATGCATTATGACCGGATGGAGGGCCGGCTCCCTTCCTGTCATGTATCAGTCTTCGTGGCGGACCTATCCGATATACGCCACACTGTGCAAGCACTTGTGTCACCCGCTGCACCTTAGCCCTGTCCGGCGCGCGAGGCGAGCCATTGGAACAGGCCGAAATGTGACAGATCGTTAAAGGTTGAAAATAAAAATAGTCCGGCAATCAGTGCGAAGCCGGCCTGAAAGCTGACTTCCTGAACCCGGCGTGAAACCGGCCGCCCCAGAATAGCCTCAAATACGTAAAATACCAGCCGTCCCCCATCAAGAATCGGCACCGGAAACAGGTTGATCAGCCCGAGGTTGATCGACAGCAGCGCCATGAACGACACAAGGCTGGGCAACCCGTACTGCGCCACCTGTCCCGACATCTGGGCAATGCGCAGCGGACCGCCCAGGTCCTTGGTGCTGTGCCGGCCCGTAATCATCTGCCACAGCCCTTCCAGCGTCTGGACGGACACATGCCATGTTTCCCTGATGGCGGAAACAAACGCATGAGGCAGGGATTGCGGCTTGCCCATCTCGGCAGCGAAGGACACGCCGATCTGCCCGTGGCGGTCGCCACCCTGTTCCTGTGCCACGCCGATATGGACCGGCAGCGTCTGGTCTGCGCCATTGCGCCGGACGGTCAGCGTGGTCTGGGCATCCGCCTGACCGCTGACGAAGGATTGCAGGTCGGTCACGTCGCGCACCGTATGGTCGCCCACGCGCACGATCACGTCACCCTTTTCCACCCCGGCGCTGGCGGCAGCACTGCCGGGCATGACCTGGGCAACCTGATTGAGGATGTGCGGCTGCCCTGACGTTGCGAACAGGCCGGTAAACAGCACGATGGCCAGAAGGAAATTGAAGACCGGCCCGGCCATGATCACGATGGCCCGGGACAGGACCGGCTTGTCATGAAATGTCCGTCCGGGCTGCCAGGCGGCTTTCTGTTCCTCGGTCGCGTCTTCCGGTCCTTCGAATCCGTGGGGACGGACATATCCGCCCAACGGCACCGGGCACAGCCGCCATTCCGTGCCCACGCTGTCATGCCAGCGCAGGAGCGGACGGCCGAAACCGATCGAAAAGACCTCGACATGTACCCCGCGCCAGCGCGCGGCAAGGTAGTGACCAAGTTCGTGAATAAAAACCAGCACCCCCAGCACGAGGGAAAAAGCCAGAACAGTCCGGATCAGATCATGCATGAACGCTACGCTATCTCCCGATGGCCCGAAAGGCCATCCAGAATCATATCAGGCCGCGCGGGCAACCGTACGCTGGCGGGCCACACGTCGGGATTCATTATCCCAGTGCAGCACCTCTTCCAGCGTATCTGCGCGCTGCGGCCCGATTGATTGCATCACATCCTCGACGATCCGCGCAATATCCAGAAAACCGATTTCGCGCTTCAGGAACGCCTCGACCGCAATTTCATTCGCCCCGGACAGGATCGCAGGCATCGCGCCACCCACCCGCAGGGATTCGCGCGCAAGGCGCAGGGCGGGGAAGCGGACCTCATCCGGGGCCTCGAAATCAAGGCGCGCCAGGGCTGCAAGGTCCAGCCGGGGGGAATTGGTGGGCATGCGTGCAGGCCACGCCAGCGTATGGGCGATGGGAATGCGCATGTCAGCCGAACCAAGCTGCGCCACGATGGACCCATCGGTGTACTGCACCATACCATGCACCACTGACTGCGGATGCACGACCACGCCCAGCTTGTCCTCGGTCACGTTGAACAGGCGCGCCGCCTCGATCAGTTCCAGCCCCTTGTTGAACATGGTGGCGGAATCGATGGTGATCTTGGCCCCCATGGTCCATGTGGGGTGCTTCAGCGCGGCCTCCAGCGGGGCTTTTTCCATTTCCTCAAGGCTGGCACGACGGAACGGGCCGCCCGATGCGGTCAGGATGATCTGCTCGACCTCATCCGCCTGCTTGTCGGCCATGGACTGGAATACGGCATTATGCTCGGAATCGACCGGCAGCAGCGTCGCCCCGGCATCCGCCACGGCCCTGAGCATGACGTCACCAGCGCAGACCAGCGCTTCCTTGTTGGCCAGTGCCACGGACCTGCCGTTACGCACGGCCGCCAGCGTCGGCTCCAGCCCGGTTGCCCCCGTGATTGCCGCCATGGTCCAGTCCACCGGCAGGGCCGCCGCCTCGATCACCGCGGCGCGGCCACCAGCGGTTTCAACCCCGCTTCCGGCCAGCAGGCGTTCCAGTTCCGGCAGCAGGCTTTCATCGGCGATCACCGCGCGCCGCGCGCCCAGTGCACGGGCCTGTTCCGCCAGCCTGGCGACATTGCGGCCACCAACCAGCGCGCCGGTGCGGAACTGGTCAGGCGCCTGCAGCAGCAGGTCCACCGTGGAACAGCCGATGCTGCCCGTACTGCCCAGAACGGAAACTGTTTTCATTGTAACGTCATTCCCCAAAACTTTTCGTGGCCCCGGCCATCGCTTCAGTGCAGACCCACATACCAGAAAGCAATGCCGCCAGTAGCGCCCAGCGACAGCAGGGCCGCCATGGGGGCAGCAACCAGCAGGCCGTCAAAACGGTCCAGCAGCCCCCCGTGTCCGGGCAGGATCGTGCCCGAATCCTTAACATTACAGGCCCGCTTGAGGGCACTTTCCCCCAGATCCCCTATCTGGGCCGCAATCGCCACCAGGCCACCGAACAGCGCCCCGCGCCACACGGCCCCAGGCAGCGCACCGGGCAACATCACTGCAATCAGCATGCCACCCAGCACAGCACAGCACATTCCGCCGATGGAACCCGACCATGTCTTGGCCGGGGAAATGCGCGGAGCCAGCTTCGGACCGCCAAACACCCGTCCCGTCATGTAGGCCCCGGTATCGCTCAGCGCCACGCACGCAACCAGAAACAGGACAACCCCCGCCCCCGGCTCGCTCATGTACCGCAGCCACAGAAGCGACAGTCCGGCGCAGCCGATCGCCACCTGTCCTGCCCATAGCGCCGGTCCCAGCACGACAGCCGCCACCATGACCAGCAGTGCCCCGCCCCAGTGGCCGGCCAGCGCCGTGCCCCCGACACACGCCGCCCATGCCAGACAGAGCTGTCCACGCCGCGTCTCCAGCCCGGAACCGAACAGCCGCGCCCATTCCATGGCCATGCCCGCCATGGCCAGCACGATCAGCGCGCCATACAGCAGGCCACCCGCCCACACGCACAACGCCACGCACGGCACCAGCACGGCGGCTGACAGGACACGTGCACGCAGGTCTTTCCAGTTTCCTGATTTTTTCCCCGCCACGCCAGCGGGCGCCGCCCCCGGCGCAGCTTCAGGCCGGTCGCGCACCGAATCGCCTTTCACGCCGTGAATAGATATCCAGCACGGCATCGAAATGCGTGGCGTCAAAATCCGGCCACGGAATATCAAGAAAAACCAGTTCGGCATAAGCCGACTGCCATAAAAGGAAATTGGACAAGCGACACTCCCCGCTGGTCCGCACCACAAGGTCAGGGTCGGGCATGCCCGCCGTCAGCAGGGCGCTGGCAAAAAGGGTTTCGTCAATATCGCCGGGCTGCAGTTCCCCTCGCGCCACGGCCTGCGCCATGCGACTGGCGGCCTGCACGATATCCGCCCGCCCGCCGTAGGACAGCGCCAGCACCAGCACCAGACGGGTGTTGTCACGTGTCGTGTCCTCGGCACGGCGGGCTTCTTCCTGAATATCGACGGGAAAGCGGGCAAGGTCGCCAATCACCCGCAGCCGCACCCCTTCGCGCGACAGTTCGGCCACCTTGTGCCGCAGGTAATAGCGCAGCAGGCTGGTCAGGTCAGCCACCTCACCCGGGGCGCGACGCCAGTTTTCGGATGAAAAGGCATACAGGGTCAGCCACCGCACACCCCGTTTCGTGGCGGCGCGGACGGTCCGCTGCACGGCCTCCGCCCCTGCCCGGTGCCCTGCCAGCAGCGGCAGGTTGTGCATGCCGGCCCATCGACCGTTTCCATCCATGATGATGGCGACGTGTTCCGGCAGGCATGGTTGGGGCGAAGCTGGTTGATCTAACCCGGACAAGACCTGATTGCCCCTTCAGTCACGCACACGATGGAGCACAATGGTTACGGTGTTCACGGGCTATCAGACCTGCTTGATCTCGCGTTCTTTTTCAACCAGCAGTTCATCAATGCGCTTGACGTACTGATCGGTCAGCTTCTGGATCGCGTCCGACCATGTCTTGACATCGTCCTCGCTGATCTCGCTGCTTTTTTCCAGCTTCTTGGTCTGGTCCATGCCATCACGGCGCACGCCGCGCACGGCAATCTTGCCATTTTCGGCGTACTTGCCCGCGGCACGGGCCAGTTCGTTACGGCGTTCTTCGGTCAGCTGCGGAATGGGCACGCGCACGGTCTGCCCGTCGGCCGCCGGGTTCAGGCCAAGACCCGCATCCCGGATCCCGCGTTCAACCGCGCCCACCAGAGTACGGTCCCAGACCTGTACCGTCAGCATGCGCGCCTCGGGCACGGCGATGGAGCCAACCTGTGTCAGCGGCACTTCACCACCATAGGCTTCCACGCGCACGGGTTCCAGCAGCGCCGGGCTGGCGCGGCCCGAACGCAGGCCGGCAAAGTCACGACGCAGGCTTTCAATGGCGCCGTCCATACGGCGGGTCAGATCCGCCAGCAAGGTTTTCTGATCGACAGACACTGTGGCCCTCCTTTTTCAGTTCTTGATCCGTCAGGCATGGCCGTCCCCATATACGGGCGACGGGAATGCCCCGGTTTCAGTCAGCCGCCACGATGGTGGTGAAACGCCCCTCGCCCCGCATGACACGGGTAAAGGGGTCTTTTCCATGAATATTGAATACCACGATAGGCAACCGGTTTTCACGCGCAAGGCTGATTGCCGCTGCATCCATGACATTCAGGTCATTGGCCAGCACGTCACGGTAGGTCAGCGTGTCAAAGCGCTTCGCATCGGGCACCTTGCGTGGATCAGCGGAATAGACGCCGTCAACCTGCGTGCCCTTGAACAGGGCGTTGCATTCCATTTCCGCAGCACGCAGCGCGGCGCCCGTATCGGTCGTGAAAAAGGGGTTGCCGGTCCCCGCGGCAAAGATCACGACGCGCCCCTTTTCCATATGCCGCACGGCGCGGCGGCGGATATAGGGCTCGGCAATGGAGGACATGTGAATGGCGGTCATGACCCGCGTCGGCACGCCATGGCGTTCGAGCGAGTTCTGCATGAGCAGCGCATTGATGACGGTGGCCAGCATGCCTGCGTAGTCACCCTGCGCACGGTCCATGCCGCGGGCGGCAGCGGCCACGCCACGAAAAATGTTGCCACCACCGATAACCAGGCAGACTTCAATTCCGGTCCGGGCCACGGCTGCCACATCGGCTGCAATGGCATCGACGGTAGCGGGATCGACCCCGTATGATCCGCTGCCCATCAGGGCTTCCCCCGATACCTTCAGCAGGACACGCTTGTAGGAGGTGGGAGCTTGGGGTTTGTCGGACTGGGTCATTGGTCCTCGGCGCAGGTCAGGCAAACAGGGCTAGGGACGGGCAGGCCGCCCGGCCATGCCCTGTCATATAGAGGGATGCCCCCCCCCACAAGCCGATGTACCCCTCTTTTGAGGATTCAGGACGCATCATCCAGGCCGATAGCGCGCAGGCGCGCGCGCTCCTCATCCCATCCCGCGCGTTCCTTCACGTTCAGGAAAAGATGGCATTTACGCCCCAGAAGGCGGGTCAGTTCATGTCGCGCCTTTTCGCCGATGGTCCGAATCCGCCTGCCCCCTTCCCCGATCAGGATGGCCTTGTGCGAGGCCCGCGCCACGTAGATCGTCACCTCAATGCGCACCGACCCGTCGGGCCGTTCCTGGAATCCCTCCGTCTCTGCCGTCGCGGCATAGGGCACTTCCTCATGCGTCTGCAGGAATATCTGCTCGCGCACCAGTTCGGCGGCCAGCAGGCGGTCCGGCAGGTCGGTCAGGTCATCCTCGGGATAAAGATAGGGGCCTGCCGGCAGGTCGGCTGCCAGACGGTCCAGCAGGTCATCCACGCCTTCGCCCGAACGCGCGCTGACCATGAACACATGTTCGACCGGCAGGATGGACGACAGTTCCGCCGTCAGCGGCAGCAGCGCGTCACGTCGGACAAGGTCGGTCTTGTTCAGTACCAGCCACAGCCTGCGCTTCTGTTCCGCAAGCCGGGTCGCTATCGCGCGCAGGGCATCGGTCATGCCCGCGCGCGCATCAACGATCAGCAGCGTGATGTCGGCATCGTCCGATCCCGTCCATGCGGCGGCGACCATGGCGCGGTCCAGCTTGCGCCGTGGCTGGAAAATGCCCGGCGTGTCCACCAGCAGGATCTGCGTATGATTGCGCATGAGGATACCCAGCACCCGGAAACGCGTGGTCTGCGCCTTAGGGCTGACGATGGAAAGCTTGGTACCCGCCATGCGGTTCAGCAGCGTGGACTTGCCCGCATTGGGTGCACCCACAATGGCCACGAAGCCACAGCGTGTCGTGTTGTCGTGATCCTGCATGGTCATTGTCCCTTGCGGTCGGTAGAAGAAGCGGCCTGTCCATCCGCGCCAAGCTGGCGCAGCAGGTCCGATGCGGCATCACTTTCAGCCGCGCGCTTGCTGCCCGCGATCCCCTGCCCGGTCCTGCCCTGCGCATCCACTGCAATGACGAAACGCGGCGCGTGCGATGGCCCGTCAGAGGACACGACACGGTACTGTGGCAGCGGCAGGCCACGCCCCAGCACCCATTCCTGCAATGCGGTCTTGGGGTCCTTGGGCGGGCGGGCCTGGGCCACGATGGAGTCATTCCACATTCGCCGCACGAAGGCGCGGGCGGGGGCCAGACCACCATCCAGGTACATGGCCCCCAGTATGGCCTCGACCGCATCAGCCAGCACATTGGCCATCTGCCGCACGCCCGCGCGGGCTTCGTGTTCGGCCACATCCAGCGCCGACTGCAGCCCCATGGCATGGGCCACCTGCGCCAGCACCGTGCGGGAGACAAGGTGCGCATGACGCGGGCCAAGCGCACCTTCCTGCTCATCGGGGAAGCGTTCCAGCAGCCATTCGGCCATAAGCAGGCCAAGTACCCGGTCGCCAATGAACTCCAGCCGTTCGTTGGACCCGGCCCCGCGTTTTGCCGTGCTCTGCCGCGTGCGGCGTCCGCCATTGCGTTCATGCGCGGCCGAGCGGTGCGTGAGCGCGCGCAAAAGCAGGTCGGCCCGCGTGAAATGATAGTCCAGACACGCCTCCAGCCGGGCGATTTCCGCCGCAGGCACGCGTTCGGCGTCCATGATCAGTGAACCCCCATGAACAGACGGTTCCAGCGGATCTCGACCGGCCAGTACCAGACCTGCCAGAAAGGATGGGCGTTATCGACCGACATGAATATCCACTTGGCCTGCCCCACCAGGTTTTCCATCGGAACGAAGCCGAGGTCCTGCGGTTCGTCACCCATGAAGCGGCTGTCGGCGCTGTCATCGCGGTTGTCGCCCATGGCAAAGAAATAACCCGGCGGCACGACGTATTCCGGGGTGTCGTTCTTTCCCCCTTCATCCGTCAGCTTCAGGATATCGTGGGCGACCGGGCCGTGGCCACCGCTGCCGGGCAGGATCTCGCGGTAGCGGTCACCTTCCATGCGGGTGCGGTGTTCGTCTATCGCGGTGTATTCGCCTTCGGGCTCACGCGGGACTTCCTGCCCGTTCAGAATCAGCTTTCCCGCGCGCATCTGCACCGTATCGCCCGGCAGGCCAACGATCCTCTTGATGTAATCGATCGACGTGTCCTTGGTGAAACGGAACACAGCCACATCACCGCGGTGCGGGGTACTGTTGAAGATCCGTCCCTCGAACAGGTTGGGCGAACCGGGCAGCGCATAATGCGAATAGCCGTAGCTGTATTTTGCCACCCACACGTAATCCCCCACCTGCAGCGTCGGGATCATGGAACCGGACGGAATATTGAACGGTTCGAACAGCACCGTGCGCACAGTAACGGCCAGAACCCCGGCAATCACGACGGTACGCACCAGTTCCAGCAGCCCCCCGTCCCGACGCGCGGCATCAGGCCCCGATGGGGAGGAAATCGTCTTGTTATCGTCCATTGGCATAATTGTTCTTCAATCCGGATCTGGCATCGACCGGACACGGGGCGCCGGACGAATAACGTGCGGATCAAGCCCACGCACCCCCCGCCTGTCAAGCATTGCCCATGCGGGCACGACAGGTGGTCAGGCTGCGCTGGCCTTTTCCGCCATGATCATGACCTGCGCGAAGGCATAGGGGTGCTCATCGGTCATGGTCAGGAACACCTGCGCCACAAGCCCGTCGGGCACCAGTGCGTGCAGCCGCACCAGCGCCCCACCCGTCAGCCGCATGACCGGCTGGCCCGTCGGCAGGTTCTCGACCCCCATGTCACGATGGAACACGCCCCGCGAAAAGCCGGTTCCCAGCGCCTTGGCGCAGGCTTCTTTCGCCGCCCACCGCTTGGCAAAGGTTCCCAGCCGCGCAGGCCCGTACCTGCGGGCGGCGGCGGCGCGTTCGGACGCGGTGAAAACGCGTTCCTCGAACCGTGTGCCGTGCCGGGCGAGGACGGTTTCAATCCGCCGTGCGTCACACAGGTCGGAGCCAATGCCGATCAGCATGGCCTATCCCCTGGCCCGTTCAACCTGCACCACGCCACGCGCCGCGCGCAGCGCCACCATGATGGTTGTCAGGTGGCGCAGGTCCCGCACCTCGATATCCGCAAGGATTTCCATGAATTCAAGCTGTCGGTTGACGATGCGCAGGTTGACCAGCACACCTTCATGCTTGGCGGCGATATTGGTCAGCGTCGCCAGCATGGCCGGTTCATTGGCCGTCACCACGCTCAGCCGTCCGGTATAAAGGCCGGTGGCATTGCGCGCGATCAGGTCATAATCCCAGTCCAGATCCATGAACCGTTCGGGGGTGGCGGCAAAGGTCTCCAGCGTCTGGCACCCCAGCGTATGGACCGTGATCCCCTTGCCGGTGGACACGATGCCCACGATCCTGTCGCCGGGCAGCGGGTGGCAGCACCCGGCGAAATGCACCGCCATGCCGGCACCCACGCCCGCCAGCGCCATGCCCGCCGCAGGCTTGCGCCGCCCGGCCGCTCCGCCGGGGGACGCCGGGGGCGCGCGCATGGACAGGCCCGGCACCATGCGCGGCGCACGCGGCGCGCGACGCAGCTCGGGATAGGCCAGTTGCACGACTTCCCGCGCGGACTGGTTGCCATTGCCCACCGCGACATACAGGTCGGGCACCGATTGCAGGCGCAGGTCCTTGAGCAGGCTGTCCAGCACCTTTTCCGACCCGTCCACCCCTTCCTGCCGGAAGGCCTTGGCCAGCGCCACGCGGCCGCTTTCCAGATGGGCCTCGCGCTGCTGCAGCGCCACATGGCGGCGGATGCGCGCACGCGCCTTGCCAGTGACGACAAAACGTTCCCACGATGGCGAGGGCGTGCCCCCGCGCGCGGTCATGATCTCGACCTGATCGCCGTTCTGCAGTTCATGGCGCAGCGGCATGAGGCGGCCATTGATGCGCGCGCCAACACAGCTGTCGCCCACCTGGCTATGCACGGCATAGGCAAAATCAACCGGCGTCGCCCCACGCGGCAGCGAAATCAGCTGTCCCTTGGGCGTGAAGCAGAACACCTGATCCTGATAAAGTTCGAGCTTGGTATTCTCAAGGAACTCATCGGGCGCAGCCGAGTCCTCAAGAATATCCAGCAGGTCCTGCACCCAGCGCAGGCCGGACACGACGCCCTTTGCTTCCCTGCTGCCGGCGGCATCGGGCACCTGTTTATACAGCCAGTGCGACGCGACACCATTTTCGGCCACATCGTGCATTTCCGGCGTGCGGATCTGGACCTCGATCTTCTGGTTACGCGGGTGGCGCAGGGTCACGCCGGTATGCAGGCTCTGGTAACCATTGGCTTTAGGGGTGGAGATATAGTCCTTGAACCGCCCCGCAATCACCGGATAGGCGGCATGCACCGCGCCAAGCGCCACGTAACAGGCCTCACGCGTTGGCACCATGATGCGGAACGCCATGATATCGGACAGCTGTTCAAAGGCGACGTTGCGCCGCTGCATCTTTTCCCAGATGGAATAGGGCGTCTTTTCCCGCCCGGTGACCTCCACGCCTTCCAGCCCGGCTTCCGCGCACAGGACCTGAAGCTCGCGGCGGATTTCCTCAATCACGTCCGCGCCCTGCCCGCGCAGATAGTTCAGGCGCGCACGGATGGTCGCCATCGCTTCGGGCTCAAGCGCCGCGAACGACAGGTTCTGCAGTTCCACCTTCACCTTGTCCATGCCGATACGGCCGGCAAGGGGGGCGTAGATTTCCATGGTTTCGCGCGCGATGCGCTGCCTGCGGTCCAGGCGCTGCACATAATGCAGCGTGCGCATGTTATGCAGGCGGTCGGCCAGCTTGACCAGCAGCACGCGGATGTCGCGCGACATGGCCAGCACCAGCTTGCGGAAGTTTTCCGCCTGCTTGGTCCGGTCGGACTGCAGTTCCAGCCGCGTCAGCTTGGTAACGCCATCCACCAGTTCGGCAACGGTATTGCCGAATTCCGCGCGCAGCTGCTGCTGCGTTACACCCGTATCCTCGATCGTATCGTGCAGCAGGGCCGTAATGATCGAGGCGGAGTCCAGATGGAAACCCGCCAGTATGTTGGCGACGGCAAGCGGATGGGTAATGTACGGATCGCCGTTGTCGCGGGCCTGCCCCGCATGAGCGGCCTTCGCCACCTCAAAGGCGCGGCGGATCAGGTCCGTATCGGCGCCGGGATCATATGCCAGGATGCGACGGATCAGGCCGTCACATGAAACCACGCGTTCTCCTTCCCCCCGCGTGGCGGGAAGGGCGGCAGCGCCTGCCGTCACTCCACCCGTGACAGGCACGGGCATGGAGGAAGATGTCGTTTCCGATCTGACCGGGTCAGTCACCTTCCACCCTTTCGTCAGAAGATGTTACCGGCCCCGTCCACTCAGGGCCGCCTCAACCGAGGCCTCAAGTTCTTCAGCCGACATGCCGCCGCTGGAATTGCGTGCCTCTTCCTCGGCCGAGACATCCTGCAGGCCGAAGATGTTCTGTTCGGTCGGGATCAGGTCGACCACTTCCTCATCGGCGGGCTCCGGCTCCGGCGCGCGGGCCAGCGAGCGGACGAGGTCGCTGCGGATCTGGTCCAGACTTACGGTCTGGTCAGCGATCTCACGCAGGGCGACAACGGGGTTCTTGTCGTTGTCACGGTCAATCGTCATTTCCTCGCCACGGGACAGGGCGCGTGCGCGCTGCGCTGCCAGCAGCACCAGTTCAAAACGATTGGGAACCCGCTCAACGCAGTCCTCGACAGTGACGCGTGCCATCAGGCCTGAACTCCGGTTATTAATTGGTTGTGTTGATCAGAATTTACCTTACTACCCGTGCGCCTGTCCCGATGCAAGCATTCAGTCAGCCCGCGCGGGCATGGGCGTGATCTCCTGCCCCGCGACGGCGGGCAGAAACGCATCGATTCCCCGCCCCGTCACCGGGTCGCGCCAGTCGGGCATGACATCACGCAGCGGCAGCAGCACGAAGGCGCGTCCGGTCGCGCGCGGGTGCGGCAGAACGGGGTCGGGAGCAGCGCGCACAAGGTCGCCCATGGTGATGATGTCCAGGTCCAGCGGGCGGGCGGCGTTCACCACCGTGCGCCTGCGTCCGGCCTCGGCCTCGATATCATGCAGCCGCGCCAGCAGCCATGCCGGGTCCACCCGTCCCGACAGCCGCACGACTCCGTTTACATAGGGGGGCTGGCCCGAAGGGGGGACCGGCGCGCTTTCATACCAGCGCGATACCGCCACCACCGACAGGCCGGGCAGGCGCGCAAGCCGGTCAACCGCCCACAGACAGGTCTCGGCCGCAGTTTCACCACTTTCACGGGGTAGATTCGCACCCACCGCAATTGTTATATCATTCATGGCCGGCGCAGATTGCAGCATTGTCATGTGAAAACAGTGTTCCAGACGGTTACCGTCAGTTAGTAATCCCCGCGTAGGGAACTTTCAAAAAGGATGTGGCTTCATATACATGCAAGTGCCATTGCTGCCAGACAACTTTCACCGCGATGCAGAATACATGCAGCGCGAAATTTAACACGGCCGTGACGTATTCACTTTTCTTTTTCAGGGACTGACCATAAATGTTTTTTCAACCTCAGGAGCGGCTATGCCTGTTTATAGACGGCACCAGCCTGTATTCCGCATCCCGCAACCTTGGATTTGAAGTCGATTACCGCAAGTTACTGCATTTTTTCCGTTCCAAGTCGAATGTACTGCGCGCCTATTATTATTCCGCCGTCCTGGACACCGAGGAGTATTCCCCTCTCAAGCCGCTGACCGACTGGCTTGTCTACAACGGCTATACCCTTGTCACAAAAAACGCGCGGGAGTTCATCGACCATAATGGCCGCCGCCGCGTGCGCGGCAACATGGATGTGGAACTGGCGGTGGACATGATGGAAATGGCCCCGCATATCGACCATGCCGTGCTGTTCAGCGGGGATTCGGATTTCCGTCGCCTGCTGGAATCCATGCAGCGTCAGGGCGTGCGCACCACCGTGGTCGGATCGATCAAGACCTCGCCCCCCCTGATTGGCGATGAACTGCGCCGCCAGGCGGACCAGTTCATTGAACTGGCGGATATCGCAACCCATTTCATGCGCCGCCATATCGAAAACCGGCCGCCCCGCAACGCTACCCCGCCCGTACGCCACCCCGCCGACCAGATGAGCGAACACGACGAGGACTGACACACACCGCACCCCGCCCGCCACACAGTGGCCGGGCGGGGTTTTTCGTCGGGTTCAGCCGTCCAGCTGCAGTGCCGCGCGCGTGCGGTCACGCACCTGCGCGCACAGGGCCGCATCCTGCCCCAGCTTGACGCCGTAGGAGGGGATCATTTCGCGCAGGCGGGATTCCCATTGCGGCAGACGGCCGCCAAAGCAGCGCTGCAGCACCGTCAGCATGATCGGCGCCGCCGTGGACGCCCCGGGGGATGCCCCCAGCAGCCCGGCGATGGAGCCACCCGCACCCGTCACGACCTCGGTCCCGAACTGCAGCACGCCACCACGCTTTGCGTCCTTCTTGATCACCTGAACGCGCTGGCCCGCGGTAATCAGTTCCCAGTCTTCCTTGCGCGCAGTGGGGACAAAGTCACGCAGCGCCTTCAGCCGGTCCTCGCTGGACTGCATGACCTGCTGGATCAGGTATTTCGTCAGCGGCATGTTGTCGCGCGCCACCGCCAGCATCGCCCCGATATTGTCCATGCGGATGGAACGCGGCAGGTCCAGCCATGAACCCTGCTTGAGGAACTTGGTCGAGAACCCGGCATACGGCCCGAACAGCAGCCCGCGCTGCCCGTCAATCACGCGCGTGTCCAGATGCGGCACCGACATTGGCGGCGCCCCCACGGATGCCTTGCCATACACCTTGGCATGGTGCTGTTGCACCACCTCGGGGTTGGTGCAGCGCAGGAACTGGCCGCTGACGGGGAAACCGCCAATACCCCGGGCTTCGGGTATGCCGCTTTTCTGCAGCAGGTGCAGCGCGCCGCCGCCCGCGCCAATGAACACGAATTTGGCGCGCACCCGGCGTTCGCCCCCGCCATGCACGGCGCGGACGGACACATCCCATTCATTATTGCCCGCGGGCTTGAGGTCTTCCACCTCGTGCGCAAGGTTGAGGTCAAAACCCGGCTTGCCCTGCAGCAGGCTGATCAGGCGATGGGTCAGCGCGCCGAAGTTCACATCCGTGCCCGCCGGATGCCATGTGGCGGCCAGCGGCTGTCCCGGCTTGCGGTCCTGCATGACCAGCGGCATCCACTGGCGCAGCTGCCCTTCATCGGTGGACAGCGACATGCCCGCAAACAGTGGGTGTTCCTGCAGCGCCGCATGGCGGCGGCGCAGGAAGTCAACGTTTTCGGGGCCCCAGACGAAGCTCATGTGCGGAATGGGGTTCAGGAAATCGCGCGGCGAAGCGATCTGTCCCGTTTCCACCAGATAGGACCAGAACTGGCGTGAAACCTGAAAGGCCTCGTTGACGTTCACGGCCTTGGAAATATCCACCACCCCGTCGGGACGGAGCGGCGTGTAATTCAGTTCGCACAGGGCGGAATGGCCGGTGCCGGCATTGTTCCAGCCATTGGAACTTTCCAGCGCCACGTCATCCAGCCGCCCGAACAGGCCAATGGACAGGCTCGGTTCAAGCTGGCGCAGGAGCGCGCCCAGCGTTGCACTCATGATTCCGCCACCAATCAGGACCACGTCGTACGTGGAAGCGGCAGAGGAGGGATTCGAGGTCATGGCATTCTCCGGATCGGCATCGGAAACCCGCTGCGTGGCTGTTCATCGGCTGGACCGGGCAGCCACCCGGCGGCGCGGGGAACCCGGCCTGATTGCACGTTCATGTCAGTTACCGGCATGGTGACCGGCACCCGGCGCATGGGGGCATGACCCTCACACCACCGGACAGTCGTCAGCCCTTTCCTTGCCACCATGTTCGCCAGGGCGGGGCATCATCTCTGCGCGAGGACGGCAACCTGCCCCGCCGCGCAGGGGGCCGGACACCACGGTTCATACCGCGCCCGCCGCCCGGAAAACGTCCCCGCCCGCAAGGACAACATCGCGCGAGCGGGCCGCCCCTCCTTACACGCATCACGTATGACCGTCATCCGCATTGATCCATGCAGGCCGCGGGATTCCCGCCATATCCCTGCCGGATCATGACTGCCGCCACCATGCATGACAGCACGCGCACCGGCACGGGGTCCGCGCGGCTGGTCAGGATGACGGGCACGCGCATGCCCATGACGATGCCCGCCGCCCGCGCCTGACCGATAAAGGTCATCTGCTTGGCAAGGATGTTCCCCGCTTCAAGGTCGGGCACCACCAGTATGTCCGCCTGCCCCGCCACGGGGGAAACCACGCCCTTGCACCGCGCGGCCTCGGGGCTGACGGCGTTATCAAGCGCCAGCGGGCCATCCAGTACCGCGCCGGTAATCTGTCCGCGCTCGGCCATCTTGCACAGGATGGCCGCATCCAGCGTGGAAGGCAGGTCGGGATTGACCATTTCCACTGCCGACAGGACCGCCACCTTTGGCAGCCCGATACCCAGCATGTGACCAAGGTCGATGCTGTTCTGGACAATGTCGCGCCGGGCATCCAGGTCGGGGGCGATGTTCACCGCCCCGTCGGTCACCAGCAGCACGCGCGGGGCCTGCGGCGCATCCAGAACGTAGACGTGGCTCATGCGCCGGGTCGTGCGCAGGCCGCCGTCATGGTGGCCCAGTTCGTGCAGGAAAATGCGCGAATGCAGCGACCCCTTCATCAGGGCCGCAACCGTTCCCTCCCGCGCCATGCGCACACCCTCTCGCGCGGCGTCGCCATCGGTGGACACGTCAACGATACGGCAGCCCGACAGGGTAATGCCCGCGTCCTTCGCCATCTGGCCGATCCGGGCAGCGGGGCCGATCAGCACGGGCGTGGCCAGGGCCGCCTGCGCAATGTCGGATGCCGCCTGCAACGCCGGCACGCTGCAGGGATAGACCACGCCAAGCGCCATGGGCGGATGGCCGGAAAGGGTCCGTGCAAGATCGTCAAAAAAATGCAGGCTGCGCATCATGTCTCCTTCCCGTGACGGACCGAGTGCGGGCACCTGATTGCCACAATCCCCCCCGATCCCCCGGCATCATCTTTATGCGAGGCATACCCGCCGCGCGTCATCGGGGCGTGACGTCATGCCCGCTATTGCCCACATTCAGGCACTGGCCACCGGGCCATCACGCAACAGGTTTAAGGAGAACCCGCATGTCCACCGCTCCGCTGATCGGTTTTGTCGGATTTGGGGCCATGGCGTCCCGCATGGGGGCCAATCTGTCCAGGGCCGGCTACCGGATCGTGGCCTATACCCCGTCGGGCAAAGGCGGCGATGGCAGCACCCGGTTCGTGCCCACGCCGCGCGCGCTGGCACAGGAAGCCGATATTGTCCTGGCCTGCGTGCCGGATGATGAGGCACTGGACAAATCCATGAACGGCCCCGATGGCGTGCTGGCAGGCATGAAGTCGGGCGGCCTGCTGATCAACACCAGCACGGTGGCGCCCGAAACCTCCGTCGCGCTGGCGCAGTCGGGTCAGGCGCATGGCATCACCATCATCGACGCCCCCGTGGCCGGCAGCACGCCGGAAGCGGAATCGGGCAACCTGATCGTGCTGGCCGGTGGCGCGGCGGCCGACATCAGCCGTGCGCAGGGCGTGTTCGACGCCATCGGCCGCCTGACCATCCATGCCGGCCCGGTGGGCAGCGGATCGAAGCTGAAGCTGGTCATCAACGGCATCATGGGCGCAACCCTGGCGGTCGTGGCGGAAGGCGTCACCTACGGCCTCGCCTCCGGGCTGGATCGCGGCATGCTGTTTGACGCGCTGGATGAAGTGCCGGTGATTTCACCGCACCACAAGCGCAAGCTGAAGGCGGCGAAGGCGGGGGATTTCAGCCCGCAGTTCCCTGCCCGCCTCATGCAGAAGGACATGCGCCTGCTCATGACCGACGCGGCGCGCCAGACCGCGCCCCTGCCCGCCATGGCGGCAGCAACCCAGAGCCTGTCACTGACCCGCCGCCGCCACCCGGACGAGGATTATTCCGCCCTGTTCGCCGTTATGGAAAGCATGGTGGCCAACACGCCCTGAACCCCACCAGCCAGGAAATTTTCTGGTGAAGCTGCTAAGGGGGTGCCCGGAAACGTCCGTCATTTCCGCCAGCGAACTGTTGTGGAACAATCCCTAGACCCACCCGCGCAATAGCGCGCCCATGACCGCCAGCCTGTCGCCCACGCCACGGGGGGACGCACTCCCATCGCCATCCACCCGCCCGCGCATGTCCCGCAGGCCAAGGACGGCGGGCAGCCCCGTGGCAAGGGCGGCACGCGGCAGGCGTGGCCCTTCACGCACCATGTCCAGCCATTCGCGTCCCTGCTGGCGCAATCCATCGCGCAGGGTGGCGATCTGGGCGGATGTGGCCTGCCCGGTCCGCAGGCCGTCGCGCGTCAGGCCGACATGCGCCAGCGCATCTTCGGGTAACGGGCAGCGACCCGCGCGCAGTACGGCAGGCAGGTAGCGCACCAGCGCCCCCACGCCATAAATCCCGCCCATAAGACGTATGCGCGCCAGCAGCGTGGATTCGGCAAACCCCGCGGCCTGCGCCATGGCGACCTGCACGCCCCCCGCGCCATCCAGCATGGACGCCTGCCATGCTGCCCGGTCGGGCAGGCCATCGAGTTCACATTCGCGTGCCGTGATGATGCCCTCCAGCGTTTCACGCCGCACCACGCCACGACCCAGCAGGTCCAGCAGGGCCACCGCCGTGTCGTGGCGCTGTGCATTGCCGCTTTCCAGCACATCGCGCCACCACTGCAACCGGATCAGGCCCGCCATCGGCCCTGCCACCGCCCATGACGCAGGGGTCGCAACCGCCCGCGTGCATTCATGGTTGAAGGCGATCAGCACCATCGCCGCCAGACGGGCGGCCGGTGGTACGAACAGCGCGCAGAAGAAGCGGTCCGGGTCGGCACGACGCGCGTCATGCAGGAACGACGCCCCCCCTGCCACCGGCGGGCATGCATCCATCTGGCCCGTCATGGCGTTTGGTCCGGAAGGCGTGGCGCGGGGGTGTTCATACGTCCGTCACTTGACGCACCCGCTCCGCACCCATAGCAATCTTGGTATGGCGGCTTCATGCCGCTCCTTGCAATTCCCAGGAGAATGTTCATGGCTTTCGAATTGCCGTCCCTTCCCTTCGCCTACAATGCCCTTGCCAACCGTGGCATGTGCCAGGAAACGCTGGAACTGCATCATGACAAGCATCATCAGGCCTATGTGACGGCGCTGAACGGATTTGTCGAATCCAAGCCGGAACTGCAGGGCAAGTCGCTTGAGGAAATCATCCTCATGGTCAAGGGCAAGCCTGACCAGGCGCCCGTGTTCAACAATGCGGGACAGCACTGGAACCACATCCTGTTCTGGCAGAACCTTGCCCCCAAGGGCGGCGAGATCCCTCACGCCCTGTCCAAGAAGCTGGTCGAGGATTTCGGCAGCATCGAAAAGTTCAAGGCCGACTTCAAGGCAGCCGCCGCATCGCAGTTCGGCTCGGGCTGGGCATGGCTGGTTCTGGCTTCCGACGGCAAGCTGAAGGTGACCAAGACCGGCAACGGCTCCAACCCGCTGGCCGAAGGCCAGGGCAAGGTGCTGCTGGGTCTGGACGTGTGGGAACACTCCTACTACCTCGACTTCCGCAACCGTCGTCCCGACTACATCACCAACTACCTGGACAAGCTGGCCAACTACGAGTTCGCCGAAGCGCAGCTCCAGTCCGCCTGATTGCCTGTTTTCAGGTAACAGACCGAAAAACCCGGCCTTGCGCCGGGTTTTTTGCGTACAGGACTGTCTGGAACAGCCTGCCACGGACATATCGGGCGATCATAGGAGTGTTTCAGGACAGGCTGCCTTTTTGAAACAGGGCAGCGCCACACACCCCGGTTCTGATCAATGGGTCGTTGCGGGCGGTTTTCTCATACCCGCGAATGGGCCCGCGTGCCCAGCGCCCGCAGCGGGGTGCCGCGCATCAGTTCCACCTCGATCTGTTCCAGCGTCATGCCGCGCGTTTCAGGCACACGCAGCAGCACCATAACCATGAACACCGCATTCAGCCCGGCATATCCCCACAGCACCCGGTCCGCCCCCAGTATTTCCAGCCCGGTCAGGAACGTGGCGCTGACCAGCATGTTGGCCACCCAGTTGGCACAGGTGGAGCATGCCATACCGAACTCACGCCCGCGCAGCGGCAGGATCTCGGCACAGAGCAGCCAGGTCAGCGGTCCCGCCGCGAATGCGAACGCCGCGACGAACACCAGCATGAACACCCCCATAAGCAGCCGCATACCCGGCATGGGCGGCATGCCCCCCGCCACCATGGCCGCCTGCGCGCCCATGGCCAGCGCCATGACGGCAAACCCGCCGATCAGCATGGGCCTGCGCCCGATCCGGTCAACGCAGGTCGTGGCGATACAGGTGGACAGCAGGTTGATGATCCCGATTCCTACCGGTCCCCAGACCTGCACGTAATGGCCATACCCCGCCAGCCCGATGATGTAGGGTGCGTAGTACAGCACCGCATTGATGCCGGAAAACTGCTGCGCCACCTGCAGCCCCACCGCCAGCCACATGGCCCGGCGGCAGTTTGGGTCCTTCATGAAACTGCCGATCCCGTCGCGGCGGGCGGCCAGACGGGCCATGATGGCATTGCGTTCGGCCATGACCAGCCGGGGCAGGCCACGTAGTTCGATCAGCACGCGGCGCGCGTCGCGCTCACGCCCCTGCGCCAGCAGCCAGCGCGGGCTGGGCGGCAGGAACAGCACCCCCATCATGAACACAAGGCCAGGAAAACCCACCACGCCCAGCATCCACCGCCATCCGCCAAAATAGGAAAACAGCCCGTCGGATACGAATGCCGCCAGCAGCCCGCATGAAATCATGAGCTGGTAGCCCAGTATCATCGCGCCCCGACGCCCGGAATCAGCAATTTCGGCAATATAAAGTGGCGTGGCGAACGTGGTCGCCCCGGTCGCCAGCCCCAGCAGCAGCCGCGCCAGCATGAGCGAGCGGTACGACGTGGCTTCGGCGCATAACAGCGGCCCCACCACGAACAGGGCCGCTGTCAGCACCAGCGTGCGCTTGCGCCCGCAGCGATGCGACAGCCACGCCGCCCCCAGCACGCCCATTGCCGCCCCCAGCAGCATGACGCCAACCATGGATTCGCGCTGGAAATCCGACAGGACGAATTCCTGCGTGATCAGGTCCAGCGCACCGGACATGACCCCCGTATCAAGCCCGAACAGGATGCCGGACAATGCCGCCAGGCCACCAATCAACCCCGCGCGTCCGCGCAGGACCGGCCCATGCCGGATGGTGGGACCTGTCTCTGCATCGTCGCGCTGCCTGTGCATCCTGCCTGCTCCTGATGTTACAGGAAGCAACGGCAGAACACGGGTGAAGTTCACCCCTCATCCACGGTCGCGCGGGGATTAGGGGGCAGGACTTACTTCGCCGGCTTGTCAGGCGTGGAATCGTTGGCGGGCGTGGACGCGCTGGTAATGACCGAACCCAGGGTGTCGCGTATCACGGTCACCCGCACGCCCGGCGCGATTTCGACCTCGACCTCGTTCGATTCCGCCTGCACCTTCTGCACCACGCCGATGATGCCACCCGCCGTCAGCACCCGGTCGCCACGGCGCAGGGCGGCAATCTGGTTGCGTAGCTGCTTCTGCTTGACCTGCTGCGGGCGAATCAGCAGGAAATAGAAAATGGCGAACATGGCCACGTACGGCAGCACGGCCATGATGCCGTCACCACTGAGCAGCCCACCGCCAGCCGACTGGGCATGCGCGGGCGTTGTTAAAAAATCATTGATAATAGAAGGCATTACGATCTTTCCGGCATAATGAAGGATTGAACGGGTTGCGGGTTTGACATGCGGACCATAGTTTTCGCCTGTTTCCCGTCAAGGCGTTCGCCTGCCCTACCCGGCCAACGCGCTCCGGATCGCCTGGTGGCATGCGCCACCGCACTCAGTCATGCTGGAATCAGGAACGACGATGGACAGTACCGCCCTTCCCCTTCTCGAACGCATTGCCGCGGCCCTTGAACGGCTGTCCCCTCCCGCGCCCTCGCTTGCCGGGCTGGAGCAGGCGGACGCCTTCATCTGGCATCCCGGTCTTGGCCGCCTGACCGCCGTATCCCACGTCGCCCACGTGGACATGGGCCTGCTGCAGGGCATCAACCTGCAGCGCAAGATGCTGCTGGACAATACGCTGCATTTCGCCCGTGGCCTGCCCGCCAACAACGCCATGCTGTGGGGCGCGCGCGGCATGGGCAAGTCATCGCTGGTCAAGGCCGCCCACGCGCAGGCGAATCTGGTGGATGGCAAACCCGCCCCCCCGGGCAAGGGGCGGCTGGTGCTGGTTGAAATCCAGCGCGAGGACCTGTCCACGCTGCCCGACCTGCTGGCGCTGCTGCGTGAAAGCCCGCGCCGCTTCATCGTCTTCTGCGACGACCTGTCGTTCGAGCGCGAGGATGCGGATTACAAGGCCCTGAAATCGGTGCTGGACGGCGGCATCGCCGGGCGGCCGCAGAACGTGCTGTTCTACGCCACGTCCAACCGCCGCCACCTGATGCCGCGCGAGATGATCGAGAACGAAAGTTCGACCGCCATCAACACGTCCGAAGCGACGGAGGAAAAGGTCTCGCTGTCCGACCGCTTCGGCCTGTGGATCGGATTCCACAACTGCGCGCAGGACACGTTCATGGACATGGTGCGCGCCTATGCGAAGGAACGCAGCCTGCCGATCACGGATGCGGACCTGACCCGGCGCGCCAATGCGTGGTCGCTATCGCGCGGCGGCCGGTCAGGGCGTGTCGCGTTCCAGTTCATTGAAGACCTCAGCGCGGAACTTTCTGCGTGAACATGATCCATAACATGGATTGAACCCCGCCCTGCCTGTCATGCTGATGCCATTGCCCGCGCCCATGGCGGCAGCAGATGGAACAAGGAGGCAGCCGGGGAAATGGTCCAGCAATATATTACAAAACATTATGGCGCTGAACCATTTGCCCTGGGGGTAAAAAACATCCTTAATATCGCCATGGCGGCGCGATACGGTTGCACATGCCCTATCCCCGGCATGTGACCGGCATCCTGTCCCGTGGCGCATCCGGCTGCCATGCCCTGTTAACAGTCAAGAGAGACAATGGATCAGTCGTTATCGCCCGACAGCATGCAGTCCTCCGCCCCGGTTACCGGGCGGGATCTGCGCCGCATTCGTGCCAACCCCGATTTCTGGTACCCCGTCGCGTGGTCACGGGAACTGAAGCCGGGCAAGACCATAGGTACCCGCTATGCCGGGCAGCCCATTGCCCTGGTGCGCCCCAAGGAAGGCGGCAGCGTGTTTGCGCTGGAAGACCGCTGCGCCCACCGTCAGGTCCCGCTGAGCAAGGGCACCGTCAAGGGCGAGTCAGTCCAGTGCTGCTACCACGGCTGGGCCTATGGCCGGTCGGGCCGCTGCATTGACGTACCCTATCTGGGCAAGGGCAAGCTGCCCAACGGCGTGCGTACCTACCCCGTGCGGGAGGTTGACGGCCTGATCTTCGTTTTCCCCGGAGACCCGGCCGAGGCAGAGACAACACCCTTCCCCCGTCTGGCGGAAGTGGCCAACCCTGCCTACAAGACCCGCCGCTTCGGCCAGCTTGTGCACTGCCACTACAGCTTCATGCACGAGAACCTGATGGACATGAACCATCAGTTCATGCACATGAAGCAGATGGGGCAGATGAAGCCCCGTTTCCTGGGGCAGGAACGTGGCCCCGGGCTGGTGGAAGCCCGCTACAGCTTTGCCCGCACCAGCGGCAAGCAGCCGATTGGCGAGGCGCTGATCTTTGGCCAGAAGCGTGATAACAGCGAAAAGTTCGCCCATCGCGACGTCATGACCATCCGCACGGTCTATCCTTACCAGACGCTTCATATCCAGACGGGCGACAGCGCTCCGGTCATGGACCTGTGGATTGCATATGTGCCGCAGGACGAAGCGGAACTGACCAACCGGGTGTTCGGGCTGCTGTCGATCAAGCGGCCGGGCGTTCCGGGGCTGCTGGATCTGGCATGGCCGTTCCTGACCGCGTTTACCGAACGGATTTTCCGTGAAGACCGCGAGATCGTGGAACTGGAGCAGAACGCCTGGTACGAACAGGGGGGCGACCGCAACCAGGAAATCTTCCCGGTCATATGCAACCTGCGCGAACTGCTGGTGGAATGCGGACTGCCAGCCGGACAGGACGCGCCCGTCGCAAGGGGCGCCTCAAGCGCATGAGCGTGCAGGGAATACATGGTTCCGGCACCTTACTGGAGGCCGGTGAATACCGCCTGCGTGAAGTCCGCACATCTGATGCGGGCACCATGCACAGGCTGATAAATGACTGGAGCGTGGTGCGGATGCTCAGCCGCGTTCCATTCCCCTACTCGCTTGCGCTGACCGAGGAATGGATCGCCGCGACCATTGAACAGTCGCGGCGCGGGGAAGCCTATCATTTCGCCATTACGTGCCCTTCATCCGATGCGCCGGATTCGCTGATCGGGTGCATCGGGCTGCGCATCAATGCCACCGACCGGTCCTGCTCGCTGGGGTACTGGGTGGGGCGTGCGCACTGGAACCGCAAGGTCGCCACCACCACGGCGGGCCGTCTGGCGCGCTGGGCACTGGCCAACCTGCCGGTTGAACGCCTCACCGCATCCGCGGCACATGACAACCATGCCTCCATCGCCGTGCTGCGCCGGATCGGTTTCCGGGAAAATGGAACGGGGTCGCAGGAATTCGTCTCACGCGGGGGGGAATACCCCGTCCGCCTGTTCGAGGCGCGCCACGCCGACCTGTCGGGGGAAGCAATGGCCGAGGAAATGGCCCAGGTGGCGGACAGCACCCGCAAGGTCGTGCTGGTCGCGGCCGTGGCACTGGTGGATTCGGATGCCCGCGTGCTGCTGGCCCGACGGCCAGAAGGCAAGTCGATGGCGGGGCTGTGGGAATTCCCCGGCGGCAAGGTCGAAACGGGAGAAACGCCCGAACAGGCCCTGATCCGCGAACTAGATGAAGAACTGGGACTGGATGTCGCCCGTTCCTGCCTTGCGCCGTTTACGTTCGTTTCCCACGATTACGGGCATTTTCACCTGCTCATGCCCGTCTATGTCTGTCACCGGTGGAAAAACACCCCCACCCCGCGGGAGGGACAGACACTGGAATGGGTGGCGGCCGACAGGCTGCGCGATTACCCCATGCCCGATGCCGACCGTCCCCTGATCCCGCTGCTGCAGGACCTGCTTTAACCCAGCGGAATATCCCGCAGGGCTGCCAGTTCGGCAGCGGGGAACGGAACAGGCTGCTGTCCCGGCACGTCCACCTGAAAACTGAACAGGCTGCCCGCCTGCGGCATCTGCGCCAGACGGTCGGGCGGTGTATTCTTCCGCGCCGTCGTAATATACGCCGTGCGCAGATCCGGCCCGCCAAAGGCCACCTTGGTCACGTTCAGCGCCCCCGGCACGGGAATGGACGGCAGGGGCGTGCCATCGGGCCGGAAACGCACGATCCGTCCCCCGTTCCATACGCCAACCCAGAGATTGCCCTCGCTATCGACCACCACGCCGTCGGGATAGCCATCACTGATCCGCGCAAACACCTGCCGGTTCGACAGGCTGCCATCTTCGGCCAGATCGAACACGTAAATGATCCCGGCAGGGGAATGATTGTGGTACAGCCGCCGCCCGTCGGGGGAAACGCCGGGGCCATTGGTGACGATATATCCCTCATCATGGCGCAGGACATTCAGGCCCGTCCCCTCGCGGGTGACAGAATACAGGGCACCGCTGGGCGTGCTTTCACCATCGTCCATGGTGCCGAACCACAGCCGCCCCTTCGAATCGACACTTCCGTCATTGATGCGGTTGCCGGGCAGGTCGGGTTCTACCGCAACGTCCCTGCAAAACACGCCGGTTGCCGGGTCCAGACTGTACAGCCCATCTTTCAGCCCGCACATGAGCGTGCCGTCACTGACCGGCGCCACGAAACCGGGGCGTTGCGGCGCGGACCATGACGCGCGCGCACCACTGGCGGGATGAAAACGGTGGATGGCCAGACCTACGATATCGACAAAATAGAGCGCCTGTTCCCGCACGGACCATACGGGTCCTTCGCCCAGTTCCGCCCGGATGTCCCAGACACAGTGCGGTTGCGGCATTGCTGCGGTGTTCATAGCTTCTCCTTCCGGTAGGCTTGCTGTCGTTATAGGGTGGGGGGAAATGCTCCCGCCCGCAACCTAGTGGAAACATGCATCATGAACCCCACCGCCTGCCTGCTGGTCATAGGTAATGAAATCCTGTCCGGCCGCACACAGGACGTAAACGTGCAGTATATCGCCCGCCGCCTGTCTGAAACCGGCATTACGTTAAGCGAGGTCCGGATCATTCCGGACATCCGCGCCGTGATCGTACGCAACGTGACCGAAGCCCGCGCGGCGTATGACAATGTCTTTACCACGGGCGGCATCGGGCCGACGCATGACGACATCACCTCCGCCTGCGTCGCGGAATCGTTTGGCGTGCCATGGGTCCACCACCCCGAAACCTTCCGCCTGCTGGAAGCGCACTTCCCCCCGAACGAATTCAATCCCGCGCGCCAGCGCATGGCCACGATGCCGCAGGGGGCCGTGCCCATCCGCAATTCCGTTTCGGTCGCACCCGGCTTCACCATGGGCAACGTACATGTCATGGCGGGCGTGCCGCGCATCATGCGCGCGATGTTCGAGGAAGTCCTGCCCACCCTGCCCCATGGCACCCCGGTCATATCTCGGGCATGGCATGCCAATGGCCTGTATGAAGGCACGCTGGCCGCAGGGCTGGAAACAATACAGCAGCGCCATCCCGACATTGATATCGGATCCTACCCCTACCGCCTTGATGAAAGCTGCCGGGGTGTGTGCCTGTTATGCAAGGGAACGGATGTGGAGGGCGTGAAGGCCGCGTCCGACGCCGTGCGCGACCTGATCGAACGCCTGGGCTTCACGCCACAGGCGGGGGAACCGGTAAAAGGCTGAAGGGTCGCCTGAAACGCCTGCCCGGCAGGCAGCAGGAGACCATAAAAAGTTTGGGTGTCGCCTTTTTTGAAAAAGGCGACACCCGAAAACTTTTACCAGCGCGGCTCACAGCATCATAACGGCGCAGGTCAGGCGACGGCTTCACGCCCCATGGCGAGGAATTTTTCACGCCGCTGCGCCTTGAGCAGAACAGGGTCCTTGGCCTGCAGGCCCGGCAGTTCCGCCGCAATGGCGTCGCCCACCGCGCGAATCGCGGCGGCAGGTTCGCGCTGCGCGCCACCCAGCGGTTCGGGAATGATGCGGTCGATCAGGCGCAACTGCAGCAGGTCCTGCGCCGTCAGCTTGAGTGCATCCGCCGCCGTGGAAGCCTGCTTGGGATCACGCCACAGGATGGAAGCACAGGCCTCGGGCGAGATCACGGAATAGATGGCATGTTCCAGCATCATCACCCGGTCGCCCGCACCCAGCGCCACGGCACCGCCTGACCCACCTTCGCCAATGACGGTGGCAATCACCGGCACCGGCACGTTCAGGCAGGTTTCAATGGAGCGCGCGATGGCTTCCGCCTGCCCGCGCGCTTCCGCATCGATCCCCGGCCATGCGCCGGACGTGTCGATGAAGGTCAGGACCGGCAGGCCGAATCGCCCGGCCAGCTTCATCAGACGCTGCGCCTTGCGATAGCCTTCGGGCCGGGCCATGCCGAAATTATGCTTGAGCCGCGTTTCGATCTCGGCCCCGCGTTCGGTTCCGATCACCACTACCGGCGTACCCTTGAACCGGCCGATACCGCCAATGATGGCCTTGTCATCGCCAAACAGCCGGTCACCGGCCAGCGGGGCGAATTCGGTTATCAGCGCATTGATGTAATCAATCGTATGCGGGCGCTGGGCATGGCGGGCCACCTGCACCTTCTGCCACGGCGTCAGCTTGGCATAGGCCGCACGCAACTGCCGGTCGGCTTTTTCACTCAACCGGGTGATCTCTTCGGCGATGTTGATCCCGTCCGGACCGGACATCCTGCGAAGCTCGTCGATCTTGTTCTCAAGTTCGGCGACCGACTTTTCGAAATCTAGAAACTGGCGCATGCGCTGCCGATAGCACAGCCTGCACGCCAGCCAAACATTTTCACGCAGGGAATCCGCCCTGCCATGCATTTTTATCCACGCCCGTCCGCGCCGGACAGCGGATGATGCTGCGCCACCGCGTCGCGCAGGCGGTCAAGCATCACATGGGTATAGATCTGGGTGGTGGCGATGTCGGCATGGCCCAGCAGCACCTGCAGCGCCCGCAGGTCCGCCCCATGGGCCAGCAGGTGCGTGGCGAAGGAATGCCGCAGCACATGGGGCGACAGCCGCTGCGGGTCCAGCCCCGCCCGCAGCGCCACATCATGCAGGATCCGGTCAAAGCCCTGCCGCGTCATGGGCCGGGCGGGGCCGCGACCGGGAAACAGGTAGGGACTTTTCCGCGCGGAATCCATGTCCATCAACGCACGGGCGGCGGCGCGGGCGCGGGCGGACATGGGCACCATGCGTTCGCGCCCGCCCTTGCCGCGCACCAGCATCATGCCCGGCGCCGCATCCAGCGCGCGGCGCGGCAGCGACAGCAGTTCGGATATGCGCAGCCCCGATGCATACAGCATTTCCAGCGCGGCCCGCGCCACAAGCAGCCTGCGCCTGCGGGCGGGTGTCGCATCATTTTCAGGCTCACACGCCGCCAGAAGCGCCGTGACCTCCGCTTCCGACAGGAAACGCGGCAGGGTCATGTCCAGACGCGGGGCGTCCAGCAGGGCGGCGGGGTTGTCGGGCCGCAGTTCCTCACGGGCAAGGAACAGGAAATACTGCTTGATGCAGGACAGCCTGCGGGCCTGCGTGCGGGGGGCCAGCCCCTGCCGCGCCAGACCGGACAGGTAGTCACGCAGGTCCGCCTCCCCCGCATCCAGCGCGGAGACACCGCGCGCATGCAGCGCTCCGGTCATGTCCTCCAGGTCACGGGCGTAGGCCTGGATGGTATTCAGCGCCGCCCCGCGCTCGGCCGCCTGCATTTCCAGAAAGGCGTCAACCGCGTTCCCGACCATGGGGCCTGCCGCTTACTGCGCAGCGGTTGGGGCTGCGACCGGGGCCAGCGGTGCCACGGGCAGGGCCGCAGGCATGCCCAGCGGCGCGGGGGCCGGCGCCACGGGGGCGGCAAAGGCGATATCCTTGTGCACATCCTGCTGCACCAACGCAGGCGGAAAGGCACCCAGCGAGAAGAATCCCCCTACCCCACACACGACCAGAACGCCCATCACGGCAATAACAATACGGATCATCCAACCGCTTCCCATATCCTGCACACCCCGGCCATCCACAATCCGGACCGGATACACGCTTTTGCGCGCATGGCCGGGCGTTCGTGCGGACTCTACCGGTTCCGTCCTGCTGTATGTTAGGTTGCGCGCCATGTCACGCCAGATTCCCCCCGACCGGCCCGGTCCGGCCACGCCATCGCGCGCCATCCCGCTTGACCTCAATGCCGTCGGCCCCGCCAGGCCACGACAGGCGGGCAGCGGGCGCACCATCGTGCTGGTCGGGCTTATGGGCGCAGGGAAAACGACGATCGGCCGCATCCTCGCCGCGCGGCTGGGAGTGCCGTTTGTCGATTCGGATGAGGAAATCGAACGCGCCGCCGGCTGCACCATCGCTGACCTGTTCCACAAATACGGCGAACCCGAATTCCGCCGGGGGGAACGGCTGGTCATCCGCCGCCTGCTGTCCGGGCCGCCCGTGGTGCTGGCGACGGGCGGGGGCGCATTCATGGATTCCCGCACGCGGGCGAGCGTGCGCGAGCATGCCGTTTCCATCTGGCTGCGCTGCCCGCTGCCGGTGCTGGTGCAGCGCGTGGCGGACCGCACGCACCGCCCCCTGCTGAATGCCGCCCCGCCGCATGCGGTACTGGCGGACCTTATGCGCCTGCGCCATCCGGTCTATGCCGAGGCCGATATCATCGTGGATTGTGGAGACGATAACGTGGAACACAGCGCCGACCATGTCATTCAGGCCCTGAAGCATAACCGGCAGCCGCTGCGGGTGCCCGTACGGCTGGACCGCGCCAGCTATGAGGTCGTGATCGGTCCCGACGTGATCCGTCGCGCCGGCGCGCTGCTGGCCCCCGTCCTGCCGCAGAAACGCGTGATGATCCTGACGGACGAAACGGTTTCCCCCCTGCACCTGCCCCGGCTGCTGGAAGGGCTGGAGGAAACCGGAATCCGTGCGGAGGTCATCACCATTCCCCCCGGGGAAGGGTCAAAGACCATCGGCATGTACGAACGCGTGACCAACGCCCTGCTGGAAGCGCATGTCGAACGCGGCACCACGGTCGTGGCGCTGGGCGGTGGCGTGGTGGGGGACCTGGCCGGATTCTGTGCTGCCACCACGCTGCGTGGCCTGCCCTTCGTGCAGATCCCGACAACGCTGCTGTCGCAGGTGGATTCGTCCGTGGGGGGCAAGACCGGCATCAACACACCGTTTGGCAAGAACCTGCTGGGGGCATTCCACCAGCCCATCGCGGTGCTGGCCGATACATCGACCCTGGCCACCCTGCCGGTGCGCGAACTGCGCGCGGGCTATGCCGAAATCGTCAAGTCGGGGCTGCTGGGCGATGCCGCGCTGTTCGACTGGTGCGAACGCCACGGGGCAGCGGTGCTGGCGGGCGATCCGGCCATGCAGGCCGAAGCCATCCGCATGGCCTGCGCGTTCAAGGCGCGCGTGGTGGTTGCCGATGAGCGCGAGGAACGCAAGGCCGATGGCCGTGCGCTGCTCAACCTCGGCCATACCTTCGGCCACGCGCTGGAGGCGGAAATGGGCTATAATGGCAGCCTGCTGCATGGGGAGGCCGTGTCCATCGGGCTGCGGCTGGCGTTCATGCTGTCGGTCCGGCTGGGTTACTGCCCGGCGGAAGACCTTGAGCGCGTGACCCGTCACCTCGAACGCCTGTCCATGCCCGCACGGATCAGCGATACGGGTCGGAATTTCTCTGCCGCCCAGCTGGTTCGCAACATGCAGCGCGACAAGAAGATGCGCGATGGCCGTCTGTCTTTCGTACTGGTCCGCGGCATTGGCCGGGCCTTTACCTGCCGTGACGTGCCCGATGACGTCGTGCTGGAGATACTGCGCGCGGATGGCTGCACGCCCTGACCCCAACACGTCCGTGTGATATTTTTACAACGTCCCTGCCCTGCCATCCGGCGGCAAAGGGGCATTTAATATTATCTCAACCTTTGCCCCGCACAACGATCCAGCCATGGATCGGGTGCGGGCAGGTTGCCCGGCATTCCCGCTTCCGCACCCTTCCGCTGGCATTGCGACAACGGCCCATGGGCCAATTGTATCAACATGCATCAGGCCAGTGTGGAACATGCCCCCATCTCCACAAAAAAGAAGGCGTCTGATCAAGTATCTTAAGGACGGGAATATGCGTCTTCGCGCGGCATTACTGGCGACTACACTTGGCGCGGCACCCTTGGGCACCGCCATGGCCACAACGATAACAGGGCCGTATGTCGGCATTGGCGGCGGCTATGACCTGACCCAGACCCAGCATGCCCATGGCTTTGACCGTGACACGTATGAGAGCGAGAGCGGGAAGATCAGAAATGATCCGGCGGTGAATGCGCGGAACCTGTACGACGCCCATTCGCGCGAACGCATGCAGCATGGCGATGGCTGGACCGGGTTCGCCAACTTCGGCTGGGGATTCGGCAACGGCCTGCGTGCGGAAATCGAAGGGGTCTATAACTGGTCGGCGCTGACCGGGTACAGCGCGGCCTACGGCACCGGCAGCCACGTCAGCGGCCGGACCAACGGCAGCGACCGGTCATATGGCGGATTCGTCAACGTGCTGTATGACATCGACCTCAAGCGCCTGTTCGGCATCGATGTGCCCGTCACGCCGTTTGTCGGTGTCGGTGTCGGTGCCGGTTACCTGTGGCAGAACGTGAACGCCAGCACCGTCGTTCCCGGTGGCATCAGGCCCGGCGGCACGGCAACCGTCAGCCAGGACGGCACGAATGGCAGCTTCGCCTATCAGGGCATTGTTGGCGCAGCCTATGACATTCCCGGCGTGCAGGGCCTGCAGATGACCACCGAATACCGCATGATCGGGCAGGTGGAATCCTTCGCGATGGGCAATATCAACCAGCGCGTGAACGACCCCGCGTCCGACCATAACAACCTGCGCTATGACCACCGGTTCAACCACCAGTTCATTGTCGGCGTACGGTACGCGTTCAACCATGCCCCGCCGCCGCCGCCGCCCGCACCCACCGTCGTGCCGCCCGCGCCGACTGCGGCGCGCACCTATCTGGTGTTCTTTGACTGGGACGGTGCCGCCCTGACCGGTCGCTCGCGTGAGATCGTGGCGCAGGCAGCCCAGGCGTCCACCCACGTCCAGACAACCCGTATCGAGGTCAATGGCTACACCGACAATTCCGCCGCCCATCCCGGCCCCCGTGGCGAACAGTACAACATGGGCCTGTCCATGCGCCGCGCGGACAGCGTGAAGGCCGAACTGATCCGTGATGGTGTCCCGGCCAGCGGCATCGACATTCACGGCTATGGCGAAGCCCACCCGCTGGTGCCCACCGGGCCTGACACACGCGAACCCCAGAACCGCCGTGTCGAGATCATCCTGCACTGACGGCGTGTTCTGTAATAAATTGATAAATACGGACATTCACGAGGGGGAGCACACGGCTCCCCCTTTCCATATCGAATCGTTTTGGGACGCGTCAGGCGTAAAAACCAGCCCTTCGGTTTCCGGTACTGTCCTATGCAAAATAAATGGGTCTAATATCGGACTTCCAAAAAAACCTTATAAAATCGGGACTTTTCACGGAACTTGCCAAACAGCCCTGAAAGATATGTGTGTTTTTCGCCACACCTCATGGGCATGCGGCATTTTGCCCATTCTCAAGTCGGTCCAGACAGGCTAATCCCCGCATCATAGCTTGCGGGTAATCTCAGGCTGCCCTGTCTCGGGGCAAATCCATTGCCCGAACCACAAGATGGGGCTTTGCCCTGCAACAACAGAGTTAAGGACTGAAACATGCGTCTACGCGCAGCGTTACTGGCTACCAGCCTGCTGGCAGCGGCACCTTTCGCCGCCAAGGCAACCACCATCACCGGCCCGTATGTTGGCATCGGCGGTGGTTATGACCTGACCCAGACCCAGCATATGCATGATGCTGACATCAAGAATGGCCAGAACGGCAACGATGACGGTGGCGCACATGTCCGCCACGGCCATGGCTGGACCGGCTTCGCCAATGTTGGCTGGGGTTTCGGTAACGGCCTGCGCGCCGAAGTCGAAGGTGCCTACAGCTGGACCGCCATCAACAGCGTCGGTTCCGAGAAGACCAAGGGCCATGACCGTTCGTATGGCGGCTTCGTCAACGTGCTGTATGACATCGACCTGAAGCGTCTGTTCAACATCGACGTGCCTGTCACGCCGTTCGTCGGTGCCGGTGCCGGTTACCTGTGGGAAAACGCGAATGTCACGGGCATGTCCTCCGGCGCCCAGATGAAGGGCACGAACGGCAGCTTCGCCTATCAGGGTATCGTCGGTGCGGCCTACGACATCCCGGGCGTGTCTGGCCTGCAGATGACCACCGAATACCGCATGGTTGGTCAGGTTGAAGACTTCGGGATGGGCAACATCCACGCTTCCGGTGGTGGCTACACGAGCGCCGAGCGCTTCGATCACCGCTTCAACCACGAGTTCATCGTCGGTGTCCGCTACGCGTTCAACAACGCGCCGCCGCCGCCGCCGCCGGCCCCTGCCGTCGTGCCGCCCGCACCGACCGCAGCCCGCACCTATCTGGTGTTCTTCGACTGGGACGGCGCAGCCCTTACCGGCCGCTCGCGTGAGATCGTGGCAGAAGCTGCCCAGGCGTCCACCCACGTCCAGACGACCCGTATCGAGGTCAACGGCTACACCGACAACACCTCGGCCCACCCGGGTCCGCGCGGTGAGAAGTACAACCTTGGCCTGTCCATGCGTCGTGCTGACAGCGTGAAGGCTGAACTGATCCGTGATGGTGTGCCCGCCAACGCCATCGACGTCCATGGTTACGGTGAAGCCCACCCGCTGGTGCCGACCGGCCCCGACACGCGTGAGCCGCAGAACCGTCGCGTCGAGATCATCCTGCACTGATCCCGACCAACCGGTCTCAGAAGAAAGGGAGCACTTTGTGCTCCCTTTTTTTGTTGCCCGGGTTTTAAGGTCAGGACCAAGTCGCGACGCCCCGTGTTCCTTCTGCCACAAAATACTCTAAATCTTTTATTAATACTCTAAATCTTTTATTAGGGTATTGTTTCCAGTGGGACGCTCCCCACATACTTACTTGTTAATAAATAGAAAAAGTTTCTGTCCCGTTCGGTGCAGCACCGGTGTTACCTTTATGCTGCTGTGTGGCCATAAATTGGACGCAACCACAGGCAACACACTGTGTTTAAGGGGGATGGATTGATTGCTTACGCATCCCGCACATGATGTGCCCTATAAAGAAGTAATAATGTGAGGAAGGACGAACATATGCGTCTCCGCTCTGCCCTGCTGGCAACTAGCCTGCTGGCCGCGACACCGCTGGCCGCCAAGGCCACCACCATTACCGGCCCGTATGTTGATATCGGGGGCGGCTATAACCTGACACAGACCCAGCACGGTCACTTCGCCGATACGGAAGACGGCCCGGGACGTGAAAAGCTGGGCCACCGCCACGGCTGGACCGGTTTTGGCGCGGTTGGCTGGGGCTTCGGCAACGGCCTGCGAGCGGAAGTCGAAGGCGACTACAACTGGTCCGAGATCTACAGCGAGACCCGCGGTGACAAGGGCAGCGACCGGTCCTATGGCGGCTTTGTCAACGTGCTGTATGACATCGACCTGAAGCGCCTGTTCAACATTGACGTGCCTGTCACGCCGTTCGTCGGTGTTGGTGCGGGCTACCTGTGGCAGAACGCGCATGATGTCACGGTGGGCAACTCCCCCGGTCGCAGCATGAGCGGCACGAAGGGCGGCTTCGCCTATCAGGGCATTGTTGGTGCGGCCTATGACATTCCCGGCATTCCTGGCCTGCAGATGACCACCGAATACCGCATGATCGGCCAGCCCTCGTCCTTCACGATGGGCAATTACACCGCCAGCGGCCCGTATGATTCGGGACATGCCAGCTTCGATCACCGCTTCAACCACCAGTTCATCGTCGGTGTCCGCTACGCGTTCAACAGCGCGCCGCCGCCGCCGCCGCCGGCCCCTGCCGTCGTGCCGCCCGCACCGACCGCAGCCCGCACCTACCTGGTGTTCTTCGACTGGGACGGCGCAGCCCTTACCGGCCGCTCGCGTGAGATCGTGGCAGAAGCCGCCCAGGCGTCCACCCACGTCCAGACGACCCGCATCGAAGTCAATGGCTACACCGACAACACCTCGGCCCACCCGGGTCCGCGCGGTGAGAAGTACAACCTTGGCCTGTCCATGCGTCGTGCTGACAGCGTGAAGGCTGAACTGATCCGTGATGGTGTGCCCGCCAACGCCATCGACGTCCATGGTTACGGTGAAGCCCACCCACTGGTGCCGACCGGCCCCGACACGCGTGAGCCGCAGAACCGCCGCGTCGAGATCATCCTGCATTAATGTAAAGAAAAGAAAGGAGGCTTTGATCTGCCTCCTTTCCCCTTTCATCCGCCCCGCATTATACTGTATGACATATTCGCCATATGCAGTTTGCCCGCCACACGATGGCCTGCACATGTGCCCGTCGCCTTGCCTGTTGGCATAAGGATAATGTCTTGCCCAATCTTTCTTCCCAGAAAATCACACAATTCCTGAAGTTTGGAATTGTTGGACTGCTCGGGCTGTGTTGGGATACGGGGACGGTTTACAGCCTGCGTCCATTTGTGGGTCTGACGATTGCAACCATAGCCGCATATTTCATTGCGGCATCGATCAACTGGCTGATCAATCGCCTGTGGACCTTCCGCCACGTGGGCAATCAGCATCATTTTGTTGTCCAGTGGATGCGCTTTCTTGCAGGCAACTCGCTGGGATTCTTCCTTAACCGTGGATGCGTGTTCACGCTGTTTCACGTCTCCCCCGTGTTCAAGACCTATCCGGTCCTGGCGCTGGCGGCGGGTGCTGTTGCGGGAATGATGGCAAATTTTCATATCAGCCGCAAACTCGTATTCCATTCCGAATCCGCAAGGTCTGCCACGACCAATCGCCCGACGGCGGAAATTGTTCCCTTCCAGCCTGAACGCGCCGTCGTCAAGAACACGATTTCCAGCCATACGGTAGTTGCGAACTCCCGCAGCAAGGTCGGATAAGGCAATTCTGCCTCTCTCCGCCGGGTGACTTCCCTGCCAGGGGATGCCTTACATGCCCTGCGCAATCGACCGACTTTTTCCTTACAAAATGATCCATCATCCGTCCGGACTGCCTGACGTGGCATCCACTGGACTGGCACATCGACCTGCTCCGACAGGACGGTCGAGGCATGGCGTCAATATATCCGTATTCTACCATTCTGGGATGGTTATGTATAAAACGGACGCGGGAAAGTAATAAAAATACGCACCAAAAATGGTTGGCATCATTTCCCCGACATATCAAAAAAATACTCAATTAATCAAAAATAATAAAATTATCAGGCATCGCCTCCTTCCTGAAGGAGGCCGATTCCTGAAGCATTTCAAAGAAGCTTTACCAAAAAAATATTCTGGAAACGTACAGGCCGCCACATGACCGTGTCGCACCTGGTGCCTGACTGGCCGGGGCATCGTCAACCAGGTCCTGCGGGCCAACCGTTCCACGTTTGGTGCCCGACACTGCCTGCCCTGCCGTATCCCGTGCATCACGCCCTCGCCATGTGGACACAACACGCATGTTCATACTTCCGGTCCGGCGCTACGTGCGCTAGGTGAATGAAACCGGTTTTACATCCATACCTTCAATACAGGATCGTCCGTTTCCCGCCATGTTCACAACAAACGACATTCGCGCCACCTTCCTCGACTATTTTGCGGGGAACGGGCATCAGATCGTGCCGTCCTCGTCCCTGGTGCCGCACAACGATCCGACGCTGCTGTTTACCAATGCTGGTATGGTGCAGTTCAAGAACGTGTTCACCGGACAGGAAACGCGTCCGTATTCCCGCGCCACCACGGCGCAGAAGGTCGTGCGCGCAGGGGGCAAGCACAACGATCTGGACAACGTTGGCTATACCGCCCGCCACCACACTTTTTTCGAGATGATGGGCAATTTCTCGTTCGGGGATTATTTCAAGGCGGAAGCCATTGAACTGGCGTGGAATCTGGTTACCGGCACCTTTGGCCTGCCCAAGGAAAAGCTGCTGACCACCGTCTATGCCGATGATGAGGAAGCGGCCACCCTGTGGCGCAAGATCGCCGGACTGCCGGATGACCGGATCATCCGCATCCCCACCTCCGACAATTTCTGGCGCATGGGCGATACCGGCCCCTGTGGCCCGTGTTCCGAGATCTTCTACGATCACGGCCCAGAAGTGGCGGGCGGCCCGCCCGGCTCCCCCGATGAGGATGGCGACCGGTTTACCGAAATCTGGAACCTCGTGTTCATGCAGTATTTCGAAAACCCGCCCGGCACGCGCTCACCGCTGCCACGTCCGTCGATCGACACCGGACTGGGACTGGAACGTTTTGCCGCCATCCTGCAGGGCAAGCGTGACAATTATGATACGGATACCTTCCGCGCCCTGATCCTGGCCTCGGCCGAAGTCACGGGTCAGGACCCGGACGGTCCATTCAATGCCAGCCACCGCGTTGTGGCCGACCATCTGCGCTCCACCTCGTTCCTGATCGCCGACGGCGTGCTGCCGTCCAAGGACGGGCGCGGTTATGTCCTGCGCCGCATCATGCGCCGGGCCATGCGCCACCTGCACCTGATGGGCACGACGGAACCGACCTTCTACAAGCTCGTTCCCGCGCTGATCCGGCAGATGGGCGAAGCCTATCCCGAACTGATCCACGCCCGTGCCCTGATCGAAAGCACGATGAAGGGTGAGGAAGAACGCTTCAAGGCGATGCTGGACCGTGGGCTGTCGCTGCTGGCGGACGAGACGGAACACCTTGGCGATGGCGCGCCCCTGCCGGGCGCTGTTGCATTCAAGCTATATGATACCTTCGGCTTCCCGCTGGACCTGACGCAGGACGCCCTGCGTGGCACCAGCCATAGCGTGGACGTGGCAGGCTTCAACGAAGCCATGGACGTGCAGCGCAAGCGCGCCCGCGCGGCATGGAGCGGATCGGGTGACAGCGCAACCGAAACCGTATGGTTCGAGGCGCGTGATACGTTTGGCGCCACCGAATTCCTTGGCTACACCACCGAAACATCGGATGCCGAAGTCCAGACCGTGGTCGTGGACAATGCACAGGTGGACAGCGCCGGCCCCGGCACCAAAATCGCCCTGCTGCTGAACCAGACGCCGTTCTATGGCGAAAGCGGCGGACAGGTGGGCGATACCGGCACCATTACCGCCCCCGGCCTGCATATCGCCATTACCGATACGCAGAAGAAGCTGGGCGACCTGCTGGTGCATTACGGCACGGTCATTGAAGGCACGGTCAAACCCGGCATGGCGGTGACGGCACAGGTCGATCACGACCGCCGCAGCGCCATCCGCGCCCACCATTCCGCCACGCACCTGCTGCATGAAGCCCTGCGCCGCAGGCTGGGCGATCATGTCACGCAGAAGGGCAGCCTGAACGCACCCGACCGCCTGCGCTTTGACGTCAGCCAGCCGCGCCCGATCACGCCGGAGGAACTGGCCGATATCGAGGCCGAGGTGAATGCCCGCATCCGTGAAAACACGGAAGTCGCCACGCGCCACATGACGCCGGAAGAAGCCATAGAACAGGGTGCAATGGCCCTGTTTGGCGAAAAATATGGTGACGAGGTCCGCGTGGTCTCCATGGGCGGCCCCGAGGACGGGCGCGCGGGCTGGTCGATCGAACTGTGTGGTGGCACCCATGTGCGTCGCACCGGCGACATCGGCCTGTTCCGCATCACATCCGAAAGTGGCGTATCGTCGGGCGTGCGGCGTATCGAGGCCGTGACCGGGCTTGCCGCGCAGAATGCCACCGTCGCCACTGAAGAGCGCCTGAACCAGATGGCCGCCATGATGCGCGTGCCGCCCGCGGAAGCGCCCGAGCGCCTTGCCGTGCTGCTGGAGGAACGTAAGGCGATGGAACGCCAGATTTCCGACCTGCAGCGCAAGCTGGCATCGGGCAACCAGTCGGCGGCATCCATTGTGGAGGTCAATGGCATCAGGCTTGACGCCCGCAACGTGGGCGAACTGCCGCCCAAGGAACTCAAGCCACTGGCCGATTCCCTGCGCAAGGAAATCGGGTCGGGCGTGATCGCCTTGATTTCCACGGCGGATGGTAAGGGCAGCATTGTGGTCGCCGCAACGCCCGACCTTGCGGAAAAGGTGGATGCCGTAACCCTAGTACGCGCCGCCAGCGCCGCCATGGGTGGCAAGGGCGGTGGTGGCCGCCGCGACATGGCGCAGGCCGGTGGCCCGGATACCAGCAGGGCGGACGCAGCCCTCGATGCCGTGCGCACCGCCATGCAGGCTGGCAGCGCGGCCTGACCCATCGCCCTCACAGGACGGAACGGATATGCAACGGCGCACCCTGTGCGCCGTTGTGCTGTACGCCCGTGCCTTCACCCATCACCAATTCAATACAAAAAGTGAATGTTTCTTAATTATATTGTGGTTACATAGTATTTCCTCTGCCCCGCATGAAGAAACAATTGTGACATGCAGGTGTTTCCATGATACAGATAGCATGGGATACTACCCCAGCTACCGGACTGCGCAGCAATGCCCGTGCGGTGGGCGCATTTCCCTTTATCCGGACATTCAGGTGACAGGATTTTACAATGGCCGATACCCATACTGCCCGGGATACCCTTATCGATCTGCTGCATGGCGTGGAGCGCTTCAATACTGAAGTCTTTCCGCAAAACCGCGAACTGTTCGCCAGCCTGGCGGAAAGCCAGTCCCCCGATACGCTGTTCATCGCCTGCGCCGACAGCCGGGTAAATCCCAGCATGATCACGCAGACCCAGCCGGGCGACCTGTTCGTGCTGCGCAATATCGGCAATATCGTACCCGCCTATGGGGAAATGCTGGGCGGCGTGTCCTCCGCCATTGAATATGCGGTCAGCGCGCTGAAGGTGTCGCATATCATCGTATGCGGCCATTCCAACTGTGGGGCGATGAAGGCGCTGCTGGATCCCGACCCCACGAAACTGGCCCGGATGCCCACCGTCGCAAGCTGGCTGCGCAATGCCGAAGCTGCACGCGCCGTGCTGGAAGCGTCCGACGCCGGGCCTGCCACCGTTCGCAGCCTGTCCGAACAGAACGTGCAGTTGCAGATTGCCCACCTGCGCACCCATCCCGCCGTCGCGGCAGGGGTTGCCCGCGGCACCCTGACGTTGCAGGGATGGTTCTATGACATCGCCAGTGGGGAAGTTGTCGTGCTGGATGAAACGTCGCGCACGTTCATTCATGTGGACGAAGCCATTGCCAAGCTGCAGGCACAGAAGGCAGGCGACACCACCACGCCATAACCCGGCCCCATGGTCTGCGCAGGGGATACGGCGGGCGGGCTTCCGCCTGACCGTGGCCCTTGCGCTCATGGTCCTGCCCGTCGGGGCACAGGCTGGTGGCAGTCTCAAGCTGTCCACATGGAACCTTGACTGGCTGACCACGCGCCCACAGGGCGATCCCGACCTGCCGGAGGATGTCACACCGCGCACCACGGCAGAACTGGACCGGCTGGCATATTATGCCCGCCGTCTTGCCCCCGATATCGCGGCGCTGGAAGAAATCGACAGCGCGCAGCTTGCCGCAAGGCTGTTCCCCGCCCCACGCTACCGCATCCTCCTATCCGACGACACGGTCGTGCAGAAAGTCGCCCTTGCGGTCCGTGCGGACCTGCCGGTTATCCGGCATCCAGATGTCACGGCGCTGGATGTCTATCCCTCCACCGCGCCCCGTCACCTGCGGGCCGGGCTTGACCTGACGGTTGGCAGTGGCGCGGACAGCCTGCGCATTCTGGTGGTGCATCTGAAGGCGGGATGCCGCGATTCGTCAGCCACGACCCGGAACAGGCCCGTCTGCCGGACATTGCTGCGGCAGATCGCGATCGTGCAGGACTGGATCATGGAACGGCAGGATGAAGGGGAAGTCTTTGTCGTGATGGGTGATTTCAACCGCCTGCTCGCACCCGACGATCCTGCCTGGCGGTCGCTGACGGAAAACGGTCCGCTTACGCTGGCAACCGCAGGACACGCCAGCCCCTGTGCGCAGGGCAGTTATTTCATCGACCATATCATGGCGGGCGGCCCCGCGCGTGACTGGCTGCAGCCGGACAGCCTGCGGGTCATGCTGTACCGCGAAAACGGACGCGACGACACCATGCGCCTGTCCGATCACTGTCCCGTCTCGGTCCGGCTGTCGCCGCCCTGACGGGATCAGGCGATCATTCCGGCCAGATACCCGATGCATGCATGGCGTTCCACCCTACCGCCAGCACGACCAGCACGAACACGATCGCGCCCATAAGCTGGAACAGTTCCCTGTAGGGCATGAATTCGGGCGCCATGGCGGCCGTGGCGGCTGCCTGGCTGGTGGCCACGGCATCATGGTCGGTGGGTACGACCTGTGTCTGGGCCTCGGGCACCGGGCCGGGATCGGGAACGGTGGTTGCGGCAAGCGCCGCCTCGTCTTGCTGCACGGCCTCGTGCAGGGCTTCCACCGGATGTTCCACGCCAGCGGGGACAGCGGACTGCGCGACCACGTTCCGGTCCTGATCGGGGGTATCGGTCATTGACGCTGTAACTCCTGCTTCAGCCAAGTCTGTGTCATATATCGGACAGGTCGGCAAAGAACCAACCATGGATACGCCATCCCGTGCCATACTACCACATGCCGCCAGAACAGGAGAAATGCATGACCGCCCTGAAACTGACCCGCCGACAGAGCCTGTTCGCCGCATTGGGCGCGCTGGTCCCTGCCAGCCTGCCCGGGGTGGCCCATGCACGACGGCCCCTGCGTATCGGCATGATCGGATCGGGCCATGTCGGCAGCACGCTGGGGCATTTATGGTGCCGGGCGGGACACCAGGTCATGTTCTCCGACATTCATAAAAGTGCCGCGAAGAAACTGGCATCGGAACTCTACCCCCTTGCCCGCGAAGGCACACCACAGGAAGCGGCAAGGTTTGGCGATGCCGTTGTGCTGGCGGTCCCCTATGGCGCGCTGCCCCAGCTTCGGCACAGCATCGGGTCGATCGTGGGGACAAAGCCGCTGATCGACCCCTCCAACCCCTATGGCTGGCGGGATGGAAAGATCGGGCGGCTGGCACTGGCCAAGGGGGCGGGCGTAACCACGCAGGCGATGTTCCCGCAGGCCTCGGTCGTGCGGGCCTTCAATTCCGAGGACATGACCACGCTGGAGGCCGAAACCTTCCGCACGCCCCCCCGTCTGGCCCTGCCCATGGCGGGCGATGTGGTGCAGGCACTGTATGTGGCGGGCTGGCTGATCCACGACGCGGGATTCGACCCCGTCACCGTCGGACCGCTGTCGACGGCAAAGCTATTCCAGCCCGGCGGCCCCGGTTTCGAGGCACGGATGAACGCCACCGACCTGCGCAACCTGCTGGGGGTTACGGCCAACAATCCCATTGACCGCAACCTTGCCACTCAGTTTGCAGGCGGGATGTAGGCGGCCTGCCGCAGGGCGAGGCCAAACTGGATCCAGCCGATGCCCGCGGCAATCAGTTCAACGGCGACGAACGTGCCGATCAGCCACAGCCCCGACCACGGCAGCGTTGCATACAGGCACACCCCCACCAGCAGGCTGATCAGCCCACCAAGCAGGATCAGCCACCATCCCTGCAGGCCACGGTGCTGGAACGCCATGATGATGCGCCCGATGCCCGATACGACCAGGCAGGCGGAAATGAAGATGGTGATGACCATCGAACCCGTTGTCGGTTCCTCCATCATCATCGTGCCCGCAAGGATATACAGCGCGCCGCCCAGAATGGACATGAAACGCCCGCTCCAGTCGCGCACGACAAAGGCATGCACAAGCTGTACCGCGCCCGCGACGAACAGCAGCACGCCAAGCAGGATGGTACTGGCCAGCGACACCGCCAGCGCATCCACCCATGCCACGATGCCCAGCCCGAACGATATGGCGCCAAGGCCGACAAACAGCCCCCAGCGCTGTGTAAATGGCGTATCCATGCGCAAAACCCCCTTGTTTCCGTCATGTCTTCTTCCGGTGTCCGTTTCATAACAGGCCGGCAGCACTGTGCGATACAGGCTTTTGCCGTGGGGCGGCATGCATGATGATTGACAGGACGGGCACGGTACTTCTATACGCGCCCGACTGCCGGGAACGTGGACGATACGGCTGGTGCCCATGGGTGATTGCTCCCCGGTGCCGGTAATACGTGGCGCGCCCGTCCTGTTCATGCGGAACAGGACCTACCGGTGCAACGACATGGTCATGCGGTTTCCGCCGTGTGCCATGCAGATGAATGAAGAGAGAGCGCGCAGATGAGCAAGCGCCTTGAGAGCAAGTACAAAATCAATCGCCGCCTTGGCGTAAACCTGTGGGGCCGTGCAAAGTCCCCGGTCAACAAGCGCGAATATGGTCCCGGCCAGCATGGTCAGCGCCGCAAGCAGAAGCCGTCCGACTTCTCCGTGCAGCTGATGGCCAAGCAGAAGCTGAAGGGCTACTACGGCAACATCGGTGAAAAGCAGTTCCGCAAGTATTATGACGAGGCCGTCCGCCGCAAGGGCGATACCTCCGAAAACCTGATCGACCTGCTGGAACGCCGGCTGGACGCGGTCGTGTACCGCCTGAAGTTCGCGATCACCCCGTTCGCGGCGCGTCAGTTCATCAGCCACGGCCACATCACGGTCAACGGCCGCAAGGTCAACATCCCGTCCTATCTGGTGCGTGATGGTGACGTGATCGAAGTCCGTGAAAAGTCCAAGCAGCTGGCCATCGTGCTGGATGCAGCGCAGAGCGGCGAACGCGACGTGCCGGAATACATGGAAGTGGACCACCGCCAGATGAAGGGCTCCTTCCTGCGCAGCCCCAAGCTGTCGGACGTTCCGTATCCGGTCCAGATGGAACCGAACCTGGTCATCGAATTCTACTCTCGCTGATCAAGTCCCGGAACCGGGCAGGCGTGACGCCGGGCGTGGGGTTTTGTCCCCGCGTCCGGCGTCCGCGTTTCTGGCCCCTGCCCGCTTCCGCATCCCTTCCGCCGGGCCAGCCGCAGGAATGGACAAGACCGTGACCGCCACCGCCGCCGATACCCCGCTTGCCGCCGAAATCACCCGGCGGCGCACATTCGCCATCATCTCCCACCCTGATGCGGGCAAGACCACGCTGACCGAACGCATCCTGCGCGCCGGTGGCGCGATCCAGATGGCGGGCAACGTGCGGGCCAAGGGGGAACGGCGACGCACGCGTTCGGACTGGATGGGGATCGAACGCGACCGTGGCATTTCCGTCGTGACATCGGTCATGACGTTTGAATATGGCGGCTGCATCTTCAACCTGCTCGACACGCCGGGCCATGAAGACTTCTCGGAAGATACCTACCGCACGCTGACGGCGGTGGACGCCGCCGTGATGGTGATCGACGCCGCCAAGGGGATCGAGGCCCGGACCCGCAAGCTGTTCGAAATCTGCCGCCTGCGCGATATTCCCATCGTCACCTTTATCAACAAGATGGACCGCGAATCGCAGGACCCGTTTGCCCTGCTGGATGAAATCTCGTCCTCGCTGGCGCTCGACACCTCGCCCGCCACGTGGCCGGTGGGCCGTGCTGCCAAATTTGTCGGCACCTATGACATCCGCCACCGCGAACTGCACGTAACCGAGCCGCTGGACCAGACGGACCCGCGCATGGTGCAACTGGGCGAGGAACTGGAACTTGTTGAGGCGGCGCTGCCGGAATTCGACCTTGAAAGCTTCAATGCCGGTCACCTGACACCGGTGTTCTTCGGCAGCGCGATGAAGGAAATCGGGGTGACCGACCTGCTGGATGCGCTGGCCGCCTTCGGTCCACCGCCGCGTGACCAGGCGACCGAAACCCGCAACGTCCGCGCGGATGAACCGGCGCTGACCGCGCTGGTGTTCAAGATCCAGGCCAACATGGACCCCAACCATCGCGACCGCATGGCGTTTGCCCGCATCTGCTCGGGCAAGCTGCAGCGCGGCATGCGGCTCAAGCATGTGCGGATCGGCAAGCAGTTCGCACTGCATACGCCACAGTTCTTCTTTGCCCGGGACCGCCAGCTGGCCGAGGAAGCCTTCGCGGGCGACGTGGTGGGCATTCCCAACCATGGCACGCTGCGCATTGGCGATACCCTGACCGAAGGCGAGGACCTGCGCTTTACCGGCGTGCCCTACTTCGCGCCCGAAATCCTGCGCCGTGTGCGGCTGGATGATGCGATGAAGGCCAAGAAGCTGCGGCAGGCCCTGACCGAACTGGCGGAAGAAGGCGTGGTCCAGCTGTTCCGCCCGCAGGATGGCGCGCCGCCAATCGTGGGCGTGGTCGGCACGCTGCAGCTGGACGTGCTGCAATCGCGGCTGAAGGGCGAATACGGGGTTGCGATCGGCTTCGAATCGACACCCTACAACCTTGCCCGCTGGGTCACCGGCCCGCGTGAGAAACTGGATGCCTTCTGCATGGCCAACCGCACGGCCATGGCGGATGACATTGATGGGGATCCGGTGTTCCTTGCCTCGTCCGCGTTCATGATGCGGCGCACGGCGGAAGGCAACCCGGACCTGACGTTCCATGACATCAAGCAGATCGGGCAGGAAATCGGCTGACCGGACGGGCCGGCCCGGCTGGCCCACCGCAAAGGCACAGATGAGGTCTTGCCTAATCCCGCCTGTCTGTCGCATCTAGGCGCATCATGTCCGACACACAGCCCCGCCTGCACCTGCACGACAGCAGGACGCGCAGCACCGTTCCCTTCGTCCCGCTGGCACCCGATAACGTGCGGGTCTATTACTGCGGCCCCACGGTCTATGATCTGGCGCATATCGGCAACCTGCGCGCCATGCTGACGGCGGATGTGCTGGTGCGCCTGCTGCGCCACCTGTACCCCCGCGTGACGTACGTGCGCAACATCACGGACGTGGATGACAAGATCAACGCCCGCGCCCATGCCAATGGCGAATCCATTGCGGACCTGACGGCACGCACCATCCACGATTTTCATGAGGACCTGGCCGCCGTCTCCATCCTGCCACCGGATGTGGAACCACGCGCGACCCACCATATCGGTGAAATGCAGGACATGATCCGCCGCCTGATCGAAAGCGGCCATGCCTACGAAGCCGAAGGGCATGTCCTGTTCGCAGTGAACACTTACCCCTCCTACGGCGCGCTGTCGGGCCGCACGCCAGATGACCTGATCGCGGGCGCGCGGGTGGAAGTGGCACCCTACAAGCGTGATCCGGGTGACTTCGTGCTATGGAAGCCGTCCGACGACCAGACGCCGGGATGGGACAGCCCATGGGGCCGGGGCCGTCCGGGCTGGCATATCGAATGTTCGGCCATGTCACAGCGTTACCTGGGCGAAAGCTTCGACATTCATGGCGGCGGGTCGGACCTTCTGTTCCCCCACCATGAAAATGAACGCGCGCAGAGCATGTGCTGCCACCCGCATGGGCGCTTTGCCAATCACTGGGTACATAACGCCATGCTGCTGGTGAACGGGGAGAAGATGTCGAAATCCCTCGGCAACTTCCTGACCGTGCGCGACGTGCTGCGTGATACCCCGGCGGAGGCGCTGCGCCTGCTGCTGCTGCGCGCGCAGTACCGCTCGGTGCTGAATTTTACCCGCGAAGGGCTGAATGAAGCCCGCCAGATGCTCGATCGCTTCTACCGCGCACTGGAAAACCTTGATCCCATGCAATATCCCGTGCCCGCACCCGACAGCGTGGTGCAGGTTCTGTGTGATGACCTGAATACCCCCCGCGCCCTGGCGGAAATGCACGCACTGGCCGATACGGCCATGACGGGTGACAGTCTGGCTGCGGCACGCCTGAAGGCGGCGGGCAACCTGCTGGGCCTGCTGCAGGACACGCCGGAGGCATGGTTCCGCGGGGGGGCGAAGGTTGATCCCACCCATATCGAACACCTGATTGCAGAACGGCTGGCCGCACGCAAGGCGCGTGACTTCGCCCGTGCCGATGAAATCCGCAACGACCTTGCGGCACAGGGAATTGTGCTGGAAGACGGCCCGCAGGGCACGACATGGAGGCAGGCATGACCGGCCGCGACGGCGGGGCGGATATCGGCCCCATTGGCAACAGCCCGGTCGTGATCCTTGTCCGGCCCCAGATGGCCGAAAACATCGGCACCACCGCCCGCGCCATGGCCAATGGCGGCCTGTTCCACATGCGTATTGTTGCACCCCGTGACGGCTGGCCACAGGAACGTGCGTGGCGCAGTGCCTCGGGCGCTGACCGTATCCTCGAATCCGCGCAGGTCTTTGATACGGTCGATGACGCGGTGGCCGACCTGCATCATGTCTTTGCCACCTGCCCGCGCCCGCGCCATATCGTAAAGCCGGTGCTGACCGCACGCGGCGGCGCTGCCGAACTGCGGGAAATGACGGATCGCGGGTTGAAAGTCGGGTTGATGTTCGGCCCTGAACGCGCCGGGCTGGATAATGAGGACATGGCCCGTGCCGATGCGCTGATCCGCTATCCACTCAATCCCGCGTTCATGTCACTAAATCTGGCGCAGGCAGTCATGATCATGGCGTATGAGTGGTGGATGGCAGCGGATGATACGCCGCCACGCACGCTCATGACCAACGAGACGCATGTGGCCACCCGGGGCGAACTGGACAACTTCATGCGCCACCTGATCGCTGATCTGGATGAATGCGGCTTCCTGCGCAATGAACAGAAGCGGCCTGGCATGGTGCGCAACCTGCGTCACTTCTTCCTGCGTGGCGAGGTGACGGAACAGGAATTGCGCACGCTGCATGGCGTGGTGACCGAACTGTCCCGTGGGCGCAAGGCCAGGCAGGGCGGCGATAAGTAAAAGCTTCAAAGAACACCGCCTTTTTGAAAAAAGGCAGTCCCCAAGAACTTTTATTATTTCCAATCCTTCTCCATTAAAAAAGCCCGGTGCGAAACCGGGCTTTTTTGTATCAGCGTGCCGCAATCTGCAACCGGTCGGCCACCCGCGCCCGGCCCATAAGCGGCAGCAGGTCACGCATTTCCGGCCCGCTGTCTTCCCCCGTCAGCGCCAGGCGCAGCGGGTGGAACAGGGCACGTCCCGTGCGGCCCGTGGCATCCTTCACAGCCGTGGTCCATGTCTTCCATGTGGTTTCGTCCCACGGTTCGACAGGAAGCGACTCGAGCGCCTGCAACAGGAAGGGACGGTCTGCATCCTCGATCACCGGAGGAATGATCTCCCCGGCCACGACATCCCACCAGTGGCGCAGTTCGCCCGCCATATCCACATTGCCCCGCACCGCCAGCCAGAAGGCTTCCGTCGCCCCTTCGGGCAGGCGGGCACGGATTTCGTCAAACGGCATGGCATGCATGATGCGGCGGTTCAGGCCCAGCAGCTGTCGCATGTCGAACCGCGCGGCCGAGCGCGAGACACGCCCCAGGTCATACGTTTTGGCCAGTTCATCAAACGACAGCGGCGCCGGATCATCCGCACTGCCCAGGCGGGCAAGGTAGGACACGATGGCCGAGGGCTCGACCCCGTCCTGCCTCAGCGCGCGAATCGACAGCCCATCGAACCGCTTGGACAGCTTGCCACCGCCTTCATCCAGCAAAAGCGGCAGGTGCGCGAAGGTGAACTGGGTGCGCTTTGCCCCCAGCGCCTCGGCAATGTCGATCTGCACGCCGGTATTGGTCACATGGTCCTCACCGCGGATGATGTGGGTAATGCCCAGTTCCATGTCATCCACGACGGATGCCAGCGTGTACAGCACCGTCCCGTCCGCCCGTACCAGAACGGGATCGGAAATGGCGGGCAGCTTCACGCGCGATGGCCCCATGACCAGATCGTTCCATTCCACCGTGCGATGATCCGACAGCCTGAAGCGCCAGTACGGCACCTTGCCATTGGCTTCGGCCTGCGCGCGCTGCTGCGGGGTCATGCGCAGCATGGCGCGGTCATAGACCGGCGGCTTGCGCATGCGGATACGGGCCTCGCGCTTGGAGGCCAGTTCCTGCTCGCTTTCAAAACATGGATACAGCCGCCCGCTGGCCTTCAGCTTTTCAATGGCCAGCGCATAGCGGTCCAGCCGGTCCGACTGGCGCACGAATTCATCCCAGCCAATGCCAAGCCAGCGCAGGTCGTCCTGCAGGGCCTGCACGTATTCCTCTTTCGAGCGACCGCGATCGGTATCGTCAATGCGCAGCAGAAAGCGTGCATTGTGGCGGCGGGCGAACAGGGCATTGGCAATGGCCTGACGCGCATTGCCGACATGGATCAGCCCGGTCGGGCTGGGCGCAAAACGGAGTTTCATGCCCCTTATATGCGGCGATTACGTCCCGAATGCCAGAGAACACATGCGCAATCCGATGTGGAATACGCCTGCCCATAAGCCCGCCCCCGACACATGCCAGTACGGGGGCTGGCCCCGCCCGATCTGGCAGAAGGGTCTCGGGAAAAACTGCTGGTTCAATACGCAGGGTATTGGAAAATTTTTTTTAGACCGGCCTCAGCGAACGCCGCCGTTCTTCAAAAAAGCGGCGCCCAAAAACTTTTATATTTTTACAGTTTCAGGGGACGTTCTTACGCCTCGTCTTCCTCATCACCGCCACGACGGGGGTCAAACGCGCGCCAGTCGCGCTCCATCGGGCTTGCGGCGTGGGCTGCAAAATCATCCAGTTCATTGGCCGAACGCCAGCCCTGATCGCCCGCTTCCAGCACTTCCGCGTCCTCGCCAAAGGAGAACCATGCCTTGAGGATGTCAGCTGCCGACAGGCCGGGCATGCGGCAGCGTTCGATGCTGTCGCGCACATAGGCCCGCGCAAAGGCATTGGCCTGGATCAGGTCGGGGAAGCCGCCGACTTCCTCGACAATATTATCCTCGGCACCGCCTGACAGATCCAGAATCCGCACGCGCCACCCCCCTTCGGGGGCAAAAATGGTTTCTGACAAGATGAAGCCTTTCGTTATGCGTCCCTTCGGGGACGTAAGCCCATGACCGACCTAGCGGTTGCGCATATGACGCAGCAGGAATTCACGCCCCGCCTTGACCCGGGGCACATCGTCATAGGCCACGATATCCGCCGTGGCATAGGTTTCGGACCAGCGATCGGGGATGAACGACCCCGTGCCAATCACATCGACCGGCGCATGGGCGTCGGCCATGCTGAGGCATTTTTCCACGCTGAAACCCGACGACGCGATGATGCGCACATGCGCGAACCCGGCCTCGTCCAGTGCTTCACGCATGCGCCAGATGGCAGCGGCGGACACCCCCGTGCCCACAAGGTAGCGCAGTTCCTTGTCCGACCGGTACCGCCGTATACTGCCCGGCGTGTGCCGCTCCAGCACGTCATAGGACGATTGCGGGTCCAGCCCCTCCAGAAAGCGGCCACCATGCGTATCCAGCCGCACGGCCAGTCGCCCGGCTGCCGCAAGATCAGGGAAATGGCGGCAGACTTCCAGCGCGTCCGTCACCTCACGCCCGAAATAATCCACCAGCACCACAAGGTCCATGTCGGGATAGACCTCATGGAACATTTCTGCCGCCCTCAGGGTGGACCCGGCATACCCCACCAGCGCGTGCGGCATGGTGCCCAGCCCCTTTTTGGTGCCGAAGTAATGCGCTGTCGCGTCATTGGCGCTGCCGATGAAGCCCAGCGCACCCTCCTTCTGTGCAGCATGGCTGCCGACGGAAGCGGCATACGCCATCTGTTCCTGCATGCCAAAGCCCGCACAGTGCCGTGCTTCCATCGCCATGAAGCGCACATGCGGCAGTGCCATGGACATCTGGTAGGCATTGTGCGCGGCCACGCAGGCCGGGCCAAGACGCTGGAGCACCAGTGTCTCCAGCACCGCAAGCTGCGCGAACGATCCGGTTACGTAGGCAAGCGGCTCACCCGCGCCCACCCATGTCCCTTCGGGGAACATGACGTCACATTCGATCTCGATCCCGCGCTCGGCGGCGACGGCATGCAGCCAGTCCACCATAAGCCGGGGCGCGGACACGACGGGGCGGCGCAGGAAGATGGCGTATGTCACCTTCCTGTCCCCAAAGTGTTCGACAATGGCACGTGTGCGGTTGAAATACGCATCCGTGCGGGCGGCGATCACATCCTGTTCCACCGCGCCGGCACCCCTGTCGTGCCTTGTCCTGTCACCGTGGGTCATATGCCCCTCCAATCCCCCCATCCGGGCGGGACTAGCGTGCCCCGCCATTCATGCGATGCATCCGCGTCTTCAGCTCTTCGGCCAGACGGAACGCCATCTCCAGCGACTGTTCCGCATTTAGGCGCGGGTCGCAGAAGGTTTCATAGCGTTCACCCAGATCGTCTTCCGTCAAGCGGTGCGCACCACCGATACACTCGGTCACGTTCTGGCCGGTCATCTCGAAATGCACGCCGCCGGGGTGGGCGCCTGCTGCCTCGAACACGTCAAAAAAGCCGTGAATCTCGGACAGGATGGCATCGAAGGAGCGCGTCTTGACGCCCGTCGAGGTCGAGCTTGTGTTGCCGTGCATGGGATCACACAACCATGTGACCGTCCGCCCCGTAGCCATCACTTTCTCGAGCAGCGGCGGCAGATGCTCACGCACCTTGCCCGCCCCCATACGGGAGATGAGCGAAATGCGCCCCGCTTCATCGGTCGGGTTGAGGATGTCGAGCAGTTGCTCAAGATCCTCGATGGTCGTCGTCGGACCGACCTTGATGCCGATGGGGTTGCGCACCCCGCGCAGGAACTCGACATGCGCGCCATCGGGCTGGCGGGTCCGGTCCCCGATCCACACGAAATGGGCCGAGCAGTCATACCATTCGCCCGATGTCGAATCGATGCGGGTCAGCGCCTGCTCGTACGGCAGCAGCAGGGCCTCGTGCGAGGTATAGAACTCGGTCTCGTCAATCTGGGGCGTGGTCGCCGCCGTCAGGCCGCACGCGGCCATGAAGTCCAGCGTCTCGCCAATGCGTTCGGCCAGCTGCCCGTAGCGCTGCGCCAGCGGCGAACGCTCGACAAAGCCGAGGTTCCAGCGATGGACTTCATGCAGGTTGGCATAACCGCCGCCGGCAAACGCACGCAGCAGGTTCATGGTGCCGACGGACTGGAAATAGCCGGTTTCCATGCGCTTCGGATCAGGAATGCGCGCGGCTTCCGTGAAATCGGAGCCATTGATGATGTCACCACGGTAGGACGGCAGGGTCACGCCGTCCTTCGTCTCGGTATCGGACGAGCGCGGTTTGGCATACTGCCCGGCCATGCGCCCGATCTTGATGACCGGCACCTTCGCGCCGAATGTCAGCACCACGGCCATCTGCAGCAGCACGCGGAAGGTGTCGCGCACGATGTCGGCGGTGAATTCGCTGAAGCTTTCGGCGCACGCGCCACCCTGTAGCACAAAGGCCTGCCCCGTGGCGGCCTTGGCCAGATGGGTGCGCAGGCGCCGGGCTTCCCCCGCGAAAACCAGCGGCGGATAGCGGCGCAGGCGCGCTTCCACGCCCTGCAGGGCGGCTTCGTCGGGATATCGCGGCATCTGCCGCGCCGGAAACGACCGCCAGCTCTCCGGCGTCCAGGCCTGCCGGGAAGAACTGTTGTGGCTGTGCGTCGCACTCATGGGTCGGATCCTAATTCCTCTTGATACAAGACAGTCCCCACCGCCCGTGGCGGAAGGGCAGCCTTTATGTCGAAAAAAGCCCGGCATGGCAAAGCCTGTTCTGGGCCTGCCCCCCATGGCCATGCCGCCAGCGGGGGATCAATGTTGCATTGACGCCACAAACCGGCCCGATCCATCCAGTTAAAGGTCGCATTACACCCATGCTTCCCCCATATGTAAAAGCAGCATGGTTGGCCTGCCACACCACGGCTTCCCCTGACGGGGCATGGTTTGGCATGGTGCCCCCTCAGGTAAAAGGATTACGGATCATGGCCACCACACGTGGGAAATTCATAACCGCCCTGGCAGCAGGGCTGTGCCTGTTCAGCGTGACGGCCATGGCCGCGCCCGACAGCAGCGACGACAGCAGTAGCCAGAACGAAGACAAGATGACCGTTCATGGCCAGCGCAACCACCTGCCGCCCGGCTATGAGGAAGCGCCGTCCATGGAACTGAACCACGGTCCCGACCCGGACCATCTGGAACACGTGCATCGTGATTCGGTCACGGGCACGGACCTGTCGCGTTTCGGCAGTTCGTACCAGAGCAGCGGAATCAATGGCGATGGCCAGCTTGGCGATTCGACCGGCAATGGCTGGGTCGCGCCCCGCTAACATACTGAAAAATATAAAAGATTCAGAATGTCGCTTTTTTAAAAAGGCGACGTTCCCTTGAAGCTTTTTGAAAAAACCGTTGCCGGAACACTGACCGGCAACGGTTTTTTTGTATCAGACCGGATGATGGGGCGTGACCCGCGTGCGGGTGCGCATGGTCACGAATTCCTCCGCCGAGGAGGGATGGATCCCGATGGTCCGGTCCCACTCCCCCTTCTTCAGGCCCGCCGTCACGGCAATGGCCAGCCCCTGCATGATTTCCGGCGCGTCATCACCCAGCATGTGCGCGCCCACCACGACCTGGCTGGCCTGATCCACCACCAGCTTCATGAACGTGCGTTGCTGACGGCCGCTCAGCGTATTGCGCATGGGGCGGAAGCGGCTGACATAGACATCCACATCGCCCTTATGCGCCGCCTCGGCTTCCGTCAGGCCGACACTGGCCAGCGCCGCGGTGAAGAACACCGCCTTGGGCGTGGTGGCATAGGACCACTGCCGCGCGGGTGCCGTGCCAAACAGGCGGTCGGCCAGGTTATGCCCTTCCGCAATGGCCACGGGGGTCAGGTTCAGCCGGTTGGTCACGTCACCTATGGCGTAAATGCCGGGCACCGTCGTCTGGCTGTCGTCGCCCACGATGATGCGCCCGTTTTCCTCCATCGCGACACCAAGCTGCGTCAGGCCAAGACCAGTGATCTTGGGGTGACGTCCGGTGGCGAAGAAAACGCAGTCGGTTTCAATCTGGCTGCCGTTATCGAGGGTGACGGCAAGGCTGCCATCCCTGCGCTTTTCAATTCCGGTGGGGGACGCGCTGGCATGCTGGCGGATGCCGCGCAGATCGATGGCGTCGTGCAGGGCATGGCGCAGGTCGCCATCAAACCCCCGCAGCGGCTGCTGCTGGCGATAGACCAGGTCGACCTCTGACCCGAACCCACGGAAAATACCCGCGAACTCCACGCCAATATATCCACCACCCACCATGCAGACCCGCTGCGGGCGGTGCTTCAGGTAAAAAGCCTGGTCGGACGAAATGGCGTATTCCGCACCGGGTATTTTCGGGGCCGTCGGCGTGGACCCCACGGCAATGACGATCCGGGCCGCGGTCACGCGGCGGGGGGCCTCGTCGGGGGCCAGCGGCGATGGGTCGATACGCAGGGTATGCGCGTCCTCAATGGTGGCATGGCCGGTAAACAGGGCGACCCCCGCCTTTTCCAGCATCGAGACATACAGCCCGTTCAGGCGCGTGATCTCGCGGTCCTTGGCGTCAATCAGCGCGGTCCAGTCGTGCTGCCCGCGCTTCGTGTTCCAGCCAAAGCCGTGGCTGTCATCCACCCAGTCGCCATATTCGCTGGCCTGGACCATCAGTTTCTTGGGCACGCAGCCAAGGTTGACGCAGGTGCCACCCCAATGGCGGCTTTCCGCCACGGCCACGCGCGCCCCATGGCTGGAGGCGATGCGCGCGCACCGTACGCCACCCGAACCCGCGCCGATTACAAACAGATCGAAATCATAACTCATGCCGGTTGTGCATCCTGCTTCCAGCCGGAAGGACGGCGACAGCATGCGTCATTCCGGCGTTCCACCGCCCGGACGCGGGGCGGGGCCAACAAAAAAGCCCCGGCCTGGGGGTCCATGGCCGGGGCTGGGGCGGGATCAGCGTTCAGCGAACGCCTTTTCCACCACATAGGCGCCGGGGTTGGAATTATTCCCCTCGTCAAAGCCACGGTCCTGCAGCAGCTTTTCCGTATCGGCCAGCATTTCCGGCGAACCGCAGATCATGACGCGGTCATGTTCGGGGTCGAGTTCGGGGATATTAAGATCCCTGAAGATCTTGCCTGTCTCGATCAGTTTGGTGATGCGGTCGGTAACGGCGAATTCCTCACGGGTCACGGCCGGGTAATACAGCAGCTTGCCCTTCACGTCCTCGCCCAGGAATTCATGTTCGGGCAGTTCGTGGCGGATGTGGTTGGAATAGGCCAGTTCGCCCGAGATACGGACCGTGTGGCTCAGGATCACATGGTCGTAGCGTTCATAGCATTCCGGGTCCTTGATCAGGCTCATGAAGGGCGCAAGCCCCGTGCCCGTGGACAGGAAATACAGGTTGCGGCCTGGACGCAGGTTGTCCAGCAGCAGCGTGCCGACGGGCTTGCGACCGATCAGCACCTTGTCGCCCACCTTTACATGGCGCAGGCGCGAGGTCAGCGGGCCATCAGGCACGGCGATCGACAGGAATTCGAGGTGGTCCTCGTAATTCGCGCTGGCGATGCTGTAGGCACGCAGCAGCGGCTTGCCCTCGACCTCGATGCCGATCATCGTGAACTGACCGTTCTCGAAGCGCAGCGCCGGGTCGCGCGTGGTGGTGAAGCTGAACAGCCGGTCCGTCCAGTGATGGACCGACAGGACGGTTTCAGCATTCAGGTGGCTGTATTCCTTGGTCGGTTCGGCCAGGTGGAACACGCCTTCCTGACCGGCTACCGGGGCAAGGCCCGTCAGCATGGTTTCGGAAGTAGGCACAATCAACGTATCGGACATCTGGTTATCATTCTCCCGGCTGGGTATGACGCAGACACAGGATATCCTGAAACATGCGCCCGCCCACAGCTACATAAGCTTGAGTGCGGGCATGTTTAGGCCATCCACAGCGTGGAATTCCAGCACAAAACAAACATATCACGCGCTACAGGGAACAGATCTGCCGCATAATGTCCGTTCCGGTGCGCGCATGTCACGCCACACGCGTACGATGCGGGCCTCTATTCGATGATTTCGGGACCGGATGCAAGTAGGGAGTCCATTGTCGTCCGCGCACGGATGACGCACATAGTCAGGTATGACTTCTGAATTCCCCGACCGGGCCGCCCCTGCCCTGCTGGCGCTGGATGCGGCGATCGCCGCAACCGGGCTGCATGTTGAAACCCGCGAGCGCCCGAAGCTGGAGCGCGTGATCGCCCGCATGCTGCAACCCGGCGCGACACAGATAGATGACGCCGCGTTCCGTAGCGCGCTGTGCACCGTCCGGCGCAAGCCATGGGGGTCGCGCCTCATGGACCTGACGCGCCGCGCGGGACAGGTATGGGTCACGCGCGCGGATACCGAAGCCGCCGCCGTGAGCGTGGACGACCCCGAACCCGATGATGCCCGCCTGCTGTCGGCCCTTGCCCCCGTGCTGCGCGAAAAACTGCGCGCGCAGGGCGAAACGCCCCGCGCCGCAGTGGAAAACATCCGCGCCGACCTGTTTGACGGCACCGGCCGCACGCTGGCGCCTGCGGAACTGCGCACCCTGGCCGTGGCGGTGGCCGACGCCTTTGCCCTGCCGGATGCGGATGCCTTCGCCGCCGGACTGGAACGCGAGGATGCAAGCCGCAAGGACCGCGACACCCGGATCGAGGATACGGCACGTGCGCGCCGGCGTGAGGAAGTGCTGCGCCTGCGCGAATGGGAAAAAAGCCTTGTCCCCTTCAGCGACGTGCCCGGCCTGCTGCGCTGTCCGCACCGCGAGGCCCTGCGCTGGATCGCGGAAAACCGGCTGCCGGTCGCCCGTCGCGTGCCACAGGCGGATGGGCAGGAACGGTGGGAATTCGACCCCACCGAACTCATGGCCCTGCGCCAGCAGTTGCCCCAGTGGCGCAGGGAGGGACAGGACACCCCGTCGCGCACGCCGCTGGCCCCCGACCTTGGCAATCGCCGCGTGGGCAATGCCGTCATCGCGCAGGTCGCCGCCCTTGACCGCTATGCCGCCCATTTCCGCACCGCGCGCGCGCTCAACCGCCGCATCACGCTGGTGACGGGGCCGACCAACAGCGGCAAGTCGCATACCGCGCTTGATGCGCTGGCCCGCGCCGAAAGCGGCCTGGCGCTGGCACCCCTGCGTCTGCTGGCCCATGAATTCCGCGAGTCGCTGACCGCGCGCGGTGTGCCGACATCACTTGCCACCGGCGAAGAACGCATCGACGTGCCCGGCAGCCGCCATCTGGCCGCAACCGTGGAAATGTGCCCGCTGAACAATCCGGTTGACGTCGCCATCATTGATGAAGCCCAGATGCTGACCGACCCCGACCGGGGGGCGGCATGGACGGCGGCCATCATGGGTGCGCCTGCGCGGCACCTGTTCATTCTGGGCGCGCCCGACTGCATTCCCATGGTCCGGCGCATTGCCGAACTGTGTGGTGACCCGGTGGATGAAATCCGGCTGGAACGCAAAAGCCCGCTGGTCGCGGCTGAACGCTCGGTCAGCCTGCATGAACTGCAGAAGCATGACGCGCTGATCGCCTTTTCCCGGCGCGAGGTGCTGGACCTGCGCGCACTGCTGCTGGCGCAGGGCAAGCGGGTAGCGGTGGTGTATGGCGCGCTCAGCCCCGAAGTCCGCCGGGCGGAGGCCCAGCGTTTCAATGATGGCGACGCCGATATCCTGATCGCAACCGACGCCATCGGCATGGGGCTGAACCTGACCATCCGCCGCGTCGTCTTCGCAGCCCTGCGCAAATATGACGGCAACCAGACGCGCGACCTCAACCCGCAGGAAGTCAAGCAGATCGGCGGCCGCGCCGGGCGTTATGGCAAGCATGAACAGGGTGTCGTGGCCGTGCTGGAAGGGGTGGGCAGCCCGTCCTTCATCCACGCCATGCTGGCTGCCCCCCCGCAGCCGATCGAGGACATGCGCCCGCAGGTCCAGCCGGATGCCGACATCGTACAGGCCGTGGCGGCCGAAATCGGATCGGACAGCCTGTTTGGCGTGCTGGTGCGTATCCGCCGCGCGGTGTTGCGCCGTGATGACCCCAATTACCGTCTGGCCAATATGGAACAGGCCTTCGCCATTGCCACCGCGCTGGAAGGGGTTGCGGACCTGACGCTGGCGCAGCGCTGGGTTTACGCCATGTGCCCGGTGGATGACCGTGACAATGGCATCCAGCGCCTTGTCCACTGGGCGGCGGACCATGCGGCGGGCAATGCCGTGCCACCGCCGGGCACGGGCCGCCTGCCGCCCCCCGAACGGGCCGAACGCACGGAACTGGAACGGGCCGAAAAGCGCCACAAGCGACTGGTGGCCTGGCGGTGGCTGGCGCTGCGCTTTCCCGAAGCCTACATCAATCGCGAGGAGGCCGAGGCCACGACCGCACGCCTGAATGACTGGATCGAGGACGTGCTGCGCCAGCAGAGCATCCGCGCCCGCACGCCACGTACAACCCCCTTCAGCCCCGACAACCGCGCCAATCCGCCGGGACGCCGCAACCGTGAGGCACCGCCCAAAGGCAAGCGCCCGCACCGCAAGCGGCGGTAAGGGAGAGGCAGGAAGACAAACGTTTATGGATGCCGCCTTTTTCCAAAAAGGCGGTGTTCTTCGAAGCTTCTTGAAAAAAGCTTCACCAAAAACTTCAATTTGCAGGATGTCCTGTGGGCCGGTTATCTGCCCCAGGGCCATCCTGCGCATTGGCAGCCTGACAGCCGGCCGGTCAGGCAGGACAGTGATCCAGCATCGTGCCGATCGCATGCAGCCCGACAGGACGGGCGTGACCTGCACGCCCGCCCCATGGGGATCAGGCCGCGCGGATGACCTCGACACCACCCATATATGGACGCAGCACGTCGGGCACGGTGATGCTGCCATCCGCGTTCTGGTAATTTTCCATCACTGCGATCAGCGTGCGGCCTACAGCCAGGCCAGACCCGTTCAGGGTATGGACAAAGGCGGGCTTGCCTTCCGCCAGACGGTAGCGTGCGTTCATACGACGGGCCTGAAAATCGCGCGTGGTGGAACATGACGAGATTTCGCGCCATGCCTTCTGCCCCGGCAGCCAGGCCTCAAGGTCAAAGGTCTTTGCCGCGCCAAAACCGGTATCGCCCGCGCACAGCAGCATGCGGCGGTAAGGAATGCCCAGCTTTTCCAGCACCATTTCCGCACAGCGGGTCATGCGCTCATGCTCGGCGTCACTCTCCTCCGGTGTGGTGATGGAAACCATCTCCACCTTCTGGAACTGGTGCTGGCGCAGCATGCCGCGCGTGTCGCGGCCCGCGGCCCCGGCCTCGCTGCGGAAGCATGATGACAGGGCGACAAGACGGCGCGGCAGCACGGCACCCGGCAGGATCTGGCCCGCGACACTGGCTGTCAGCGGCACTTCAGCCGTGGGGATCAGCCAGCGGCCATCTTCGGTGCGGAAGGACTGGTCGGCGAATTTGGGCAGCTTGTCGGTGCCGTACATCGCATCGTTATTGACCAGGACGGGCACGGCGGTTTCCTCGTAGCCGTTTTCGCTGGTGTGCAGGTCCAGCATGAACTGGCCCAGCGCACGCTCCAGCCGCGCAAGCTGACCACGCAGCACCACGAACCGCGCGCCCGACAGGCGGGACGCAGTCTCGAAATCCATCATGCCCAGCGCTTCGCCCAGTTCGAAATGCTCACGCGGGGCAAAGGGGAATTCACGTGGCGTGCCGTTCTGGTGCACCTCCACGTTCGCGCTTTCATCGGCCCCTTCGGGCACGCCGGCGTCCAGGCGGTTGGGCAGGCGTTCCAGCGTGCCACGGATCTGGCTGTCCAGATCATCGGCGCGGGTCTGCAGTTCCTCCATCCGGGCCTTGGCACCAGCCACTTCCGCTTCCAGCGCGGAAGTGTCCGCGCCGGATTTGCGCATCATGCCGATTTCCTTGGAAATCTGCTTCCGTCGCGCCTGCAGTTCCTGCAATGCGGTTTCAGCCGCGCGGCGGTCATGATCCAGCAGCAGCAGCGCCTGCGCCACGGCAGGCTCGCCCCGCCGCTTCAGGTCGGCGTCAAAACCGTCGGGATCGGCGCGAAGCGCGCGCAGGTCGTGCATCAGGTAGTCTCCTCGGTGTCGTCTTCAGGCGGGTTGCGCGGCTCGACAAGGCGGGCGCAGAAAATGGAAACCTCGTACAGCCCGATCAGCGGCACGGCCAGACCGGTCTGGGTAATCACGTCGGGCGGCGTCAGGATGGCGGCGGCCACGAACGCGCCGACATAGGCATAGCGCCGCACCTTTGCCAGCCCCTTCGATGTCACCAGCCCCACCCGCGCCATGAGCGTCAGCACCACGGGCAGTTCAAACGCCATGCCGAACGCCAGGATCAGCTTCATGACCAGTGTCAGGTATTCCGACACCTTGGCCTGCAGTTCGATCTGCAGCCCGTCCTGCCCGTCCGCCGTCTGGAACGACAGGAAGAACTTCCACGCAGCGGGAAAGATGAAATAGTACGCCAGCGCCGCCCCCATGGCGAACATGATGGGCGTCGCGACCAGGAAGGGCGCGAATGCGCGTTTTTCGCTGCGGTACAGCCCGGGCGCTATGAATATCCACGCCTGCACCGCCACCATGGGAAACGACAGGCAGGCCGCACCGAAAAAGGCGACCTTCATATAGGTGAAGAAGGCTTCATACAGCGCGGTATAGATCAGGTGCGGCTGTTCCCCCTTCTGGCGCATGATGTCGCCCAGAGGCTTGGCCAGGAAGAAATAGATCTGTTCCGAATAATAGTAACAGACGGCAAAACACACCATGAACGTCACGATGGACCACAGCAGCCTGCGCCGCAGTTCCACCAGATGTTCGAGCAGCGGCATGGGCTGGTCGTTGATCGAATCCTGATTCAGGGTGTCGTCTCCTGCATCCATCGCGTTCTTATTCCCGCCCGTCGGCTGTGACGGAGACACGCTGCCCCCGGTGAATGACCCTGACCGGCGGCAGGAAGGCCGGCGGGGTCAGGTCTGGCAGTTCGGCCGCGATACGGCGCGCGACACGGGGCGGAAGAAAATCGGGCGCGCTGGCCAGCACCGCCGCATCCGCTTCCTTCGGCGCGGCAGTGGATAGCGGGGGAATGTAATGGCGCGAGGGAATCTTCTGTTCCGGCAGCACGTTCTCCATGGCGGGCGTGGCTGGAGGAGGGACGGGCGCCGTCCCCGTCAGCGTGGCGGGATCAAGCGAACGCCGCAGCGTGCCATCCCCGTCAATCGCCTTCATCAGCTTGTCGCGCACGTTCAGCCGCTTGAGCTGGCCAAGCTGGTCACGCGCTTCCGTCAGGTCTGCCTCACGCACCATTTCATCCACATGGGACTGGAATTCGGTGGCGAGGCCGCGCGCCTTCTTGATCAGGCCGGTCACCGTACGGATGGCGACAGGCATGTCCTTGGGCCCGATCAGCAGCAGGCCCACCACCCCGATCAGGGCAAATTCAGACCACGCGAAATCGAACATGACCACTTTCCTCCACCACCACGCACGCGCGGCACACCCGCACGCTACCGCCCGGCATCACGTCTCGCCCGTGCATGTCCTGCACACCTATCACGACGCGGACGGGTCAGGAACCTCGTCCGGCGCATCAGGGAGCGCATCGGGGGACACGGCGGTATCGGGCACATCCACCAGCAGTTCCTCGCGCCGTGGCAGATCGCCCAGGTCCTTCAGCCCGAAATGACGCAGGAAGCCCGATGATGTCCCCCACAGGATGGGCCGTCCCGGAACTTCCTTACGGCCCAGCGGCATGATCAGTTCCGCCTCCAGCAGGGTGTCCAGTACCTGCTGGCTCAGGCTGACGCCACGGATTTCCTCGATCTCGGCACGGGTGCAGGGCTGGTGATAGGCAATGATGGCCAGCGTTTCCATGGTCGATCGCGCAAGCCTGCGCGGGCGCGGCATGACGCGGGTCAGGCGCGGGGCAAGGTCGGGGGCGGTACGGAACTGCCATCCCCCCGCCACTTCCACCAGCACGACGCCACGCCCCGCATACTGCGCCGCCAGCGCCGCCAGCGTGGCGGCGACATAGGCATCCCGGTCGGCGGTATCATGCGGTATGCCCCCCTGCGCGCCCAGCACTTCGGCAATGGCCCGGGTGCTGAGCGGATCGGCACGGGCGAAGATCAGCGCCTCCACCAGCCGGAGCGAGAATTCCCGCACCTCGACCAGTGTCTCGACCGCTTCCCCTTCCGGCAGCAGCCCGGGCTGTCGCGTCTCGTTCATCAGGCCATGTCCCCTTCCGGTTCTGTTCCAGCGTCATGCGGCAGCCCCGCCCGTTCGCGTAGCCAGATACGGCCAAACTGTTCCGCCTGCTGGAGTTCGATCATCCCGCTGCGCGCCATTTCAAGGCCGGCCAGCAACGTGCCCGCCACGGCAGCGCGGCGGCCCGTCTGCACCATTGTTTCCGTCATGTCGGCCTGTAGCGGAATGTCGGGCACGAACCCGTCCAGTCCGCACCAGTCCGTCTTCAGGTCGGGCGTGCCCAGCATGCGCCGCAACCGCGCCAGCGCGTCCTGCACGGTCCAGAACCGCAGCACGCGCGGCTGATAGACGGATTTGCGCGCCCGCCTGCGCATGGCCGCCATATAGCCCCGCATAAGCTGCGGCACGTCAACCGCAAGACCCGAGCGGTCAATTTCCACCAGCGTTTCCGACTGCCCGCGTTCAAACACTTCCAACCCCAGCTGCGGACGTGCCGCCAGCCAGCGGCCAAGCTGGACCATCCGCTCCAGTTCCAGCAGGCGTTCATGCAGGAGGCTGGCTGCCTCCTCCGCGTCGGTTGCTTCCTCATCATCCTCGGGCAGCAGCAGGCGGGACTTGAGCCACGCCAGCCACGCCGCCATGACCAGCCAGTCCGCTGCCTGCTCCAGCCGGATGTCCCGCGCGGCGCGCACGACGGCCAGGTACTGCTCCACCAGTTGCAGGATGGAAATGCGCCACAGATCCACCTTCTGCGCCCGCGCCAGTTCCAGCAGCAGGTCCATCGGCCCGTCGAACCCTTCCAGATGCACGATCGGGGCGGTGGTGGGGGAAGCGGGCGGGGCGTTATCCCCGCTCACCCTCCCCTCCGCGGAACGGGAACGCAGGCCATGGCGGGATCAGGAATGGACCAGTTCGCACGCCAGGCTCTTTGCCCTGGCCTTTGCGCACAGACTGACCGCCTGCGCCTTCGCCAGCCCCTTGACGCGCAGGCGGTAGAAGGTCTTGCCGTTGCGTTCTGCCTTCACCACGGCAGGCTGGTACGGCCCGAACACATCGGGATAGCGGCTGGACAGCCGGGTCCAGCTTTTCAGTGCCGCTTCCTGCGTATCAAGGGCGGCAAGCTGCACGCCATACGTCCCTGTTCCCGTACTGGCCGCACGGGGCACCGGCGGCGGCAGGGCCGCGGGCTGAACGGGTTCGGCCTGCGGTTCCGGCGTCTCCGCCCGCTGCGGGGCGGCAGGCGGCGGCGCGGGCGTGACGGCCGGCGTCTCAGCCGCTGGTGGCGTGGCGGGGGGGGCAGACGGGGTTGCCTGCGCCGGGGCGGACGTGGGTTCCCCTTCACCGGTTACCTGTCCGTACTGGCGGGCCATGGCGTCGGGCTGCGGCTGTTCCGGCGGCGGGGACAGGCGCATTACGCCGCCATCCGCAGGCATACCGTCGCCTGCGCCCAGTATCTGCATCCCGCCCGGATCGGCGGGCTTGACGCGTACGGGGCCGGGGGGCGGCCCCAGGACGGGAATCCCGCCCTGGTGGTGACCGAACAGCGACCATCCGCCAATCGCCACGACCAGCACGCCACCCAGCCCCGCCGCGCCATAGACCAGCTTGCGCGTCAGCGGATCATCACCCAGCAGGCTGCTGCCCGCCACGCGCGACAGCAGGGCCCTGAAATCGAAACCACCACGACCCGCGCGGCGGGCGGGACGCGTATGCACGTCATCCGCCGGTTCCATGGGGGCGCCGGCCTTCAGGTCGGGATTGGAATCGGCCCCCATGCGCTCCCGCCCCCTGGGTGCGGCATAGGGATCGGGTGCGGGCGGGTTGTCGCCCCTGTTGTCAGGGGGGACGTTGGGGGGCGTGGTGTCAGGGCTCATCGCATCTCCTCGACCGGCTGTACGCCGAGCACTTTCATACCCGATCGCAGCACGGTTGCCGTGGCCTCGACAAGGGCAAGCTTCATGCGGGTGGCGGCGATATCATCTTCCTGCAGGAAACGCAGGGTCGTATCATCGCGCCCACGGTTCCACAGGGCATGGAAATCGGACGCCAGTTCATTGAGGTAGAACGCGATACGGTGCGGTTCGTGCGCGCTGGCCGCCGATTCGACCATGCGCGGCCACTGCGCCATGCGCTGCAGCAGCGCCAGTTCCGCATCCGACGTCAGGCCCGACAGGTCCACATCCGCCAGTTCCGCAGGCGCGATGCCCCCCGGAATCTTTCCTTCATTGACCATGGCCGCCGCCGACCGCAGGACGGAACAGCACCGCGCATGGGCGTACTGCACGTAGAAGACCGGGTTATCGCGGCTCTGCGCCACGACCTGATCCAGATCGAATTCCATCTGCGCGTCCGCCTTGCGGGTCAGCATGGTAAAGCGTACGGCGTCGCGCCCGACTTCATCAATCAGATCGCGCAGGGTGACGAAGGTGCCCGCACGCTTGGACATGCGCACCGGCTGCCCGTCGCGCACGATACGCACGATCTGGCACAGCAGCACATCCAGCACCGGCCGCCCGTCCGTCGCCAGCGCCGAAACCGCCGCCTTCATGCGGGTGACGTAGCCGCCGTGGTCCGCCCCCCATACATCCACCAGCACATCGGCGCCGCGGCGGATCTTATCGGCATGATAACCGATATCGTTGGCGAAATAGGTGTTCGACCCATCGGACTTGCGCAGCGGACGGTCCACGTCATCCCCGAACTCGGTGGAGCGGAACAGCGTCTGCGGCCGCGCTTCCCAGTCATCGGGCAGCTTGCCCTTGGGCGGTTCCAGAACGCCTTCGTAGATCAGGCCCTTCTTTTCCAGCTCCGCTATGGCGCGGTCGGTTTCCCCGTCGGCAAGGATCTTCGCCTCGCTGGTGAAGACATCATGATGCACGCCAAGGGCCGCCAGATCCTCGCGGATCATGGCCATCATGGTATCGACCGCCTCGCGCTTCACCGTCTCCAGCCATACGGCAGGATCGGCGGGCTTCAGGCCGGGGGCGGCCAGACGGTCGCCATGTTCGCGGGCCAGCGCCTCGCCCACCGGCACAAGATAGTCGCCGCCATACTGGATCGCGCCACCGGGCACGACAGCGGCGAATTCGTCCTCGGTCACGGTCGTGCCCAGCGCCTGCAGGTACCGCCAGTAGGTCGCCCATGCCAGGGCGATGACCTGCGCCCCGGCGTCGTTGATGTAATATTCCTTCGTGACGTCGTAGCCCGCCTTGATCAGCAGGTTGGCCAGCACGTCCCCCACCACGGCCCCACGGCAGTGGCCCACATGCATCGGCCCGGTGGGGTTGGCGGACACGTATTCCACATTCACCTTCACGCCACGTCCCGCGGTGCTGGTGCCGTAATCCTCACCCACCTTCAGGACGTTGCGCGCCACGTCCTGCCACACGGCGGGCGCCAGACGCATGTTGACGAAACCGGGGCCCGCCACTTCCGCATGTGCGATGCCGGGCACATCCGCCAGCGCCGCCACCAGTTCACCCGCGATCTCCGCCGGGCGGCGCCGTGCCGCCTTGGACACGACCAGCGCCGCATTGGTCGCCAGGTCGCCATGGGCCGGGTCACGGGTGGGGGTGACCTCCACCCGGTCCAGCAGCGCAGGCGGCAGGTCGGGCACGATCCGGCCCAGTGCTGCGCGCACATGCGTAAGGTAACGGACGAACAGACTGTCTGACATGCGGCACGGTTTCCCAACAAAAACAGTAAACGGACCCTCAGGCCCGGCAGGACGGGCCTGCCGTGATACCAGAACGGCAGGCAATCGGATAAATGCGATGGGCGTGTTTCACCCCGGCGAGGACAGGTCCGTCAACCGTCGATATTCTTCCATCGCACAGCGATCGGTCATCCCGGCAATATAATCCGCCACCACGCGGCATGCACCTGCCCTGTCACCACCATCGCGCGCGGCAAGTGCCGGCTCCCGCGTACCATCGGGCAGCAGGGTCATGTTTTCCGACAGGATGGCGAAAATCGATTCGACCGTCAGCCGCGCCTTGCGCGTCATGCGGTTGACCCGCCAGTGCCGGTACAGCCGCGCATACAGGAATTTGCGGATTTCCAGATTGGCGGCGGCAATTTCCGGGCTGTATGCCACCACGGGACGGGCGGCGTGGCGGATGTCATCGGAACAGGTCGGGGTCAGGCATTCAAGGTTGCGCTGGGTCTGGCCGATCAGGTCCATGGCCAGCGTGTTGATCACGCGCCGGATGGTTTCATGCCGCAGGCGGGGATCGTTATTGCCGGCATGGCAGCCAGCCTGCTGCTGTGCTGCGCGCGCATCCGCCAGCGCCTCACGCACGACGGGCAGGGTTTCCAGATCCTCGATATGCAGCAGGCCCGCGCGCAGGCCGTCATCAAGGTCGTGGGCGTGGTAGGCGATATCATCGGACAGGGCCGCGACCTGTGCCTCCGCCGAGGCATAGCTGCCCAGTTCCAGACCGTGCCGGGCGGCGTAATCCGCCACATAGGGCGTGGGATGGTCCACCGGTCCGTTATGCTTGGCCAGCCCCTCGAGCATTTCCCATGTCAGGTTCAGGCCATCAAAGGCGAAATACCGCCGTTCCAGCAACGTCACCAGCCGCAGGGACTGCGTGTTGTGGTCGAACCCGCCCCATGGCTTCATGGCAGTGGACAGCGCTTCTTCCCCCGCATGGCCAAAGGGGGTGTGGCCAAGGTCATGGGCCAGCGCCAGGCCCTCGGTCAGGTCTTCCTCCAGCCCCAGCCTGCGCGCGATGGAGCGGGCGACCTGCGCCACTTCCAGCGAATGGGTCAGGCGGGTGCGAAAAAAATCGCCTTCATGGTTGAGGAAGACCTGCGTCTTGTACTGCAGCGTGCGAAACCCCGCCGAATGCAGCACCCGGTCGCGGTCGCGCTGCCACGGGCTGCGGGTCGGGGCCTCGGCTTCGGGATAGAGCCTGCCACGGGCCGTGGCGGTCTGGACAGCATAGGGTGCAGTGCTCATATAAGGTCAGGATCCAGCCATGGATGGAACGGCACGTGATGATGCCGCCGCCCATCCATAACCCGCGCGCCGCCCGTGGCCAACATGGTCCCTCAGGGTTGCGTGCCATTGATCATGGTGAAACCCGATGTCCATGCCCCCCACCCCGTCCACCGACAGCTTCCGCGTATCGGACGCGGCGGCCCGCCGCCTGCGTGAAATACTGGATGAACAGCCTGCCTCGCCCACCGGGGAACCCGCGCTGCGGGTATCGGTCGAGGCCGGGGGGTGCAACGGGTTCCAGTACAAATTCGCGCTGGATCATGAAAGCCGGCCTGATGATATCGTGATCCCGGCCGGAACGGTCCGCGTGGTGGTCGATCCGGCCAGCATGGACCTGCTGAGCGGGGCTGAACTGCATTTTGATGACAGCCTGATGGGCGCGCACTTTACCGTGCGCAATCCCAATGCCGCGTCATCATGCGGATGTGGCACGAGCTTTTCGGTCGAATGATGAAATTCGCCACCTGGAACGTCAATTCCATCCGCCAGCGTCAGGACCATGTGCTGGACTATCTGGCCCGCGAGCAGCCCGACGTGCTGGCGCTGCAGGAAATCAAGTGCCAGACCGAGGTCTTTCCCGTCGATGTGTTCAAGACAGCGGGCTACGACAGCATCGTGGTGGGACAGAAAAGCTATAACGGCGTCGCCATCCTGACCCGTCACGCGCATGACATCACGCATACCGCCCTGCCCGGCTGGGAAACCGACCCGGCACAGGCACGCTATGTGGAAATCCGCAGCTGCGGGCTGGTGTTTGGCAACCTGTACCTGCCCAACGGCAATTCCGGCGGCAGTGCTGGCTACGACTCCAAGCTGGCGTTCATGGAGGCGCTGGCGCTCCACGCACATGGCATGCTGCAGGCCGGACAGGATTTTGTCCTGCTGGGCGATTACAACGTCTGCCCCACCGATGAGGACTGCGCCCCCGGCGCACTGTCCCCCGATGACGCCCTGGTCCGCCCGCAGAGCCGCGCCGCCTTCCGCCGCCTGCTCTGGCTGGGGCTGACCGATGCGCTGCGTGCGCTGCACCCTGTGGGGCGGTTCTATACATTCTGGGATTATCAGGCGGCGGCATGGCAACGCGACAGCGGTCTGCGCATCGACCATGCCCTGCTATCCCCCCGCGTGGCCGAACGGCTGCTGACAGCCCTGCCTGCCCGTGACGAACGGGGCAAACCGCAGCCATCCGACCATGTGCCGATGGTGGTTACGCTGGCGGATGCGACGGGCTGACACCACCATGCCCCGGTGCCACACCGGGCACCGGGCAGTGGTCGGGCACCGGCAGCAGCCGGAATTCGCGCAATGTGCCCGACATGCGAAACTGCCCGAAATCCATGTCAACCCGGTCGGCTACGCCATTGCTGAAATAGCGCATGCCCGTCTCGAACACCGGGGTCATGTCACGGGTGGTGGGATTGTAATAGGCGACATGCACCCGCTGCGCCGCAAGCGTGGCAAGGGCGGGGAACATACCCGCCACCGGCTGCGTATCGCGCCCCAGCAGCAGCACATAGGTCCCCAGCGCCCCGGTATCCACCGTGCCGTCAAACAGGAAAGGCGCGATCTGTCCCCGCCCGTCCTGTCCTGCCTGAATGATTGCCGCCGTATGCGCAACGGGAAACAGCGTCCCGGCAGGCAGTGTCACGTCATGGGCCACGGGGGCGGTGTAATGCACCTTCCCACCGGTAGGGCGCATATGGGCCTCCCCCGCGATACGGGGGGCGGGCTGTCCGTTTTCCGTCTGGTCGGCACGGAACACGAGGGATGAACCGTCCTTTTCCTCCAGCACGGCATAATCCGAATCACTGACCGATTCCGCCCCGTCACGCCCCACGGTGCGCAGATGAAGCTGCTGCTGCGAGGACCATTCCGAACACATGTCAGACAGGACGAAGGTCAGCCTGCCCTCCGCCGTGACAACGTCGCCGCCACTGACCGCCACCAGCGTCAGGTCATAGACCGCACGGTGCGCAGCCATGGCCGGGGCCGCCTGCACCGGCATGCTGCGCCACAGGCACGCCAGCGTCATGCCCACCATCACGCACCGCCCCACCGGCACCCCGTGCTGCGCGGCACGGGGCATCGGGGCGGCAGGTGCATCGGCTGGCATCACGCCACTCAGTTCTTGGCCTGGCCGGGCTTGGGGCGCGACAGGTCGAGGGCGAGCGAGAGTTCCTTCAGCCGCTGCGGCTCGACCGGCGCGGGCGCACCCATCATCAGATCCTCGCCCTGCTGGTTGAGCGGGAACAGGATCACCTCGCGGATGTTCGGCTCATCCGCCAGCAGCATCACGATACGGTCCACGCCCGGGGCCGAGCCGCCATGCGGCGGCGCGCCATAACGGAAGGCGTTAAGCATGCCGCCGAAGCGGGCCTCGACCTCGCCTGCCGGATAGCCCGCGATCTCGAAAGCGCGGATCATCACGTCGGGCTGGTGGTTACGGATCGCGCCTGAGGACAGTTCGATCCCGTTACACACGATATCGTACTGGAAGGCCTTGATGGTCAGCGGGTCCTGGTTCTGCAGCGCATCCATGCCACCCTGCGGCATGGAGAACGGGTTGTGGGAGAAATCGATCTCACCCGTTTCCTCGTTGCGCTCGTACATCGGGAAATCCGTAATCCAGCAGAAGCGGAAGGCGTTCTGTTCGATCAGGTCCAGTTCGGTCGCGACGCGCGTGCGCACGGCGCCCGAGAACTTGACCATTTCATCACCCTTGCCGGCCACGAAGAACACGGCATCCCCCGCCTTCAGACCCGTTTTCGCACGGATGGCCTCGATCCGGTCGGCCTCGAGGTTCTTGGCGATCGGACCCTTGCCACCTTCTTCGGCGAAGATGATGTAGCCCAGACCACCAGCGCCGGATTCGCGCGCCCAGTTATTCAGCTTGTCAAAGAACGCACGCGGGCGGTCACCTGCGCCGGGGGCGGGAATGGCACGAACCTGCCCGCCATCGGCTGCGATACGCGCAAACAGGCCGAAGCCGGAACCGGCGAAGGCGTCGGTCACGTCCGACAGCTTCAGCGGGTTACGCAGGTCGGGCTTGTCGCTGCCATAGACTTCCATGGCCGTGGCGTAGGGAATCCGCTCGAACGGCCCTTCGCTTACAATGCGGCCACCGCCGAATTCGCGGAACACGCCTTCCATCACCGGCTCAAGGGTTGCGAACACGTCTTCCTGTGTCGCGAACGCCATTTCGAAATCAAGCTGGTAGAACTCACCGGGGGAACGGTCGGCACGAGCGGCTTCGTCGCGGAAGCACGGTGCAATCTGGAAATACCGGTCAAAGCCGGCGACCATCGCCAGCTGCTTGAACTGCTGCGGGGCCTGCGGCAGGGCATAGAACTTGCCCGGATGCATGCGCGCGGGCACGAGGAAGTCGCGCGCGCCCTCGGGCGAGGACGCGGTCAGGATCGGGGTCTGGAATTCCACGAAGCCCAGATCCGTCATCCGCCTGCGCAGGCTGGCAATCACCTGCGCGCGCAGCATGATGTTGCGATGCACCTTCTCACGCCGCAGGTCGATGTAGCGGTAGGTCAGGCGCAGGTCCTCGGGGTAATGTTCGTTGCCCGCCACCTGCAGCGGCAGTACGTCGGCGCTGGACTGGACCTCGATCTCACGCGCGCGCAGTTCGATCTCACCGGTGGGCAGGTTCGGGTTCTTGGTCGCGCCATCACGCAGCACGACTTCGCCCGTGACCGTCAGCACGCTTTCCACGCGTACGCGTTCCGCCGTTTCCAGCACGGGGGAACCCGCGGGGATCACAATCTGCGTCATGCCGAAATGGTCACGCAGGTCAATGAACAGCAGGCCGCCATGATCGCGCTTGGAGTGTACCCATCCGGAAAGGCGGGCCGTCTGCCCGGCGTCGGCTGCCCGCAGGGCCGCACAGCTATGGGTACGATAGGGATGCATGATCTTGTCCTGATTCTACCAGATTTTGGGGGATGCGCCCTGAAGGGACCACACCCGGTTGCAGGCGCGACAAAGCCAATCCCGCCCGCGCCTGTCAAGGTTATAGGTGAACAGCCCCGGCCTGCGGGGCCGCAGTCTACACGTATTCGGGGAACAGGTCGCACAATCCGTCCGCCGTTGCGGGGCAGCGGCCACGTTCGGTAATCAGCCCGGTCACAAGCCGCGCGGGCGTGACGTCAAATGCCGGATTGGCGGCGGTGCTGCCATCGGGCACAAGCTGTACGGCCGTCACGGCGCCACCTTCGTCACGCCCCTGAATGTGGGTGACTTCACGGCCGCTACGTTCCTCGATGGGGATTTCCTTCACACCATCGCTAATGGACCAGTCGATGGTGGTGGACGGCAGCGCCACCCAGAAGGGCACGCCATTGTCATGCGCCGCCAGCGCCTTGAGATACGTGCCGATCTTGTTGGCCACGTCGCCCGTGCGGGTCACACGGTCGGTGCCCACGATCACCATGTCCACCTGACCATGCTGCATCAGGTGACCACCGGCGTTATCGGCAATGACGGTATGCTTCACCCCGTGGCGGCCCAGTTCCCATGCCGTCAGGGATGCGCCCTGATTGCGCGGGCGCGTTTCATCCACCCAGACATGCACGTCAATGCCACGGTCATGCGCCATGTAGATCGGCGCAAGTGCGGTGCCCCAGTCCACCGTCGCGATCCAGCCCGCGTTGCAGTGGGTCATGATGTTGACCGGGCCGGGACGGCGGGCTGCGATCTCCTCGATCAGTTCAAGGCCCTGCCGCCCGATGGCTTCATTCTGGATCACGTCTTCATCACAGATGCGCCCGGCTTCGTCATATGCCGCCGCCACACGGTCCGCGGGTGCGGTCTGGCGCAGGCGCGTCAGCATGCGCCGGATCGCCCAGGCCAGGTTGACCGCCGTGGGCCGGGTGGCCGCAAGCAGCGCCGCATCACGTTCCATGGCGGCGTCACTGCTATCGTACCGCAATGCCAGCGCCAGACCATAGGCCGCGACCGCACCGATCAGCGGCGCGCCACGCACCTGCATGCTGCGGATGGCGTGCGCCACCTGGTCGCGTTCAGTCAGGCGCAGGATATCAAGCGACCAGGGCAGACGGGTCTGGTCAAAGATATGGACCGACCAGCCATCATCCGCATCTACCCATACGCTGCGATAAGAGACGTTATCAATTTTCATATAATACTTGCCGCCATCCAAAAACCAGAACACACAAAAGGGGCGTAAGGAAACATTCAGCAGGCTGTTATTCAAGCCCCCGCCCCCGATACATCGCTTTTTTACACCGGCAGGCCGCCAGTCCCGCGGTCATCGTCCATCATACAACCGGATCACGGACGGTTCCACAGGCTTGCGCCAGATACGGCCCCGCCTTTATCCTGATCGCCTGTGTTCTCAGGGCGGGGTGAAAGTCCCTACCGGCGGTAACAGGCTGCGGCCTGAAGCCCGCGAGCGCCCGGCCTTCGGGCCGGGGTCAGCAGATCTGGTGCAATGCCAGGGCCGACGGTGACAGTCCGGATAAAAGAGAACTGGCGGCTGCACGGCCCCTGCGGGTCCGTGCCCGTCCGTGATCGCCTTGGATGACCACCGGGTCCACCAAGGGAGACATCCATCATGACATCAACACCCGATTACCATGATTCCCCGCCACCGGGCGAGGTAAAAGACACGGCAACGCCGTCCCCCCAGAACATTTATGACAATCCGCGTTTTTTTGACGGATACCGCACCCTGCGCGAAAAGGACACGGGGCTGAACGGTGCGCTGGAAATCCCGGCGATACGCGCCCTGCTGCCCGACCTGCATGGCAGGGCCGTACTCGACCTTGGATGCGGGTTCGGGGATTTTGCCCGTTACGCCCGCGAACGCGGCGCGGCCACGGTCACCGCACTGGATGTATCGCTGAAAATGATCGAAGCCGCACGCGCACTGACGCACGACGCGGCCATCACCTATATCCATGGCTCCATCGAGGACCATGCGGTGCAGCCCGCGGTATTTGACCTCGTGGTCTGCTCCCTCGCCCTGCATTACATCGCGGATTACGCAGCCGTAGTCCGCCGCGTTTTCGACAGCCTCAGGCCCGGCGGACTGCTTGTCTTTTCAGTGGAGCACCCCGTCTGCACCGCCAACCCCATAGGCTGGATACACAATGCGGACGGCCACAAGCTGCACTGGCCACTCGACCACTATCAGCAGCAGGGCGCGCGCAGTACGTCATGGTTTGTGGACGGGGTCATAAAATACCACCGCACGATGGAAACCTACGTCAACACCCTACTGGATGCGGGCTTTCAGCTCCGGCACCTGGCCGAACCGCAACCCGCAGCAGACCTACTGCGCGACCGTCCCGATCTGGAAGATACCGTGCGGCGCCCGCCCATGCTGGTCCTTGTGGCCATGAAGCCGAATGCGGCACCCGGCCCACACCACAGGCTTGATACAAAAGACTGAAATCGCGTTTCCTGTCTCCATAACGAAACTGTCCCGCCATGCGGATGCATGGCGGGACAATCCGGTCCGGTCTGACAGAATCGCGCGGGATCAGCCCTGCGGACCGTCGGACAGCGGCAGGCGGGTCAGGATCGTGGTCAGGCGCTGGGCAAAGCCGGTCGGATCCTTCGGGCTTTCGCCATCCTGGATACGGGCCATGTCCATAAGCGTCAGGGCAATATCCTGCACCGGGTCGCCATTCTTCACGCGGGTCGCAAGATCCGCGATCAGCGGGTGTGCGGGGTTGACCTGCAGCACCGGCGCCGTATCGGGCACCTGCTGGCCGCTACGCTTCATAAGCCGGATCATCTGCAGGTCCGGCCCGGATTCGGGGGCTGCCAGCACCACGGCGCTGTTGACCAGGCGGTTGGTGCCCTTCACATCCGATACCGCGTCACCCAGTGCGTCCTTCAGCGCAGGAAGGACGACCTCCAGCGTGTCCTTTTCAGCCTGCGTTTCCTCCGGCGCGCCGAACTTTTCCAGATCGGTCTGGAACTGGCTGATATTGCGCAGCGGCGTGTCCTTGTACACGCCCAGGCGGTCAGGCCAGAAGGAATCCACCGGATCGGACAGCAGCAGCACCTCGATCCCGCGGGCGCGGAAGCCTTCAAGCTGCGGCGAGGACGGCAGCATTTCCGTGCGGTCGCCAGTCAGGTAGTAAATGGCTTCCTGCTCGGGCTTCTTGCGCTCCAGATACGCATCCAGCGTGGTCCAGCCGTCCTGCGTGCTGGACCTGAAGCGCGCGATGGCGGCCAGTTCCGTGCGGTGTTCGGCGTCGTCCCAGATGCCTTCCTTGAAGGTCGGGCCGAAATTGTCCCAGAACTTCTCGAAATCCGCTTCGTCCTTGGACCGTGTCTTGAGTTCCGAGATCACGCGGTTGGTCACCGCCTTGCGAATGCGCGCAAGCACCGGCGTCGCCTGCAGCATTTCGCGCGAGACGTTCAGCGGCAGGTCCTCGGTATCCACCACACCGGTCACAAAACGCAGCCACGGCGGCAGCAGGCCCGCATCATCGGTGATGAACATACGGCGGACATGCAGCCGGATCTGGCTTTCACGCACCGGTTCGGCGAATTCGAACGGCTTGCTGCCGGGAATGAACAGCAGGGCCGAGAATTCCAGCATCCCCTCGGCATGCCAGTGCAGGGTGGCCCATGGCGTATCGAAGTTGTGGCTGACGTGGCGATAGAACTCGTTCAGCTGTTCTTCATCAATCTCGCCACGCGGCTTGCGCCACAGCGCCGTACCCTTGTTGGCCGAAGCCTCTTCCCCATCATCCTTGACGATGGTGATCGGCCACGAAATGTGGTCGGCCCATTTGCGCACGATGGTTTCAAGCTGCCATGAATCAAGGAAATCATTCGCATCTTCCTTGATGTGCAGGATGATGTCGGTGCCTGCCTTATCACGGGTCGCCGGGCTGATCGTGTAGTTGCCCTTGCCAGTGGAGGACCAGCGCCAGGCTTCATCACTGCCCGCGCGACGCGAGATCACGTCCACCCGATCCGCCACCATGAACGCGGCATAGAAGCCCACGCCGAACTGCCCGATCAGGCTTGGCTTGTCCTCGGGCTTTGCATTGGCCAGTTCCTCGCCAAAGGCACGGGTGCCGGAACGCGCGATGGTGCCAAGGTTGCGGGCAAGGTCTTCCTTGCTCATACCCGCGCCATCATCACTTATGGTCAGCAGGCGGGCGTCCTTGTCGGGGTTGATGCGGATCTTCGCATCATCGGGCAGCGCACGCGCGCCATCGGTCAGCGCCTCGAACCGGCGCTTGTCGGTGGCGTCCGCCGCATTTGCCACCAGTTCACGCAGGAAGATCTCGCGCTCGGAATAAAGCGCATGCACCACAAGGTCGAGCAGGCGGCCGACCTCGGCGCTGAATTCATGCTGTTCACCCGTTGCTTCGGGCGGGGTTGTCGTTGTGTGTTCCGTCATTGCCGGTCCCTATGTCCGTGAAATGCCATCAGGTTTCAATTTGTAATGAATATGGAAATCTTCGCGGCGTTTTCAATGGCCTGCGTGCGGGACCGCTCAGTCAAAATCCGTCGGCAGTCCAGGGTTGCGGACATGGTCGAACATGCGGGCGATCTGCTGTGGCAGGACGCGGCCCAGGGACAGGTCCGCAGGGATTTCATCGGGGCCGAACCAGCCGATTTCCGATGTCTCGACACTGGTCTGTGCCTGCCCGCCGGTCAGTTCGCATATGAAATACAGCGTGTAGCATGAAAACGGCGCGGGCGGATGGCCCTGCCGGTCGCGGTCCCACACGGCGGCAAGCCGGGTAACACGGACATCATACCCGCTTTCCTCACGCACTTCCTTGACCGTGTTTTCCACCGGGCTGAGGTTCACGTCCGCCCAGCCTCCGGGCAACGTCCAGCGGTCATGGTCCAGCACTTCGCGTACCAGCAGGATCCGCTGGCGTTCATCAAACACGGCGGCCCGCACCACGATCTTGGGCGTGGCGTACCCGTCCTGTCGGGTGAACAGGTCCAGCACCCGCTCCATGTCGGCTGCGCTGCCTGCCGCCATCATCTCGGCTGCGATCTGCCTTATGCTTTCATACCGCTCACGGTCAAAGGGGCTTTCGGCATAGGTCAGGCCGCTCTGGGCCAGTGCCTGCAGGTCCCGCGCCCAGACCAGCCATTTGGGGAATGTCATTCTGCCTCTCCCTGTGGTGACCAGCCCGGCGGGGCCAGTTCGAAGCTGCTGAATACAAACGCCGGCGCGACCTGGCAGCCCGTCAGGCTCCACGCTCCTTCCGGGAATGCCGCCTGCCAGGCGCCCGCCGGCACCACGGCCTGCATCACCTGCCCCTGTTCCGGCAGCGGGCCAATGGTGACACGTTCAATCGGACCGTCGGCACGCGGGGCGATTTCCAGCACCAGCGGACTGCCCCCCTGCCAGCACCAGATTTCCGCCGCGTCAACCCGGTGCCAGTGCGACCGCTCCCCCGCCGCCAGCAGGAACATGATGGTGGATACCGCGCCACGCGGACCATCGGCCGGGGTATCACGCCATATCTCGCGGTAGCTTCCGCCTTCGGGATGGGGCTGCAGGCCCAGCGCCTGCCGCACGCTTTCCGGTGGGGTGGAGGGATCACGCAGGTCGATCATGGTGAATTCTTGCTCCGGTCATAAGGCTTTGAGACTATTTGAAATAGTCCGCCCGGACACCATCCGGCAATCATCACGAAGTTTGCGGAAATCCGGTTTCAGAACGCTTCGGGAAACATCGCCTTTTTGAAAAAAGGTGACGTCCAAATAATTTTATCATTTCTTATCAATGGATTATATGAAAAACTGCCACCACAATACCAGCCTAATGCGCGTAATCCGCATCCATTGCGGGCATGAACGACAGGGTCTGGTCCGTATAGGTCTCCACCACCTCGCTAAAGGGCTGGCCACGCGCATCGCGCAGTACCGCGCGCTGGCGCACGATCTGCGCAGGCGGTGTGATCACTCCCGCCGTGTCATGCGGGCTCCCGGGCCACGGTGACCACAGCCGGGTGAATTCCAGCCGGTCACGTGAAAAATGCAGGCCCGCAACCACATGCCCGAATGCCGCGTCGGTCCCGTCCAGCGTGGCGTTCATATCCGCCGTCAGCCGGTCGGGCACATACCAGTTGTCGGCGACCGACAGCACATGGGTGCCGCAGACAAGCTGCACCTGCCGGTGGCGTATGGGCTGTGTGGCACTGGCCCCAAGGTCAGCCCGTACGCGTGCGGGTACGGGATCGGGCCCGGTAGGGATCATCTTGCGTGCAACCACCACCGGCCTGTCGGCCATGTGGTGGCTGGCGCACCAGTCCTCCAGCGCCACAGTCGCGCTGGGATGGGTCAGCAGGGTAATTTCCAGTTCCTGCACCGCCAGCAGCACACGGGCACGATCCAGTGCGGTATCAGGCAGGCCCGCCGCCAGGCAGCCACCGGAAGCAGGCAGGATGCCTACGCCCGACAGCCCCACGGCGGCCAGCAGGAAACGTTTCACCCCGTGCCTCAGGGCGCCAGCGTGCGCGCGGGCAGATGCACGCTGACCTGCTGGCTGTCATCCACGGCCGACGTGCCCAGCCAGACCCGGAAGCGGCCCGAAGGAATGGCCCACCGGTCATGCCTGCCATCAAAATGGGCCAACAGGCGCGGATCGACCTGCACCGAGACCTGGCGGCTTTCGCCCGGTGCCAGCGTCACGCGCTGCCAGCCCCCCAGCCTGCGCGCGCCACCATCGGGCAGACCGACATAGACCTGCGGCACATCCACACCCGGACGCGTGCCGGTATTGCGCACGTTGAACGTCACCGTAAGCTGCTTGTGGTGATACCCCGCCGCCAGCCCGTCGGTGGCGAAGGTGGTGTAGGTCAGGCCATAGCCGAACGGATAGAGCGGCTTGAGGTGATTGCGGTCGAACCAGCGGTAACCGACATCGCTACCTTCATCGTACACCAGTTCCTGATCGGTATGGAACTGCATCTCGAACACGTTGTTGGCGGTTACACCCGCGATGTCAGGATGGGCAAGCTGGGATTCAGCCTGCGGGAAGGTCATGGTCAGATGGCCCGACGGCGCGACCTTGCCAAACAGCAGCCGTGCGATGGCCGTGCCGCCACCGGAACCGGGGAACCATGCCTCCAGCACGCCCGCCACGCTGCTGTTCCACGGCATCAGCACCGGATCGCCGGTTTCCATGACCACCACGGTGCGCGGGTTGGCGGCCGCAACGGCGGCGATCAGCGCATCCGCATTGCCATCCAGATGCATGTTCGGCGCGTCCATCCCTTCAAAGGTGAACTGGGTGGCATACACGACGGCGACATCGGCGGCGCGCGCGGCACGGACGGCGGCTGCGATATTCGTGCCCGGATCATAGGTAATGTGCGCAGACGGGGCCTCGGCCCGCATGGCCTTCAGCGGGCTGGACGGGAAATAGACCGGATCGCCCGGCCAGTCCTTCTTGCCCGGTCCCTTGACGACCTCACCCCCGATGGGATCGACCTGGCTGGACCCGCCACCCGAAATCACGCCCACATCCGCATGACCGCCAATGACCGCAATGCGCGCGGTGGGGGACAGCGGCAGGACGTTGCCTTCGTTGCGAAGCAGGACCGCGCCTTCTTCCTCGTCACGCTGGGCGACAAGGGTGTCGGTCACGACATCCAGCGGCGCACGCCGCGGCGGATGGTCAACCAGCCCCTGCGCGAACAGGGAACGGACAATACGTTGCGCCATGTCATCAATACGCGACTGCGGCACGCGACCCGCCTTCACATCGGCCGCCAGTAGCGCCTGGAAATAGGGACGCGCATCAGCATGGTCGCCCGCCGATTCCTGATCCAGACCGGCCAGCGCCGCACGGGCGGAGGAATGGGTGGCCCCCCAGTCGGACATGACGAAGCCGGGATAATGCCAGTCCTGCTTCAGCGTCGTGTTCAGCAGGTACGGGTTTTCACACGCATACAGGTCGTTCACGCGGTTATACGAACACATGACCGAACCGGGATGCCCGGTTTCCAGCGCGATCTCGAAGCCCAGCAGGTCACTTTCACGCATGGCCACAGGGTCGATATCCGCACTCATGGTCATGCGTGATGTCTCGAGATCGTTCATCGCGTAATGCTTGAGGGTGGAAATCACATGCTGTGACTGCACGCCCGCAATGGTGCTGCCGACCATGCGCCCGGTCTGCAGCGGATCCTCGCCTGCATATTCGAAATTGCGGCCACCGCGCGGGTCACGGGTCAGGTCCGCCCCGCCGCCCAGCAGGACGTTGAAGCCGCTCTGCCACGCTTCGCGGCCGATCATGGCCCCGGCCTCACGCGCCATGTCCATGTCCCACGAACTGGCGGTGGACAGCCCCGATGGCAGGGAAACCGCCGCCCCGTCCTTACGGATATGGGCCGGGTTGCGGATGCCAAGCCCCGCATCCGAAATCTGCAGGTCCGGCAGGCCCGACCCCGCAGGCGCACGCAGATACGCCGCCGAACCAAGGCCGCCCGGCGGGGCGACGCTGCCATTGAACCCACCACCGTCAACGCTGAACAGCAGGGACATCTTGTCTTCAGGGCTCATATGCGCCAGCACCTGACGTGCCTTTTCATCGGCCGGATCACCCGGGGCATGATGCGCTGCATGGGCGGCGTCATGCGCCACCATCATGCCGCACGCCACGGCGGACAGCAGGAATATCTTGCGGGACAGCTTCATGCGGCGGCTTCCTCATCATAATGGTCAGGACAGCAGGGATACGAGCCGGACGGTCCCGCCCGCTGTGGTCATAATTACTGAAACACCCGTCCTGCAATCCGCATGATCTAGCGCAAGGCAGGACGAGAAATTGGGCCAGCAGGTGTAAAAAAACCCCGCCGGCAGGCCATATACATGCCTGTGGGCGGGGTCATGCGGCAACAGCGCGGCCCGGACAGGTCCGGTCAGTTGCTGTTGCTGCGGGTACGCATGTACAGGATGATGGTCTGGGTCGGGACGGAATTCAGGTCTTCCGCATCCACATCGCGGGTGACGACATAATCACCAAACGCACCCGGCTGCGACGTGATCCAGCGGCCGTACAGCCCTTCCAGCACCGGGGCCAGCCAGGTGCCCGAGGGTTCACCTGCACTGCCAACCTGCGGCAGGTCTTCATGCACGATGCGCATGGCCTGTTCTTCCGCCAGCAGTTCCAGCTTCACATATCCCCAGTTGATCATGCCCAGCAGGGCATTCAGTTCGATCTGCAGCTGGTGGATGGTGTTGCACAGGGGCGGCTGCAGTCGACCAGCCATGCCGCGGCCGACCTCGCGCAGCAGGTCATTCCTGACCTCGATCCCGGCCTGATCGTCGATTTCCCACGACAGGGCCTGCAGGAAAAGCGAGAAGTCCGGTTTTGCGTTGAAAGTTGTCATTACTGGTCCATAATAAGATAGTGTACGGAAATCATGGCGCCGCTTTCAGTCCAGTTACCGGCCTTCTGCCAGCGCCCCGACAGATCAAGACGAAGATTGTGTGTAAATCGATACCCTACCCTAGCATTGAAGCCGCCCGTAAGACTAGCGATACTATCCCCGGGATAATAGGCCCTGTCTACCGTTTCCTCTGACAGATAATCCGAGGCCGTCGCATTCTGCATATACGAGTCGGCAATGTACTGGGCCCCCGACTGCAAGAGCGAGGATGTCGGGAAGAATGGGGAAGAGTGTTCGTGGAACACCTGATAGCCCACGCTGCCGGTCACATCCCAGTCCAGTCGCTTGTGCTGCCCGGCGTAACGGATCGGAACGGTAGCTGAGTAATAGGACTGGGGCGAGAAGTAGCCACCCTGCCCATAAGTATAGAAGTCCTGATTGTTGGCATAACCGAAATAGGTCAGGCTGACACCGATCCGCACCAGCATGTTGGCGTTGTGCCACACAAGTGTATTGGCGCCGATACCGGCCTCACGCTCGTTATTACTCCGCGTGTTCTTACCGGTCTGGATCGCATAGCCACCGCCACCATACAGGATGGTATTGCCCAGCGTCGCCTCGACCTGGCCATGGAAGTGGTTGGTCACGACACCACCCCATTCCTGCCCCCACTGCGACGCAAGCTGGCTGCCATAATGGTTCAGCGCGTAACGGCCCAGGGCCGAATTGTAGTTCGGATCACGCAGGCCGCCATAGGACAGGACGCTGTTGGTGATCGAACGGCGCTCGGCACTGACACGGAACGTCACCGGCCCGACACGTGGCGAGAATTCGACCCCGCCCAGCACATTGGTGATGGGGAAGCCGATCGGCGATGCGCCGACATCCGCCCGCACCCAGCTATTGCTGAACTGCACATCCGGCGCAAAGCCCGCTTCACCCTGCCCGCCCTGAATCTGCTGGGTCCGCAGGCTGCTGCTGCTGTTGTTCTGGCTCAAGGAATTGACGTACTGGTTGTACGCCTCCGTCGCCATATTGGTGCCGTAACGGGGCACGTCATAAACCGAACCGGCATTCAGGTCACCCGACCAGATCATGGTTGGCGTGATCGAGAAGGTCAGGCTGGATTCACCGGCCTGCAGCGGCAGGCGCCCGACGATGGGAATGTTGGCTTCCGTCAGGCGGCCCATGCCGTGTTCACCCGAACGCGACCGGAACCCGAGACCACCGTCAATGGACGGGGCAAGATTTTCACGCAGGGTATTGATCTGCCCGGAAATGGAAGACAGCATCTGGTCCGCAGCCTCGGGTGAGGTCGCTTCCATGCTGTAGGACCCACCCGTGACCGGCGCGCCAAGTTCCGTCTGCCGCCCGTAGCCATGGTGGCGGAACGGGTTGCTGGAAGGTGGCGCCAGCGCATCTTCCTCGGTCGCTGCAGGGCCGAAGGCAGAGCGGGACCCCTCGACCTGCTGCAGGCGCAGGTCATACGCCCGGCGCAGGTCGGCAATGGTCCGATGCCCATGTCCATCCGCCTGATCGGCCACGGCCATGCCCAGCCATGCGCGGGCATCCATCGGGCTTTCCTGTACGCCGTCCATCGCCAGATGGGTGGCCAGGCTCTTGCGGCCACTATTGACCGCGGCCTGCACGGCGGCCTGCCGGGCATCAAGATCCTGCGGGTTATGGCGCAGTACTGCCAGGTCGATGTCCAGTGCCTTGCTGGATTTGCCTTCGCCGTTATACAGCCGGGCCAGCGCCAGTTTGGGCGATGTCGCCTCCGGATCCGCCCGCAGCGCCGGGGCCAGGTGATCATACGCCTGCGCCTGATCGCCACGCTGGTTCAGCAGGTCGGACTGCGCCACGGCAATGCCCATGCGCAGCTGCTGGAGCGTCTGCTGCTGTTCCGGCAGCAGCGCATTGCCTGCTCCGCTTCCGCTACCATCGCCCAGCGGCGCAAGCAGGCGGGCGGCGGCAACCGGGTTGCTGATCTTCATGTATTCGGTGGCGTAGGCCAGTCGCTGGTCCGGCGACAGGTCAATCGTACGGGTCGAGGCGATACGCAGGGCCATGCGGGCATGGATCATGTCACCACGCTGGCGGAACAGGTCTGCCACGGCCACGCCGCGCGCGCCGGTCGGGTCAGGCGGGGCAAGCGCTTCACGGATCAGGGGAACCGGATTTGGCACCATCGACAGACGGCTGGCCAGATCTTCCTTGATCTGCATTTCCTCGGCAATCGAACGGATGGCCGGCGAATAATCCTCGGGGGACAGCCCGGACAGCAGGCGACGGGTCGCCGCGTCATTGCCGGCGCCATAGGTATACAGGATACCCGCCTGCCGGTCCTGCGCCGTAACCGGATTGGCCAGGATCGGCTGCATGACCCTCCCGGCTTCCGCCACGTCACCCTGCTGCTGCAGGGCATTGGCCAGGTTGATGCGCACCCACGGATCGCGCGGGGCCTGCGTCATGGCTTCACGCAGAATGGCAACCTTGCGCGCCGAGTCCGACGTGTGCGATGCCGCGGCCATCAGGCCCGTCACCTCGATCTCGCCAACTTCCGTGGCATATTGCGGCCCGACGCGCGACAGCAGCTGACGGGCTTCCGCTGTGTTGCCCTGCGCCATGTCCACCCGCGCCAGCCCCATCAGGGCCAGCTGGTTGTTGGGATCTCGCGCCAGAACGGACCGATATTCCTGTTCAGATGCATCGATCTGCCCGGTCGTGCGCTGCAGGTCCGCCAGCATCAGGGTCGCACCGGTGAACTGTCCCGGCTGACGCGCCAGCGATGTCAGGCGCTGCTTGGCTTCGGTGTACTGATGGGCTGCGATCAGCTGGCGGACAGCCGCATAGTCACCGCTGATTTCCATCCCCGCCAGCGCGGGGCGCCAGCGGTCAGCCGTCTTGGGGTCCGCAGCCATCGCTTCCTGAAAATAACGACGCGCTTCAGCCGCATCACCCTGACGCATGCTGACCAGCCCCATCCCACCCAGCGAATCCGCATCATGGGAATTGATCTGTAGCGCGGACTGGAATGACTGCTCGGCCGCGGACAGGCGTCCGGAATTAAGCTGCTGGAAGCCTGCCTGACGCGCCAGCCCGGCCTTGTCCGGCGGACCACCCGGCGGATGAAGCATGTGCTCCTTTAGCGCCGTATCATCGGGATGCGCCGTCAGCCACTGCTGCATGAGCGGCTGCGTCTCGGCCGTGACGGGCAGCCAGCTCAATGTCTGCCGATAGGACTGGGCGGCGGCGGCGGCCTCGACGGGGGCCTGCGTGCGGAACCCCTGCAGGTCCTTCAGTCGCGCCAGCCCCTCCATACGGGTCGAGGTGTTATATGTCAGCGTCTGTGCAAAGGCGAGCTGTGCCCGGTAGTCCTGCGGATTGGCCGCCACAAGACCCGCAAGGCCCGCACGCGCCTGGTCCCAGTCCGCCGGGACACCCGCCATGGTCTGGTAATATTCGATCGCCAGGGAATGCGGGGGCCGGCCGCCATTGAACAGCTTCTGGTACCCGGCAACGGCTTCCGCGCTATGACCGGATGCCGCAAGCGAACGCACATGTGACAGATCGCCGGTCGAGATGGAGCGTTCGTGCAACAGGTCGCTCAGGCTGTTTGCCGCGACACTGCCCGGTGCCACTTCCTGCAGGTGGCGCAAGGTATCGGCTGCCGCTTCACGGTTGCCCATGGCCGTCTGGTATTCCCCCTGCACTTCCAGCACGTCGGGGGCATCCGGAGCGATCCGCTGCGCATTCTGCAATGCCTGCCGGGCATTGTCATACTGCTGCTGCTGCAACCAGAAACGCGCCTGCTGCAACAGGATCTGCCGTGGCGCGGCAGTTCCCCCGGTGGCCTGCGCGCCGGTCATGGCGGTGGACGCCTGCTGCGCGCGGGCGACCGGACAGGCATTATCGCGCTCATGCAACTGCTGGCAAGCAGGCCGGCAGAAAGCGAAAAGACGTATCGTCTGTTCATGATCACGATTTCTGCCTTTCTTCCTGCAACTGCCGGCGACGGAACATCGCGTGGCGGAACAGGGCACGCACCAGGACAGCCGCCACCAGCAGACAGCCAACCAGCCCGACCACGATCACGCGGAAGGGATGGTTATGCATATACCAGTCGGGAATCAGCCACAGCGGCACCGTGCCAACCGTATACAGCGGCGAACTGCGGTAGGATGTCAGGTCATCGCCATGCGCCAGCACAAGATCACCCTGTACTTTCGCCTGGTTCTTACGCTGCCCCAGGATCTGGACCAGATTATCAAGCCCCTGCCCGTCACCCGACAGCAGGGCCAGCACGGTGCGGCCGGACGCCAATGGCGATTCCGCCTCCACCATCGCGCCGACGCCACCGCTCAGCGTGGTTTCAACCTCGGTCGGGTGCGTGTTGCTCATGACCGACATCGGATCCTGGAAGATGTTCCACACGCCGCTCAGGGTGGAACGCAGCCCCATGTGAAGCCGCCCATCCGAAATCTGGTATGCCGAGTTGGCCAGCAGGGCAGATACATCCGCACTGTTGGACAGGGTGGACAGGACAATCAGGTTCCGGTCCGCCACGTCGCTGACATGGTCGGCCGAAACGATATCAACGCCCGAAACGGGATACCATGTCGTCGCCCCCATGAAGCCCATGAGGTCGAGATACGCGCTGACCACCGTACCATTGGGATGATCCGGCAGCACCACTGCCGAACGCGACAGGTCGGCGTAGGTCGTGAACGGATACCCCGCACTGGCCATGTAGGCCAGGTTGGGCATGCGCGTGATGTGATAGGCATTGGACAGGTCAATGGTCGAATCCGGATCGACCGACATGTGGATCAGGCTCGGACCGGGACGGCAGCCGGGCTGTGCCAGCGGGGCTGCGTCAAAATAGAACTGCAGCTGATCCTGACCGAACACCATCCACGGCGGAATGGTCAGCGTATGCTGCTCCACGCCCGCATTCTGGGTGCCCACGCCAACACGATGCAGCAGCTGATCGACAACCGAGCTCTGCTCCCGCAGTGAATAGGACTGCAGGTAGGTATTGTTGATGCCGACATCCAAGTGCGAACGCGCCACATCGAGGATCGGGCCATCCGGCGCGCGGAAACGCACGTTCAGCTTGTACGGACGGTCACGCCACGTATAGAGGTCAGGCGACACGCGGAACGGAACCGACAGCACGCCCGGCGTATACCCTTCGCCCTGCAGGGCGCTGACCGGCACCAGTTCACCCAGCCGGACCGGGCGGCTGGTGGGAATGAAGGACGGCGCGTCATTGGCCAGACGCGGGGCGACATCAATCGGCGCCACATCCATGCGGCTGGCGACCGGCAGGGCGCTGGACCCGAAGCCGATCCCTTTGCTGGCGGTAATGACTTCATCGCGGTCACGCCCCGTCACCAGCAGCACCGTGCCGTTGGGATCGGAGGGGTTGGCGACCTCCATCAGGGTGGGGCCACTGACGGACGGGCGGCCCAGCGCTGCAGGCAGTTCATCCGCCACGCCGACCACAATGGCATTGCCGGTCTGGGGAATGGTGGAGAAGACAGGGAAATTGACCCCACGGAAGTCGGTCTGCTGCCCGAACCACGACGCGATGATGCCGGAAGCCTTGAGCACTTCTGGATCAAATGTCTGTGCAAGGACGAACGGAATGACGACTTTCTGCCTTACAGTCTTATCAAAGAACGGCTGGGGCAGACGGGCCAGCTGACGACGGGGAGGAAGCGGAATGGTCGTGATCTGCAGCTGCGAATGTTCAGACACGCTGGCCCACTGCAGCCCGTTGGTCGGGTCCGCGCACCCTTTGGAACCTGAAGCGAAGTTGAAGTTCAGGCGGTTGCCGCTGACAAAGAAAATCGGATTGATGTCAAATGACAGCGGCCCGAACGCCGGATGCGTCGGGTCGGGACGCAGCGTGCCGATATACTGTTCGTTCAGCGTGATCGTCACCGCGCTGTTGTCGGGCTGGAGGTTGGGCGACATGGCCCCGGACACGACCAGTCGGGCCGATGTCACCAGCTGGTCTGCCGGAATCCCGAACTGCAACCCCTGCAGCGGGGCGGCGCCGCGCATGGTCAATGCACTCTGCGCACCCAGTTCCTGAAGGGAATAGGTATGGACGGTTGCAACATCGGTACCGACGCCTGCCGCATTTTCGGCATTATCCAGTATCGCATCCGCATTGCTGGCGCTTCCCGCATCGGACGCGGGCGCGGCTGATGCCGGATCAACCGCCTGTGCGGAAGGTTGCGCCGCTGGCGCCACCGGTGCCGCTGCCGGCAGGGGGGGGAGATCACTGCCCGTAGGCTGGTGGGCTGGCGCTTTGGACGCAATCGGGGCAGCCTGCGCTCCCGTTGCGAAAACCAGCAGCGCGATCAGGGACACCATTTTCATATCACGAGGCCGCACGACTGATCTTTCCTTCCTGTTTCTGACCACCCTGGCTGGTTGTTGGCTCCCTACGCTCAACCGGCAGTGCAATTGGTTTCTTTTTGGGACGACTATGGGCAATCATCTGACCCTTCCTGCGGAACAGTGCCTTGATGCTGAGGATCAGACTCCACAGGCTTCGTAACGGCCGGTCATCCTCATAATTATTCCACTGCAGCCAGGCATCGGCGCGTCCGAACACAAACCGGACCACGGCCGCCTCAACCTGAATGTTACTGATCGACCACGTAAACACCGCCTTGCCCTGGGCACTGCGGATCATGGTGGCCGGAAGGTTCATCTCCTCGCCATCCAGTACGGCATGGATCACGACCTGTACAGGGTGATCGGGAGTAACCTCACGCCATGGCAGGTGGATCGCCACACCGCCCATGGAGACGTCTTCGGTAATGCCGTGGCTCGAATTGCCATCGTAATCATAAACCGTAACGGGGATCTGGGCTTCGATACGATGGCTCTGCCGCAGCTGCTTTGTTTCACGCCCCACGGAGATTGCCGCCATCAGGATGATCAGACTGATCACCGACCAGATGCAGTTCAGCGCGTACGCACGTTCCGAAATGATGTCCAGGTGCTGGAAGATCAGCGCATATAGCCCACGCAACAGGCCGAGGGCCATGATGATGGCGAAAATAATATTCGGATAGGTGGCGGTGAGGTCGAATTCCTCACGTTCCAGAACACCACCTTTTTCCGTCACGTTGAACTTGCCCTTGGAGGGGAACAGCATCGTGACGATGGTCACCCGCACCAGGAACAGTGCCATGACGGTTTCGTACACTTCACTCCAGAACGAATACCGCCAGCCCTTGTTGACCTTCGCCGCAGTCGCAATGGAATGGAACATGTGCGGGATGGCGTAGACCCCCACCGCCAGCGGCGATGCCGCGATGATATTCTGGCTGAAGAACAGGAAGGCCAGCGGGGATGCAAGGAAGATGACGCGGGGAATGGCGAAGAAGAACGACGTCATGGCCGACAGGTAGCAAAGACGCTGCCCAAGCTTCAGACCCGAGCCAAGCATCGGGTTATCGACGCGGAAAATCTGGATCATGCCACGGGCCCAGCGCATACGCTGCCCGATATGCGTAATGAGACGTTCTGTCGCCAGACCACTGGCCAGCGGAATGCGCAGGTAGGCGGTCGACCAGCCCTTGCGCTGCATACGCAGCGCGGTATGGGCGTCCTCTGTCACGGTTTCGGTTGCAAAGCCGCCGATTTCCTCAATCGCCTTACGGCGCAGGATGGCGCACGATCCGCAGAAGAAGGTCGCATCCCAGAAGTCGTTACCATCCTGAATGACGCCATAGAACAGATTGCCTTCGGGCGGGGTGCGGTACCCCACCGCCAGGTTACGCTGGAACGGATCGGGGGAATAGAAGTGATGCGGCGTCTGCAGCAGGGCGATGTTCGAATCGCTGACCATCCAGCCCATGGAGATCTGCAGGAAAGCACGCGTCGGGATATGGTCACAGTCCAGGATGAGGATGTGATCGCCCGTGGTATGTTTAATGGCGTAGTTCAGGTTACCGGCCTTGGCGTGCGCGTTATCGGGACGGGCGATGTAACGCGCGCCACAGGCCTCGGCAAAACGGGCGAATTCCTCACGCCTGCCGTCATCCAGAATATAGACGTTCACCTTGTCGGGCGGCCAGTCGATACCCAGCGCCCCGAGCACCGTCAGACGCACGATGCTCAGTGCTTCGTCATAGGTCGGGATGAAAATATCAACCGTGGGCCACTCATCGGGATTGGCCGGCAGCGGCAGCGGCGCACGATGCAGGGGGGAAATCGTCTGGAAATAACTGAGGAACAGCATGTAGAGCGCATACAGTTCCGCCAGCAGCAGCGTGACACCCAGAATGCCCTGCGTCCAGGTATCAAAGTCCAGCGTTTCCGTCAGCCGCCACGTCAGATACCGCAGGGACACCAGCGCCGACAGCACTTCCAGAAAGACCTGGGTGCGACGGCTTTTGCGGCGGCCGACGATAAAAAACACCGCCACACACACTAATGCCACAATCATCTGTTCATTAAGCGACAGCGTAACCATGGTTGCGGCAAGCAGGGCGCAAAGCCCCAACGCCCCAACGACATAGCTGGCACCGCGCAGTGACAGTATCTTGTTGGAAAAGCGGCCGAACCAGCTTTCCGCAGGCGCTGACGACTGAACCTCTGACATCAATAACTCGTCCGATTAATAAATACTGATAAAACAGATAGTTACGTTCAAAAGAAAACCGTCAGACGCATCTGGTCCGTCATGTCGCCTTTCGGCCCGCATGGCACGCGGGTCATACGGGGCCCAGGCCCCCTGCCCTGTATCCCGTGGCGGACCGGCCTGCCATCATAACCGGTCACGCCTGCCGGAATCAGGATTGCTCGTTCTCTTCCTCACGCTTGCGCAGCAGGGCCTCACGCAGGCTCGGCTTGGGGATCAGACGGTCGGTCGCCCGCCCCCCCAGTGTCATGAACACTTCGGTCAGGGTCGGGGAGTTATCGGTCGGCGCCGGGCGGCGTCCCGCGCTTTCATTCCATGAATTCTTGTCGAACTTGGTCATCGTGGTCACCTTGGAAGCAGGTTTGGAAACAGGCCGGGGCATCGGCACCGGTGTCGGCTGGAACAGCCGGGCCATCTGGGTCCGGTCGCCTGCCTTGGCAAAAAAGAATCCAGGCCCGGTCGGGCGCTGTCCACGGCGCTGCTGCGCCTTGGGCACGGGGGCCCACTCATCCGTTGCAGCAACCTCAGGCTCGGGGGCTTCAACCGTGAAGGGAGCAGACTGCGCGGGTGCCGGACGCGGCGGCGCGGACGGCGCAGCAGGCGCAACAAACGGCGGCAGGCCACGCCGTTCGCGCCCGCCCGACTGCACGACATCCGGCGTCGTTGCGGCAGGCTTGGGCTGCGGTGCGGGTGAGACCACGGTTTCCGGCGGCGGCGGCGGCGGTTCCGGCGCGACCGTTTCCATGACAGGCGGCGCGGGCTGAACAGGCGGCTGCGGCACATGCACGGCTTCCGGCACAACCGGGGCCGGTGGCGGTGGCGGCGCTTCCTCCACAATGGGAGGCATGGCTACAGGCGTGACGACAGGCGGTTCAGACTCCGGCGCAGGCGCAGCGGCTGGAGCCGGCTCGTACGACTCCGGCTCGGCATAATGCTCTTCGGCGTAGGCATGCGTGTCGTCGTGATCTGTTTCTTCGGGGACATCCACGGGCGCGTCCCGCACGATGGACCGGAAGGAATGGTAATGAAAGCCTTCCCCGCTCAGACCATAGCCAGTCGTAAGCATGCGGGACACATCCTGCGGATTGTCCATGTCCACATTACGGTGTGGCGCCGGTGTCCCTGCTTCCTTGTCGGCTGAACTCACATCCCACCTCCCTCGGCACGGGCGATATAGACCAGCAGTGTAAGCGCTGCGGAATAATAATCCGGCGCATTATCCAGCGTGGGCAGTTCGCCAGCCGATGCCAGACCCGAACACGATGCAACGGCCAGATAACCGGGCGGCGCATTATAGGGCGAACGCGAACCATTTGTCAGGTCAACCCAACCCGGCAGGGCAGATGCGCCAAAATGGTTCCAGAACCGGGTGTAGTCAGCCAGCAGTTCCGGCGACAGCATATGCGCCCAGTACAGGTAAAGCGGCACGCGAATCGCGTCGTAGGAGAAACGCGGCGGCCAGCCCTTTGCGATGGAGAAATTACCCGTCTGCCGGTTGATCGACAGCCAGTCCGGCGGCAGCTTCCATTCACCGAACTGTGCCTTGCCAATGATGCGCAGGCCATTTTCGATCACGGTCTGCCACTGGGATTCGCCTGACAGCTCAAACGCCTGCAGAAGGGAGGGCATGACGTAATAGGACAGGTTGAGGGTCACCGCGTCCTTGGTAACGAATCCCACTGCCCCGGGCAGCAGCACCGTATAGGGACCGACCTTCATGGTCATGTGCTTCAGCACGTCGGCGTAGATGTTTATAGCGTCCTGAATATAGTCCGCCCGCTTCCAAAGCTTCCCGGCGCGTGCCAGGCCCAGGGCAATCAGCAGATCCCCGTCGGTGGCATTGTTCTTGTCCGCGACCGGCGGGTTATGTCCCTCCAGGTAACGCCAGGAAAACAGGGCATCGGTCTTGTGCTGAAGGTTGTTGCGCGCCCAGACCCATATCGCCTCGAACGCCGTCTGGTCGCCTGCCGCGGCGGCGAACAGCATGCCGTAACCCTGTCCCTCGCTGTGGGATTCGCCGCTATTGCCGGTATCGATAATGCGCCCGTCGGGATGGAAATACTTGCTGCGGAAAATGGCCCACTGCTGATTCACCGCCGTGCCGTCCCCTGCTTCAGCCGCCGAAAGGAACGGAATGCTGCCGGTAGCCGCCATGACGGACAGAAAGGACCGACGCCCCATCCCGGATACATGTTTCTGCAGCTTCATAAAATCCAACAGCATTGATCACCACACACTAGAAATCAGAACCGATGCAACCACAGGCGGAAACCGGTGTTCAACTCCCCGCCCGGTCGCACTCATGACGCCTTAATCGCAAACTCCTCCATCCTGCAAGCCACACATGGCTACTACGAGACAGACTTTATTACGGAAAGGAAGCATAACGCCTTCCCCCCCAATGGCGAAACTGCCACCAGCGCCCTGACGGACCGGAAAGGGGGTGAAGTTGCATTTTTATCACGTCGGGCCAGCACGCTCCCCCAGAAAATCCCGTTGATTATTCCTGCAGAAATCAAAAGAGAAATATGGAAAATGACCGGGTTCCAATATGCTGCCATCTATCCGAAAATTAAAAGACGGAAAATATTTTTAAATTTCGGTGCCATTTGACATGAATCAATGCTTTTTTCACAAAGCGTCCCGGCAAATATATAAGATGCCTTTATTATATATTAATATGAAAAACGGCGCCATGCCATAGATTGATTGCTTTTCAATGAAAATAACGCGGACAATTGTCCAGTACATACTAAAAACCCGCCTTGCGGCGGGCTTTCGTTCTGCGGCCATGGTATAAACAGCCAGTAATCTGGCGTCCCGTACGGGATTCGAACCCGTGTTGCCGCCGTGAGAGGGCGGTGTCCTAGGCCTCTAGACGAACGGGACAAAGGCCGGTGCCGCGTTCTATGCGATCACACGTGGGGATGCAAGGAAAGAATTGGTCAGGACCGCCCCAGAACCAGTCGCGCCACGATACGGTGGCCGGCAGGATCCCATAGCACCACACGGTCTACGCTTTCCCCACCAGTCAGCACCACCGCCAGCAGCCCATCGGGGCGAGCGGTAACGGACTGCACATGCGTCCCCGGCGCTTCCTCCACCACCAGATCCCCTGCCTGCACGCCCGGCCCCGCCATGACGGGGGCCGGTACCGTCGCGCCTGCCACCGCAACCGGGTGGGGAGCGGCCGGGTGCATCATCCGGTGCACCAGCACGCCAACCAGCGCCAGCGAGCCGATGAACAGCAGGATTCCCATGCCGATCACCGCCGCAAGCAGCGCGCGCGATCCCTGTTTTTCCATTATGTGCTTTCCGTTCCCGAATACCGTTTTTTCCGATAGACACATGCCATGAATGACACTGTCCCCCCTGCCCCTGTCATCGCCACCACCGGTGACGCAGGCCAGCGCACCGACCGCTTCATTGCCAATGTGGTCGAAGGCCTTTCGCGTTCACGCGTCAAGTCCCTTATGGAAAGCGGCCATCTGTTACGCGATGGCAGCCCGCTGCGGGACCCGGCGGAACCCGTGCGGGCAGGCATGTGTTATGAAATTCATATCCCCCCCGCAATCCCCGCCACACCGCAGGGGCAGGATATCGCCCTCGACATATTATATGAGGACCGCGACCTGATCGTGCTGGACAAGCCCGCGGGCATGGTCGTGCACCCGGCCCCAGGGAACGAGGACGGCACCCTTGTCAACGCCCTGCTGGCCCATTGCGGCGAGGGGCTGACCGGAATTGGTGGCGAACGGCGACCGGGCATCGTACACCGACTGGATAAGGACACGTCGGGCATCATGGTCGCGGCCAAGACCGAAATGGCGCATCAGGCGCTTTCCCTTGCCTTTGCCGAACGCAGGATCGACCGGGCGTATCAGGCCATCTGCTGGGGCGTTCCCTCGCCCGCCAGCGGATCGTTCGATGGTGCGATCGGGCGCGACCGGCGCGACCGCAAGCGCATGGCGGTGATTGCCAATGGTGGCGGCAAGATGGCGCTGACCCATTACCGCGTACTGGACACCTTCCATGGCGGCCTTGCCCATGTGGAATGCAGGCTGGCGACCGGACGCACCCACCAGATCCGGGTCCACTTCGCCCATGCCGGACACGCGCTGGTGGGCGATCCGGTTTACCTGCGCCGGATTCCGGCCGCGTCACGCAGCCTGCCCCCCGTGGCAAAGGACGCGGCGCTGGATTTTCCCCGCCAGGCGCTGCATGCCCGCCGTCTGGGCTTTGTCCACCCGCGCAGCGGTGAGGAGATGCTGTTCGAGACCGCCCCCCCGGAAGACTTCCGTCACCTGCTGTCCAGTATTGCCTGATTTGCAGGCATATTCATTGACACAACCGGCCAGCATGCCTATGTTCGGTGATTGTTCGCCGGGGCCGACGCCCCCAGGCTAACTGGACGTCCTGTATAAAACTGCCCATGACGGGGGTCATATACAGGGACGTGAGATGTCCAGTCGTGCGTCTAACAGAGTTGACGATGCAACCCTTCCGGTAACGGTTACGTTAGTCCGGATTAAAGCTGTCCCGTCCCTCTGGAACAGGAGTCCGTTACAATGGCCTCTTCTGCTTCTGCTCTTATTTCCGGTCCCGAAAACAACCTGTCCAAATACCTTCGGGATATCCGCAAGTTTCCCATGCTCTCCCCCGAGGAGGAGCTTCGCCTGTCGCGCCGCTGGAAGGACAAGGGCGACACCGAGGCCGCGCATAAACTCGTCACTTCCCACCTGCGTCTCGTCGCCAAGATCGCCATGGGCTATCGTGGCTATGGCCTGCCGGTGGGTGAACTGATCAGCGAAGGCAATATCGGGATGATGCAGGCGGTCCGCCGCTTCGACCCCGACCGTGGCTTCCGGCTGGCGACATATGCCATGTGGTGGATCCGTGCAGCGATACAGGAATACATCCTGCATAGCTGGTCACTGGTGAAGATCGGCACAACCGCCGCGCAGAAAAAACTTTTCTTCAACCTGCGTCGCCTCAAGGGACAGATGCAGGCCATCGATGACGGTGACCTGCAGCCTGAACAGGTCAACAAGATCGCCCAGTCCCTCGGCGTGCCCGAACAGGACGTGGTGAACATGAACCGCAGGCTTGCCGCCCCCGACCACAGCCTGAATGCGCCGCTGCGCATGGATGGCGAAGGGGAATGGCAGGACTGGCTGGTTGATGACAATGACAACCAGGAAGAAACCCTTGCCCAGAGCGAGGAATATTCCGGCAGGCAGGCGCTTCTGGCCAACGCCATGAAATCCCTGAACGACCGTGAACGTCATATCCTGACCGAACGGCGGCTCAAGGACGAACCGGCGACGCTGGAAGAGCTGTCGCATGTCTACAACATCTCACGCGAACGCGTGCGCCAGATCGAGGTCCGTGCCTTTGAAAAGGTTCAGACCGCGATGAAGGCGGAAGTCGCTTCCCGTCGCGCGCAGCACACGGCACAGGCCGAGGCCTGACAACCCGACAGCCTTCCCGATAAAAAAAAGCCCCGCACGCTTCTGGCGTTGCGGGGCTTTTTGTCTGTACCGGCCTTAATGGAAACGTTTTTGGTGAAGCTTTTTTCAAAACGCTTCAGAGAACGCCGCCTTTTCGAAAAAAGGCGGCACCCAAAAACTTTTATGACCTTGCAATCAGTCTTCGAACGGATCGCGCATCAGGATGGTGTCATCACGTTCGGGACTGGTGGACAGCAGGGTTACCGGCGCTTCAACCAGTTCCTCGATCCGGCGGACATACTTGATGGCCTGCGCAGGCAGTTCAGCCCACGAACGCGCGCCCTTGGTGCTGTCCTTCCAGCCTTCCATCGTCTCGAACACCGGACGGATACGCTGCTGCGCGCCGGGTGCCGACGGGAAGGCCGTGATCTTTTTGCCATCCAGTTCATAACCGACGCAGATGCTGATTTCATCCAGACCGTCCAGCACATCCAGCTTGGTCAGCGCCAGGCCGTTCACGCCACCAACGCGCACCGCCCTACGCACCAGCACGGCGTCGAACCAGCCACAGCGGCGCGGACGCCCCGTAACCGTGCCGAATTCATGTCCGCGTTCGCCCAGCGTGCGACCCATCTGGTCATGCAGTTCGCTGGGGAACGGCCCCTCACCCACGCGGGTGGTGTACGCCTTGGCAATGCCCAGGACGAAACCGATGCTGGTCGGCCCCACGCCTGCACCCGTTCCCGCATTGGCGGCAACGGTGTTGGAACTGGTCACGAACGGATAGGTACCGTGATCCACGTCCAGCATCACCGCCTGTGCGCCTTCGAACAGGATGCGTGACCCGCTGCGGCGGCTGTCATCCAGCAGGTCCCATACCGGCGCCATGAAGGGCAGCACGCGGGGCGCCACGCCATTAAGGAAGTCCAGCAGTTCCTGCTTGGTGAACGTATCCGCCCCAAGCCCCTTGAGCAGGGTGTTGTGGTGCAGCAGCAGTTCGTCCAGCTTCCAGTCCAGCGTTTCCGGCTCGGCCAGGTCACACAGGCGGATGGCGCGACGGGCCACCTTGTCCTCATAGGCCGGGCCGATGCCACGGCCGGTCGTGCCGATCTTGCGGTCGCCACGCGCTGCTTCACGCGCACGGTCCAGCGCGCCATGCACGGGCAGGATAAGGGGCGCGTTTTCAGCAATCTTCAGCGTCTCGGGCGTGACCTTCAGGCCCTGCGCCGTCACGCGGTCGATTTCCTTCAGCAGCGCCTCGGGGTCAACCACCACGCCGTTGCCGATCACGCCCATCTTGCCACGCACCAGCCCGGACGGCAGCAGGGACAGCTTGTAGGTCTGATCGCCCACCACCAGCGTATGGCCCGCATTGTGGCCACCCTGGAAACGCACGACCACATCGGCCCGGCTGGCCAGCCAGTCCACAATCTTTCCCTTGCCCTCGTCACCCCACTGGGTGCCGATCACGGTGACGTTGGACATTTCATGCTCCTTGCTATGCTGCCCGACCGGAATAAAGGCGACCAGCCGGAAAAACCTTGTTTATCAGATAATTAACGAAATAAAGTCAGATACCATCCACCGGCACGGGCTGACCATCAACCACCACCAGCATACAGGATAGGCGTCGTGCCTCGGCCCCTGCGTCACCTTCATCCCCCAGTGCGCTGACCGTGGCATAGCCCCCGGCGCGCAGGGCGGCCCCCACTTCCGGCGACGTCCCCCACGGCAGGAACACCCGCGTCCGGCACGGCAGCGGCGGAGCCGCGCGCAGGATGATGTCGGGCCGCAGGGTCAGGCCACAGGCCGGCTCGTCATTATTGGACAGGTAGCGACCGCCCCGGCCCAGTTCTTCGCGCTGGCCCGCGGCATATACGCTGACGCATACGCCGGTATGGTACTGCCAGCCACGGAATTCCACCGGGTCCACCGTCAGGCGGATACCGGGCACGCGCGCCTCAATGGCGGCAACGGTTGCCGCCAGCCGCACGCTATGGGCACGCACCACGGGCGGCAGGTCCACCGCCGCCAGTTCCGCCAGCGCTCCATGGGCCGGCCCCGCGGCATGCAGCAGGCGGATCAGGACCGGCGCCAGTTCCCCGCCATGCCGCGCCACGGCAGCGGCATCCTTGCGGTCCAGCGCACGCATCAGCATGCCGCGCACATGTCCGTCAAACCGGCCCGCATCAACCAGCGCCGTGGTCAGGGAAGGCATGGTGAGGTCAAAAGACACGCCCTGCACCCCAAGTGTGGCCAGGCATTCAGCCGCGATGGCGACGATTTCCGCATCTGCTTCCGGCTGGTCGGGGCCGATCAGTTCGACCCCCGCCTGCGAAATCTGGCGTTCGCCATCGCCACGGTTACTGTCCATAAGGATACACGGCCCGGCATAAGCCAGACGCAGGGGGCGCGGCACATCAGGCAGCCGTGTCGCGGCAATGCGCGCGATCTGCGGCGTCATGTCGGGCCGCAGCGCCATCATGCGTCGGGTGTCGGGGTCCATCAGGCGGAAGGTCTGTTCCGCTACGGCCGCACCGGAACCCGATAGCAGCGTTTCCTCGAATTCCAGCAATGGCGGCGTCACGCGGTCATACCCGTGGGCCGCGAATACGCGCATCAGCGTCTCGACCCCCGCTGCCTCGGCCTCGGCCTCGGGGGGGAGCCTGTCCACGAACCCTGCAGGCAGCAGCGCGGGATTGAACGGCGGGTCATCTGTCATATCAGGGGCCTATCGTGCGGCATCATGCCCCCCTGTGGCAGGCAGGGCATGACAGGTCAGACATGGAAAAGCAGGGATCAGGCGTGCTGGGCGCGCACCTGCGCGTACGCCCAGTCAAGCCAGGGCAGGACGGCCCGCAGGTCGGCGGTTTCCACCGTGGCCCCGCCCCACAGCCGCAGGCCTGGCGGCGCGTCGCGATAGCTGCCCACGTCCATCGCCACCCCTTCCTGCCCCAGCAGGGACACGATCTTCTTGGCCGCCGCCGTCTGGCCCGCATGGTCCAGCGCGGTAAACCACGGGGCGACAATACGCAGGCAGATGGCCGTGCTGGAACGGTGCTTCGGGTTGGGGGCAAGGAACTGCGCCCAGTCGGATTCCGCTTCCCATTCGGCAATGGCGGCAAGGTTGGCTTCGCTGCGGGCGATCAATCCCTTCAGGCCACCAGTGCCTTCAGCCCATTTCAGGCCATCCAGTGCATCTTCCACGCACAGCATGGACGGCGTGTTGATCGTGTCGCCACGGAAAATGCCGTCAATCAGGCCCTTGCTGTTGGTCAGACGGAATATCTTGGGCAGCGCGCGGGGAGCAGGCGTGGATACCAGTCGCTCCACCGCACGCGGCGACAGGGCCAGCATGCCGTGGGCTGCTTCACCACCCAGCACTTTCTGCCATGACCATGTGACCACATCCAGCTTTTCCCACGGCAGGTCCATGGCGAAGGCGGCGGATGTGGCATCACAGATCACCAGCCCGTCGCGCTGCGTGGGAATGGCAGCATCGTACGGCAGGCGCGCGCCCGATGTCGTGCCGTTCCATGTCAGCACTACGTCGCGCGCCCAGTCCACCTGCGCCAGATCGGGAATTTCACCATAATCGGCCTTCAGCACGCGGGCATCGGACAGTTTCAGCTGCGCGATGATGTCGTTGGCCCAGGTGGCGGAAAAGCTTTCAAACGCCAGCACGTCCACCGGGCGGGTGCCCAGGATGGACCACAGCACCATTTCCACCGCACCCGTATCGGATGCGGGCACGATGCCCAGCACCCAGTCATCCGGCATGCCAAGGATGGCCTTTGAACGGGTAATGACCTCGTTCAGCCGTGCGCGTCCTTCGGTCGAACGGTGCGAGCGCCCCACCAGCGCATCCGACAGGGCGGAAAGCGACCAGCCCGGACGCTTCGCGCAGGGGCCAGAAGAAAAGCACGGATTGGCAGGCCGTACGGACGGCTTTGCAGTAAGGGCATCAGGCAAGGGAGACATCGTCCTGTTCGCGACACGGGCAAAGGGACAGCAACACCGGGCGGTGCGCCAGACTGGTGCGAGAGGGGGGATTCGAACCCCCATGCCTTTCGGCGGTCGATTTTGAGTCGACTACGTCTACCGTTCCGTCACTCTCGCATACAGGCAGCCCGCCCTATGCGGGACGGAATGCCACGGCAATCAGTCCAGGGACGTCTTGCGGACCCGCTATATCACACGGGCGGCGGCGGTTCCAGCCCAAGCATCAGCGCCACATTCTGCAGTGCCGCGCCCGACGCACCCTTGCCCAGATTGTCCAGCCGCGCAGTCAGTACGACCTGCCGCAGCGCGTCGTTTCCATGCACGCGCAGTTCCATCCGGTCAGTGCCCGCCAGCGTATCCGCCAGCAGTTTCGCGCACGGTTCAGCCACCGTAATGCGGTCCGATCCCCTGTAATGCGCGCTCAGGGCGGCATGCAGGTCTGCAATGCCCACCCGACCGGGCAGGCGGTCCAGATGCAGCGGCACGGACACGATCATCCCCTGCGGGAAGTGCCCGACCGATGGCACGAAAACCGGCGGCTGCGCCAGACCGGCATACAGCGTCATTTCCGGCATGTGCTTGTGCCCAAGGCCCAGCCCGTACAGTTCGAACGCCGGACCGCCATCACGCTCATGCGCCTCGATCATGCTGCGGCCACCACCGCTATAGCCACTGACGGCATTTACGCAGACGGGGTAATCCGCCGGGACAAGCCCTGCCCGCACCAGCGGGCGCAGCAGGCCAATCAGCCCGGTGGGGTAACAGCCGGGATTGGACACGCGCGCGGCAGCGCGGATGGCGGCGGGCTGGGCTGCATCCATTTCGGGAAAGCCGTAAACCCATGCCGGATCGGTGCGGAACGCGGTGCTGGCGTCAAGTATACGCGGCGCATCGCTGCCCATGGCATCTGCCATGGCCACTGCTTCCCTTGCCGCGGCATCCGGCAGGCACAGAATGACGATATCGACCGCCGCCATCATTTCCCGTCGGGCATCGGGGTCCTTGCGGCGTTCGGGATCGATGGAACGCAGTGTTACGGGCAGGTGCCGCAGGCGGTTGCGAATGCCCAGTCCCGTCGTGCCCGCTTCGCCATCAATAAAGACCGTTGGCTGTCCACTGCTGCTCATGTTCGGTGTGTCCTGATAAAAACTTCCCGCACGGGGATGGGCGATCTATACAAAACCTGTGCCCGACCGCAATACGAACTGGCAGGAAACCGCACCCATGCACGATGCCCCGTCCGCCCTGCAACGCCTGCTGGACATCATGGCCCGCCTGCGCGACCCGCAGACCGGCTGTCCATGGGACCGGGAGCAGGATTTCGCCTCCATCGCACCTTACAGCATTGAGGAAGCATATGAAGTCGCGGACACCATCGCCCGCGAAGACTGGGACAGCCTGCCCGATGAACTGGGCGACCTTCTGCTGCAGGTCGTCTATCACGCGCAGATGGCCGATGAAAAAGGCATGTTCGATTTCGCCACCGTGGCCCGCATGATTGGCGACAAGATGGTCCGCCGCCATCCGCACGTATTCGGCAATGCCCCGGCCGAGGCAGGCCAGTGGGAAACCGGCAAGGCGCAGGAACGGCTGGCCCGCAACAGGGCCGGCACGCTGGATGACGTGCCGGTGGGCCTGCCCGCGCTGCTGCGCGCGCGCAAGCTGTCCGCACGCGCGGCCCGTACCGGTTTCGACTGGGACACGGTAGGCGAGGTCGCGGCGAAGGTGGATGAGGAACTTGATGAACTGAAGGTCGAACTGGAAAGCGGCGACCGGGCGAAGATATTCGATGAACTCGGCGATGTGCTGTTCACGCTGGCAACCCTTGCGCGCAAGCTGGACATGGACCCCGAAGCCTGCCTGCGCCAGGCCAACGCCAAGTTCACCCGCCGCTTCACCGCGGTCGAGCACGATCTCGCCGCCCGTGGCCTTGCACTGACGGATGTGGATGTCAGAACCATGGAAGAAGGCTGGCAGGCCGTCAAACGCCGTGAACGCGCGGCACAGCCACAGGACTGAAACCCGCGCAAACCATTCAGGCGTTTCTGGTAAAGATTTTTGCAGAAAGCTTTCAGGGGACGCCGCCGTTTTGAAAAAATGCGGCACCCATGAACGTTTCCGGGTTTTTTATGCAGCGGGGGTCAACAGCAGGTCACGCAACGCCTGCCAGCTTGCCCTGTCTGGCGCATACAGAAGGCCGCCGCTACGATCCGTGACACGGTAGGGAGAGCCATCAAAATGGGCGCTATAGCCCCCGGCCTCCGCATGGATCAGCCACCCTGCCAGATGGTCCCATGGCATGGTGCGGTTGAACAGCAGGAAGTGACACCGCCCGTCAACCAGCATCAGGTATTCATGCGCGGCACACCGGAAATCCCATGATCCCGCCACCTTGGGCAGGTTATGCGTCACCACGTCGCGCATGGGGGCCGGCAGGTAACGCCATGACGCATTGCCCGACATGTCCCGCGCCGCAACGGGGGCGGCCACATTCAGCCTGCGCTCGACCCCGCCACGATCGTTCAGCCATGCCCCCTGCCCGCGCGCGGCCAGCACAGCGACATCACAGACCGGGTCGACAATCGCCCCGCCAACCACGTCCCCCCGTGCCACGACGGAAACCATGACGCCAAACAGCGGCACGCCCGCCGCATAATTGGCTGTGCCGTCAATGGGATCGATCACGAAAGCAAGGTCGGCCGTCACCAGACCGTCCAGCAGGGCGGGATCGGCCGCCACCGCTTCTTCTCCCAGCACCAGTGCGGTGGGCCATGCGGCGCGCAGGGCCGCGGTCAGGTCGCGTTCGGTGGCTTCATCGGCCACGGTCACGATATCCAGCGGGCCGCTCTTGCTGCGGATGTCGGCACGGTCCAGACAGCGGAAGGACGGCATGACATGGCGCGATGCCGCGCCGCGCATCATATCCACCACCTTGTGCATGTCCGCCAGTGTGATCCGTGCCGTCATTGCTGTCCCTCCGCCATGCATGTCAGTCGTTTACCGGTGCCTATCCATGCGCCCGCAGGGAGATGTTTTCCACCCCGCCCGCGGTCACAGGACAGTCAGCGCACCAGTCTCCGGCCTAATCCTGCAGGCAGGTCACGACACGGCCGAACTGCATCTCGAACCGCGCGCGGTTTGCGGGGGACAGGCGGACGGTCATCTCTACCCCGTCTTCCCCATCCTCGCGCTGCGTGACCTCGCCATGTTCATACAGCCACGCCATCGCGGCCCCTTCGGCCAGCGGCACGCGATAGGCGGCAACTTCCATCGCCCGCGTCATGCGTTCGTCAATCGCGGCCAGCAGGTCGGGCAGGCCATCGCCGGTAATGGCGGAAATGACCACGTTGCCCGGTCGTGCACCCACCGCGTCACGTCCGCCCACGAGATCGGCCTTGTTCAGCACCTCGATCACGCGGGACTGCCAGTCCTGCTCGATCGTACCATTGCGGGCCATGCCCTCCAGCACCTCGATCACGTCAGTGCGCTGCGATGCGCTGTCGGGATGCGAGACATCACGCACATGAAGGATGATGTCGGCTTCCGCCACTTCTTCCAGCGTCGCGCGGAAGGCGGCGATCAGTTCGGTCGGCAGGTCGCTGATGAACCCCACCGTATCCGACAGGATCACCCGCCGCCCCGATGGCAGCTGGATACCGCGCATGGTGGGGTCCAGCGTTGCGAAAAGCTGATCCTGCGCATACACGCTGGCCCCGGTCAGGGCGTTGAACAGGGTGGACTTGCCCGCATTGGTATAACCAACCAGCGCCACGATGGGGAACGGCACCCGCCTGCGGGCCTGCCGGTGCAGGCCACGGGTGCGACGGACCTGTTCGAGTTCACGCTTGAGACGCACGATCCGGTCGCCGATCATGCGGCGGTCGGCCTCGATCTGGGTTTCACCGGGACCGCCAAGGAAGCCGAAGCCGCCACGCTGGCGTTCAAGGTGGGTCCATGTCCGCACAAGACGGCTGCGCTGGTATTCCAGATGCGCGAGTTCGACCTGCAGCGTGCCTTCACGCGTGGCGGCGCGTTCACCGAAGATATCAAGGATCAGCGCGGTCCGGTCGATCACCTTGCAGCCCAGCGCGCGTTCAAGGTTACGCTGCTGTACCGGCGTCAGGCGGGAATCGATGATGACAACGGTGATGTTGTCCGCCTTGACCGTTTCCTTGAGCGAATCCACCTGCCCGCCACCCAGCAGGGTCGCGGGCCTGCGCGCACGCAGCAGCAGCACCGCCTGACAGACCACCACCAGCCCGATGGAAGCGGCAAGACCCACCGCTTCTTCCAGCCGGGCTTCGGCCGCGCGGGCATCGTCATGCCGGTCGGGGCGTTCCCACGGCAGGATGACGGCGGCGCGGGTGGCGGAGGAAGGCAGCCCCGCCATCACGACGGGCTGCCATCCGTGGGTGCACGCTCCTCTGTGCCCTCGGCTTCGGCCGGGGGTTCGAACAGGCTGACGGGCGTCGCGGGCATGACGGTGCTGATCGCATGCTTGTACACAAGCTGCGTATGCCCGTCGCGCCGCAGCAGGACGGAGAAGTTATCAAACCAGGTGATGATTCCCTGCAGCTTGACGCCATTGACGGGGAAAATGGTAACCGGCGTTTTCGACCGGCGGACGTGGTTGAGAAACACGTCCTGGACATTCTGTGAAGGTTCTTTTGCCACGGCAGGGCCTTACTTGTTGCTTGTTGGGCGGAATCACACGGCACAGTCGCGTGTCATGCTACGGCGTTGCCACCGTCCGTATCACAGTTCGTTGTCTAGCAGTCATGTGCCAGGTGGGCAAAAGCTCATCCCGCATTGCGGTCCTCGGATGTCACGCCAAGCTGCTTGAGCTTGCGGTGCAGCGCGCTGCGCTCCATCCCCACAAACCCCGCGGTACGGCTGATGTTCCCCCCGAAACGCAGCAGCTGCGCCTGCAGGTACTGGGTTTCGAACAGGTCGCGGGCCTCCCTTAACGGCAGGCTCATCACATCCTCGTCAGAATCGAACTTCAGCAGCGCGGGTGCGCCTTCGCCCACGGTGGATGGCAGCATGTCGGCACGGATCGGGTCCGAACTGTTGCCCGGCATCATGATCAGAAGGCGCTCCATCAGGTTGCGCAGTTCGCGCACGTTGCCCGGCCATTCATAGCTCTGCAATGCGGCGATCGCGTCTCCCGACAGTTCGCGCAGCGGCAGCCCCGCGTTTTCTGCCGCGCGGTCAAGGAACATGCGCGCCAGTTCGGGTATGTCCTCGCGCCGTTCACGCAGGCTGGGAATACGCAGCGGCACGACCGCAAGGCGGTAGTACAGATCCTCGCGGAAGCGCCCCAGCGCAATTTCGGCCTGCAGGTCGCGGTTGGTGGTGGCCAGCACGCGCACATCCACCTTGACCCGTCGCGCACCGCCAAGGCGTTCAAACGTCTGGTCCTGCAGCGCGCGCACGATCTTGCCCTGCGTTTCCAGCGGCATGTCCGACACTTCGTCCAGCACCAGCGTGCCGCCATGGGCGCGTTCCAGCACGCCGGTGCGACGACCGGCGCCGTCCTCGCCCCCTTCGATACCGAACAGTTCCTCCTCGAACCGACCCGGGGCAAGGGTCGCGCAGTTCAGCGCGATGAACGGCCCTTCCGCCCGGCGGGAACTGGCGTGGATCATCCGCGCCGCCACTTCCTTGCCAGTGCCCGCCGCCCCCGAAATCAGCACGCGCGACCCGGTGGGCGCCACGCGGTCGATCTGGTTGCGCACGGCGGTAATCGCAGCACTACGCCCCTCCAGCACGGTGCCGGACCCCGCGCGCAGGCGCAGTTCCGCATTTTCGCGCGCCAGACGCGACGCCTCCAGCGCACGACGCACAACAACCAGCAGGCGATCTGCCTGGAACGGTTTTTCGATAAAGTCGTACGCGCCGTGCTGCAGGGCGGCGACGGCGGTCTCGATCGTGCCGTGTCCCGATATCATGATGACCGGGATGGACGGCTCCTCCTTATGCAGGACATTCAGGATCCCCAGCCCGTCCAGCCGTGACCCCTGCAGCCATACATCAAGCACCACCAGCGAAGGCCGACGTTCCCGGAAGGCCGCAATGGCGGAATCGGAATCCGCCGCCAGCCGCGTCTCGTATCCCTCATCAGCCAGAATACCTTCGATAAGGAGCCGTATATCCGGCTCGTCATCGACGATCAGGATTTCATGCCCCATGGTCGTCCTTTATCGGCAAAATCAATGTCGACACAGCTCCCCTGCTCCCGGCGCGATCCGCAAGCCCGATGCTACCGCCATGATCCTCAAGAATCTTCTTGACGATCGCAAGGCCAAGTCCGGTTCCCTTGGGCTTATGGGTCACATATGGCTCGGTCAAACGGGCACGATCCTCCACCGGCAACCCGATGCCGTCATCCTCAACGCTCAGGACGACATCCGGGTCATGCCGGGTCAATGTAATACGGATCGTGCCGATCACGCCATCCCCGCCACTCGTGCCCGGGTCCGGCCGCATGGCGATCGCATCCGCCGCATTCTGCAGCAGGTTGGTCAGCGCCTGCCCCACCAGCCTGCGGTCACATTTCACCAGCGGCCCCCGGTCCGGCAGGTTGACCTCATAGCGGATTTCCGGATGGGCATTGCGCTGCAGGATCAGCGCCTCGCGCACGATGCGCGACAGATCCTCCATCCGCATCACAGGCTGCGGCATGCGCGCGAAGGCGGAAAATTCGTCGACCATACGCCCGATGTCACCCACGTGGCGGATAATGGTGTCCACGCACTGCACGAACGTGTCGGGATCGGATGATATTTCCCGCAGGAAACGCCGCTTGAGCCGTTCGGCCGCAAGCTGGATGGGCGTCAGCGGGTTCTTGATCTCATGCGCGATGCGGCGGGCGACATCGGCCCAGGCCGCCTTGCGCTGCGCGACCTGCAGGGCTGTTATGTCATCAAACGTCACAACGTAGCCATCCGCGAAATCGCCGGTCACGGTACTCTGCATTTCCGCGCCGATTCGCACCAGCAGGGTGCACGCACGCCCACCGGCCAGCACCTGCACCTCGCCGGTCAGTTCGCGCCCCTTTTCCTGCGCGATGCGTCCCAGCATAGTACCCAGTTCCGGCACCACATCCGTCAGCGACTGTCCCACGCATGCCGACATGTCACGCTGCAGCAGCACGCTGGCGGCACGGTTGGGCAGTTCGATCATGCCATGCGAATCCAGCCCGATCACACCTGCGGACACGCCGGACAGCACGGCTTCGGTAAACCTGCGGCGTTCGTTGATCTGGTTGGTGGCGTTGACCAGTTCCGCGCGCTGGGTCGCAAGCTGGGTGGTCATGCGGTTGAAGGCGCGCGACAGGCTGGAGACCTCGTCATCACGCTCGCCCTCGGGCACGTTGCTGTCCAGGTTGCCCTTGCTGACCCGTTCGGATGCAAGGATCAGCAGTCCCAGCGGGCGCACGATCTGGTTGGCCAGCATAAGCCCGATCAGGATCGCCGCCCCCAGCACCAGCACGGCCACCAGGGCGAAGATCAGCACGAAGGTGAACTGGATCTTGGCACGGTTGCCATTCAGGCGCTGGTAATCGGCCACCACCTGTTCGGTACGATGCATGTGTTCGAGGATGTCGGGGTCCACCGGACGCTCGATCATGAGCATGAGCGACGGCGTATCGCCCAGTGTCACGACGGCGCGGACGGTCTTTTCATCGGGGGAATCAAGGATCGCGATTTCGTTCGTGCGCGCCATGAGGGTGGCGGCAGGCGGCGGCAGGTCCTTGCGGTTGGCTGTCCGCCCCATGAGCCCGCCCGAGGCGACGACGGTATTGGTGAACGGATCATACACCACCGCCACATCCAGCCCGCGCAGCGTGGCCTGTGAATCCAGCACCTGCGACAGCGCATCCGGGTCATGCAGAAGATCGCCCCCCGACCCCGACAGCCCGTTCTGCGCACTGACAAGGTAATTGGCCAGCGAGAACGCTTCCGTACGGATATTGGCGTTATGTTCCTGCAGGTAGCCACGCGATGTCTCCAGCGCCTCGTTCAGGGCGGTGTTCACCCGGTCGCTGAACCAGATCTGGATACCGTAATGGAAGAAGACGGCGGCAAACGTGCCCACCACGATGGTGGGCGCCACCGCAACAATGCCAAACAGCGTGACCAGCCGCACATGCAGCCGCGCCCCCGCCAGCCCGCTGCGCCGTTCGGCCAGGACCCGCCCGATCTTTTCCGTAAGCGAGGTTGCCAGCAGCAGCAGCACGAGGAAGTTCAGGATGAAGACCAGCGCCTGAAGCTGCGGATGATGGGCCAGCGACTTGCCACCCGACAGCACCACGAATGTCGCGACCCCCAGAACCAGCGCCAGCAGCACCAGAACCAGCGCCACATTGCGCCGCACCAGCATGTCCAGCACCCGCCGGGCCAGCCGGTACGCCACGCTGGAGCGTTGTGTCGCGTTCATGGTCATGCGCCGCCGCGGACCACCGGAATGTCCAGGTCCCGGATCTTCTTGCGCAGCGTGTTGCGGTTCAGCCCCAGCATGGCCGCGGCCCGGATCTGGTTGCCGCGCGTGGCCGCCAGCGTCATGGTGATCAGCGGGCGTTCGACCTCGGCAATCACCTTGTCGTAAATATCGCTCAGCGGCATGCCGTCCTGCCCCGATGACAGGAAGCGGCGCAGATGCCGCTCCACCGCCTCGGCCAGCGTCTCGGCCGCCCCGCTGCCGCCTTCACCCTGTGCCGCAACGCTGCTGGTTTCCGCCAGTTCAGCGGCGATGATGTCCGCGCCAATGCTTTCCTGCGGATGCAGCGCCGTGATGCGCCGCATGAGGTTTTCCAGTTCGCGCACGTTGCCCGGCCAGCGATAGGCCTGAAGCTGGGCCATCGCCTCGTCATCCAGCACGCGCACGCTGCCTGCGCCCTCGGCGTTTTCATTCAGGAAATGCCGCGCCAGCAGGGGAATGTCCTCCACCCGTTCACGTAGCGGCGGCAGGCGCATGGGCACCACGTTCAGGCGGTAGTACAGATCCTCGCGGAAGGTGCCCGCGCGGATCGCCTGCCGCAGGTCCCGGTGGGTCGCGGCGATGATGCGCACATTGGCGCGGATCGGCACGGTGCCACCCACGGTGGTGAATTCCCCGTCCTGCAGTACGCGCAGCAGGCGCGTCTGGGCTTCTGGCGGCATATCGCCGATTTCATCAAGGAACAGCGTACCGCCAGCCGCCTGTTCAAACCGCCCGGCGACACGGCTGGTCGCCCCGGTAAAGGCGCCGCGTTCATGCCCGAACAGTTCGCTTTCGATCAGATTGCGCGGGATGGCGGCCATGTTGATGGCCACGAACGGCCCCGTCCGCCTGCGCCCGTATTCATGCAGGGCACGCGCCACCAGTTCCTTGCCGGTGCCGCTTTCCCCGTTGATCATCACCGTCAGGTCCGATGTCGTCAGGCGGGCGATGATGCGGTAGATGTCCTGCATCACCACCGAACGCCCGATCAGCGACATCTGTTCGTCTGGCTGCGGGGGCGCCAGCGGCTGCACCGGGGTGGCAGGGGTCGCCAGCGCGCGGGCAACCACCGCCAGCACTTCCTTGAGGTCAAACGGCTTGGGCAGGTACTCGAACGCGCCGCGCTGGGTCGCCTTGACGGCTGTCATCAGGGTGGACTGCGCACTCATGACCACCACGCGCAGATCAGGGCGGATACGGCGGATGCGCGGGATCAGGTCCAGCCCGTTTTCATCGGGCATGACGACATCGGTGATGACAAGGTCGCCCTCGCCCTCCTCCACCCACTGCCACAGGGTGGACGCCTGGCCGGTGGTGCGGACCTGGTAGCCCCCACGCCCCAGCGCCTGGCTCAGCACAGTGCGGATGGAGCGGTCATCATCGGCAACAAGAATGGTCGGCAGCGACATACGCTATAAATCTCTCAGGTCCAGTGGGGGAACATCAGGGCGTGTCCCGGCCCTCGGTCACGACAGGCAGGTGCAGCAGGACCTCGGTGCGACCGGGCTGGCTTTCCACCTCGATCACGCCGCCATGGTCCCCCACAATCTTGCCGGCAAGCGCCAGCCCCAGCCCACTGCCCGTGGTCTTGGTTGTCAGGAAGGGCTCGAACAGGTGCGGCCGGATGTTTTCAGGAATGCCCGGCCCGTTATCGCGCACCGACACCAGCAGCGGCAGCTGCACGCGCTGGCTGCCCGCCCCGGTGGAAACCCATATGCCGGGACGGTAGCTGGTGGTCAGCGTGATTTCGGGCGGCGCCGCATCATCGGGATTGGTGTGCAGGGCCTCGGCCGCGTTCTTCACGAGGTTGAGCAGCACCTGCACCAGCTGGTCGCGGTTGCCCCATACCGGCGGAAGCGAAGGGTCATACACTTCGTGAAAGCGGATATCGGCGGCAAAGCCCTGCTGCGCCAGCCGGCGCACATGTTCCAGCACGCGGTGGATGTTGACGGGCCTGCGTTCAATCGGCCGGTCGCTGAACATGTCCATCCGGTCCACGAGGTCCCGGATGCGGTTGACCTCGTCCTGGATCAGCACCGCCAGTTCCCGGTCGGCTTCGCCGACCGATGTTTCCAGCAGCTGTGCCGCGCCCCGGATACCGGAAAGCGGGTTCTTGACCTCATGGGCGAGGATGGCCGCCATGCCCGCAACACTGCGGGCGGCGGAGCGGAAGGTCAGCTGCCGGTCCAGCACGCGGACGGCGGAAAAATCATGGAATGTCAGCGCGACCGAACCGGGCTCTTCCATGACCGGTGCGCCCTGCACCGTCACGCCATCATGGCGCAGGCGGGGACTGTCCAGCGTGACCTCGTGCTCGACCACCGTATGGTCCTGCGCGCGGACCTGTTCCATCAGCAGGAAAAGCGGGCTGTCACCGGGCAGGATGTCCGTCAGGCGCATCTGCACCAGATGCGCGCGCGACATGCCGAAAAACGGTTCCGCGGCGCTGTTGACATACCCGATGGCGTTATCCGCCCGCACGACCATGACCGGCAGCGCCAGCGAGTCGAGGATCACACGCCCGTTGCCCGTCACGTTATCGGGCGCACACGGCACATGGGGCATGGGGGAAAGCGGGCCCATCTTCATGCCGCCTGTGCTGCGGCCCTTTCCGCTCCCACGGTGGACGGGCGCGGCCCGCGTACATTGCCCGCCGCAATCTGGCGGTCATAGAATTCGTTGATCATGCCAATCGCGGCATCCACCGTATCGACACGGTTGACGGCGGCACGGAAGCCTGCGGAATCCGGCAGGCCAGCCGAGTACCACGACACATGCTTGCGCGCCAGGCGCAGGCCGGGATGCGCGCCGAAATGGTCGATCATCATGCCGTAATGCTCCAGCACGATGGCCTTTTCCGCCACAAGATCAGGCTCGGGCACGTGTTCGCCATGCATGAGCGCGCGCGCCACCTGTGCCAGGAACCACGGGCGGCCATAACAGCCGCGCCCGATCATGACGCCCCGCGCGCCGGAGCGTTCGAGTGCCACCCGGGCGTCTTCCACCGTCAGGATGTCGCCATTGACGATCACCGGCAGGTCCACCGCATCCACCACGTTGCGCACGAAATACCAGTCCGCCGTGCCGTTATAGAACTGCTGGCGGGTGCGGCCGTGGACCGTCACCATGCGTATGCCCGATTCCTGTGCAATCCGCGCAAGCGTGGGGGCGTTCAGGCTGTTATGGTCCCAGCCCATGCGCATTTTCAGCGTGACCGGCACATCCACCGCGCGCACCACGCCTTCCAGCAGGCGGCCGGCCTGTACCTCGTCACGCATGAGGGCTGAACCGGCAAGCTGGCCCACCGCCACCTTTTTCACCGGACAGCCGAAATTGATGTCGATGATATCCGCCCCGCGATCGACCGCGATCCGCGCGGCCTGCCCCATGGCGTCGGGGTCACAACCGGCAAGCTGTACGGAATTGGGGCCATCATCCGCCACTTCGGCCATGCGCAGGGTATTTTCATTTTCCCGGATCATGGCCCATGACGCGATCATTTCGGACACGACCAGTCCCGCGCCCAGCCTGCGCGCCAGCCTGCGGAACGGCAGGTCGGTCACCCCGGCCATGGGCGCCAGGATGACAGGTGCCTTAAGGACGACCCCACCCCCCAGATCAATGGGTGACAGCAGCTGAGACGACATGAACCACGCTTCCCCGCCGAAAACCCCAGCCGCGCCCGATGGCGGCAGAAAGGCATGCCGGCTACAATATCCATCAATAATGCTTATGATTTAGGCAGAATACCCTCTCCCGTCGCCCCGTGCAATCAGGTTCGGTGCATTCGGGAAACATTTTACTGCGTGTCCCCCGCCCCGCGCGGGACTGTTCCCGACGCTCAGTGCTTGACGCGCGGGCCACATGGCCGCATTGCTCCGCATCATGCGTGTTGCAGCCATCCTTCTCGCCGCGGGCCAGGGCAGCCGGTACAGCGCCCAGACCGCGACACCCCTCGCCAAGCAGTATGTCACGCTCGGCGGGCGGCCCGTCATCCGTCATGCGGCGGATGCCCTTGCCCCTCATGTCGGCATGATCCAGCCCGTGGGCGATCCCGCCCTGCTGACCGGTGCGCTGGAGGGGTTCGCCCCCGCCGGCTGCACGGTCCTGCCGGTCGTACCGGGCGGGGCCACGCGACAGGCCAGCGTCAGCGCGGGGCTGGAAGCCCTCGACCGCCTGCCCGAAGAACGGCGGCCCGACCTGGTGCTGATCCATGACGGCGCGCGTCCCTATGTGCCCGCCGACGTGACGCAGGGCGTGATCGCGGCACTGGAACAGCATGCGGGCGTCATTCCCGCCGTGCCGGTGGCCGATACCATCAAGCGCGCGAAGGACGGCATCATTACCGATACCGTGCCCCGCACCGACCTGTTCCGCGCCCAGACGCCACAGGGTTTCCGTTTTGCGCTGCTGCGCGACCTGCACCGCGCGGCCGATGCAGCGGACGCCACCGATGACGCTGCCCTGCTGGAACAGGCGGGACATCACGTAGCCATCGTTCCGGGTTCGGAAGACAACATCAAACTGACCTACAAGGAGGATCTGGTGCGCCTGGAACGCCTGATCGGCCCGACCCTGCTGCCGCGCACCGGGATGGGCTACGACGTACATGCCTTTGCCGAAAACCGGCCCCTGATCATGTGCGGCATCAACGTGCCCCATACGCGTGGCCTTGCGGGCCATTCGGATGCGGATGTGGGCATCCATGCCCTGTGCGACGCCATTTACGGCGCGCTGGCCGAAGGTGACATCGGCCGCCATTTCCCGCCCAGCCAGAATGAATGGAAGGACGCCGACAGCGCACGCTTCCTGGTGCATGCGGGCGAACGCATCCGCCTGCGTGGTGGCATGCTGGTCAATGCCGACGTGACGCTGATCTGTGAACGTCCCAAGATCGGTCCCCATTCGGAAGCGATGCGTGCCCGTCTGGCCGACCTGCTGAAGGTTGATGTCGACCGCATCTCGGTCAAGGCCACCACGTCCGAACGCCTTGGCTTTACCGGGCGCGAGGAAGGCATTGCCTGCCTCGCCAGCGCCACGGTGCTGGTGCCCTGATCGCCTGAAACACAAAAAAACGGCCCGGTGTGACACCGGGCCGTTTTGCATTCCGCACAAAGTTTCTGGTGAAGCCTTTATCTGTTCTCAACAGATGTGATGCCTCTCAGGTCATGTGGCACAGGCGCAGGAAACGCGATGCGTCCGCGACCTCCAGCGCCAGCAGGCGCAGGCTTTCAGCCTGTTTGTCATCCCTGCCCCATATGTCCATCTGGGTGCGTTCATCCACGGATGCGACTTCAGCCGCCTTCGCCGCCGACAGCGCGCCCGTCACGACCGCAAGCCCCAGCACGATGCTTTTCATGGCAGGCACCATCACGCCCAGTGCCGCAAGCGTGGCGTTATCCATTTTGTCCAGTATGCCCCGCCATGCCACCTGTACCGCCTGCGATTGCGACAGGGGCATGATGCCCTGCGTCACCGCCATGGCAATGCCGTAGCGCGCCTGCAGCCACGCAAGCTGCGGATCCCATTCCGCTTTCTGCCGTGCGCACAGCAGTGCCGGATGATCCGCGCGATAGCACAGCAGTTCTCCATCCACATACTGCAGCAGGGCCGTAACCTGCGCCGACGGATCGGGGGCGACGCGTTCGATCATGGTGCCGGTTATGCGTGTCATCGGCAGGTCGTCGGGGGTAAAATCACCGCCCTTTTCCCCACCGGCATGCGCCCATTCATCGGCAATCGCGCCAGCCAGCGCCCGTGACATCACACATAACGGCGTGCCACCGGGCAGGCGGATGCCCCGCCCGTCAAGCTCGACACAGAATCCCCCCTCCGCCGGGCGGGCGGCGGCCAGCGTCCAGAACCGCCTGCGCCTGCCAGGCGTCTGGGGCGTGGGCGGACGCACCCCGTCCTTCATCGCATTATCCTGTGTCATTTCAGGATGCCCAGCCCCTTCAGCAGGCCTGCCGCCTTGTTTACATCCGGCGAAGCCTTGGAATTGCCCAGCAGACCTGCTGCATCACCGGACGACTGCGCCTTGGGTGCTGCCGTCGTGGGTTCGGGGCCTGCCTGTCCCTCACGCGCGGCCTTCAGGGTTGCGGGGCACGGATCGGCCACCGCATTGCTCTTAGATCCACCCAGCAGCAGGCCGATGGCATAGCGGCCATCCGCGCCGCCATCCATTTTCGGGCGCGGTGCGGACAGCGTGCCCCCCACGCGCAGCGGCACGCTGGCCCCTGTCCCGCTGATCATGACCTGCGGCACCAGATGCAGGTCCAGCGCCTGCGACGCCATGCCCACCGTGCCCTTGCCGGTCACGGTCAGCGCATTGGTCTGCACGCCGATGGTGTCAACATTCGCCTGCCTGTCGGCCATGCTCATGTGCAGGCCAAAGCAGCGCAGTGCGATCGGGCCGGAGCCCAGCGCGCCGCGCGCCGCATCCCCCAGCAGTTCACCCAGCGCACTGCCGCTGACCGTTCCGTTGACCATGGACACGCCAAGGTGTCCGGTCATGCCGGTGCGCAGTTCGGCCGCGGTATTCCCCTGCGAACGCACTTCACCAACAACCTGCAGCGCCCCCTGCACCATGTTGGACAGGCCCGCCTTGCTTTCCAGCCATGTGGCCGGCAGCACCAGCGTGCCGATCTTACCCGATACGGTGGGCACGCTGCCCGACGCATCGACCTCAAACTGTCCCGATACGCGGCGGCCCGTGCCTTCGGCCTGTAGCGGGTCAACCTTCAGCAGCCCGTTGCGCAGGCTGATATGGCTCAGGGCGTTGTGGTATTCATCGCCTTCGAATTCCAGCTGCGCCGCGGTCAGGCGCAGGTCCGCATCCAGCTTGCGCAGCCGGTCAAACGGCAGCGCGTCATTGCTGTCCCTGGCATTCGCAGGCGTGGTGGTGCTGGCGTCGGCCTTGCCGGCAGCGGCGTTGCCCATCAGGGCATCGGCATTGACCCAGCTTGCATCAAGCGCGCCACTGACCAGCGGTACGCCCGCATGCCCACCGTGAACCGACAGGTCCAGCGCCCCCTTGAGGGAGACCTGCGTGCTCTTGACCACAATATCCGAAAGCTGGAAATGCGCGCCGTTATCCTCGCTGACCAGATGGGTCGAGGCGTCCAGATGGTCGATCACCGCGCCATTGGGCAGCGGCAGCCTGCCTGCGGACGCGTTGACATTCACCACCGCGCGCGACCCGCCCAGCGTGCCCGCGATACGCAGGCTGCCCGGATCACCCGACATGTCCAGCGACAGCGGCAGCGGATCGGCCAGATGCGACAGCGCCGCCTGTTCCACCTGCTGCAGTGATCCCAGCGTGCCGGACAGCTTCAGCCCCTGCCCCTGCCATGCACCCTGACTGCGGATGGTCACGGCGTCCTTGGGCCCCGGCGCGTCAACCGACAGCCCCTGCAGCGTCAGGCCGGACAGGTACTGTCCCGCGTCAACCGCGCCCGTATCCAGATGCAGGGAATTGAGCAGCGGCGTGCTGCCTGCCTTGTCCGCGGCATTACCGTCCACCACATTGGCTTTCAGCGACAGGCGGCGCACGTCAGGCAGGCTCATCCCCGGCACGAAAGCCTCGATCGCCTTCAGGCTGGCGATATTGCCATCCAGTTTGATGTTGTAGCCCTTCATGTGGTCGGGATCAGCCACGGTGCCATCCACCGCCAGCTGCCCCACCTGCTGCCCGCCAGCCCTGAATGCCGCCTGCAGCGCAACCGGCCAGCTGGCGCGCGCGGTGGATGTCAGGTTGATCGCCCCGGTATGCCCGGCCAGCGTAAAGCTGCCGCTGTCGTTATGACCCGCCACATCAATTTCGGGCTTCGCGCCATCAACATCCGACAGGTTGATATGGTCCAGCACCACCTTGCCCCGGCTGCCCGACATCCGGTCGTCCCAGTCAAGATCGGCATTGGTTATGCGGATGCTGCCGATCTGCACCTTCCAGTCGGACGCGGCCTGCGTGGCACCACCTTCGGGCGTGGCCGTGGCCTGTGCGCCGGTGGGCGACAGGCGCCAGTTGGCCTCGCCCCTGTCCGTACGCTCCAGATGGACGACAGGGTGGACCAGCTTCAGGTCCTCCAGGCGGATTTCATGGTGCAGCAGCGCCATAAGCCCCATGCTGGCCTGCAGGCTGTCCGCCGTTACCATGTCGGTATAGGCACCACCGGCCATGTCCGACAACCCGACATCACTGACAGACAGGGACAGGCTGGGCAGGACATGCAGTTCCAGCGCGCCCATGCGCACCTTGCGTCCGGTCTGCTTTTCGATCGCGGCAATGGCTTTCGTGCGCAGCGCATCCGGGTCCAGCATGGACTTGACCGCAAGCCCCGCCCCGCCCGCGATCACCACCAGCGCCGCGACGGAGCCGAGAAGGATGCGCCGTCCATTTCCGTTGTGTGCCATGTCAATTCCTGTCCTGTACCATTCTGGCCGCGTTAGCTGCGGCGGGGCTGCGCCGTGGCGGGTGCGACAAAACCGATCTGCCGGAACGTCTCACGCATGTGGGGGGGCAGGTCCGCCTCGACCACCAGCGTGCCACCTGCCGGGTGCGGCAGTTCCAGCCTGCGGGCATGCAGGTGTAGCTTATCCGTAAACCCCGTGACATGAGCTATGTCACCGCCATATTTCGGGTCGCCCAGTATGGGGTTGCCCAGTGCCTCACAATGCACGCGCAGCTGATGGGTGCGTCCCGTCAGCGGCGAAAGCGCCAGCCACGACAGCTTGCGCCCCGCGGCATCCAGCACTTCATATTCCGACAGGGCATGCACCGCATCCGCATCCCCGCGTTCGGCCACGACGCTGATCGCGCCTGCGCCAGCCCCCAGCTTGGTCAGGGGCTGGTCGATGATGCCCGTGGCCGGGCTGGGACGGCCCACGACCACGGCCCAGTAGACCTTGTGCACATCCCGCCCGCGGAACGCCGCCGCCAGCTTGGCCGCGACACCGGGCGTGCGCGCGACCAGCAGCAGGCCGGACGTGTCACGGTCGATACGGTGGACCAGGCGCGGACGCGGATCATCGGGGTTTTCCCGCAACCCGTCCAGCAGCGCGTCGATATGGTGCGTGATGCCCGGCCCGCCCTGCACCGCGATGCCTGCGGGTTTGTTCAGCACGATCACGTGGTCATCACGATAGACGACCATCCTGTTGATTTCACGGACCTGCCGCTCATCCAGCGGCTTGACGGCCAGCGGCGGCGGGCGGCTGGCATTGGGTATGGGCGGCACGCGCACCGCCTGCCCCGGCGCAAGGCGGGTGGCAGCGGTGGCGCGCCTGCCATCCACGCGCACCTGTCCCGTGCGGCACAGCTTCTGCAACGCCCCCTGCGTCAGATGGGGGTAATGCCTGCGGAACCAGCGGTCGAGGCGGATATCGGCTTCGTCATCACTGACGGTAAGGGTAACGACACTCATGACCCACGGCTTTCGCGCACTCTGTTCCAACTGTCCAGCCGTCGCGCCACTTCACGTTCATATCCACGCCCGGTGGGCTGGTACAGTTTCGGACGGCGCATGCCATCGGGGAAGTAGTTCTGCCCCGAAATTCCCCCTTCCGTATCATGGTCATATTCGTACCCCTTGCCGTAGCCGATATCCTTCATGAGCGTGGTGGGCGCGTTGAGGATATGGGCCGGCGGCATCAGGCTGCCGGTGGCGCGCGCTGCCCGGCGGGCCATGTTGTAGCCCTTGTATACCGCGTTGGACTTGGGGGCGGTGGCCAGATGCACCACAAGCTGCGCCAGCGCCAGTTCCCCCTCTGGAGAGCCAAGCCGCTCGAACGTTTCCCACGCCGCCACCGCCAGCGGCAGGGCCTGCGGGTCGGCCATGCCCACGTCCTCGGCGGCGAAGCGGGTCAGGCGGCGGGCGATGTAGCGCGGGTCCTCGCCGCCTTCCAGCATACGGGCGAACCAGTACAGCGCCGCATCCGGGTCCGAGCCGCGCATGGACTTATGCAGCGCGGAAATCAGGTTGTAATGTTCCTCGCGGTCCTTGTCATACAGCGCCGCGCGCCGCGCCAGCAGGCTGGACAGGGCAGCAGGGTCCAGCGCCGCCTTCTGCGGTGGCAGGGCCAGAAGCTGCTCGACCATGTTCAGCAGGTAGCGCCCGTCCCCATCGGCCATGGCACGCAGCGTGGCGCGGGCCTCGTGTGTCAGCGGCAGGGCCGTACCGGTCGCGAGTTCCGCGCGTTCCAGCAGCTTTTCCATCGCCGCATCATCCAGCCGGTGCAGCACCAGCACCTGGCACCGTGACAGCAGCGCACTGTTCAGCGCAAAGGACGGGTTTTCCGTCGTGGCCCCCACCAGAACCACGGTGCCATCTTCCACCACCGGCAGGAAACCGTCCTGCTGCGCGCGGTTGAAGCGATGGATTTCATCCACGAACAGCAACGTGCCACCGCCATTCGCACTGGTACGCCGGGCGTCCTCGAACGCACGCTTGAGGTCCGCCACGCCGGAAAACACCGCTGAAAGCTGCACGAAGCGCAGGCCCGCCGCATCGGCCAGCAGGCGGGCGATGGTGGTCTTGCCAACGCCCGGACCGCCCCACAGGATCAGGCTGGCCAGCGAGCCACGCGCCAGCATCTGCCGCAGGCTGCCCTGCGGCCCCAGCAGGTGATCCTGTCCCACCACATCATCCAGGGTTGCGGGGCGCAACCGGTCGGCCAGTGGCTGGGTACGTGGCGGGGCCTTGGGTTCATGGGCAGGAAACGGGACCGGGTTCCGCCTGTCCTGCTGCGGCGGGGGCGCGCCGAACAGGTCCGCCGGGCCATTCTCCATACTGTCACGCCTGCCTGCCATATACCCCTGCCTGTCATCATAGCGGTCCCGTGTGACGGACCATTGCTGGATTTGGGAAGTGTTGCGCTTCAATACCAGTGTCGGCAGCACAATACATGCCCCATACTGCAAAGACACGCGATGTCAGAACTGGAAATAGATGAAAGGTTCCGGCGGCCGCCCGCCGATCAGGAACACCAGCAGCACGAAGGCGATACCGGCCGCCACCGCCACCCATGGCGCAGGACGCACGCGGTCCAGTATCATCTGCTGCGATGACGGTCCCATTACCGCCACGACCACCGCCAGCCCCAGCACGACCGGGTGGTGGATGACCGTCGCGCCCATGCCATGCAGCCCCGCCATGGCCCCCAGCATCCGCCCCGCCGTGGCAAGGTCGGCCGCGCGGAACACCACCCATGTCACAAGCACGAACCCCATGGTCAGCACGTACGCGCATGGGCGCGGCATGGCCCGGCCCGCCCGGTCCCACGCATGGGCTGCCGCCAGTGCCGCGCCATGCAGCAGGCCCCACAGGGCAAAATTCCACCCGGCCCCATGCCACACACCCGCCAGTTCCATGGTTACCATGACATTGACCGCCTGCCGCAGCGGCGCGCAGCGGTTCCCGCCCAACGGGATATAGATGTAATCGCGCAGGAAACGCGACAGCGTCATGTGCCACCGCCGCCAGAAATCGCGTACCGACACCGCCATATAGGGCGCGTTGAAATTGAAGGGCAGGCGAATCCCCATCATTAGCGCCATGCCGATGGCCATGTCGGAATAACCCGAAAAATCGAAATAGATCTGCAGCATGTAGGCCACCGCCGCCAGCCACGCCGCCCCCATGCCCGGCACATGGCCTGCATGGGCCGCGTCAAACACCGGGGCGCACAGGCCACCCAGCGTATCGGCCAGCCCCACCTTCTTGCCCAGCCCCACCAGCAGCAGCAGCCCGCCACGGCCAAGATTTTCCCACATCGCGGCGTTGCGCGGGCTGCGGTCGAACTGCGGGACCAGTTCGTTATGCCGCACGATGGGTCCTGCCACCATCTGCGGGAAGAACGTGACGAATTCCATAAAATCCGCCAGCCGATACACCCGCGCCTGCCCCCGTCCCAGATCGACAAGGTAGGAGATTTTCTGGAACACGAAAAACGACAGCCCCAGCGGCAGCACGATGGACCACGCTGCATGCTCCCGCCCCGACCAGCGCAGGACACAGCCCACCAGCCAGTCGGCGTATTTGAAGCCGAACAGCACGGCAAGATTGCCCACGATCCCCACGCGCAGCCAGATGCGCCGGCGTGTCCGCCCCCACATGATGGCGACCGTCTGACTGAACCCGACCATTGCCAGCAGAAACGGCACAAACCGCCAGTCCCACAACCCGTAGAACAGCACCGAGGCTGCGATGATCACACCCTGTCGCGCGGCCCGGCTGTCGCCCACGGCGTAGTACAGTCCAAGAACCAGCGGCAGGAAAACAATCAGGAACGACTGCCACGCAAACAGCATCAGCCGCCGCGTTCCGCCACCGCCTGCCCCGCCGCATGCCCGCTGGCCCAGGCCCACTGGAAATTGTAACCACCCAGCCAGCCGGTTACGTCCACCGCTTCACCCACCATGAACAGGCCAGGCACGTCACGCGCCTGCATGTCACGCGACGACAGGCAGTCCGTATCCACCCCGCCACGCGTGACCTCGGCCTTCACGTAGCCTTCGGTGCCATGCGGGTTGAGCCGCCAGCCCGACAGGATACGCCCGACATTGGCCAGCAGCGCATCGGGCATGCCCGCCAGCTGCCCGTCAGGCAGGTGGGCCTGCGCCATAAGCTGGGCCAGACGCTGCGGCAGCAGCATGGACAGCATGGCCACGCCGCCCGCGCGCGGGCGGTCGCGCTTGATCTCCAGCAGGCGACGGCCGGCGTCAATGCCGGGCAGCAGGTCGATGTCCAGCACCTGCCCCGGCTGCCAGTAGGACGAGGCCTGCAGGATGGCGGGACCGGACAGGCCACGGTGGGTAAAGACCATGCCGTCACGGAAGGTGGCCTGCCGCGCCTGCCGTCCCTCCCCTTCATGGCAGGTAATGCCCACCGTGACCGACAGCCCGGCCAGCGGTTCCATCCATTCGCGGTCCTGCGCGCCAAATGTCAGCGGCACCAGCGCGGGTGCTGGTGCGACGATACGCAGTCCGAACCGGCGCGCGATGTCGTGGGCCAGTCCCGTCGCCCCCAGCTTGGGAATGGACAGCCCGCCGGTCGCGACGATCAGGTTGGGGGCATGGAAGATGCCGTGGTCCGTTTCCACCCGGTACTGCCCCGCCCCGTCGCGCGTCACGTCGATGATCCGGTGCGACACGCGCACGTCCACCTGTCCTGCCGCACATTCACGCCGCAACATGTCCACGATATCCCGCGCCGAGCGGTCACAGAACAGCTGGCCCGCCGCCTTTTCATGCCACGGGATGCGATGCCGCTGCACAAGTGCGAGGAAATCGGCAGGCGTGTACCGCGCCAGCGCCGATTTGGCGAAATGCGGGTTGGCCGACAGGAACTGCCCTGCCCCGGTGTCCATATTGGTGAAATTGCACCGCCCGCCGCCGGAAATCAGGATCTTGCGGCCCACATGGGGCCCATGGTCCAGCACCAGCACGCGTGCGCCCGCCTGCCCCGCCGTTGCCGCCGCCATAAGGCCCGCCGCCCCCGCGCCCAGCACGATGGTGGTGAAACCGGCAGTCCGTGCAGTCATATCCCTAGAAATCCAGATCCGCGTAATGGGCGGGCGGGTTAAAACCGGTCATGCGGTCCTGCAGCAGGGCGCGAAAGCAGGGACGGCTCTTGACGCGGGCATACCAGTCCTTGGCCGCGGGGGCGCGCGACCAGTCCACGTCATCAAGGAAATCAAGGCAGGACAGGTGGGCGGCGGCGGCAAAATCCGCCATGGACAGCATGTTCCCCGCCAGCCACTGCCGCGTTTCCGCCAGCCAGTCGATATAGGACAGGTGAGTGCGGATATGCGCATACCCCGCACGCAGGGCAGCGCCATCGGGGTTGCCCTTACCCGAAATGCGCTTCATCACCTTTTCATTAAGCAGGTTGCGCGATACCTCGCTGCCGAATTTCTCATCGAACCACACCACCAGCCTGCGCACCTCCACCCGTTCGGCCAGCGTGCGGCCAAGCAGGGGCGTGTCGGGATAGGCTTCCTCCAGATATTCGCAGATGACCCACGAATCGGGAATGCACAGCCCGTTGCTTTCCTGTAGCATGGGCACCGTGCCGGCAGGGTTGCGGTCAAGGTATTCCGGGCGGCGTTCCCACACACGCTCGGTCTTGAGTTCGAACGGCAGCCGCTTTTCCCCCAGCACGAGGCGAACCTTGCGGGAATAGGGCGAAAGGGGAAGATGGTACAGGATGCGCATGATCCCGCTTTATTGCATTGTCCCGCCCTTCGCCAAGCCCTCAGTACGCAGGCATGAAAAAGTATGGATGCATGACGGATGAATAAGGCATCCTCCCCTCGACAGTTCCGGCATGGCAAGGTAGCTGGAAACAACACGCCCCATTCACCACACAGGACAGGATAACGTTGCCAGACGAACTGCGTCCCACACCGAAAATCCGCGCACGCGGCCGGTCGTTCCTTGCCCTGGTGCTGTCCCCCGAACCCGTTCTGGCCGACTGGCTGGCGGGGCTGGATGCGCAGATCGCACGCTCAAGCACGTTTTTCGCGGGCAAGCCGGTCATTCTGGACCTGTCCCTGCTGGATGCCACGACCGAGGGGCTGGCCGACCTGTATCCGGCCCTGCGCGCGCGCGGCATCCGCATTATCGGCATAGAAGGCGGCGATGCCTCGTGGCCCGCCTGCGCAGCATGGGACTGGCCCGCAGGCTTCATGGGCGGCCGGGCGTCCGGCGCGGTCGAGATCCCCGATGATGCCGCCCCCGTGCAGCCACAGCCGCCACGCGCTTCCTCCATGATCATCGAACAGCCCATCCGCTCGGGGCAGGTCATCATGAACCCCGATGGCGACATCATCATCGTGGGTTCGGTCGGGTCCGGGGCAGAAGTGACGGCTGGCGGGTCGATCCATGTCTATGGTCCGCTGCGTGGCCGCGCCATAGCCGGCATGAACGGACAGCCCGACGCCCGCATATTCGCCCATTCCATGCAGGCGGAACTGCTGGCCATTGACGGTTATTACATTACGGCTGAGGAAATTGATCCGCGCTACGTTGAAAAACCCGCGCAAATCATCCTCAGTAATGACACACTTGTGGTCCAGCCGCTTGTGCCGCCTGCCTTTTCAGGGCGTAAAAGCTAGGCAGGCCTTCTCCAGTCCCCCGTCGCGCTCCTTACGCGTGCCAACCCATCCAACCGTATCCATCAGGTCATGAACAAGAAAACATCCCCTAAAAGCGGACAAGGAAGTACCCCAATGGCAAAAGTGCTGGTTGTCACATCCGGCAAGGGTGGCGTCGGAAAGACCACGTCGACCGCCGCATTGGGCGCCGCACTGGCACAGACCGGGCAGAATGTCGTCGTTGTTGACTTTGACGTCGGCCTCCGCAACCTCGACCTGGTGATGGGGGCCGAGCGGCGGGTCGTGTTCGACCTGATCAACGTGATTCAGGGTGACGCCAAGCTGTCGCAGGCGCTGATCCGTGACAAGCGCATCGAAACGCTGTCCATCCTGCCCGCGTCCCAGACCCGCGACAAGGACGCCCTGACGGCCGAAGGCGTCGCCCGCGTCATGCAGGAACTACGTGAAAAGTTCGACTGGGTGATCTGTGACAGCCCGGCCGGGATCGAACGCGGCGCGCAGCTGGCCATGTACCATGCCGACCACGCCATCGTGGTCACCAATCCCGAAGTGTCGTCCGTGCGCGACAGCGACCGGATCATCGGCATGCTGGACAGCACGACCGAAAAGGCCAAGGGCGGCGGCAAGATCGAAAAGCACCTGCTGCTGACCCGCTATGACCCCGCACGCGCCGCGCGTGGCGAAATGCTGCGTATCGAGGATGTTCTGGAAATCCTGTCGATTCCGCTGCTGGGCATCATTCCCGAAAGCGAGGAAGTGCTGCGCGCCTCGAACCTGGGCGCGCCGGTCACGTTAAGCAGTCCCGACAGCCCGCCTGCCCGCGCCTATGCCGAAGCCGCACGCCGGCTGGAGGGCGAGAAGCTGGAGATCACGGTCCCGGTCGAACGCAAGGGCCTGTTCGCCCGCCTGTTCAAGGGGAAAAGCTGATGAGCTTGTTTGGCTCCCTTTTTGGTCGCGGCACGAAAACGTCCGCTCCTGTCGCCCGTGACAGGCTCCAGATCCTTCTGGCGCATGAACGCACAAGCAACGGTGACGAATCCGACCTGCTGTCCAAGCTGCATGCCGAAATCCTTGAGGTCATCAAACGGCATATCCCCGTCGATCAGGACAAGGTGCAGGTAAAGCTGGACCGGGGCAATTCCGTCTCGATGCTGGAAATCGATATCGAGGTACCGCAGATCAAGTCACCGGGCCGCCGCTAGGGCGGCCCGACTGCCGATCGCCCCGTCAGGACAGACGGGGTTCGATCCAGCGGCGCGCATGTTCGAAATCACGCGTGACCGCCTCCTGTGCAGCCGCCACGTCACGCTGCCGCAATGCCATGATCAGGTCATCATGCGGGTGCGTGCGTCCCTCGTGCTGCATCTGGATCATGGGGCGTGACAGGGCATAGATCGGCCCGATCCGCATCCACAGGTTTTTCAGGATCGTGGCGGTCAGCGGCAGTTCGGCCAATGTCGCCACCGTGGTATGGAAATCCGCGTTGAAGGCCGCCATGCCCCCGTCGTCGCGTGCCTGGGATGCACTCATGAACTGCTGCTGCAGGATGACCAGCGCCTCGATCCCGTGGTCGGACGCACGCTGGGCCGCGGCGGCGGCAAGGCGCATTTCCAGATCAACGCGCAGGTCATGGATTTCGGCAAAGCTGCGCTGGGTCATGGCGGGTACGACGGCGGTATTGCGGTCGTTGAGTTCCAGCGCGTGTTCGGACACAAGGCGCAGCAGCGCCTCACGCACGGGGGTGGGGCTGAGGCCCAGTTCAGCCGCCAGCGGTCGCAGCACCAGCCGTTCGCCAGAGCGATAACGGCTGCGGATCAGCCCACGACGCACGTGCTCGTAGGCGTCGTCGCTCAACGCGCGGCGGGGAAGCTTGTCAGACTGGCCTGCGCTGAATGATACCATGCCGTTTACTTCATCCTTAATGCAAATAGGTCTTATTAATGCTGATCAATAATCATCTGGACGTGAATGGCAACGTCTGAGGCAACGAAAAACCCGTTTTTGCCATATTTTAGAGTGTTGCCGGACTCTCCTGCGCCCTGCCACGGGTTTTTGGGAACCCCTTTCCCGTCGGCCCGTTACACCAGCAACGATCCGTAACGGACATGCAGCCCGCCGCATGCCCGCCACAGACAAGGAGAGCATCATGGCCGATGCAGGCGAAAATACGTTCCTGACCGATGTGCAGACCCTGCGGGAACGCGCGAAGAAATCGATTGAAAAGGGCGCCGTGACCCCCGCGTACCAGGGCCAATGTCCAGACCGCAATCGACCTGCTGCAGACTGTGGTGGCGACCGAACTGGTCTGTGTACTGCGCTATACCATGCACTCCATTTCCGTAACGGGTATTACCAGCGAAAGCGTGGCCAGGGAATTCGCGACCCACGCCAAGGAAGAACGCGCCCATATGATGTGGGCGGCCGACCGCATCGACCAGCTTGGCGGCGTGCCCAATCTGTCACCCGAAGGACTGGCCACCCGTTCCGCCACCGAATACGGCGATGGCGGCAACCTGGTGGAAATGGTGCGCCAGAACCTGGTGGCCGAACGTCTGGTCATTGAACATTATCGCGAACTGATCCGGTATTTTGCCGACCATGATCCGACAACGCGGATCATGCTTGAAAAGATCCTTGCGGAAGAAGAAGACCACGCGACCGACATGCATGACCTGCTGGTCGCCCACGAAGGCCGGCCCTTCCTCGCATCCTGACGGCCTTCTTCTTCTCCATTCCCCTTTCGCCTGCCTCTGCCTGAGACCCATGCACGTGCCCATCCTGCCCCGGAGCTGACCGGGGCGGGTGGCACGGCCGCGCGTGGCGTCCTACCATATGGCGGGCAATCCATAGAACAGCCTGAAAACGGAGAGTACCCCATGACCAAGCCGACAACCCATGACCTGTTCATTGGTGGCGAATGGTCCAAGGCTGACAACACCGAACGCGACACCATCCGCAATCCGGCAACGGGGGACGTGCTGGCCCATGTGGCCGTCGCGGGCGAAAGCGATGTCAAGCGTGCCCTGCAGACCGCACAGGACGCCTTTCCCGCGTGGCGCGGCCTGATTGCGACCGACCGGGCGGATTACCTGTACCGACTGATTGAACTGATCCGCCGCGATACGGAAAAGCTGGCCCGTATCATTACCTCTGAAAACGGCAAGCCGCTGAAGGAAGCCCGGATCGAGGTCAATTTTGCCATCCAGCTGATCCGCTTCGCCGCCGAAAATGTCCGTCGGCTGGAAGGCAACATCATTCCCGGCAGCCGCCCGGGCGAGAAGATCCTGATTGAAAAGATCCCCCACGGCGTCGTGGCCGGCATTTCAGCATGGAACTTCCCGCTTGCCCTGACGGCGCGCAAGCTGGGTCCGGCGCTGGCCGCGGGCAATACCTTTGTCATCAAGCCGCATGAACTGACCCCCCTTTCCACCCTCGCGCTGGCGGAACTGTCGGTTGAGGCCGGTTTCCCGAAGGGGATCTTCAATGTCGTCACCGGCGGCGGGGTAACGGTGGGCAATGCGCTGGTGACCAACCCGATCACCAGGCTGATCACCATGACGGGCAGCACGCCCGCAGGCCGCAAGATCATGGCTGCAGCATCCGAAGGGCTGAAGGAAGTCCGGCTGGAACTGGGTGGCAAGGCCCCGTTCATTGTCATGGAGGACGCGGATATCGATGCTGCCGTCAATGCCGCCGTTGCCGCGCGCTTCATGAACTGTGGCCAGGTCTGCACCGCCAATGAACGCACCTATGTCCATATGGCGGTCTATGACGAGTTCCTCAAGCGCCTGCGCACGAAGGTCGAGGCCCTGAAAACCGGCAACCCGCTGAATGAAGACACCGACATGGGACCGAAGATCAGCGCGCAGGAACTTGAAAAGGTCGATGCCATGGTCCGCAAGGCCGTGGAACAGGGGGCGAAGGTCGAACTGGGTGGCAAGCGCCTGACAGGCGGTGCGTATGACAGGGGCAATTTCTATGCCCCCACGCTGCTGACCAACGTGAAGGGCGACATGGACATCGTGCAGAACGAAGTGTTCGGCCCCGTGCTGTCGCTGATCCGCGTCAAGGATTTTGACGACGCCATCACGCAGGCCAACAACTCGCGCTACGGCCTGTCGGCCTACATGTTCACGCAGGACCTGAAAAACATCATGCGCATGACCAACGAACTCAACTTCGGTGAGATCTACGTCAATCGTGAAGGTGGTGAGGCAGCACAGGGCTTCCATCATGGCTATGGCGATAGCGGCATTGGCGGGGAGGACGGCCAGTACGGCCTGGAAGCCTATGTCGATACCAAGACCGTTTACCTGAACGCATAAAGACCGACTTCCGGCGACAGGGCGGCCCGACATGATGTCGGGCCGCCTTTTTTTATGCCCTGTTCAGGAGGACCGGATGGACCGCCCCGTGATGGTACGGGGACAATGACAACGTTTCTGGTGACACTTTTAGAAAAGGTGGCACGCGGAAACCGTTCCCTTCTGTCGATCTCATGCCACCGGGCGCTGATACGCATACCGGCTGGAATTCAGGGTGCATTCAGATCTGGCGCATCCACACCGTATCGACCGCGTGGCTCGGGCTTTTGTGCATGACCACGCGGGCACGTTCGCGCGTGGGCAGGATGTTCTGCTGCAGGTTGGGCAGGTTGATGCGCCGCCAGATGTCACGCGCCATGCGTTCCGCCTCATCCCGGGTCAGGTCGGCGCAGTGATGGAAGTAGGACGTAGGCTTGCGGAATGCCGTCTGCTGCAGCGACAGGAAACGTCTGACGTACCAATCCTCGATCACCTGCGTATCCGCATCGAGATAGATGGAAAAGTCAAAGAAGTCAGACGCCATGAACGGCTGTTCGGATACGGTCTGCAACACGTTCAGCCCTTCGAATATCAGGATGTCAGGCTGGTCAATGACCTGATAGCGATCCGGCACGATGTCATAGGCTTCGTGGGAATAGACCGGCACCTTCAGGTTACGCTCGCCCGCCTTCAGCGCGGCAAGGAACGCGATCATGTGCCGCAGGTCGTAACTTTCGGGAAAGCCCTTGCGGTGCATGAGCCTGCGCCGTTCCAGTTCCCGCGTGGAATGCAGGAAGCCGTCCGTGGTGACCAGCGCCACGTTCGGGTGGTCCGGCCAGCGCGCCAGCACCGCCTGCAGCAGGCGCGCAAACGTACTTTTCCCCACTCCCACGCTGCCCGCAATGCCGATCACGAACGGCGTGGTCACGGCCGGGGCGCCGATAAAGGCACTCTTGACCATGTTGTTCATGCTGCGCGTCGCCATGACATGCAGGTTGAGCAGACGCGACAGCGGCAGGTAGATCTCGGTGATGTCTTCCAGCGAAACCGGCTCGTTATGCCCGCGCAGCGACGCGATGTCCGCCTCCCCCAGCGACTGGAGCACATTCGCACGCAACGCCGCCCATTCAGGTCGGGGAAAGATCAGATAAGGCTGCACCACGCCATGGGGTGACTGCGCGGAGGGAACGGGACGCGCGTCCAGCACACAGTTCTCCATGCCCTTGTCCTTTCTGCTGTGGCGCCTGCCCACTGGTGCAGGCCATCTGCCGCGTATCACCATCACCCATACCAATCCATACACTCGCCCCCCAAATTAGCGTGTGCAACGCCCATGGGCCGGGACTTTCCCCCCATCCTGATAGAGACGTGATAATTGTGACACACTGTCCGCCACCGCATGGATGATATGGACCGGGCGCAAGGGCCAGCGTGCATCCCATCCACGCACCGCGCGTTACGGTATGAACCCGGCCCGCGTGCCGACGCATGCCTGAAGGATCTGGATACTGTAATGAACGACACCACCATCCATCCGTTTTCCGCTACAGCCCGTACCACCACGGCCACGGACTGGACGGACGGTCGCGCACGCACGACCCTGAGGGGCATACTGGACGCCGCCATCCGCAGCGCCATGCCCGATGTGGTTCTGGCGCGCTACCTGCCACCCCGGCCAAAGGGCAGATGCGTGGTGGTGGGCGCGGGAAAGGCGGCGGCGTCCATGGCCGCGGCACTGGAACAGGCATGGCCGGATGTCGACCTGACCGGGTGCGTGGTCACGCGCGACGGACATATGGCCCCCACGCGCCGCATCCGCGTGCTGGAAGCGGCCCACCCCGTCCCCGACAGCCGCAGCGAGGCTGCCGCCCGTGCCATGATGTCCGAAGTTGCGGGGCTGGGCCAGGACGACCTTGTCATCGCCCTGATCTCCGGCGGGGGTTCGGCGCTGCTGGAACTGCCCAAGGATGGCCTGACGCTGGATGACATCCGCGCGGTCAACCGCGCCCTGCTGCATTCCGGGGCCAGCATCCGCGACATGAATGTCGTGCGTCGCCACCTGTCGGCCATAAAGGGCGGTGGCCTCGCGGCGGCGGCCAGCCCCGCACGCGTGGTCACGCTGGCCATAAGCGATGTGCCGGGCGATGATCCGCTGACCATTGCCAGCGGCCCGACCGTGGCCGACCCCACCACCGCTGCCGATGCCCGGTCCATCGTCGCACATTATGGCATTACCGTATCCGATGCGGTGCGGCGTGTGCTCATGCAGCCGCCGGTCAATGGCACCCTGTCGCCGCGCAATCGCTACACCCTTGTTTCCACGCCGTTCATGGCGTTGCAGGCCGCCGCCAGCGTCGCGCGCGAATACGGGCTGACGCCCCTGGTGCTGGGTGACGCGCTGGAAGGGGAAAGCCGGGATGCGGGCACGTTGATGGCGGGCATCGCCCTGTCCGCCCGTCAGCATGGCATGCCGGTGGCAGGCCCCGCCGTGCTGCTGTCAGGCGGCGAGACGACGGTCACCATCAGACCCGACCAGCCCACGCCGGGGCATGGCGGCCGCAATACGGAATTCCTGCTGTCCATGGCCAACACCCTGCAGGGGCACGAGGGGATATGGGCCATTGCCGCCGATAGCGACGGAATTGACGGAACCGAGGACGCGGCAGGCGCGATCATCACCTCCACCACCCTGTCCCGCGCCCGCGCGCTGGGGTGTGACCCGCGCGCGTGCCTGCGTGCGCACGACAGCTACACCCTGTTCCAGCAGACGGGCGACCTGGTCATGACCGGTCCGACCCTGACCAACGTGAACGATATCCGGGCGGTGCTGGTCGTCTAAAGGGGTTTTTGGTGACGCTTTTTGCAGAAAACGCCAAAGAACGCCGCCTTTCTGAAAAAAGGCGGCACCCAAAAACTTCTGCTGATTTCTATATGCGCTTCAGTGGCTGCCCTGCCCCTGCCTGCCGTAGCTGACCTGCGTATCGGGCACGACAAAGTGCTTGCCATCATCACTGTCAGACCCGTTATCATCATCCCCGGCCTGATTGGGGTCATAGCCTGACGAGATCATCTGCATCGCCGCTGAATCAGGCGGGGTGTGATAGGCTTCGGTGCCGGTTTCATCGGTGGGATCGGGCGGTCTGGGCAGGTGCCGCGACAGCGGGCGCAGGACATCGCGGGCATGGGCGGCACTGCTGCGTACGCCCCCATGGGAACCCAGCGGGGGCGGGGACTCATCCACATCGGCTGGATCATTATTGTCGTCGTGCCCCGCGCTACAGGCCGCAAGGCACGCCAGCAATCCGATCATTGCAAGACGCGGTTTCATGCCGGCTGCCCTCATCCCCGTTTTTCAGTTTCCACACCATGCGCCGATACGATAACGCACGGGTGGAAAACGATAGCCTGCCATAACGGGACAGGCCAAGGGGATCAATGTTCGGCGCCGTCCTCGTCCGGGCCGACCAGCATGGCTTCGGCCACCACGCCCGCCTGCTCACGCACGCGGCGTTCGATATCGGCGGCCATTTCCGGGTGATCACGCAGGAACTGCTTGGCGTTCTCACGCCCCTGCCCGATGCGCTGGCTATCACAGGAGAACCATGCCCCGGATTTTTCAACGATGCCCGCCTTGACACCAAGGTCGATCAGTTCCCCAACCTTGCTGATCCCTTCGCCATACATGATGTCGAATTCGACCTGACGGAAGGGGGGCGCCATCTTGTTCTTGACCACCTTCACGCGCGTCTGGTTGCCCGTGACCTCGTCCTTGTCCTTGATCGAACCGATCCGGCGGATATCCATGCGCACGGATGCATAGAACTTCAGCGCATTGCCGCCCGTCGTGGTTTCAGGGCTGCCGAACATCACACCGATCTTGAGCCGGATCTGGTTGAGGAAGATCAGCATGGTGTTGGACCGCGAGACAGACCCCGTCAGCTTGCGCAGCGCCTGGCTCATCAGTCGCGCGTGCAGGCCCACATGGCTGTCGCCCATGTCACCTTCCAGTTCCGCGCGCGGCACGAGGGCGGCCACGCTGTCGACCACCAGCACGTCAATCGCGCCGGAGCGGACCAGCGTATCGGCAATTTCCAGCGCCTGTTCACCCGCATCGGGCTGGCTGATCAGCAGGTTGTCGACATCCACCCCCAGCTTGCGGGCGTAACCGGGGTCAAGCGCGTGCTCGGCATCGATGAAGGCGCAGGTGCCCCCCTTGCGCTGGGCTTCCGCAATGGCATGAAGCGCCATGGTGGTCTTGCCCGAACTTTCGGGGCCATAGATCTCGATAATACGGCCACGCGGCAGGCCGCCAATCCCCAGCGCGATGTCCAGACCCAGCGACCCGGTGGAGATCACGTCCACCTGTTCGGTCGGGCGTTCGCCCATGCGCATGATCGATCCCTTGCCGAACGCGCGCTCGATCTGGCTCAAGGCCCCTTCCAGGGCCTTGCTTTTGTCTATACCCGGAGCCTGTGCCATTGCTGCCTACCCTGACGTTTGAGAAGAAAAAACCAAGACCGGGCATCCTGCCCTGCGCCCCTGCCGCAACAGGTGGCAGGTCATGCAGTGCAATATGGAACAAAACAGGATCATTTACAATGGCCCCATGCCTGCCCGTCCGGAATAATACCGCCCGGCAGGCCCGGGCCCGTAGCCTAGCGCGGCCCCATGGCCAGTCCCGCGCCACGCGGATCGGTCGCGGCGGTGCAGGTGCTGGCGTCACCCGGCAGGCCATGCGGGCAGGACACGGCATTGACCCGGCCCTGGGCCGTGACGGGATGGGCGTCGGGCGTCTGTCCCGCCATGATCTGCCGCATGGCGATACCCACGGCGGCAGCGGCATCATTCTGCCCCGAACCGGCAACCGCGGCACGGAAGGCGCGGCCCTGGCTGGCGATGGCGGCGGTAAACAGCGGCAGCGGCAGGCGCGCAGGCGATGCCCCCAGCACGATGCCGGTATTGCCCGCCATACGCCCGGTGCCAAACAGGTTGTCCATACTCAGGCTGCACGCCACGGCCATGCCCGAATGATCAACCACGGTGAACGAGGTGGACGCCGGAAGCGAAGGCAGCCCGCCGCCACTTCCTCCGCCGCTGTTGACGAATGTCTGTGCGCGCGCCGTCAGGTCGTCCCCCGTACCCGAGGCGTGGTTGCCATTCTGCGCCCGCCATGCCGCGATGCTGGACTGCGCGCGCGTCGCCGCATCGGACGAGGATCCGGCGCGGAATGCAACGGCGCTGCCCAGGCCGCCATCAGCAGGCGGCGGCAGGAAGGCGATCTGCGTTTCCCCGCTGGTCAGGCTGATGGGCAGGCGTTCGGACGGAATGGCATGACGCAGGTCCGTCATCTGCAACCCGCCGCCGGCGGCCTGACTGCCCGCGACAAAGGACTGCCCCAGCGCGCCATTATACAGGTCGCCCACGCCCATGCTGCGGATCTGGTCCAGCGCACCGGACAGATGGGTCTGGACCAGCGCATCGCCTTCCGCCAGCGCCTTGCCGTCCGAACGGCTGAACACCGCGCGGATGCCCGCATCAGCCAGTAGCGGCACCTGAACGGCGGCAAGGTCGCTGGCCAGCTGCCGGCTGACATTGATGCCATTGGCCGCCAGCGCGATCGCATCGGGCACCAGTTCCGAAAATGCAGCCGACCCGTACTGCAGGTGCATGAGGTACAGCCCCCGCGCCAGCATCGGGACCGCGGCCGGACGGTCGGCATGCGGCATGTCGGGGGCCGCCACCGTCCCCGCGGTGGGCAGGAACATGAAGGCACGCCCGCCATTCTGGTCACCCGGACGATAGGCAAGGCACGCCCCGCCCGCCCCCAGTGATGCACGCGACGGCAGCGTGACCGACAGCGCCAGCCCCATGGCCGTGGCCGCATCAGCCGCGTTGCCACCGCGTTGCAGGATATCACGTCCCACCAGCGTCGCCTGCGGTTCGTCCGACGAAACCGTACCGATCAGCGGCCCGGGCGACGGACCGAACATGTGCGAGACAAGCCGCATGGGCGAATAACGATGACCGGCGCACCCAGCAACCGAAATTGCCAGAACGGCCGAAAGCGCCGTACGCATGTACCGACGGGCAACAGGGGTGATCGAAGGCTCAGGCACGCAACGCTTCTCCAATGGGCAGTCGGCTTTGATAAACTCAACGGATTCCGCACGACCGCGCGATCATGGCAGACCCATCACGACTTAACGGCCTTACGGGCCGTCGGCAACAGGTCAGGCCGCCCTGTCCGCCGCCATGGCCCATTCCTTTCCCGTGCCCGATCATTTACAGACACATTATCCCGACATGACAACGGAGCAAACCCGTGACATTCATTTCCCCCCGCCGGCACCGTCCGCGCCTGCTGAACGCCCTGCTGGCCGCGGGGGCAATGATGACCGCGACAGCCACCATGCCCGGCGCGGGCCACGCCGCAACTGCCGCCAGCAGCAGTTTCACCCCCGCGCAGCGGCAGGAAATCGTGGACATCATGCGCAATGCGCTGAAAACCGACCCCACCATCCTGTCCGATGCAATCGCGGCCCTGCGCAACAGCGCCAACGCGGCCCAGCAGAACGCGGCCCGCAATGCGCTGGACTCCCACCGTACCGACCTGCTGACCCCGGCGGCCACCGATGCGATACTGGGCAATGCCACGGGTCATACCACGGTGGTGGAATTCTATGACCCGCGCTGCCCCTACTGCCGCAAGGTGCTGCCTGACCTTGACCGCCTGGTAAAGGAGGACAAGGACCTGCGGATTGTTGAAAAGGTCATTCCCGTTCTGGGACAGAGCAGCCTGATCGCGTCGCAGGCGCTGGTGGCGGCATTCGTGCAGGGGGGACAGGCGGCGTATTTCCGCATGCAGGCGGCCATCATGAATGATTCCGTCACCCCCACCGCCGACCGGATGCGCACGCTGGCCACCCAGTCCGGGCTGAACGCCGGCATGCTGGCCAGTGACATGAACGGCACCAAGGTCACGTCCATCCTGCAGGCGAACATGGAACTTGCCCGCGCCATCGGGCTGGATGGCACGCCCACCTTTGTCTTCAACGCCCGGCAGATCATTCCCGGCGCCGTCAGCTATGACGACCTGAAAAAGGCCATAGCGCAGAGCCGTTGACCCCGGGCACCGCCAGACGGGCCAGCCCGCGTCCCGGCCATGCCGGGCGCGGGCGGTGGCTCAGGCCATGGCGGCGACAGGCTGCGCGGCAAGATCGTTGATGCGCAGCAGGCGGGACAGGGCCGTCACCATGTCGTCCATCATCTCGTCCGTATGGAACGGCCCCGGCGTCAGGCGCAGGCGTTCGGTGCCACGCGGCACGGTGGGATAGTTGATGGGGGTGGCGTAAATCCCGTAATCATTGAGCAGCCGGTCACTCAGTTCCCGGCAGCGCTGGGCATCACCCACCGGTATCGGGACAATGTGGCTGGGTGTCATGGTGAAGGGAATGCCCGCCTTGCGCAGCTTGTCGCGGAAGGTATTGACGCGTTCGAACATGCGCTCGCGACGCCAGCCATCCTTGCGCACCAGCCGCACGCTGGCCAGCGCCGCGGCCACCACCGCAGGCGGCAGCGCCGTGGTGAAGATGAAGCCCGACGCCGCAAGACGCAGGTATTCGACAATATCGCTGCGTGCGGTGATATAGCCGCCATGCACGCCAAACCCCTTGGCCAGCGTGCCTTCGATGATGTCCACCTGATCGGCCACGCCATCGCGTTCGGACACGCCGCCACCCTGATCGCCATACAGGCCCACGGCATGCACTTCATCCAGATAGGTCATGGCGCCATATTTGCGCGCCAGCGCGCATGTCCCGGCAATGTCGGATATGTCGCCGTCCATGGAATACACGCTTTCAAACGCGATCAGCTTGGGCGCATCCTTGGGGGCGGCGGCCAGCTTGGCTTCCAGGTCGGCAAGGTCGTTATGTTCGTAGATGACCGTGGTCGAACCGCGCGCACCCTTGATGCCCGCGATCATGGAGGCATGGTTCAGCCGGTCGGAAAAGCAGATCCAGCCGGGCATGCTGCTCAGGATCGTCTGCAGGGTTGCCTGGTTGGAAACATAGCCGGAGACGAACAGCAGCCCAGCCTCCTTGCCGTGCAGGTCGGCCATTTCGGCTTCCAGCGCGGTATGGACAGGGCTGGTACCCGCGATATTGCGCGTGCCGCCGGCCCCCGCGCCATGTTCATGGATCGCCTGAATGGCGGCTTCGACCACGGCGGGATCGACCCCCATGCCCAGATAGTCATTGGAGGACCAGACAACCACTTCCCGGTCCTGCGGGCAGGCGGGAGTTGACGGAGTGGCCTGTGTTTCCGGCTGGTCATACAGGGGATAACGCTCGGCCTGGCGTGCCAGTGGGGTGAACTGCCGGTAGCGACCCTGCGCGCGTATATTCTCCAGCGCCGTCCGGCAGAACCGGAAGAACGGATGCCCATCCACTTGATTACTGGACACTGCTGCTTTTCTCCATGCACGCCCCGGTCTGTTCACGGGGCCTTCATTCATTACGGTCACCATTACGGATGACCCGCGCCGGGGGGATGATGCTCCCCTCACGCGGCGCTACCGCCGAGGGTTAACCGCCAGCGGACCACCCTTTATGGCATGATGGAGGCGGAGATTGCAAAAGCGCATTGAACTACTCCGCGTAAATGCAGACCTGCGTTGCGCTGTTCGCGGGCACGCTGCGGGCGTCCATTTCCGTCTGTCCCCCGCCCGCGCCGGCATCCATCACCGCCTGCAGGACAGGCTGGCCATCCGCATCCACCACCTTCGGCATGTCCGGCAGGCTGCCATCGGCGCGCTCGGGCACGCTGACCACGATGGTGAACAGCGCATTGGGCTTGCGCGACAGGGCATCGGCCACGGCGGCGCGGACGGCGGGTTTCCACTGTGTTTCCGGCGTCCCGGCCACGATCGTGACCAGCGCGGGACGGTCCATGCCGGGCACCGGTGGCGGCGGGCGCTGCGGCAGTTGTGGCGGGTCGCCCGCATGGCGGTTGAATGTTTTCTGGCTGACCAGCGCGCACCCGCCCAGCACCGGCAGGCAGGCTGCGGCGGCAAGGACGGCACGGCGGACGGGGCGCGGGAACGGACGGGACATGACCCCATACCGATACAGTATCCCCCCCACGTGGCATAGTGGGACAATAGCGCAATATTGCCGCCGCCCGCGCAGCGCAGTAGTCATGCGGAAACGGCCCCGACCGATCATTCCCCGACCCCAGGACGATGCCGATGCCAACAGACCAGATCAGCATGACCCCGCCCGCCACGCTGCCAGCCGCGGCCCCCAGCATGCCGCAGCGGCTGACGACGGCCATCCGCCATGCCATCGGCATCCATGAACCCAATCGCCGCTATGCCCCCCATGCCCGGGTCATGTCGTGTTTCTGCGCGGTATTGTGGAGTCGTTTCCTGCGCTTCGATCCCGCCAGCCCGGAGTGGCCGGACCGGGACCGCTTCGTGGTGTCCTCCCCCCGCTATCGCGTGCTGCCGCGCATCATGGCCGAACTGTCGGGACAGGCGCCGCTTCCACCACGCGTGGGTGACCACCCCGCCCCGCCGCATGACCGTCAGGCCTGCGGCCCCAGCGGGCAGGGGCTGGGGGCCGCGATCGGCATGGCGCTGGCGGAACAGACGCTGGCGGCACGGTTTGGACGATCACTGGTCAACCACCGGATATGGGGGCTGGGCTGCTGGACCGAACTGTCCACCGGCGTCGCGCTGGAAAGTGCGGCGCTTGCGGGCCAGATGGGGCTGGACCGGGTCACGCTGGTCGTCGGCCTGTGGACAAGCGAGCGCGAGGCCGTGGACGCCATCCTGCCGCGCTACAGCGCATCGGGCTGGTCAGTGCGGAAGGTGGACGCCGACAGCCCCGAACAGATCGCTGCCGCCATCACGTCGTCACAGCGCACGCACAAGCCCTGCCTGATCGCATGCATCGCCTCACCGGAAATCGACCCGCCGCCCCCTTTTGTCGATGATCCGGGCCTGTGGGCGGGCGCCGCACGGCGTGGGGCCAGCGCGCGGCGCTCGTGGCTACGCCGGCTGCTCAAGGACCGGCAGAAGGCCGAATTCGAACGCATGGCCCACAACCAGCGCCCCGCCTTCTGGCAGCCCGACTGGCAACGGTCATGGCGCGAACACGGAAGCGCCATCGCCCGTGTCGCCCCCACGTTCGCGGCCCGGAGGGGACTCGAGACGCTGCATGAACTCCTGCCGGAACTGACCTGCCTGCGCTCGCGCCGGGGCATGCTGGCCGACCTGCCCACGAACCGCCGCAACGGCGGCGAGGCGGACCTGTCATGCGGAACGCAGGTGCATGGCATGGCGGCCCTGCTCAATGGCATCGCCATGCATGACGGACTGCTGGCGGCGGGCACATCGACCATCATCGCGGTGGACCGCATGCGCCCCGCCCTGCGCTATGCCGCCATGACGGACCTGCAGGTGATCTACCTGCTGACCGATGACGACCTGCTGAGCGGCGACGGCGCAGCGGGCGACCAGCCGGTGGAACAGCTGGCCAGCCTGCGCGCCATGCCAAACGTGGCGGTTTTCCGCCCTGCAGACCACCGCGAGACGATGGAATGCATGGAACTGGCGCTGCGGCGGACCAGCGGCCCCAGCCTGCTGACACTGGAATCCGCCCCTGCGATGGCGACGGCGGGCGCCCCGGAACGCGAACAGCACGGGCTGACCAACCTGTGCGCGCGCGGCGGCTACGTCCTGGCGGAAGCCGAAGGGACGCGGCAGGTCACGCTGGTCGCCACGGGGCACGAGGCGATACTGGCGCTGGCGGCACGCAAACTGTTGAAGGACGCAGGGGTTGCGGCGGCTGTCGTATCCCTTCCATGCTGGGAACTGTTCGCCGCGCAAAAAATGACGTATCGTGCCGCCGTGCTGGGAACGGCACCCCGGATCGGCATTGAAGCCGCGTCAGGGTTTGGATGGGAACGCTGGCTTGGGACAGACGGGCTGTTTGTTGGCATTGACGGGTTCGGGACGGCCGCCCCGGACCAGCCGGACAGCGCGACTGACATCACGCCGGAACGGATCTGCCGCGACGCGCTGCGTCTGGTCCGTCCCCTGTCCGATACCCTGACTGAACCGGCGGGAGGAAACGGCGCGCCGCCCGGGATGACATCGGCCGATGTCAGTGTGTGAAATGTCTGACCTTACGGAGAAAATAAGAAAATGGCTGTTAAAGTCGCAATAAACGGTTTCGGTCGCATTGGTCGCCTTGTGCTGCGTGGCATTATCGAAAGCGGGCGTACCGATGTCGTGCCCGTCGCCATCAATGACCTCGGCAGCGTGGCAGACAACGCACACCTTCTGTCCTATGACAGCGTGCACGGTCGCTTCCCCGCCGATGTGAAGGTGGATGGCAATCAGATCATCATTACCGCCAACGGCCGCACCTACGACCCCATCACCGTCTCGGCCGAGGCCGACCCGACGAAGGTGCCGTTCCAGGGCGTGGACGTGGCGCTGGAATGCACCGGCCGCTTCACCGACAAGGAAAAGGCCGCCCAGCTGATCAAGGCCGGCGCGCGCAAGGTGATCGTGTCCGCCCCCGCATCGGGCGTGGACGCCACCATCGTGTTCGGCGTGAACCAGGATGTGCTGACGCCCGACATGACCGTCATTTCCAACGCATCGTGCACCACCAACTGCCTGGCCCCGGTGGCCAAGGTGCTGGATGACACGTTCGGCATCGAATGCGGCTACATGGTCACCATCCATTCCTACACCGGCGACCAGCGCACGGTGGATACCCTGCACAAGGACCTGCGCCGCGCACGCGGGGCGGCGCTGAACATGATCCCGACCTCCACCGGGGCCGCGCGCGCCGTGGGGCTGGTGCTGCCGCACCTCAAGGGCCGCCTGGATGGCACCGCGATTCGCGTGCCCACGCCCAATGTCTCGCTCGTCTCGCTCGACTTCGTGCCGAAGAAGGCCCCGGCCTCGGTCGAGGAGGTGAACGAAGCACTGCGCAAGGCATCCGAATCCGGCCCGCTGAAGGGCATCCTCGCCTACAGCACCGCGCCGCTGGTCAGCACGGATTTCAATCACTGCCCCGCGTCATCCACGTTTGATGCGACCCAGACCGCCGTGATCGACGGTGGCAGGCTGGTGCGCATCTGCAGCTGGTATGACAATGAATGGGGCTTCTCCAACCGCATGGCCGACACGGCGGCCGTATTCGGGGCACTGTAATGGGCGCCACATCCTTCAAGACGCTGGATGACCTCGACGCCACTGGCAAGAAGGTCCTCCTGCGCGCCGATCTGAACGTTCCGGTCCGCAATGCCCAGATCACCGACGCCACGCGCATCCTGCGCCTGCTGCCCACCATTCAGGAACTGGCCCAGAAGGGTGCGAAGGTGATTGTCGTCAGTCACTTCGACCGCCCCAAGGGCAGGCCCGTGCCGGAAATGTCGCTTGGCCCGATTGCCGATGCGCTGGGAGATGCGCTGGGCCGCCCGGTCACCTTTGTCGATGACTGTATCGGCCCGAAGGCCCGGCAGGCGGTGGACGCCATGCAGGATGGCGATGTGGTGGTGCTGGAAAACACCCGCTTCTACCCCGGGGAGGAGCAGAACGACCCCGCGCTGGCGAAGGAGTTCGCGTCGCTGGCCGATTATTACGTCAATGACGCGTTTTCCGCCGCCCACCGCGCCCATGCCTCGACCGAAGGCGTGGCCCGCCTGCTGCCGTCCTTTGCCGGGCGGCTGATGGAAACGGAACTCAACGCGCTGAACATCGCGCTGGAAAACCCTGCCCGCCCGGTCGGGGCCATCGTGGGGGGGGCCAAGATTTCCACCAAGCTGGACCTGATCGGCAACCTGCTGGCAAAAGTGGACATGCTGATCATTGGTGGCGCCATGGCCAACACGTTCCTTGCGGCACAGGGGGTGAATGTGGGCCGGTCGCTGCAGGAAGCGGAGATGCACGACACCGCGCGCGACATCCTTGCGAAAGCAAAGGAAAAGGGCTGCGAGATCGTACTGCCGGTTGATGCCGTGACCGCAACCGACTTCCAGGCCAATGTCCCGACCCGCACCGTGCCCGTCAACGCCATTCCTGCTGATGCCATGATGCTGGATGTCGGGCCGGAAACGGTGAAGCTGATCGAGCAGAAGATCGCGACACTGAAGACGCTGGTCTGGAACGGCCCGCTGGGCGCGTTCGAGATCACGCCGTTCGACGCGGCAACCAATGCCGTAGCGCGCGACGTCGCCCGCCTGACCGATTCCGGCGCACTGAAAAGCATCGCGGGCGGTGGAGACACGGTTTCGGCCCTGCGCCATGCGGGGGTGGAGAAGCATATCTCCTATATTTCCAGCGCGGGCGGGGCTTTCCTTGAATGGATGGAAGGCAAGACGCTGCCGGGCATCATGGCGCTGGAAAACATCTTTGAACGTGCCATGCCGATCTGAAGACAGGTCATAAAAGTTTTTGGGCGCAGCCTTTTTTCAGAAAGGCTGCGTTCTTCGAGGCTTTAAAAAAAGCTTCGCCAGAAACTTTTCCCTGTTTTCCATACAGTCCCGGACTGAAACGAAAAAGGGACCATCCCCCGGGATGGTCCCTTTTTTATACCTGAACGGTCGTGCGGGATCAGCCCTGCTGCGGCGGGTGTTCCGCCTCGGGCGGAGGCGCTTCGGCATCTTCCGCCTGCCCTTCGGCGGGCATGCCGTCGCGTTCAATGACCTTGATCGAGTCCCCGACCAGCCCTTTGGCAAATGCCTCGGCGGAGAAGGGACGCAGGTCATCGGCCTGTTCCCCCACGCCCACCAGATGCACCGGCAGGCCGAAGGCATCGGCCAGCGCCACCACGATCCCCCCGCGCGCCGAGCCATCCAGCTTGGTCACGACCAGCCCGGTCACGTTGACCAGTTCCTTGAACACGCGCACCTGCTCCACCGCGTTCTGCCCGGTGGTGGCGTCCAGCACCAGCAGCACAGAATGGGGCGCGGTTTCGTCAAATTTGCGCATGACGCGGATGATCTTGGCCAGTTCCTCCATCAGCGCGCTCTTGTTATGCAGGCGGCCCGCGGTATCGACCAGCAGCAGGTCGGCTTTTTCCGCCGTGGCGCGCTTGAGCGCTTCGAACGCCAGACCCGCCGCATCGGCATTGGGTTTGCCGGAAATGACGGGCGCGCCCACGCGTTCGCCCCATACCTGCAACTGTTCGACGGCAGCGGCGCGGAAGGTATCGCCCGCCACCATCATCACCTTCTTGCCCTGCTCGCCATAAAAACGGGCCATCTTGCCAATGGTGGTGGTCTTGCCGGTGCCGTTGACGCCAACCACCAGCACCACATGCGGCTTGTGCTTGGGGTCGGGTTCAAACGGAATGGCGACCGGCTGGAGGATGGTGGCAATTTCCTCCGCCAGTGCCTGACGCACTTCCTCATCCGTCACTTCCTTGCCGAATTTGGACCGGCGGAAGGACTCGATCACCTTTTCCGCCACGCTCGGGCCAAGGTCGGCGGAGATCAGCAGGTCTTCCAGATCCTCCAGCGCCTGATCATCCAGCTTGCGCCGGGTGAAGACGGCGCTCAGCCCGCCGCTAAGCTTCTGTGTGGAGCGCGAAAGCCCCGCCTTGAGACGTGAGAAGAAACCAAGTGCCATATCAGAGAATTTCCGCAACCAGTCCGTTATCGTCAACCGCCACCGGCCGCACCGTTTCGATGCGCCCGACCACGGACATCCCGCCATCCACCAGCCTTACCGGGGCGAATTCCTCGCTATGTCCCGAGGTGTCCGTTTCCATCAGCACCCGCAGCGTGCGGCCCATAAGCCGTTCGTGGAAATCACGCGCCGCCTGCGCACCTGCCGCCCGCAGCCGGGCCGCGCGCTCCTTGCGCGCGGGTACGGCAATGGCGGGCATGCGGGCCGCGGGCGTGCCCGGGCGCTCACTATAGGGAAACACATGCAGGTAAGGCAGGGCGTGCGTGCGCACGAAATCGAGCGTCTGTTCAAACAGGCCCTCATCCTCGGTCGGGAAACCGGCGATGATGTCCGCCCCGATGCCAATATCGGGCCGCAGCGTCCGTGCCCGCGCCACCACCGCGGCCGCATCTGCCGTCAGGTGCCGGCGCTTCATGCGCTTGAGGATGATGTCACACCCCGCCTGCAGCGACAGGTGCAGGTAGGGCATGAAGCGTGGTTCGTGTTCCAGCAGCTTCCATATGTCCTCATCGATTTCCACCGGATCGACCGAGGACAGGCGCAGCCGCTCCAGTTCGGGCACAAGGGCCAGCAGCCTGCGGCACAACTGCCCCAGCGCCGGCCTGCCCGGCAGGTCATCTCCCCATGAGGTAATGTCCACACCCGTCAGCACCACTTCGCGGTAGCCTGACTGCACAAGCGCGCGCACCTGCTCCACCACGGCGCCCACGGGTACCGAGCGCGAGGGCCCCCGCCCGAAGGGAATGATGCAGAAAGTGCAGCGATGGTCGCAGCCCTGCTGCACCTCCACAAATGCGCGGGTGCGGCCGGCGAATTCAGTGACCAGATGCGGCGCCGTCTCGCGCGCGGCCATGATGTCGGACACGGCGTTGCCCTGCCCCATGGCCATCTCGCTCCAGCTTGCGGCGTCCAGCTTTTCACGGTTACCCAGCACGCGGGTCACGCCAGGCAGTGCCGCCCAACGGTCGGGGTCGATCTGGGCGGCGCAGCCGGTGACCACGATCCGGGCGTCGGGCCGTTCGCGGTGGGCGCGGCGCACTGCCTGCCGGGCCTGCCGCTCCGCCTCCCCCGTCACCGCGCAGGTGTTCACGATCACCACGTTGTCCAGCGCGGCCGCGTGATTGCGCATCACCTCGCTTTCATACGTATTGAGGCGACAGCCGAAGGTCAGGATTTCCGGCTTCTTCATCGGGGGTAGTCTTCCGGGTTGAATGTGCCCATGAAACTGGTTGTCGCGGGTCCGGTCATCAGCACATGGCCGTCGCCTTCGCGCCATGTAATGGTCAGTTCGCCACCATCCATTTCCACCGTGCAGGTGCGTTCCACCAGCCCGCGCCGCACGGCGTTGACCACGGCGGCGCACGCACCTGACCCGCAGGCCCGCGTCAGGCCGCTGCCGCGTTCCCACACGCGCAGGCGCATGGCATCGGGTGCCGTGACATGGGCAAAGCCGATATTGGCGCGATGGGGAAACAGTGGATGATGTTCCAGTACCGGTCCCGCCACGCATGGGTCCATGGCATCTGGCATGGACAGGAAAAAGGTCGCATGCGGGTTGCCCATGGACACGGCGGCAGGGTCGCCCGCGACTGGCAGGTGCAGCGTGTCCATTGCTTCCGCCAGCGGCACGTCCGCCCAGTCCTGCGCGGGTGTTCCCATATCCACCGTGACCAAGCCGGGGCGGATAATGGTGGCGTGCAGCACGCCCGCACGGGTCTGTAGCCCGACATGCTCCTGTCCCGTCTCACGCGCCACAAGATCGGCAATGCAGCGCGACGCATTGCCGCATGCCCCCGATTCCGACCCATCGGCATTGAAGAACCGCACGAACACGTCCGCCCCCTCCGCACAGGCAGGGCGCAGGGTCACGAACTGGTCGCAGCCAATGCCGGTATGCCGGTCACATAATGCAGCGATCCGGGCAGGCGTCAGGTCATGGCGGTGGACGCGTTCATCCACCACCACAAAGTCATTGCCCAGCCCATGCATCTTGAGAAACCCGGTCATCATCCGTCCTGTATAGAGGGAACCCGCCCATATGAAGGAGCGGGATGGCACCCCACGCGCGGCCTTGCAAGCCTGATCAGAGAAAACGCCCCGGCCTGCCGCGCTGCAGCACCTCGATCCTGTAGCCATCGGGGTCGGTCATGAAGAAAAACCGGCCCACGAACCGCTCCCCGCACGACATGTCCTTTATCGCCAGCGGCGACAGGCCCGCAGCCGTCAGCCGGGCATGTTCCGCATCCACATCCGCAACCGATACCGCCAGGTGGCCATACCCGTTCCCCAGGTCATAGGGGGTGGTGCGGTCATGGTTGATGGTCAGTTCCAGTTCGAATGTCTGTTCGTCATTGGACAGGTAGATAAGGGTGAAGGTGTCAAAAACAAGCCGGTCGGCCACTTTCAGGCCAAAGGCCGTGTCATAGAATGCAAGGCTTGCGGCTTCATCACGCACGCGGATCATCGAATGGATCATACGGGCCATTCTGCTTTTCTCCTGTTCCCTACGGGGGCGCGCATGATAATACGCCCACCGCATATGGCGTTGTTACTTCCGTACTGTCTGGCACATTCATGAACGACCTGCACGGGTTTCACCCGCATTCCTTCACGGCGGCCTCGGCTGAATCCGATACGCTCTTCTATTCCCGCAGGCCTGCAGGGCCCATGCTGGACCAGGGCGCGCTTACGGCCATTACCGCGCTGTACCGTACGCTGCTGCCCGAAGATGGCAATATCCTTGATGTCATGGCCGGACCCGACAGCCACCTGCCGCCCGACATGGAATTCGACAGCGTGATCGGCATCGGGGTCAATGCACAGGCACTGGACAGCAACCCGCGGCTGACCGACCGCGTGGTGGAGGACATGAACGAAACCCCCGACATCCCGCTGGCCGATGAAAGCATGGACGCCGCCCTGCTATGCGACGTGGTGCCCTACCTGCGCCAGCCCGTCGCCATCTTTCGTGAAATCGCCCGGGTGCTGCAGCCCGGCGGCCTGATCGTCATCACATTCGGGGACCGCTTCATTCCCCAGAAGGCCACGGCGCTGTGGCAGGCGCTGGATGATGAGGGGGACCGCCGCCGCATGCTGTCGGTGCTGCTGCAGAGCGCCGGTTTCGGCCCGGTGGACAATGGCAATGTTACCCCGGCGCCTGAAGACCTGTTCTGGCATGACGCCGTGCATGCCATGACGGCGCGCCGTCCTGACATTTTGTAACATTGGGCAAATACTACCGCCCGCTTCGGCGTATTATGACGGGATGCACGGCACGGGTTGCCGCACTGTCACATATTAAAAGAAATTATCATTTACCCCTTCTTTTAGACATGTTTTGACATATTATTGTTCAAAACCTAGTTTGGGGCCTCCTGACCATACATGCGGATTCCGTCCTTTTCCATAACCCGGCCAGTGCGTTTCGCGCGGGCGCTGATGGTGTGTTCCGTTCTGGCCCCCCTGCCCGCATGGGCGGATGAAGATCCGGAATCGCTGGATATCATGGAACGCCAGATGGAGCAGCTGCAGCAGCAGCAGATGGCGCTGCAGAAAAGCCTGCAGGCCATGCGCCAGCAGATCATCCAGCACCGCGCCCAGATGGGCGGCACCGCGACCCATGGCGGCCACCCGCTGGCGGTCACGGGTTCGGGCGGGCATGTGCATGGCGGCTGGACCCCGGTGGAAGGACACACCCCCGCATCTTCCCAGATGGCGGAGGGCGAACACATGGCGCGTCCGCGCATCGGCGGCCATTCCGATCCGGTTTCAGAACTGGGCGATCAGCCGACCTATGAATCCGTGGTGGCACACCGTGAGGAAGACCTGATTTCCCACATGGCCAACAACAATGTCGGCCCCCACAACCGCGAAACGGTGGGCGCGCAGTCTGCGGGTGCGCTGGGCAGCAAGGTGTTCCACCTTGGCCCCGTCTCCATCATCCTCGGCGGTTTCTTCGATGCAGCGGCACTGGTGGAAAACCGGCAGGTTTCGTCGGGCATCTTCAACTACTGGAACGCCATTCCCTTCCGTAACAGTTCAAATTTCCACACCACCAACTTCAATGGCGATGCGCGGTATTCGCGCTTCTCGCTCATGGCGCGGGGGCAGCTGAACCCGCACCTGACGGTGGCGGGGTTCGTGGAAACGGATTTTGGTGCCAGTGCCGAAACCACCAACCCGTATGAAAGCAATTCCTACGTGCCCCGGCTGCGGCAGGCGTACCTGACGCTGGATGATTCACGCGCCGACATGCATTTCCTGATCGGTCAGGCATGGACCATGCTGACACCCGACCGCGTGGGCATCGTGCCACGACAGGAAAGCCTGCCGGAAACGATCGAATCCTCCATCCTCGCGGGGCAGACATGGTCGCGGCAGTGGCAGCTGCGCGTGGTCAAGGATTTCATGCACCACCGTGTCTGGACGGGTTTCTCGATTGAAAATCCCGCGACGATCTATGACACCACCGGGTTTTCCACTGCAGGCGACAATGGGGAATACGCCCTGCCTGGCAACGGCAGCAACTATGCCAAGGTTGGTTCGAACGGCGTGGGGCTGAGCAGCAACACCACCAACTATTCCAACGAAATCGCCCCGGATATCATCGGCAAGGTGGCATGGGACCCGACATGGGGCCATTACGAAATCGAGGGGCTGCTGCACTTCCCGCACGATCGGTCCGTCATCAACGGCGTGGGCGAAAACCATACCGCCATTGCATGGGGCGCGGGCGGGTCGATGATCCTGCCGATCATTCCGCACCGGCTGGAAGTGCGGCTGGCGGGACTGGCGGGCCGGGGCATCGGCCGCTACGGCTCGGTCCTGCTGCCTGATGCCACGTTGCGGGCCAATGGCGCGCCCGCCCTGCTGTCCAGCGCGCAGACAACTGCGGGCGTGATCGCGCACCCGAACAAGGTGATCGATGTCTATGGCTATTTCGGCATGCAGCGTTCGGGGCGCAGCTATTTTGATTCGAATGGGCAGACTTATGGCTATGGCAACCCCATGGCCAACAATACCGGATGCGAGACGGAAACATCAGATGCGGTCAGCGCAACGCTGAATAACTGCACCGCCAACATCCGTTCGGTGGAGGAATTCACCATCGGCGCATGGTACCGCTTCATTCACGGCCAGTACGGCACGGTGCAGGCGGGCACGCAGTTGGCCTATTCGCGCGTGCATACATGGGGCGGTATGGGTGGCGCGCCCACGACCAGCCTGAGCGAAATCTTCTTCGATTTCCGTTACCTGCCATTCCAGTAATCCCGCCATCCGGTGGCGGATATTGCGTCCGGCATGGAAAAGGAGGATGGTGACCGGGATCGGGAATGAGGGAAAGGCCAGCGCTTATGTCAATCAGGTTACGGCACGTGGTTCTGCTGGGCATACTATGCGCCCCTGTCGTGCCGGGTGTGGCGATGGCTGACGGCGGGCATGCCAATGCGGGCAATGAAGACCCCGGCGAGGCCTCGCAACGCCATTTCTCCATGCACCAGCTGTCCAAGCGCCCCCCCCTGCCCCGGCTGCACATGGACTACAGCCAGTACCGCTTCATCCCGCCGGGCGACAAGATAAAGGAACAGCCGGACGTGAACCGGCTGCTGTTCTGGACGCCCACGGGGGAACCCGATGGCTATGCCGAAAAACGCGGCAACGCCATCCTGTATTATGACCGCACCGGCAAGGCCGTACGCGTCGATACAAACCCCTACAACCGCTAGACCACCCCTATTCCTCAGATCCCCCCTGTGGGGCATACAGCCGGTCCAGCATGACCGGGACCAGCAGGGCGGCTGCGGGCCCGTCTTCCATGACGCGTCCATGACGCAGCAGGATGGCGCGGTCGAATATCCGGGCCGCCTGAACCGGGTCATGGGTGGTGGCGACAATGGCGTGTCCCCGTTGTGCCAGCCGGCGCAGCAGGGCGTACAGCCGCTGTTTCTGTCCGTAATCCAGCCCTGTTTCCGGTTCATCCAGAATCAGGATATGCCCGCCCTGCGCCAGCGCGCGCGCCAGCAGCACCGCCTGGCGTTCCCCCCCCGACAGTTCGGTATAGGGGCGCGCGGCCAGGTGTGTAATGGACAGTTCCGCCAGCGCATGCGCCACCGCATCACGGTCCCTTTCGCGCAGACGGGGGGCGAACGGCGCCTCCGCCAGTCGTCCCATGCCCACAATATCGCGCACGCTGTAGGGAAACAGCGGCGCATGGCCCTGCGGCACGTAGGCAATGCGCCGCGCGACCTCGCGCCGGGACCAGTGCGCCATGGGCTGCCCATCCAGCCAGACCTGCCCTGAATCCGGGCGCGCAAGGCCCAGCAGCAGGCGCAGCAACGTGGTCTTGCCCGCGCCATTGGGCCCCAGCAGGGCGGTCATCTCACCCGTGCGGACACCCAGCGAGACATCATGCAGCACCGCACGCCGCCCCCGGTGGAAGCCCACGTGGTCCAGCCGCAGGACTGGCTGCGACCCGTTCATGCCCGCCATCCGCGCCGCAGCAGCGGCAGGACGGCGACAAACACCACCACCCCCAGCAGGTCGGCAATCAGGCCCACGGGAATTTCCTCCGCCGACAGGGTGCGCGCCAGGTCATCACATGCCAGCAGGAACATCCCCCCCACGCACGCACTGACCGGCAGCACCCGCATGTTGCATGGCCCGACCAGCAGGCGCGCGACATGGGGGACCACCAGCCCGATCCAGCCGATCATGCCCGCCACCGCGACCGTCATGGCCGCCAGCACCGTAGCCCCGCCAATTACCCCGTATCGCAGCGCCATGACCGGAATGCCCAGCGTGCGCGCTTCCTCATCCCCCATGGCAAGGCCATCGAGCATCCGCCCGCAGGCCGACAGCAGCACGATCCCCACCACAACCGGCCCCACCAGCACGCCCAGTGCCTGCGGCGTCACCTGCGTCAGGCTGCCCAGCAGCCAGAAGACGATATCGGGCAACTGGTTCTGCGGGTCCGCCACGTATTTCAGCAGCGACAGGAACGCCGTAAACAGCGCCGAACTGATCAGCCCGCCGAATATCAGCATCAGCATGGATGCGGCATCGAACATCTGCGCCACGCCCACACCGAATGCCACCGCCGCCAGCCCCCCCAGAAAGGACAGGGCCGCCACACCCGCATGCCCCATACCCCATACAATGCCCAGCGCAGCACCCGTGCCCGCACCCGCCAGCACGCCCAGCAGACCAGGGGACACCAGCGGGTTACGGAACACCGCCTGATACGCAGCCCCCGCCACCGACAGCGCCGCCCCCACGCAGATCGCCCCCCCGATCCGCGGCAGGCGCGCGCCGAACAGGACGGTATGCACCATGTCGCCACCTGCCGGGGCGTGCCCCACCGTCAGCAGGGCATGCAGCACCTGCCCCGGCTGCAGCGCAAACCGCCCGAGACAGGCCGACAGCACCGACAGCACTAAGAGACCGGCAGCACACAGGCATCCGACCACGCTACCGCGCAGGGTCACTGCACCCTGTCCGCCACCGGCTGTGGTGGCTGGCCCGCAAGGATGCGTCCGGCATCATCCGCATTCAGGTCATAGTGGAAATAGGTGCGGTAGAAATCGCGTGTCAGCGTCAGCAGGTCCACATCGCCAAACCGGTCGGGATGCAGGGTTTTCGCAGCCCAGCTGATCTGCAGCGGCAGTTCGCTGCCGTAGCGGTCCCACGTGAAAACACCCGACGGATTGTTATGCACCCTGCCCTCGCGCACCGCGCGCAGGCGTTGCCATATTCCGCCATTGGCTGCCGGGTCCAGCGTGCCGCAATCCGGGCCGAGGATGATGACATCAGGATCCCACGCCGCCACCTGCTCAACCGAAACCGGCTTCATGTTCCCGCTTACGCCCTGTACCGCGTTGCGGCCACCGGCAAGGGTGATCCATTCATCGACAATGCTGTCCGCCCCGTCCACCTTCAGGGGATGCAGCGACTGGATATGCAGCACGCGCGGGCGCTGCGCATCCGTCAGGCCGGACAGCCGGTCATGCACGTCATTGACGGTCTGCCGCATCATGGTGCGGTAATGGGTGGCGGTCGCATGGGCCTGTTCCGTGCCCAGTGCGCCTGCCGTCATGTCCACCACCCGCAGCAGTCCATCGACATCCCGGAAAGAGGCGACAAGGGTTGGCACCCCCACCCCCCGGAATGACGCAATGGCGGCCGTAGCATCGGGCACGAAGACAAGGTCGACATGGTCCTGCAGCAGGGTTTCGGCATTGACCTGCGGACCGTTGACCACACGGGCCTGATACAGGGAAGGAAAGACTTTATACATCCATGGCCGCGCCTGCGGGCGATCCACGGTCATGACGATCTGCCTTGCCCCGCCCAGCATCAGCACCAGTTCATTATGGGCGAACCACAGGTCGGCAATCCGCGCCGGGTGGTCGGGCACGGACTGGGTCACGCCGGCCATGTCCGTCACCTCCCGCGCCATGGCGGGCGACAGGACGGACGCACCCGCCACAACCATGCCCGCCAGTGCCCCGATGTTCAGCCTGCGTCTGCCCCAATTCACCGTGCTGTCCCCTTACTCATGGCCCAATGTATTATATCGAAACAGATATATACACGAACCACCGGGACACAATCAGCCCAAAAGGGACCGGTTCCACCAGCCCGCCCCCGGACATGCCCTGAAAATGCAACAGGTTTTCTGCAAAAAGTGTCAGGGGAACACCGCCTTTGTCGAAAAAAGGCGGTGCCCGGTTATTTTTTAAAATTCCTAGTCAGCATAGGTGCCGATATCGGGGCATGAACAGACAAGGTTGCGGTCGCCGTAGGCATTATCCAGCCGGTTGACGGGGGACCAGTATTTGCTGGCGGCCACCACCGCGCCGGGCAGGCAGGCCTGCGCGCGATCATAGACATGGTCCCAGTCCGGGCCGGTCACGTCACGCACGGTATGCGGGGCGTGACGCAGGGGGCTGTCGTCCATGCCCAGTTCCCCCTTTTCAACCGCCATGATTTCCGCGCGGATGGCAATCATCGCATCGCAGAAACGGTCCAGTTCGGCCCGGCTTTCGGATTCGGTCGGTTCGATCATGAACGTGCCCGCAACAGGGAAGCTGACCGTGGGCGCATGAAACCCATGGTCGATCAGGCGTTTGGCAATGTCATCCACCGTAACGCCGACCCTGTCCTTCAGCGGACGCAGGTCGATGATGCATTCATGCGCCACCCGCCCGTCCGCCCCACGGTACAGCACCGGGTAATGATCCGACAGGCGGGCCGCGATGTAATTGGAGTTCAGGATCGCGACCTCGGTCGCGCGCTTCAGCCCCGCATCCCCCATCATGACCATGTACATCCATGAAATGGGCAGCACATCGGCGGACCCGAAGGGTGCGGCCGAAATGGCGTTGGCCTCCCCCTTTTGCGGCGTACCCGGCAGGTAGGGGGCAAGATGCGCCCCCACCCCGATCGGCCCCATGCCGGGGCCACCGCCGCCATGGGGAATGCAGAATGTCTTGTGCAGGTTGAAATGGCTGACATCGCCGCCATACACGCCCGGCTGCGCCAGTCCCACCTGCGCGTTCAGGTTCGCGCCATCGACATAGACCTGCCCGCCCGCCGCATGCACAAGGGCGCAGATCTCACGCACGTTGTCTTCAAACACACCATGGGTGGAGGGATAGGTAATCATGATCGCGGCCAGATGGTCGGCATGCTGCGCAATCTTGACCTTCAGATCCCCGATATCGACATTCCCCTGCGGGTCACACGCCACCACCACCACGCGCATGCCCGCCATCTGGGCCGATGCCGGGTTGGTGCCATGCGCCGATGCCGGGATCAGGCAGACGTCGCGCCCCACGTCACCGCGTGCATGGTGGTAGCCGCGAATGGCCATAAGCCCTGCAAATTCCCCCTGCGCACCGGAATTGGGCTGGAGCGAGACGGCGCTGTAGCCGCTGATCTGGCACAGCATCCGTTCAAGATCGGCAAACAGGCGGGCATAACCGCGCATCTGGTCCGCGGGCGCGAAGGGATGGATATCGCAGAATTCCGGCCATGTGATCGGCAGCATTTCCGCCGTGGCGTTCAGCTTCATCGTGCATGACCCCAGCGGAATCATGGAACGGTCCAGCGCCAGATCACGGTCGGCCAGGCGGCGCAGGTAGCGCAGCATGTCCGTTTCCGACCGGCAGGCCGAGAAAATGGGCCGGTTCAGCGGCCGCCCCGTACGGACAAGGCCCGTGGGGACGGTGCCTGCCACATCAGACAGGTCGGCCTCGCCCCGTGCCGCCGCTGCCGCATCGCCACAGACGCTGGCCCAGACCGCGCGCACCGTGTCCGGCGTGGTGGTTTCATCCAGGCTTATGCCCACATGCGTCGCATCCACGCGGCGCAGGTTCATGCCCACGTCCAGCGCACGCGCCATGATGGCATCCGTCTCCGTGCCGGTCTGAAGCGTGACGGTATCAAAGAACGCCGTCGTTTCCACTGTCGCACCCAGCGCGCGCAGCCCCGCAGCCATGACGGACGCCAGCCGATGGATGCGCGTGGCGATGGCCGTCAGCCCCTCCGGACCATGATACAGCGCATACATGGAGGATACGATGGCAGGCAGCGCCTGGGCTGTGCAGATGTTGGATGTCGCCTTTTCACGACGGATATGCTGCTCACGCGTCTGCAGCGCCAGACGGTAGGCGGGATTGCCGCGCGAATCGATGGACACGCCTACGATCCGCCCCGGAATGTTGCGGCGGAAGGCATCGCGCGTCGCCATATAGGCCGCATGCGGGCCACCTGCCCCCATGGGCATGCCGTAGCGCTGCATGGACCCGACCGCTATATCCGCCCCCAGCGCGCCGGGGCTTTCCAGCAGCATGAGCGCCATGGGGTCCGCCGCCATGGTGGCGATGGCGCCTGTCGCGTGCAGGCTTTCGATCCATGCACGCGGGTCACGGATTTCCCCTGATGATCCCGGATACTGGAACAGCGCACCAAACACGGCCTGCGGGTCCAGGTCGGTGGCAGGGTCGCCCACCACGATCTGCCAGCCCATGGGTTCGGCACGGGTGCGCACGACGGCGATGGTCTGCGGGTGGCAGTCGGCATCGACAAAGAAGGCGTTCGCTCTGGTTCTGGCCACGCGGCGGGCCATGGCCATGGCTTCGGCTGCCGCAGTCGCCTCATCCAGCAGCGAGGCATTGGCCACGTCCAGCCCGGTCAGTTCGATCACCAGCGTCTGGAAGTTCAGCAGCGCTTCCAGCCGTCCCTGGCTGATTTCAGGCTGGTACGGGGTATAGGCGGTGTACCAGGCCGGGTTTTCCAGCACGTTGCGCTGGATCACGCCTGGCAGGATGGTATTGTAATATCCCTGCCCGATCAGCGATGTCAGAACCCGGTTTTCCGAAACAATGGCACGCAGGCGGGCCAGTGCGACATGTTCGGGCAGGCCAGCGCCAAGACCCATGGCACCCGACAGGCGGATATTGCCCGGCACCGTCTGCGCCATGAGTGTATCGAGACTGTCCGCCCCCACCACACGCAGCATGTCCGCCACGTCATGCGCGTCCGGCCCGACATGACGGGAGCAGAACGCACCGGCATCATCATCCGGATCATGCCACAGGGAAGAAGAACGAGGGGGGGAAGACGTCACGGCCTGCATACTCCGTAAAGAAAGGGACGTTCAGGAAAATCAGCCAACCAGCGCGGTATAGGTGGCCTTGTCCATCAGGCCCTCAAGCTGGCCTGCATCCGCAATGGTCATGCGCACGATCCAGCCTTCGCCTTCGGGGTCGCGATTGACCAGGGCGGCGTCATCCGTCAGCACGTCGTTGAACGCCAGCACATCCCCCGTTACCGGCGCATAGATGTCGGACGCCGCCTTGACCGATTCCACCACGGCCACGCTGTCACCCTGCTCCACCGTGGTGCCGGGGTCGCGGGCTTCGGCAAAGACCAGTTCGCCCAGTTCGTTCGCCGCGTGGGCCGTAATGCCGACAACAGCGACATTGCCCTCGACACGCAGCCATTCATGTTCCTTGGTGTAATAAACGGTCATATCCGTGCTCCATCACTTTGAAATACGTTTGAAAAACAGGGGAAAACCTAGCGTCTGAAGGTCGGCGCCACGAAGGGCATCGCCGTTACCGTCACCGGCAGCAGCCGGCCACGCACGCTGGCGAACAGGGGCGTGCCGGTCGTTGCATGATCTGCCGCCACGTACCCCATGGCGACGGGACCACCAACGCTGGGACCAAACGCGCCCGACGTCACGCGGCCTGCCGGTTGCGTGCCCGCTTCATCCGCAAACAGGTCAGCCCCGCCACGCACCGGCGCACGGCCATGCGCGCGCAGGCCCACGCGGCGACGCGTCGTACCATCGGCCAGCTGATCCGCCACGATCGCAGCCCCGGGATAGCCGCCCGCGCGCGCACCGCCGGGCCTGCGGCTTTTCTGGATGGACCATTCAAGTGCTGCCTCGACCGGGGTCGTGGTCAGGTCGATATCAGACCCATACAGGCATAATCCGGCTTCCAGCCGCAGGCTGTCGCGCGCGCCAAGTCCCGCGGGCGCGACATCGGGGTGGGCCAGCAGGGCGCGGGCCACGGTGACGGCGCCACCGGCCGCCATGCCGATCTCAAATCCGTCCTCACCGGTATAGCCGGACCGTGAAACGATGCAGGCCACACCCGCCAGTTCCAGTTCCGCCACATCCATGAAGCGCATGCCGGCGGCCCGGGGGTTCAGGCCCGCAAGGGCTGCTTCCGCTGCGGGGCCCTGCACCGCGATCAGGGCACGATCGGCCAGCATGTCCACATCACAGGTCGCACCCAGCGCATCACGCACATGCGCGAAATCAGCATCCTTGCACGCGGCATTGACCACCAGCAGCAGCCAGTCACCCATGTTGGCCACCATCAGATCATCGCTTATGCCGCCATCCGCCGTGGTAAACAGGGCATAACGCTGCCGGCCGGGTTTCAGGCTGACAATATCGGCGGGCACCAGCGCTTCCAGCGCACGGGCGGCGTCCGCAAGCAGGCCGGATCTGGCGCAAAGACGCACCTGCCCCATGTGCGAGACATCGAACAGGCCCGCCTTTGCGCGGGTATGCAGGTGTTCTGCCATGACACCGGCGGAATACTGCACCGGCATGTCATAGCCCGCGAACGGCACCATCCGGGCACCAAGTTCAAGATGAAGGTCGTACAGCGGCGTACGCAGCAGGGGCGGGTTCATGCGGGCTGGGCCTTGTTCAGGTCCGCATGCACGCACGCAACCCCACATGCATGGCATGCGGGCGACAGGGCACGATACGCGCCAGCGGAACGGAAAATGGGAAACAGGGGCGTGAAGACAGCGGAAGGCGTGGACATGCGGGACTCCTGTTGAATCCTGTCGGATTCCAAGTGCCCCTTCTGTCGCATGTGCCTGAGATCGCTATCCCGTCGGCGGGTATCCGGGTTGCGGATACCTCTTTCCAGAAGTCTTGGCCGACCGGTCCTTTGGCCTGAGAGTTTCCGGGGCGGTTGCTCCTTCGGCGCTGGCGTGAAGCCAGTCTCTCCCGTGTCGACAAGCTGACTTGACATGACCGGATGCGCCAAGTCAATCCATGAAAACCATGCTGGCTTCAGGATGCCCGGAAGCACGTCCGGCACCCATTCCGTTGTGGAACGGCAGCTTAGACAAGGATTGATTCCCATGCCCTCACGCCCCCTTACCATCGTGGCCGAATTCCGCGTTCCTGCTGAAAACCGCGCGCGTTTTCTGGAACTGTGCGCCTATGACAGCGAACGTTCGGTAGCGGATGAAGACGGTTGCCAGCGCTTCGAGGCCGTCAGCCCGCTGGACGATGCCCAGACGATCATCCTGGTTGAAGTGTACGATAACGAGGCCGCTTTCGAGACCCATCTCGCCACGCCTCACTTCAAGGTGTTCGATGCGGGGGTAAAGGAACTGGGTGCCCAGTTGATCAGCCTGCGCAAGACCGTGCGCGTGGCCCCCGCGGCCTGATTACGGCAGATAGCAGAAAGGCCGGGGAACATCATGTTCCCCGGCCTTTTTTTACACAACGTCAGAAGCCTGCCACGGCACACCCCGCATATGTCGGTGATGCGGCAGGAAGGCCCTTATGCTCAGCGCGGCAGGTTCTGCGCGATGTAGGGCGGCAGGGTAAAGGATGCGACGTGCATTTCCGGCGTCCAGTACCGCGTGCCCGTAATGCCCGCTTTGTGCGCGCGCGCGCGGATCACATCGACCGGCTGCTGGCCCGGCACGCGCCCCTTGGCGGCGACACCCAGCGTCATGAACCCGCCAACATAGGTCGGAACGGCGGCGACATAGGCCGAAACATGGTCAAAGAACTGCGCACGCCGCGCGCTGGTGTCACGCAGTTCGTCCGCCTGCATGAACGGCACGCCGCACTGGTTCACGATAATGCCGTTCGCCGTCAGGATACGCGCGCAGTGTCTGTAGAACGAATCGGTAAACAGCACTTCGCCCACGCCAATCGGATCGGTGCTGTCTACGATGATGACATCAAACGACCCATCCGCCGCGTTGGTCACGTATTCGATCCCGTCGCCCACGATCACGTCGGCACGCGGGTCGTTCCAGGCATCCCCCGCAATGGAGGGCAGGAATTCCTTCGACAGCGCGATCACGTCCCCGTCGATTTCGACCATCACGGCCTTTTCCACGGTGCTATGTTCCAGCACGCGCCGCAGCACGCCGCCGTCGCCCGCGCCAATGATCAGCACGCGCTTCGCATCGCCATGTTCCAGCAGGGGTACATGGGTCAGCATTTCCTGATAGACGAACTCATCGCGTTCCGTGATCTGGACCACGCCATCAAGCATCAGCACGCGACCGAGATCGACGTTCTCGAACACGGCGATATCCTGAAACGCGCTTTTCCTGCGCGCCAGCATCCGGTCCACACGCAGTTCCTGCCGCCAGCCTTCGTACAGACCTTCGCTGATCCACTCACGGGACATTGCGATCCCCCTTTTCCGTCCTAATCAATGCACATGAAAAAGCGCGGGCCGGAAATCAATCCGGCCCGGCACTTCTGTTCTTTTTCGTGAAAGATGCCCCGGGGCATGAACCCGCACGCCCCGGCCACAGCCGGTTAAAGCTGCACGCGCCCGCGACGCTGTTCATCCACCTCGATACGACCGGCCTGGAACAGGCGCTGCATGACGGGGATCGCAAGATGCGGATCACACGCCCCACACATGAAAATATCCACGGCGGCAAAGTTCCGCTCGGGCCATGTATGGATCGAGATATGGCTTTCCGCCAGCACGACCACGCCCGACACGCCGCCATTGGGCGTGAAGTGGTGGAAGTGGCTGTGCAGGATCGTCGCCCCGGCCGTCACCGCGGCTTCGCACAGGGTACGGTCGATCTGCTCGGGATCATCAAGATTCCGGGCGTCCCAAAGATCGACAAGAAGATGCGTTCCCGCAAACTTCATCCCGTCTTTTTCGACGAAGTAATCTTTCCGGTCGTCCTCGGACGAAAACGGCGCTGAAGAGATCTGGTTATCGCTCGGGTGTTCCGAGACCATCCCCAGTTGAGCAAGTGCGTTCATCACGTACCCCCAAACCAGTAGACAGCCTGTTGGGCAAGATTGCCCCCTTGGGCCAAGAGAGGCGCTGATAGGGCCTGCGGGCCTCGTGTTGCAAGTGTTTTTCGCAGCCTGCGAAAAGTTTTTTGCATACCCACCGGCCCCATCCGCGCAAAGTCGCGTCTATTTTGCGGGTTTCCGCTTCGCTTTCGCCAGTTTCCCACCATTTCTGGAACTGTCCGGCCCTTTGGCCACTGTGGCTTTTTTGCCGCGTGCCCTGCCCTTGCCCGCAGGCTTTTCCACCGGTTCGGGAACCGGCACCAGCGGCCTGTGTTCCAGCAGTGGACGCAGGAATCGGCCCGTATGGCTGTCGGGACTGGCGGCCACCTGTTCAGGCGTGCCGCAGGCCACGATCCGGCCACCACCGTCACCACCCTCCGGTCCCATGTCGATCACCCAGTCGGCGGTCTTGATGACCTCCAGGTTATGCTCGATCACCACGACGGTGTTGCCCTGGTCCACCAGCGCGTGCAGCACCTCCAGCAGCTTGCGCACGTCTTCGGTATGCAGCCCGGTGGTCGGTTCATCGAGGATATAGAGCGTACGACCCGTGGCCCGGCGCGCCAGTTCCTTGGACAGCTTCACGCGCTGCGCCTCGCCCCCCGACAGGGTGGTGGCCTGCTGGCCGAGGGCGACATAGCCCAGCCCCACCTTCTGCAGTATGGCCAGCCGGTCGCGGATACGCGGCACGGCGGAGAAATAGGGCAGCGCCTCATCCACCGACATGGCCAGCACGTCGGCAATCGACTTGCCCCGGAACTTCACATCCAGCGTCTCGCGGTTGTAGCGGGCCCCCTTGCAGGTGTCGCAGGTCACGAACACATCGGGCAGGAAGTGCATCTCGATCTTCAGCACACCGTCGCCCTGGCACGCTTCGCATCGCCCGCCCTTGACGTTGAAGGAAAAGCGTCCGGGCTTGTACCCCCGCGCCTTGCTTTCGGGCAGTTCGGCAAACCAGTCGCGGATGGGGCCGAACAGGTCGGTATAGGTCGCAGGGTTGGAACGCGGCGTACGGCCAATGGGCGACTGGTCGATGTCGATGATCTTGTCGAGCTGGTCCAGCCCGTCGATCGCCGCATAGGGGGCCGGGTTCTGGCCTGATCCCATAAGCCTGCGCGACAGGGCCTTGTACAGCGTGTCGATCACCAGCGTGGACTTGCCGCCGCCCGACACCCCGGTCACGCAGGTGAACGTGCCCAGCGGGAACCGGGCCGTCACGTCCTTCAGGTTGTTGCCCGTCGCCCCACGCAGCACCAGTTCGCGCTTCGGGTCGATCTTCCGGCGCTTTTCCGGCACGGGAATGCATTTGCGCCCCGACAGGTAGGCGCCCGTCAGGCTGTTGGGATTTTCGGCCACTTCCTGCGGCGTACCCGCAGCCACGACCGTGCCGCCATTCACGCCGGCACCCGGCCCCATGTCGATCAGCCAGTCGGCGGCGCGGATCGCGTCCTCGTCATGCTCGACCACGATCAGGGTGTTGCCCAGCTTCTTCAGCCGGTCCAGCGTACCCAGCAGACGTTCATTGTCGCGCTGGTGCAACCCAATGGAGGGTTCGTCGAGTACATACAGCACGCCTGTCAGCCCCGACCCGATCTGGCTGGCCAGCCGGATGCGCTGGCTTTCGCCGCCCGACAGCGTGGCCGACCCGCGTGACAGCGTCAGGTAATCCAGCCCCACGTCATCAAGAAAACGCAGGCGGTCAAGGATTTCACGCAATATGCGGTGTGCGATCTCGGCGCGCTGCGGCGTCAGCGTCGCCTCCACCGTGCCGAACCAGTCCAGCGCCCGGCGGATGGGCATGTCAGAGGCCTGCGCAATGTTCAGCCCCGCAACCTTCACCGACAGGGCTTCGGGCCGCAGGCGCGCGCCATCGCAGACATGGCAGGGCTTTTCGGACTGGTAGCGCGACAGTTCCTCACGCACCCATACGCTGTCGGTTTCCGCCATGCGGCGGCGCAGGTTCCTGACCACGCCCTCGAACGGTTTGGTCAGGCTGTAGGCGCGGCGGTCGTCGCGGTAGGTAAACTCGATCGGGTCCTTCCCCCCCTCCAGGATCACATCGCGCACGCCTTCGGGCAGATCCTCCCACGGCGTATCCATCGATACGCCATAATGCTTCGCGATGGAGGCCAGCGTCTGGGTGTAATAGGGGCTCTGGCTGTTACGCCACGGGGCGATGGCCCCGCCCGCCAGCGAGAGCGATTCGTCGGGCACGATCAGACGGGGATCGAAAAATGTCTCCTGCCCGATACCATCACAGGCCGGGCACGCGCCCTGCGGCGCGTTGAAGGAAAACAGGCGGGGTTCGACCTCCTCCAGCGTAAAACCGCTGACCGGGCAGGCAAAGCGCGAGGAAAACACCGTGCGCGGGGCCTCTTCCCCCTCAGGCAGGTTTTTCACCACCTCTTCCGCATAGACCAGCCCGTCGGACAGGCCGAGCGCTGTCTCGAAACTGTCGGCAAGGCGGCTTTCGATGCCTTCCTTGACCACGATGCGGTCCACCACTGCCTCGACCGTATGGCGCAGACGGCGGTTGAGTTCGGGCACCTCGTCAATAGTATACAGCGTGCCGTCCACCTTCACGCGGGTGAAGCCCTTGCGCTGGAGTTCGGCCAGTTCCTTTTTGCATTCCCCCTTGCGGTCGCGCAGTACCGGGGCAAGCAGCATGAGGCGCGTGCCCTCGGGCATTGCCATGACGCGATCGACCATCTGGCTGATCGTCTGCGCCTCGATCGGCAGGCCGGTGGCGGGGGAATACGGCACGCCCGCGCGCGCCCACAGCAGGCGCATGTAGTCATGCACCTCGGTAACGGTACCGACGGTGGAGCGGGGATTCTTCGATGTCGTCTTCTGCTCGATGGAAATCGCGGGCGACAGCCCCTCGATCGAATCGACATCGGGCTTGCCCATCAGTTCCAGGAACTGCCGCGCGTAGGCCGACAGGCTTTCCACATACCGCCGCTGCCCTTCGGCATAGACGGTGTCGAACGCCAGTGACGACTTGCCCGATCCCGACAGGCCGGTCATGACCGTCAACGCATCACGCGGTATGTCGATATCGACATTTTTCAGGTTATGCGCCCGTGCCCCGCGCACACGGATGGATTGCGGGCTGACATGCTGTGCCGCCGGAACCTGTTCCGGACGCGAAGAAACGCTCATGAACTCTCCCTGTTCCGTTCCCGTAAGGGAAAGCGGATACCGGCCGCCATTTCGGGCCACCCCATATCTGGTCCTGACGGTCCATTCCGACAAGGGCCGCACCATGGCGACCCGGACAACGCGGCGCACCCGCCCCATCTGGCGACCTGCCCCGGGGTTGATGGCGACATCGTCCGCACACTCGCATTTTGTGCGGCCATCCGGTAAGATCGCCGCATCTATTCCGCCACTGTCGCCGTCCGGCGATGTGTGGCGGCAGCCGGTGGCGGTTCAGCCCCGCCGGTCCCATACTCGAACTGCAGCAGGACAGCATATGGCGGGCAGCGTCAACAAGGTCATTCTGGTGGGCAATCTGGGCAAGGACCCCGAAGTCCGCACCAGCCAGAGCGGGGCGAAGATCGTCTCGCTGACATTGGCCACAAGCGATACATGGAATGACCGCGCGTCGGGCGAACGGCGCGAACGCACGGAATGGCACCGTGTCGTCATCTTCAACGAACGCATTGGTGACGTGGCCGAACGTTTCCTGCGCAAGGGCCGCAAGGTCTATCTGGAAGGTTCGCTGCAGACCCGCAAATGGACCGACCAGAGCGGCCAGGACCGGTACACGACCGAAGTGGTGGTGGACCGCTTCCGTGGCGACCTTGTCCTGCTGGACAGCAACCGTGGCGGTGACGCCGGTGGTGGCGACGACATGGGTGGCGGTTATGGCGGTGGCTATGGTGGCGGCAGCGGTGGCGGCAGCTACAGTGCACCCGCCCGAAGCCAGCCCCAGCGCACCGAACGCCCCGCCACGGGCGGCGGCGGTAATGGCGGCGGCTGGGATGCGCCCGCCGGCGGCAGCGACCTGGACGACGAAATCCCGTTCTAGCGCTGTCCCGCCCCCCGCGTGGCGCTTCGCTGCGGGGGTGGTCCATGCTATACATCACGCAGGGACATGATGGCCGCGACCTGCGCCATGCCTGCCTTCCGTTCCACCCGCGTGCCCAAACGGCCACGGGGGTGGATAACCCTGACATGACGGAACTGCCTTGACCGAGATACCCGACGATCCCCTGCCCCCGTCCGACATGCTGCCGGTCACGATCGAGGAGGAAATGCGCTCCTCCTACCTGGCATACGCGATGTCCGTCATTGTCAGCCGCGCCCTGCCGGACGTGCGCGACGGGCTGAAGCCGGTGCATCGCCGCATCCTGTATTCCATGCGCGAAAGCGGGTTCACCCACGACAAGCCCTATCGCAAATCGGCCCGCGCGGTCGGTGACGTGATGGGTAAATACCACCCGCATGGCGACTCCTCCATCTATGACGCCATGGTGCGCATGGCGCAGTCATGGTCGATGCGGGTGAAGCTGATCGACGGGCAGGGCAATTTCGGGTCGGTGGACGGGGATTCGCCCGCCGCCATGCGATATACCGAAGCGCGCCTGGCCAAGGCCGCGTCCTTCCTGCTGGATGACATCGACCGCGATACCGTCGATTTCCAGCCCAACTATGACGAAAGCGAGCAGGAGCCCCAGATCCTGCCCGCCGCCTTCCCCAACCTGCTGGTCAATGGCGCATCCGGCATCGCGGTGGGCATGGCGACCAACATCCCGCCGCACAACCCCGGCGAGATCATTGATGCCACCCTGGCGCTGATCGAACGTCCGGACATGACGCTGGACGACCTGCTGGACTACGTGCCGGGGCCGGACTTCCCCACCGGGGGCACCATCCTGGGCCGGGCGGGCATCCGCAGCGCGTTCGAGACGGGGCGCGGGTCGGTCATCATCCGTGCCAAGGCCGAGATCGAGGAAATCCGCAAGGACCGCCGCGCCATCATCGTGACCGAAATCCCCTATCAGGTGAACAAGGCCACGCTGCAGGAACGCATTGCCGACCTGGTACGCACCAAGCAGGTCGAGGGCATTTCCGACATCCGTGACGAAAGCGACCGCTCGGGCATGCGCATCGTCATCGAGATCAAGCGCGAGGCCACGCCGGAGGTGGTGCTGAACCAGCTCTACCGCTTCACGCAGCTCCAGACCTCGTTCGGCGTGAACATGCTGGCCCTTGATGGCGGCCAGCCGCGCCTGATGGGGCTGAAGGACGTGCTGGAAGCCTTCATCCGCTTCCGCGAGGACGTGATCCTGCGCCGCGCGCGCTTTGACCTGAACAAGGCGCGTGACCGGGGCCACCTGCTGGTCGGCCTTGTGATTGCCGTCGCCAATATCGATGCGGTGATCGCGCTGATCCGCGCCGCCCCCGACACGGCGGCCGCACGCGCGGCACTCATGGCGCGCGCGTGGGACGCGGCCGATGTCGCCCCGCTGCTGGAACTGATCCATGACGAGGGCAATGTCATCATCGATGGCAAGGTCCACCTGACGGAAGCGCAGGCGCGCGGCATCCTTGAACTGCGCCTGCAGCGCCTGACGGGGCTGGAACGCGACAAGATCCAGCAGGAACTGTCCGAAGTGGCGGTCAGGATCAACGACCTGCTGGACATCATCGCCAGCCGCCCGCGCCGCATGGAGGTCATGCGCAATGAACTGGCCACCATCCGCGCCGAACTGGCCACCCCGCGCGCCACCGACATTGCCGATTACGCTGGCGACCAGACCGATGAAAGCCTGATCGAACCGGGACAGATGGTGGTCACCATCACGCGCGAAGGCTTCATCAAGCGCACGCCGCTGGATGTATTCCGCGCGCAGAACCGTGGCGGCCGTGGCCGGACGGCGGCGGGGCGGCGGGGTGACGACATCATCGTGCGCTCGTTCAACGCGCATACGCACCAGTGGGTGCTGTTCTTCTCCTCCGGCGGCAAGGCGTATCGCGAAAAGGTATGGCGCCTGCCCGAAGCCAGCCCCACCGCCAAGGGCCGTGCGCTGGTCAACCTGCTGCCTGACCTTGGCAGCGACACGATCACCGCCGTCCTGCCCCTGCCGCAGGATGAGGAACTGTGGGAAAACCTGCACCTTGTCTTCGCCACGGCATCGGGCAGCGTGCGGCGTAACCGGCTGAGCGATTTCCGCAACATCCGCTCGTCAGGCCTGATCGCCATGAAGCTGGATGAAGATGACCGCCTGATCGGCGTCGCCACCTGCCGCGAGGGACAGGACGTGTTCCTGGGCACGCGCAACGCGCGCTGCATCCGCTTCCAGATCACCGATGACACGCTGCGCGTGTTTGCCGGTCGCGGCAGTTCGGGCGTGCGGGGCATCAGGCTGGCCGAAGGCGACAGCGTGAACAGCCTGTGCGTACTCAACCATGTCGAGGCCACGGTGGAAGAACGCGCCGCCTACCTGCGCATGGCCAATGCCCGCCGCCGCGCCGAAGCCGCGCAGGAAGGCGAGGAAGCGGAGGAGATCACGGCAGCCGATGACGGCGACACCCCGACCGACGACCTGCCACTGACCCCCGAACGCTTTGCCGAGCTTGAAGCGGCGGAGGAAGTGCTGCTGATCGTCAGCAACGCGGGCTATGGCCGCCGGTCCTCGGCCTATGACTACCGTGTCAGCGGACGTGGCGGGCAGGGCATCAACAACATGACCTTCTCCGCCAACAAACGCGGCAACGCCGTCGTGGCGACGCTGCCGGTGCTGGCGGACACGGACATCATGCTGGTGACCGATGCGGGGCGCCTGATCCGCCTGCCCATTAATCAGGTACGCATCATGTCACGGCAGGCCAGCGGCGTGACCCTGTTCCGCCTGAACGATACGGAAGAAGTCACCAGCGTCTTCCCTGTCATGGATGACGGGGACGAAGGCGAAGACGTGGAGGGCGGCGACGCCACTGCAACCGACGCCACGCACGACAGCGACGCAGGCCATGATGACTGAGGCCACGACCCTGCGCACGGGGTTCTACCCCGGCACGTTCGATCCTGTGACCAGTGGCCACATGGATATCATCGAACGTGCGGCGGGGCTGGTAGACCGGCTGGTGATCGGGGTTGCGGAAAACCGTGACAAGCACCCCCTCCTCCCGCTGGAGGAACGGCTTGTGTGCCTGCGCACCGACATCGAACCGCTGAATGCCGGGCGCGCCATCCCCATTACCGTGGTCGGTTTTACCGGGCTGGTGGTGCATGCGGCCCGTACGCATGGGGCGCATGCAATCATTCGCGGGCTGCGGGCGGTTGCAGATTTTGAATACGAGAACCAGATGTTTGGTATGAACCAGCATATGGCACCGGACATTGACGCGCTGTTCCTGATGGCGCGGGAGGGGCATCAGTACATCTCCTCCCGGCTGGTCAAGGAAATCGCCCGGCTGGATGGGGACATTTCCGGTTTTGTCCCCCCCTTTACCCGCAGGCATATCCTGAGCCGCCTGCGTGGCTGAGATAGACCGGGACCACATGGACCGGTCCCGTTCTTCCACCCCCTTCACTTTACGAAACGGATCACAATGTCTGCTACAGAAAACAAGTCCGACCTGATCAACATGGATCTCAAGACAGGGCGGGTGGTGATCCGCCTGCGTCCCGACATTGCCCCGCTTGCGGCCGAGCGTATCCGCACGCTGGCGGCGGAAGGGTTTTACGACAATACTCCCTTCCATCGCGTGATCCACGGCTTCATGGCGCAGGGCGGCGACCCGACGGGCACCGGTACGTCGGGCAGCAAGCTGCCGGACCTGAAGGCCGAATTCACCAATAAGGCCAAGTTCGAACGCGGCACGGTCGGCATGGCGCGCACCATGAACCCCGACAGCGCGAACAGCCAGTTCTTCATCATGTTCGAGCCCTCCCCGCACCTTGATGGCCAGTACACCATCGTGGGCCAGGTGATCGAAGGCATGGACCACATCGACCAGATCAAGCGCGGCGCGGGCCAGAGCGGCATGGTTCAGGAACCCGACCGTATCATCAAGATGCGCCCTGCTGACGCTGAAGCCTGATTGATACCCATGACCGGACAGGCGCCCCTTGGCGTCCTGCCCGGTCAGTGGCCTGTATCCGGCCACCTGCCTTTACGAAGGCAGGTGGCTGGCACGACAGCATGTTTTGCTGGCCTGATCGTGCCATGCACAGGTTGACACCCCCGCCGGGGATGTTTAGAGACCTGCCCAAGGCGTCGCATCACGGGTTTTTCCCTGTTGCTGGCCCCTTCATACAGGTGATGTGAGCCGGTAGCTCAGTCGGTAGAGCATTCGACTTTTAATCGAATGGTCGTGGGTTCGAACCCCACCCGGCTCACCATTCCCTGCTTCCCCCTTTCATACAATGCTGCCATTCCCCCTTGGGGTCATGTCTTCTGTCCGGGCATCGGTTACCGGGGCGGGTGCGTTCGCGCGTGGGTATGCGAACCGGGGACATCTATAGCCCAAAATATTGAAATAGAATGATTTATGGCCTGCCCAGGCGGCAAATGCATGGGAAAATCGCAGCCTGAATCCAGCCTGCCATAAGGGATAACGGGAACCTGCAACCCATGCAGCAGGTTTATGAATGTTCGATTTAATAATTAAGTTATCTATTTGTGATTAATTTTATAATTTTATGTCTTGCTCTTGGCCTATTTTTTCAAATAAATGACCCTTCGCCATGCGGTTACAGGATATTCGCACATTCCGGCCGCTTTTAAACCCGCTATCGTTGCCGGTGCAATGGATGGCGAACGCGCCCGCCCCGCATGTATGGGCAGGCTTACCAATGTCTGTGAGAGTCCATGACCCTGCATCCCGTCCTGACCGCCGTGACCGAACGGGTCATTTCCCGTTCGGCCCGCACCCGCAAGGCGTATCTGGAACTGATCGCGCGTGAGCGTGAAAACGGCATCAGCCGCCCCCGTCTGGCCTGCGGCAATCTGGCCCATGCCATCGCGGCATCCGGGGATGACAAGGCGGGCCTGCGTTCGGCACGCGGCATGAATATCGGGATCATCACGTCCTACAACGACATGCTGTCCGCCCATCAGCCCTATGGCCGTTACCCGGACCAGATCAAGCTGTTCGCGCGCGAAGCAGGCGGCACGGCACAGGTGGCGGGGGCGACGCCCGCCATGTGCGACGGCGTGACGCAGGGACAGCCGGGCATGGAAATTTCCCTGTTCAGCCGGGACGTGATCGCCATGTCCACGGCGGTAGGGCTGAGCCACGGCATGTATGAAGGGGTCGCGATGCTGGGCATCTGTGACAAGATCGTGCCCGGCCTGCTGATCGGCGCCCTGCGCTTTGGCCACCTGCCCGCCATCCTGATCCCGTCCGGCCCGATGCCCTCAGGCCTGCCCAATAGCGAGAAGCAGCGCATCCGCCAGCTTTATGCCGAAGGCAAGGTGGGCAAGGACCGCCTGATGGATGCGGAATCCGATTCCTACCATGCGGCGGGCACCTGCACCTTCTATGGCACGGCCAACACCAACCAGATGCTGATGGAAGTGATGGGGCTGCACCTGCCCGGCTCATCCTTCGTGCCGCCCAACACAAAGCTGCGGCAGGAACTGACACGTGCCGCCATCCACCGGCTGAACGAGATCGGGGCGCGTGGCGACGACTACCGTCCGCTGGGCCTGTGCGTGGATGAACGCGCCATCGTCAATGCCGCCGTGGGCCTGCTGGCTACGGGCGGTTCCACCAACCTTGCCATCCACCTGCCGGCCATGGCGCGGGCGGCGGGGATCGTGATCGACTGGAACGACCTGGACCAGCTGTCCTCCATCGTGCCGCAGCTGACCCGTGTCTATCCCAACGGGTCCGAGGACGTGAACGCCTTCCACGCCGTGGGTGGCATGCCCAGCCTGATCGGTTCGCTGCTGGATGCGGGACTGCTGCATCCCGATATCATGACCGTGGCCCGTGGCGGCTTTGCCGAATACCGCAAGAAGCCCTGCATGCACGATGACGCATTGACATGGGAAGACGCCGGTCCGTCCACCGACGACACCATCCTGCGCGCACCGGCCAACCCCTTCCGTGCCGATGGCGGCATGAAGGTGATGGAAGGCAACCTGGGACGCGGCATTTACAAGACCAGTTCCGTCGCCCCCGAACGTTGGACGATCGAGGCCCCGGCCGCCGTGTTCGACCATCAGGAAGACGTGCTGAAAGCCTTCCGTGATGGCAGGCTGGACCGGGACGTGGTGGTTGTCGTGCGCTTCCAGGGCCCCGCCGCCAATGGCATGCCCGAACTGCACAAGCTGACGCCCACGCTGGCGGTGCTGCAGGACCGGGGGCACAAGGTGGCCCTGGTGACCGATGGCCGCATGTCGGGTGCCAGCGGCAAGGTGCCCGCCGCCATCCATATCGGTCCCGAAGCCTATGTCGGCGGGCCGCTGTCGCTGCTGCGTGACGGGGATGTCGTGCGTGTATGCGCCCGGACGGGCAGCGTCGAGACACTGGTTTCAGCCACCGAGCTGGCGAACCGTACCCCCTCCCGTCCGCCCGCGCCGCAGTTCGGCACGGGGCGCGAATTGTTCGCGCTCATGCGCGGGAATGTGGACATGCCCGAACAGGGGGCATCGGCCATCCTTGCCTCCATGGACCACATGGCCGCACAAGAAGACGCCTGACCCCGGCGCACGCGCCGCGAACCGTTGTGAAAAAGGAAGGCTGACATGGCCCGCATTGAAGACATCATGACCCTTGCCCCGGTTATACCGGTGCTGGTCATTCACGACCCCGCCCATGCCCGCCCGGTGGCCGAGGCCCTTGTGGCCGGTGGCCTGCGCGCGCTGGAAGTCACCCTGCGCACCGAATGCGCGCTGGAGGTCATTGCCGAAATGTCCAAGGTGGAAGGCGCCGTGGTCGGCGCTGGCACCGTACTGAACGGCGATGACCTGAAAAGTTCGGTGGACGCGGGCGCGCGCTTTATCGTCAGCCCCGGCCTGACCGCCAATGTGGCCCATGCCGCGAATGCGTGCGAAGTCCCGCTGCTGCCCGGCACGGCCAATGCCAGCGACATCATGCGCGGGCTGGACCTTGGGCTGACGCATTTCAAGTTTTTCCCGGCTACCGCCGCAGGCGGCATCCCGGCGCTGAAGGCCCTGTCCGCCCCGTTTGGTCAGGCGCGTTTCTGCCCTACCGGCGGCATCAAGGCCGATACGGCCGCGGACTGGCTGGGCCTGCCGTCCGTCCTGTGCGTGGGTGGATCATGGCTGGTGCCCGCAGGCACGCCGGATGTCGCGGCCATTACGGCCCGCGCGAAGCAGGCTGCATCCCTCGCGGCCTGACGCCTTCATACACCCGGCAGGCCAGCCCCGCCGGGACATGCAGGCAGATGATGAAAGTTTTTGGCGAAGCTTTTTGCAAAAAGTTTCGGAAAATGTCGCCTTTTTAAAATGAAGGCGGCACCCAAAGACTTTCATGCCCGCCCAATATTCAACACCGGATGACCGGTTACCCCACCCGACGGAATGTCAGGTTATACCGGCATGGCCCCGTCACGGCGTGATCGCCCGCCCGCAGGACCGCCACACCGTGGAAGACAAGTCGCGATGGGCCACCCCACACGACCACATCCCCATGCCGTAGCGGCACACGACGCAGCGGGTCCGTACGTCGCAGCCCACCCCACTGGAATATTGCAGGCAGGCCAAAGGAAACCGACACCACCGGCGCGTCCAGCCGTTCATCCCGGTCCTGATGCAGCCCCATGCGGGCACCGGGGCGGTAGCCGTTGATCAGGCAGACATCGGGCACGAATCCCCCATACCCTGCCTGTCGCGCAGCTTCAGTGGCGAAATCGCGCCATGCATCCGGCATGGCGGGCCATGGCCTGCCGGTTTCCGGATCCCGGGCGACATAACGATAGCCGCGTTCGTCGCTCCACCATCCGCCTGCCCCGCATGCGGTCATGGCGACTGACATCCGTCCCCCGCCGGGTGTCGCCATGCGGCGGAATGGCATGGCCCGCGCGATATCCCTGATCCCGGCAATCATGCCGGCCGCGTGGCCCGCGGCATGGCCACGCAGTACGCATGCCCCCGTATCCAGCACCTCCGGCGAGTGCGCATATGGTGGCGGATCAAGCATGAATTCGTGCTGCATCATGGTGCGATCCCTTCCCCCAAACGAAAAAGGGCACCCATGATGGGTGCCCCTTTCCCTGACATGCCGTGGGGCCGATCAGAAGCTGTTATCGTCGCCTGCGTCGAAACCGCCGCCGTCGAAGCCACCACCATCATCGCCACCACCGGCGTCAAAGCCGGAATCGGCGCTGGTGCCACCACCGGCAAACGGATCGGCGCCAGCAGCGGGTGCTGCGCTGTCACCGTAGTAGTTGTTGACCGTCTCGCTACCCGGCTGCGGCATGCCGCTGGCGAATCCGCCCGCGTCATGATGGCCGCTGAACAGGCCCGTCAGCGCATTGCCCATCATCATGCCACCGGCGACACCCGCCGCCGTGGTCAGGGCCGAGCCAAGGAACCCCGAACCACGCGCGGGGAACATGCCCGGCTGCATGCCCGGCGGGTAGACCGGCTGCGGCGGCGGGGCGGACGGTGCGGCTGCACCCCAGCCCGGCGGCGGGGCAGCCTGCGCGCGCTGCTGCCCGCCACCGAACATACCGCTAAGGAAGCCACCACCGGACGAAGGCTGGGAAGGCTGCTGCTGAAGCTGCTGGATCTGCTGCTGCGCCTGCTGCAGCTGCCACTGGAGCTGGCGAATCTGGTTCTGTGCCTCCGCCAGGGCCGCTTCCTGCACCACGGCGGTCTGGGTGATGCGATAGCGGGCTTCAGGATATTTCTGGAACATCTCCCCGATATACTGGTCGGCCTGCGGGTCGATTGGCGGAAGGGCGTTGGCCGTCTGGGGCACGCTGCCGGGGGCACTGCCCCCGACGCGGGCAAAAAACTGTGTGATCAGTTGACGTTCCTGGTCATTCATCCTGTCTGTCCTGCCTTGGGCTGGGGATAGCGTTTCCCTGCCGATGTGGTTTGTCCGGGCACAATAAGCAAGGGCGGATCGGGCGATGCATGGCCGATCCGGGCTTAGGGCACGCCCTACCTTCCGGTCGGGGCCGCATAACGGTATGCTGTCCGGCGATTTTGCGCCAGATGGTGCATACCTGTCCCCGTTTTGCGGAGCATCTTGTTCATGGACCCGGCCCCCGTGCCCCGATCACCTACATCCTCCCGCCCGCTGTCGTTTCAGGGGCTGATCCTGAAACTGCACCAGTTCTGGTCCGATCAGGGCTGCGCCATCCTCCAGCCCTATGACACGGAAGTGGGCGCGGGCACGCTGTCGCCGCATACCACGCTGCGCGCGCTGGGATCGAAGCCGTGGAAAGCGGCCTATGTCCAGCCCTGCCGCCGCCCGTCCGATGGGCGCTATGGCGAAAACCCGAATCGGCTGCAGCACTATTACCAGTATCAGGTACTGCTCAAGCCCACGCCAGAAGACAGCCAGAAGCTGCTGCTGGACAGCTATCGCGCCATCGGCATCGACCCGCTGGAACACGACATCCGCTTTGTCGAGGATGACTGGGAAAACCCCACCATCGGCGCATGGGGCCTTGGGTGGGAAGTCTGGTGCGACGGGATGGAGGTGACGCAGTTCACCTACTTCCAGCAGGTGGGCGGCATTCCCACCGTCATGCCCTCGACCGAACTGACCTACGGGCTGGAGCGCCTGGCGATGTACGTGCAGGGAATCGAGAATGTCTATGACCTCGATTTCAACGGCCAGGGCCTGAAATACGGCGACGTGTTCCTGCGCGCGGAGCAGGATTATTCCCGCCACAACTTCGAGGTGGCGGACGTGGAGATGCTGCACCGCCACTTCATCGATGCCGAGCGCGAATCCACCGCCCTTGCCGAAGCGGGCCTGGCCCAGCCCGCCTATGACCAGTGCCTGAAGGCCAGCCACCTGTTCAACCTGCTTGACGCACGCGGCGTGATCAGCGTCAGCGAGCGTGCATCCTATATCGGCCGCGTCCGCACGCTGGCCAAACGCTGCTGCGAAGCGTGGCTGGCGGGCGAGGAATAAAAAGAACATGCCCGAACTTCTTATCGAACTCTTTTCCGAGGAAATCCCCGCCCGCATGCAGGCGCGCGGGGCGCAGGACCTTGAACGCCTGGTGTGCGAGGCACTCGCCCCGCTGAACCCGCGCGATGCCACGGCATTCGCAGGCCCGCGCCGCATCGCGCTGTCGCTTACGGTGGATGCCATGGTGCCCGGCGGCACGGTGAATGAACGCGGCCCGCGTGAAAGTGCGCCGGAAAAGGCGCTGGCCGGCTTCATGCGCAAGCATGGGGTGGAGCGTGATGCGCTGGTGGCGGAAAACGGATTCTGGGTACTGCACCGGGATATTCCCGCCATTCCCGCGGCACAGCAGATCGCAGCCGTCCTGCCCGGCCTGCTGCGCCGCTTTCCGTGGCCCAAATCCATGCGCTGGGGTGTTGGCAGCGCCTTTACATGGGTGCGGCCCCTGCGCCGGATCGTATGCATCCTTGATGGCGTGGTCGTGGACTTCACGCTGGCGGAAGGCGAGGATAACGGCCATGGCCTGAAATCCGGCAACCTGACCGAAGGCCACCGCTTCACCGCCCCGGGCGCGTTTGCCGTAACCGGCACGAAGGAATGGCTGGATGGCCTGCGCGCACACCAGGTCGAACCCGACGCCGCCGCGCGCCGCACCACCATTGCCGAAGGTGTGGCAGGCCTGGCGGCCGAGGAAGGGCTGAGCGCCGTGGCTGATCCCGGCCTGATTGACGAAGTGGCGGGACTGACCGAATGGCCGGTGCCCTTCCTTGGCCAGATCGACGACGAATTCATGACCCTGCCGCCCGAGGTGATGCAGGTGTCCATGCGCGTGAACCAGCGATATTTCGCGCTGCGCAATGCCGATGGATCGGCCGCACCCCGCTTTGCCTTCGTCGCCAACCTGGTGCCCAGCGACGGCGGCGCGCTGACCATTGCAGGCAATGAACGCGTGTTGCGCGCCCGCTTTGCCGATGCCCGCCATTTCTGGGACCTTGACCGCGCCCGCACGCTGGAAAGCCGCGTGCCCGCGCTGGACAGGATCGTGTTCCACGCATCGCTTGGCAGCCAGGGCGCGCGCGTGCGGCGCATTGTCCGTCTTGCCGGCCTGCTGGCCCCGCTGACGGGTGCGGACACGGCACAGGCCGAACGTGCGGCCCTGCTGTGCAAGGCAGATCTGACCACCGGCATGGTAGGCGAGTTCCCTGAACTTCAGGGCGTCATGGGGGCCTATTACGCCCGCCACGATGGCGAACCCGACGCCGTGGCCGATGCCATTGGCGCGCATTATATGCCACGCGGGCCGCACGATGACGTGCCCCATGCCCCGGTTTCGGTCACGGTGGCGCTGGCGGACAAAATCGACATGCTGGTCGCCTTCTTCGCCGTGGGCGAAAAGCCGGGTGGATCGGGCGATCCTTACGCCCTGCGTCGTGCAGCCCTTGGGGTTATCCGCATCATCCGCGAAAACGGGCTGCGGCTGGATCTGGCCAAGGTGTTCTGGGAAGCGGCACAGGGCCTGCCCGAAGCCATGCGCCTTGCCCCCGACCTTGACGTGTTGCCGGAATTCGTGGCCGACCGCCTGCGCGTGCAGCTACGTGGCGAAGGCGCGCGGCATGACATCCTGGCCGCCGTATCGGTTGGCAATACGGATACGGACATCGTGCGCCTGCTGGCGCGTGCGAAGGCCATTGCCGACATGCTGGAAACCGGGGACGGGCGCAACATGCTGGCGGCGACCAAGCGCGCGGCCAATATCCTACGCATCGAGGACCGCAAGGACGGCCCGCATGAAGGCACGCCCAACCCCGCACTGTATACCCAGCCCGAGGAAAAGGCGCTGGCTGACCAGCTTCAGAAAACCATTCCGGCAGTTGAGCAGGCCATCGCACAGGAACGCTACGAAGACGCAATGCGTGACGTGGCCGCCCTGCGTCCCGCCCTTGACCAGTTCTTTGACAAGGTCACGGTGAATGACGCTGATCCCGCCGTGCGCGCGAACCGCCTGCGGCTTCTGTCGGAACTGCGCCGCATGACGGTGCTGATCGCCGATTTCAGCCAGATCGAGGGCTGAACAGCCTGCTGATAAAAGTTTTTGGGTGCCACCTTTTTAAAAAAAAAGCGGCACCCAAAAACTTCTGAAAGATACTGCGGCCTGTCCGCAGGTCTCAGGCCAGATACACCAGCCGCGCGCGCCGCGCACCATGCAGCACGACCACCGCGTTCTGCCGGAACAGCCGTGCAAGACGCAGCCCGCGTGCCAGCGGCACCTGCACCGCATATAATGGTTCGGACCACCGGCCCAGCCGCCCCTTCCCCAATGCATGGGGTACGTCGCGCAGGTACTGCGCCAGCGCATGCATCATCCGCCGGTTCCAGCCATCCGCATACAGCCTGCCGCCGGGGTTGCATGCGCTCAGCAGCACGATATCCCCTTCTGGCGCCCGACCGCGCCAGCGCGGCCTGTGGCCAATGCGGATGACCGGCAGGCCGGGCACATGGTAGGTACTCAGCCGATAGGCGCGGTGAACGGCGACGGTCGGGGGAAGGATACCTGCCATCAGTCCTTCTTGTCCGCCGTTTCACCAAAGGTATCATTCCGGTGCACCCAGGCGGACATGAGCAGCCCGAAACCGAACATGACCATGAGCATGGCCGACCCGCCATAGGAAATCAGCGGCAGCGGCACGCCACCCACCGGGATCGCCCCCATCACCATGGACAGGTTGACTGCGCAGTAGAGAAAGAAGTTGACTGAAATACCCAGCCCCAGCAGCCGCCCGAACTGGTTGCGGCTGCGCATGGAAATCAGCATGCCGCCAAAGACCAGCAGCAGCAGCATGCCGATAACGGTAATGCCGCCGACATAGCCCCATTCCTCGGCAATCATGGTGAAAATGAAGTCGGTCTGCTTTTCAGGCAGGAAGTTCAGCTGCCCCTGCGTACCATGCAGGTATCCCTGCCCCCACATGCCCCCCGAACCCAGCGCAATCTTGGACTGGATGATATTGTAGCCCGCCCCCAGTGGGTCGCTTTCAGGGTGCAGGAAGGTCGTGACCCGCGCCTTCTGGTAATCATGCAGGTGGCCATAGGCAATCTTGGCCAGAAACGGCATGGGCAGGATCAGCAGCGCGATCTGCCACAGCCGCATGCCGGCGGCGAAAAACATGCAGGCCCCCACCGTCCCGATAATAACGGCGGTGCCAAGATTGGGTTCCTTGAGCACAAGGGCAACCGGCACCAGCACCATGATGGCAGGGGGCACCAGCAGCAGCGGATTGCCCATGCGGCGGTAACTGATCTTGTGAAACCACGCCGCCAGCATCAGGACAAGGGCAATCTTCGCCAGTTCCGATGGCTGCACCTGCAGGCCACCCAGCATGAGCCATCGCTCCGCCCCCTTGCCCACGTGCCCCATGCGCAGCACGGCCACAAGCAGGATGAGGGAGAATATATAGAGCGGCCACGCCATGCGTACCAGAATGGCCGGGCTCATCAACGAAATGCCCAGCATCATGACCACACCAAAGCAGAAGCGGATGGACTGTGGCCCCGCGAACGGCCGCGACGTACCGCCGCCCGCTGAATAAAGCGCCCCATATCCCACTACCGCCAGCGCGCAGATCAGCAGCACGTACAGCCAGTTGACCTGCCACAGCTTGGTCAGGATCTGGAAATTGGGTTCGGCACGCAGAAGGCGCTTCTGGAATTTCATTCCATTCTCCACATCTGGCACGGCAATGGCATGGCTGGCCCCAGGAGGTGCCTGGGGGCAGGTCAATCCACTTCGGCCTGCGCCACTTCCTGTCCCGGCGGTTCACGGTGGTTGACCGGGTCGCGGCGCAGGGTATCGGTCATGATATCACGCGCAAGGGGGGCCGCGACATCAGCGCCCGCATTGCCATGTTCGATCACCACCGCCGTGGCGTAACGCGGCGCGTCATACGGGGCATAGCAGATGAACAGCGCATGGGGGCGGTACTCCCATGGCAGGTTGGCGGAATTGAAGTGGCCGCTTTCACGCATCGCGCGGGACACGCGACGCACCTGCGCCGAGCCGGTCTTGCCCGCCATCTGCACGCCCGGAATATCCAGCCGGGCCTTGGGCGCCGTGCCGCCTTCTTCATTCACCACTGCGTACATGCCCGCACGGATGTCCTGAAAGAAATGATCCGGCATATCCATGCCCGACGCATGGCCAAGATCGGCCAGCGCCGCCGTGCGTCCCGCGATGGACCGGATCAGGTGCGGCTGCACGTCCCGCCCCGTGGCAATGCGCGATGCGTAGGTCGCCAGTTGCAGCGGGGTGACCTGCACGAAGCCCTGCCCGATGCCACTGACAATGGTATCGCCACCATTCCAGTGATGCCCATGCTTGCGCCGCCACGTTGGCGTGGGGATCAGGCCCTGCCGCACATGGGGCAGTTCGATATCCGGCAGTTTCGCCCCCAGCCCGAACAGTTCGGACGTGGCCGCGATCGCATCCATCCCCGTCCGGCGCGCGACTTCGTAAAAGAAGACGTCGCAGGAATACTTGAGCCCCTGGCGCAGGTTGATCGACCCATGCCCGTAGCGCGACCAGCAGTGGAACCGCGTGCCGCCCACGTCAATGTAACCGGGGCAGCTGATCCTGTCGGACGGTGACAGCGTGCCCGCGCGCAGCGCCGCCATGGCCACGGCGGGCTTGAAGGTGGAACCGGGGGGATACAGCCCCGACACCGCCTTGTTGATCAGCGGGGTCTGGCTGTTGTTGGTCCATTCGATCCACTGGGCCTGGCTTACGCCACTATCGAACAGGGAGGGATCAAAGGACGGGTTGCTGACCATGGCCAGCACCTCACCATTACGGCAGTCCATCACCACGGCACTGGCCGACTGGTCGGCAATACGGCCCAGCACCTGCTGCTGCAGGCCGCTGTCGATCGTCAGCGCGATCTCGTCACCCGCCAGCCCCTCGTCACGGTCGAGTTCGGCCATGACGCGGCCAACGGCGTTGACCTCCATCTCGACGGAGCCGACCTGCCCGCGCAGGCTGCTGTCCTGCGTCTGCTCGATCCCTGAACGACCGACACGCATGCCCGGCAGCGCAAGCTCGGCATTATGCACGACGTCCTTTTCCGCAGGCGGAGCGACATATCCCACCACATGCGCCAGCAGCGGACCAAAGGGATAGACGCGCGTGGTGCCCACGTCGATCAGCACGCCGGGCAGCGAGGGCATGTTCAGTTCCAGCCGCGCCATGTCATCCCATGACAGGAAATCACGCAGCATGATCGGGATGAACCGCCGCTTGTGACGCAATTCGTGTTCGATACGCGTCAGGTCACGCGGTTCCAGCGGCACAAGCTGGGCAAAGCGTTCCAGCGTGCCGGGAATATCGGTGGTTTCTTCCGCCAGCAGCAGCGCGCGCCAGTTGATGCGGTTGGATGCAACCGAAATGCCGAACCGGTCCGTGATCCGCCCGCGCGGCGGCGCGAAGAAGCGTTTGCTCAGGCGGTTGTTTTCCGCAAGCTTCGCATAATGACTGCCATTGAGAACCTGAAGCCCGTACAGACGTTCCCCCAATGCACCCAGCACCGCGCCCTGCGCTGCCATGAGCAAAAGGGCACGGCGGGTGAATACGCCACGGGAAGGATTCTTGCCTTCCTCGGGACGGGACATGAGCCGGTTGCCGGATTTCTTCTTACGAAACTTCATTCATTTATCCGGCACGGGCGCACTATCGCATCCGCTTCAGGAAGGATCCGCGTTATTGACGACAAAACGGTAGGTCCAGACAAACCCTGTATACAGGACAGGAAAACTGCCGATGGCCAGGACTGTCTCGAAAACAAAGGGTAGAAACTCCACAATATGCAATGCCAGTGCGGAACACAGCACCCATTGTAGCGCCGTAACGCCCACCATCACCACGCCAAACACAAACCAGAGTACAAAAAAATTGACCCGTGCCAGCGTATAGCGTCCCGACAGCGCGACCCCGTGCACGATCAGCATCATCAGCAGCATGACCCCGGCAGGCCCGAAGCTGAGGATATCCGCCCATATTCCCAGCACGAACACCGCAAGCGACGGCATGAAGGCGGGAACAAAGACCGACCACAGGAAAATGGTGGCCATGATGATGGCCGGCATCAGTTCCACCTGCCCCGGCAGGTTCAGCGGTGCCGACAGCACCAGCGTCACGAAAAACACGAACAGGCACGGTATGCTGCTGCGCACGCCGTTGTCGATCAGGTAACCCAGCCCCGAACGCGGGTGGATGCCGGGCCGGATGGGGGGCGGCGTGAAGTTTTTCATCCATGCAGCCCCTGATCAGGGTGAGACTGGAACTGTGACGGCAGGGACAGCGTGCGCCCGACGGACGGCAGCGGCACGCGCCCCGGCGCATCCGGCGGGGATACGCTGTCCTCGTAATCGAATATCCGCAGGATATCGACATGGTCCAGCGCGGCGGCCGGCACCACAACCGGCTGTCCCGGGCGCAGGTAATGCACATGCCCCACCGGCAGGCCGGCGGGCAGACTTTCGATTTCCCCGTTGGTCACGACACGCTCGCCCTCGATCGGGGCATTGTCCTGAGGATAGAAGATGATGCGCGGCAGGGCGGTATTGTCCCCCGCCATGATCGCTGCCGCGTGGCTGGATTCCAGCGTGACCGGCAGGCGACTGGACGAATCGGTAATCAGCAGTACCCGCACCGACCGCTTGCCCACTTCGGTAACCCTGCCCACCAGCCCCGATCCATCCAGCGCGATCCCGCCCTTGCGGACTGCCGTGTCGGGATTGATCGCCAGCAGAACGGCACGCGCGTACAGCCCGCTGGTATCACGCACCACGCGCCCGGTGACAAAGGCGGGCGCATTATCAGGAATCCAGTGCAGGTTTGATTTCAGCGCGGCATTTTCATCTGCCAGCGCCGCCGCCACGTCATACCAGTGGCGCAGCGACACGTTTTCGGCGCGCAGGCGGATATTCTCGGCTTCAAGGTTGCGGATGTCCTGCAGGTTGCCCGACAGCCAGCGCAGCTTCGCCTGCGGCCACGCCACCAGCCCGTAGGCCGGGGCCAGCAGGTCCGCCGTCTGCATGCGCAGTTTTTCAATAAGCGGTCGATCCGCCTTGCCCAGCAGGATCACCCCGCAGGCCACAAGGATCAACGCAGGCAGCACCAGCTTGCCAAGCGCCTGACGGAACTGGATGGAAACAGGCATCAGCCCACCTTTCCACGCGCAACGGTTACGTCACGCCTGCCGGGTCGTCCAATACTGCCTGATCGCCGGACCTGCATCGTCCTGCGTCTCCCCCATCAGCACGCTGCCCTCCATCCGCAGCAGGCAGCGCACTTGTCCCGTTCGTCAGTACATACTTGTCAGTACATTGCGCAGACGCTTCATTTCCTCCAGCGCGCGCCCCGTGCCCATCGCCACGCAGGACAGCGCGTCCTCACCCACCGTAACCGGCAGGCCGGTTTCACGCCGCAGCACTTCATCCAGACGGTAAAGCAGCGCACCGCCACCCGTCAGGACAATGCCCTTGTCCACGATATCGGCCGCCAGTTCCGGTGGCGTATTTTCAAGCGCCGTGGTCACCGCGTCAAGAATCTGGCTGACCGGTTCGGCCAGGCTGTCGGCAATCTGCGCCTGAGACACCACGACTTCACGCGGGACGCCGTTGATCAGGTCGCGCCCCTTGACCTCGCGCCACGGACCCGGATCATCCGGGTCATCAGGCGGCATGGCGGAGCCGAGGTGGATCTTGATCTGTTCGGCCGAGCTTTCACCGATCAGCAGGTTATGGTTGCGACGGATGTAGGAGATGATCGCCTCATCCATCTTGTCGCCACCCACCCGCACGGAACGGGCGTACACGATACCGCCAAGCGAGATCACGGCCACTTCCGTCGTGCCACCACCGATATCGACGATCATGCTGCCCGAGGGTTCGGTCACGGGCAGGCCCGCGCCGATGGCAGCGGCCATGGGTTCCTCGATCAGGAACACCTTGCGCGCGCCTGCGCTTTCAGCACTTTCCTGAATCGCGCGGCGTTCTACCGCGGTCGAGCCGGAGGGCACGCACACGATGATGAGCGGGCTGGCGAACATGCGGCGGTTATGCACCTTGCGGATGAAATGCTTGATCATTTCTTCCGCAACTTCAAAATCCGCGATCACGCCATCACGCAGCGGGCGGATGGCCGTGATATTGCCGGGGGTACGGCCAACCATCTGCTTGGCTTCCTCACCGACTGCAAGAACCTGTTTCTTGCCCCGTACCTCTGCCAGCGCGACGACCGACGGTTCATTCAGGACGATACCCCGCCCCTTGACGTAAACCAGCGTATTCGCCGTGCCGAGGTCGATCGCCATGTCAGCGGAAAGCAGACCCAGTACACGAGCAAACATCCAGAACTCCCGACAACAACACCAGACAGGACCGTCCCACATCCCGACCGGCAATGCATGCCCTCACGGCATACCTGCGTAACGTCGAAAACCGTCTGGATCAGGTTGAGGGATTACCGGCGCAGACAGGGAGGGGCAAGAGGCCAGACAATTTTAATTTGTTAAAATCTTCACACTTTGGGCGATTGTTACAAAATGCCCCGCTTTCGTCATGGCCAAACCACATGGGCCATACCATTTTGTAGCCTCAGGCGGCAGGGATGTCATTGTGCCATCCATGTCCGCGATACCGGAAAAACGTACATGAAGATTACATTTCCCCGCATGACCATCCGCCCGACGGCGCTCCTTGCCGCGGGGCTGTGCCTTGGCCTTGGCGCGTGCGAGGACACCCGCGATCCCGGCCAGCGCGCCATTGGCGGCGGCCTGCTGGGCGCAGGCGGCGGTGCGCTGATCGGCGGCCTGGCCGGTGGCGGGCGCGGGGCGGCCATCGGCGCGCTGGCCGGTGGCGCCGGCGGGGCTGCGATCGGGGCCGCGACAACACCCCCGCGCCGCCCCCGCACGGAAGCCCCGTCCACCATATGCCCCGACGGGCGCGTGCTGCCGCCGGGCTATCCCCCCCAGTCCTGCCCGCAGGCCGCAGGCGCGCCGCGCGCAGCCTATCCCACCCAGCAACAGGGCGGCGGCTATGGCTATGCCCAGCCCAGCTATCCCCAGCAGGGTGGTTATTACGGGCAGCAGGGCGGATATTACGGACAGCAGCAGGGTGGGTATTACGGCCAGTCCACCGGATACGGGCAGGAAGGCTATCCCCAGCAGGGCGCCTATCCGCAGGAAGGCGCGTATCCCGCAGGATATGACGGCTACTGATCCGCGCGAAGCAGGCCCCGTACAACAGAACACCCCGCCACGGACTGTCCCGTGGCGGGGTGTTTTACCAGAAGCGGCCCGGCAGGCGGTCAGGCATCCAGCGCTGCAGGTTCCGCACGATCACGCTTGACCAGCAGCTTGTTCAGCGCATGGACATAGGCGCGCACGGCTGAAACCAGCGTATCGGCATCCGCCCCCTGCCCGTCCACCAGCTTGCCGCCCTCTTCCAGACGGACCGAGGTGCGGGCCTGCGCGTCACTGCCTTCGGTCACGGCGCCAACGGAATACAGCTGCAGGGTGGCGTCATGGGCGACAATGGCGCGGATCGCGTTGAACGCGGCGTCAACCGGTCCCTGCCCTTCTGCATGGCCTTCCTTGCGCTCACCATCGACTTCCAGCACCAGATCGGCCGTGGCGGGACGGCGGGATCCGGCGGTCACGTCCAGCGAGACAAAGCGGATGCGGGCGTGATCACGCACTTCATCATCGACCAGCGCCACCAGATCTTCGTCGTAGATGACTTTCTTGCGGTCGGCCAGATCCTTGAAGCGGCTGAAAGCCTCGTTGAACTGAGCTTCTTCCAGATTGTCGTAGCCCATCGCCTTCAGCTTGTCGCGGAAGGCCGCGCGCCCCGAATGCTTGCCCAGCACCAGCGACGACCGGGTCCAGCCCACGCTTTCGGGCGTCATGATCTCATACGTCGCGGCGTTTTTCAGGATGCCATCCTGATGGATGCCGCTTTCATGCGCAAACGCGTTGCGGCCCACGATGGCCTTGTTGGGCTGCACGTCAAAGCCGGTGATGGTGGCCAGCATGCGCGAGGTACGCAGCAGGCGCTCGGTATGGATGCCGGTAGTGAACGGCAGCACGTCATGGCGCGTGCGCAGCACCATGATGATTTCCTCCAGCGCCGCGTTGCCCGCGCGCTCGCCAATGCCGTTGATGGTGCATTCCACCTGCCGTGCCCCGGCCTTCAGCGCGGCGACCGTGTTGGCAACACCCAGCCCCAGATCGTTGTGGTTGTGGGTGGAGAAGATCACCCCGTCCGCACCCGGCACGCGGGCGCGCAGGTCGGCAAAGATGCGGGCCATGTCCTCGGGCGTGGAATAGCCCACGGTGTCGGGAATGTTGATGGTGGTCGCACCCGCGCGGATGGCGGTTTCCACACAGCGGCACAGGAAATCGGGATCGGTGCGCGAGCCATCTTCGGCCGACCACTCCACGTCATCGGTGAACTGGCGGGCGGCGCGGTTGCCGGCCTCGATCACCTCCAGAACCGTTTCGGGCTCCATGCGCAGCTTGTACTTCATGTGCAGCGGCGAGGTGGAGATGAAGTTGTGGATACGCCCGCGCTTCGCCGGCCGGATCGCCTCGCCCGCGCTGGCGATGTCGTTCCTGCCGCCGCTGCGCGCCAGCGCGCATACGACAGTGTCCTTCACCTTCTGCGCGATCTGGTAGACGCTGTCGAAATCCCCCTTCGACGCGACAGGAAAGCCCGCTTCCATCACGTCCACGCCCAGTTCCTCCAGCGCTTCGGCCATGCGCAGCTTTTCCGTGAGGTTCATGGAAAAACCGGGCGACTGCTCCCCGTCACGCAGGGTCGTGTCGAAGATGATGACGCGATTGGGGTCGATACGGCCAAAGGAAGGATGGTCGATGCTCATGGTAATACCTTCTTGTGGGACGGGAGGCGGTACGGTTGCGTGCCCCTGTCATTCGTGTTCGCAGGCCGGCGTGAACCGGCGAGATCAGATCCCCTGGGCGCGCCGGCACGCAGCCGGCCCTGATCGCTCAGGGGCGGATAAGTCGAAGACGAAGAAGCCCGGCACCAGCACATGCGCGCGCGGACAGGTGCGCGTGTGCGCCCGTTCCAGCCCCAGCAATGTGCGCTATCGCTACCATGGCGCGCACAATACAGGCCCGAACCCCGATTGCAACCGTAAAAGCGCCCGCTTTCCCCATCACGCGCCGCGTCAGCCCGTGGCATGCGTCACCATGCTATCGGTTGCGAAATAGCGGTCGATCGCCTGCACCATGGCTCCGGCCACCACCATGCGGTGGGCGGCCTGGCGCAGGGCGGCTTCGTCCATGTGGTTGGACATGAACCCCATCTCCACCAGGACCGAGGGGATATCGGCCGATTTCAGCACCACGAACGAGGCATGGCGCGAAGGATGCTGCAACAGCCCGATACGCGGGCGGAAGGCGGTGACAATGCTGCTGGCCATGTGGGCGGCGCCGTGACGGGTTTCCTCGGTCACGAGGCTGGCGAGGATTTCCTGCACTTCGGGCGAATCCGCATGTACCTGCGGGCCGCCATAGCGGTCGGCGCTGTTTTCCGTCTGCGCCAGCATGGCCGTCTGCCGGTCCGACGCCTTTGATGACAGGGTATAGACACTGGCCCCACGCACCGCGCGGTTGGTCAGGGCATCAGCATGCATGGATATGAACAGCGACGCCCTGTGGCTGTGGGCGATGTCCACCCGTCCTTCCAGCGGGATGAAACGGTCATCCGCGCGCGTCATCGCGACGCGGTACCGCCCGCTGGCTTCAAGCTGGCGCTGCAGTTCGCTGGCCGCGGCTTCCGCCACATGCTTTTCGTATGTGCCGGAAATACCGATCGCGCCGGGGTCCTTGCCGCCATGGCCGGGATCCAGCATGACCAGCGGTTTTGGCGGCGCGGCGCGGCCCACAATGGCGGGGGCGTGCAGCGGCGCATGGGCCGGATGGGCGACATGACGGGCGGCTGCGGCGGGCACATGGGCATGAACGGGCGCATGCGCCGTCACCCGCGCCAGCGCTGCCGACGGCACCAGCCCCGTCAGCCCACCCACCAGCATGCGCCGCGTCAGGTCGGGCACGCGCGTATGCCTGTCATCGCGCCATGGCGCGCGGGGGTGGGCATCATTTCCATCCGGCCGGCCTGTCGGCATGCATCTTGTTCCGGTCAAAAACAGTTATGGGTCCGTCCGCTTCCCTTATCACCGTACGGGCCGGGCGTCAGCGGGATAAACGCACGCCCCCCTTGCAGGAATGGATTCATTGCGCCATGCTTCCCAGCCGTGATGGACCACGCCAAGTCCGGCTGCCTTGCTGGCATGTCCGAAACGGCAGGATGCCAGAAGGCATGATTTTCTCCATCCGGCATGCATCATGCATGCGCGGCATACGCTTACCGGCTTTTTCCGGCCACGCCACGGCGTGGGGGCACATGCCGCGCACGACCTGACGCTGCCGCGCCGGTGTTCCCCATCGACAGGAAACCGGATGGCATACCCGTCGATACGGAAGGTCCCGCCCCGGCAATAAGGCCGGGCCGCGCCCTCCCCAGCCATGACCGAGGATGGATTGAACACCACGCGGGTTTTTGCCGCACATGCGATGACCCCATGCCCGAACGCGGGCGGCGCCACGGCGCCGCATCCGCATGTCAGCCATGGCCTGTCCGCCCGCGCGCCGCGCGGTGGTGTTCCGTCCGGGTCCGGTCGCCCGTTTTTTCATGTTTCTGTCCGTTCCCCTTACGTCCCCCTGCCGCCACAAAAGACGCGCGCAGCCCGGATGCCGGAACGTGACATACCGGAGTGCGCCTATTTATGAGCAAACGCATGCTGATCGACACGACCCACGCGGAAGAAACCCGCGTGGTCGTGATGGATGGTAACCACCTGGAAGATTACGATGTTGAAGCCGCTTCAAAAAAGCAGCTGAAGGGCAACATCTATCTGGCCAAGGTTATCCGCGTGGAACCCAGCCTTCAGGCTGCGTTCGTGGATTATGGCGGCAACCGCCACGGGTTCCTTGCCTTCAGTGAAATCCACCCTGACTATTACCAGATCCCCGTAGCCGACCGCGAAAAGCTGCTGGCGCTGCAGGAAGAGGAACGCCGCGCGGAAGAAGAACGCCGCGCCCGCGATGACGAGGAAGACGACGCCCCCCGCGCCGAGGACGAGGCCGACGCCCCGGTTGATCAGGACGGCGACGAACCCGAAACCGTAGGCGGCGAAAACGATACCGGCGACGAAGCGCAGGCCCAGCGCCGCATCGCGCGCTTCCTGCGCAACTATAAGATTCAGGAAGTCATCCGCCGCCGCCAGATCCTGCTGGTGCAGGTGGTCAAGGAAGAACGCGGCAACAAGGGTGCGGCGCTGACCACATACGTCTCGCTGGCGGGCCGCTACTGCGTGCTGATGCCCAACTCGCTGCGTGGCGGGGGCGTTTCGCGCAAGATCACGTCGGTGGCCGACCGCCGTCGCCTGCGTGACATCATTACCGAACTGCAGATCCCGCGCGGCATGGCCATGATCGTGCGCACCGCCGGCGCCCAGCGCCCGCGCGCCGAAATCATGCGCGACTGCGAATACCTGCTGCGCCTGTGGGACGACATCCGCCAGCATACGCTGGAATCGGTCGCACCTGCGCTGATCTACGAAGAAGCCAGCCTGATCAAGCGCGCCATCCGCGACATCTACACCCGCGAAGTCAGCGAGATCCTGATCGATGGCGAGCCGGGCTGGAAATCCGCGCGTGAATTCATGCGCATGCTCATGCCGCAGAACGCGCAGAAGGTGAAGCTGTGGCAGGACCATGAACAGACCCTGTTCTCCCACTACAAGGTGGAGGGGCTGCTGGATTCCATGCTCTCGCCGTCCGTGCAGCTGAAATCGGGTGGCTATCTGGTCATCAACCAGACCGAGGCACTGGTCGCGATCGATGTGAACTCGGGCCGCGCCACGCGGGAGCGCAATATCGAGGAAACGGCACTGCGCACCAACCTCGAAGCCGCCGAGGAAGTCGCCCGCCAGCTGCGCCTGCGCGATCTGGCCGGGCTGATCGTCATCGACTTCATCGACATGGAAAGCCGCAAGCACAACGGCATGGTCGAGCGGAAGCTGAAGGACGCCCTGCGCACCGACCGCGCGCGCATCCAGGTTGGCCAGATCTCGCATTTCGGCCTGCTGGAAATGTCGCGCCAGCGCCTGCGTCCCTCCATTGCCGAATCCGCCTTCATGCCCTGCCCGCACTGTCAGGGCACCGGCATCGTGCGCGGGATCGAAAGCTCGGCACTGCACGTGCTGCGCGCGATCGAAGAAGAGGGCATGCAGCGCAAGGCGGCGGAAATCTCCGTTGGCGTCGCGCCGGAAATCGCTTTCTACATCCTCAACCACAAGCGCAACTGGCTGTCAGAAATCGAAACCCGCCACAAGATGCAGGTTTCCTTCGCCCCCGATGCCGCCCTGCAGCCGCAGGAGTGCAAGATCGAGCGCATACGCCAGCAGACGGCCCGCTTTGACGCACCGGTGATCGAACACGCCCCGGCCGAAAGCAGCCATGTGCGTGAAATCCAGATCCAGGCCGAGCCGCCCGCGGCCGATGCCACGCCAGACGCCGTCGCCACGACGGATGAGGATGAGGATATCGCGTCGGGTACCGACCACCGCCGTCGCCGCCGTCGCCGTCGCCGTCGTGGTGGTGCCGCAGCACAGGCCGGACAGACGCAGGCAGCCGAGGATACGGCTACGGAACAGGCACCGGCTCCGGTCGCGCCGACGCCCGCACCGGAACCCGCGCCGCGCGAAGTCTATCGTGGCCCCACCCCGGCCGATCCGTACGGCGATGCGATCATCGACATCTTTGATGTGATCGAACAGACAACCGCACCGAGCGAAGTGGTTGTCGAAGCCGATCCGGTCGTGGTCGAAGTGGAGGAAGCCGCCCCGGCCCCCGTGGCCGAGGAAGAAACCACCAAGGCGCGCCGCACGCGCCGTCGTACCACCCCGGTCGAAAACGGGGCCGCCCCCGTGACACAGGACGCCGAGGCCACGGCCGCCCCGGTTGCCGAACCTGCCGTCCCGGCCGTGGAAGCGGAAGCCGCCGAACCCGAAGCTGCTCCCGCACCTGCGGAACCGGCTGCGGAAGAAGCGCCCAAGCGCCGCCGCCGTGCCAGCACGACCACCACGCGCCGCACGACCAGCCGCCGCAAGGCTGCTGAACCGGTAACCGAGGAACCGGCAGAGGAAACCAAGGCAAAACCGGCAGACGAGACGGCAGCCGAGGAAGCCGCACCCGCCAGGCCCGCGCGCAAGCGTGCGGCCAGCCGCAGCACGGGCACGACGGCCACTACACGCCGCCGCACCACCCGCACGGCGGCAAAGACGGCGGACAAGGCCGAGGAACCGGCGGTGGAAACACCCGCCACGACCGAAGCCGCCGCACCTGCCACGGAAGAAGCCCCCAAGCGCCGTCGTGTCACGCGCCGCAAGAAGGCTGAACCCGTAGCGGATGCAGCAGCCGATGCGCCCCCGGTCGAGACCGAGGCCAAAACGGCGGACGCCAAAGCGGAAAAGGCTGAAAAGCCCGCCCCGAAAAAGCGGACCACAACCCGCAAGACGGCCACGACCACGACGGCAACCCGCCGTCGTCGCAAAAAGGCTGATGAGGCGGCGGAAGCCACCGACACCCCGGCGGACACGGCCATTACGCCGGTCGACGTGGATGCGACCCCGACCACCCACCGTCGCACGGGATGGTGGAAGCGCTGAGGCCATCTGCTTCGCCAACAACAGAAAACCCTGCCTTCACGCGAAGGCAGGGTTTTTTATTATCCAGACGTCCTTACGGGAAAACCGGATAGCCTCATGTCGTGAATGACGATGGCATTGCTCGAAATCCATCCTGCCCGCATCCCTATATCGCCTTCCACCATGACCGTTGACGTCACAGGCACGGATTGTCCGAGCGAGCCTACATGTGAATAATCGACTGACAGAATAGCGGGACCATTCTTTCGCCAATGGCGGATTCTGCCATGCGGGTGGTCTCGTCCCATTCCATGCTACCGGGGCATATCTAAAATCAGTTCATTGATAGGAAATGGTTTTCGTGTGTCATCCAATTTCAAAACAGTGAGGCTTCCTGAAGCTTTTTGAACCAAGCTTCACCAAAAGCCTTTCTGTTGAATCAGATGTTTTGAAAAACGTCCTACCCGTTCCCATCCGGCATGGCCGGGGCGGTTTCCCAGCCGGGACCGATAATGGCGGCACTGCGCCGGCCCAACCCGTCATTGCGCAAAACAATCATGTTCTGCTCCTCCAGATACGCCAGTTGCCGCCGGGCGCGTCCCAGCGAATGGGTGCCGTAGGTACGGGCGATCAGGCTGTCAGACGGACAGGGTTCGCCATGCAGGGCGGCACGGGCAATCAGCAGGAAGATACCCTGCACGTCATCGGGCAGCACGCCAGCCATCAGTTCGGCCTGCCGCCACTGCCCGCTTCCCGCCGTCTGCGCATCCACGCCCGCCTTGGCCACCGCCAGCAGGCGGCGAAAGCGCGGCATGTCCAGCGCGTCACGCCCCATGCCCTCGATCCGGCAGCGGACAAGGAAATCCTGATACAGCACATGCACGGGACGAAAGCCCGCATCCTCGTCACGCAGGATATCGCTCAGAATCTCGATAAAGCGCAGCCGCTGGGCTGCCGCATCCACAGGTGGGGTGGCCGGTTCGTCTTCCGCCGCCTCCACGGTTGCGGTTTCGGCGTGGGCAGCAAGCTGGGCCAGAATATCGGGGGGCGGGCTGAAACTGCGCGGTGGACGGGCCGGGATCTCGCGTTCAGGCACGGGGGTCAGGATCAGTTCGCGAATTTCCTCGCCCGCAGGCACCGGCTCGAACGGCATGAGCGTGGGACCAGCCGAGCGGCTTTCGGTTTCCACCGGGCCGATTTTCACCGCCAGCGGCCTGCGGCATATGGCGGGGCCAAGGGCGACAAAATAACCACGTTCAAGATCGCGGAAACTTTCCGCCTGCCGCCGCTCCATCCCCAGCAGGTCGGCGGCCCGCATCATGTCGATGTCAAGGAAAGTGCGTCCCATGAGGAAGTTCGAGGCTTCAGCCGCGACGTTTTTCGCCAGCTTGGCCAGGCGCTGGGTCGCGATCACCCCGGCCAGCCCGCGCTTGCGCCCACGGCACATGAGGTTGGTCATGGCGCCGAGCGAGGCACGGCGCGCTTCATCCGACACCTCGCCCGCCGCCGCAGGTGCAAAAAGCTGGGCTTCATCCACCACGACCAGCACGGGGTACCAGTAATCGCGCGGCACCTCGAACATGCCGCCAAGGAAAGCGGCAGCGCGGCGCATCTGCACATCCGCATCTACGCCCTCAAGGTTCAGTACGACGGATGCCCGGTGCATGCGCATCCGCTCGCCCGCCGCCTGCAGCGCCGCTTCGGTATGTTCAGCAGCGTCAATGACCAGATGGCCGAAGCGTTCAGCTATGCTGACGAAATCGCCCTCGGGGTCGATGATCGCCTGCTGCACCATGCGCGCCGACTGTTCCAGCAGGCGGCGCAGCAGGTGCGACTTGCCCGACCCGGAATTACCCTGCACCAGCAGGCGGGTGGACAGCAGTTCCGCCAGATCCATCGTCACGGGGGCATCGGTTGCCGTGGCCCCGCGCCGTTCACCTATCGTGATCGCAACACTCATGGCGCTGACGGATACCGCCCGCGCTGCGAGTCACGCAACCATTCCCATGCACCCTGCCCCGCCATGCGGCCGGTCGCGATGCAGCCCTGCAGAAGGTAACCGCCGGTCGGGGCTTCCCAGTCCAGCATTTCACCGGCGGCGAAAACACCGGGCAGTGCGCGCAGCATGAAATGTTCGTTTAGCCCGGGCCATGCGATTCCCCCCGCCACCGAAATGGCACGGTCCAATGGCGCAGGCGCGCGCAGCATCACCGGAACCGCCTTGACCAGGCGGGCGAGGGCTGCGGGATCACGCGCTGGCGGTCCGCCTTCCCCTTCGCGCAGCAGGGCGACAGCCACGGGCGGCAACCGCAACGCCTTGCGCAATGTGTTGGACAGGCTTTCACGTGAGCGCACGCGGGCAATCCGGGTGGCGATTTCCGCCACATCCAGCGCGGGTCGCAGGTCGATATGAACCAGCGCCTGCCCATTGCGTGCAATCCGGTCACGAATCGCAGCCGACAGGGCATAGACCGCGCCACCTTCAATACCCATACCGGTGACCACGGCCTCACCACGGACCGTATCCCCCTTATCCAGCGTCAGCGCGATGCCCCGCAGCGGCGTGCCCGCAAAGCGGCTGGTGAACGCGTCACGCCACCCGGTCACGAAACCACAATTGGCCGGCGCGAATGGCGAAACATCGACATTGAGGCCCAGCAGGCACTCCCGCCATGCACCATCCGACCCAAGGCGCGCCCAGCTTGCCCCACCCAACGCCAGCACCGTTGCATTGACGCGCCAGCAGACCGGACCACCGGGACCCGATACCCGCAGCCTGCCATCCGCGTCCCACCCGTCCCAGCGGTGGCGCGTCAGCAGGCGCACGCCACGCGCCGCGAGCCGCGCCAGCCATGCCCGCAGCAGCGGTGACGCCTTCATGGCGCGGGGAAAAATGCGCCCGCTGCTGCCGGTAAAGCAGGGCTGTCCCAGTTCCCCGGCCCATTTTACCATGTCCTGCGGGGTAAAGGCCTGCAGGGCGCGCTCCATCATCGGACGCGCGGCGCCATAGCGCGCGGCAAAGGCATCGGCCGGTTCGGAATGGGTCAGGTTAAGCCCGCCCCGCCCGGCCATGAGCAGCTTGCGCCCCATGGTGGGCATCTGTTCCACCACGCTGACACCACAACCATGGGCGGACAGGACTTCGGCTGCGGCAAGCCCGGCGGGGCCACCGCCGATCACCGCGACATGCGGCCTGAAAACGAATTCGGTCATCAGATGATATAATCGATCGGCGGCAGCATCTGGTCCATGGTGAAGGCCGGCAGGCTGGAATGCCGCGTGCCGACGATCCGGGCGGGATTGCCCACCACGGTGGTGTAGGGCGGCACGGATTCCAGCACGATGGAGCCGGCACCCACCTTCGCACCTTCCCCAATTTCGATATTACCCAGGATCTTGGCCCCCGCCCCGATCAGCACGCCACGGCGTACCTTGGGGTGACGGTCGCCCACATTCTTGCCCGTGCCGCCAAGGGTTACGCCCTGCAGCAGGGAGACGTCGTCCTCCAGCACCGAGGTTTCCCCGATCACGATGCCCGTGCCGTGATCCAGCAGGATACGCCGCCCCAGCTTTGCCGCGGGATGGATATCAACGGCAAACAGCTCGGAACACCGGCTTTGCAGATGCAGCGCCAGATAGCTGCGGTTGTTGTGCCACAGCCAGTGCGCCACGCGATAGCTCTGCACCGCGTGATACCCCTTGAAGAACAGGAAGGGCGTCACGTAATTGGCCGTGGCCGGGTCACGTTCACGGATGGCGACCAGATCGGCCGCCGCCGCACTGACGATATCGGGATCAGCGTCGAATACCTCGCTCACCAGTTCGGCCAGCGCGTCATCCGCCACCGAACGGTCCCCCAGCTTGCGTCCGATCAGGGCGGCCAGCGCACAGCGGAAGGATGCATGGTTGCGGATGCCGGTGGCCAGCAGTCCCTTGACCAGCGGATCATTGCACCCGCATGCGCCGTTCACGATTTCCTGCCACAGCGTGGTCGGGTCCACATGCCCCAGCGTTGGCGGCATGACGGGACGCGTGCGTGTATCCATGGGAATGCCAGCAGGCTGCTTTTCAGACATTAAGCCATCCGTTCCGGCCCTGAGGCCCAGTTATTCGTCGCGGTCCCCGTTTTACAGGCCCATGGCGTGCCGGGCAAAGCTGCGGCGCAGCGGGGTGATGCGGTTGACGGTCGCAAGCCCCACGTCGCGCGCCAGCCGCAGGACCGGGTTGTCATTGCCAAACAGGCGTTCCAGCGCATCGGTCGCCACCAGCATGAGCATGTTGGCGGGCCGGCAGCGGGCCTGATACCTGCGCAGCACATCCGCCGCACCAACGTCCCCGCCACCGGCATGCACGCCACGCAGGATGTCGGTCATGGCAATGACGTCACGGAAACCAAGGTTCAGCCCCTGCCCCGCAATGGGGTGAATGCCGTGCGCCGCGTCCCCCACCAGGGCAAGGCGCGTATCAATATAACGCTGCGCGTACTGCGCCGAAAGCGGATAGACCCACCGCCGCCCCACCGGGTTGACCGCACCCAGCCAGTCATCGCCCATGCGGCGGCGGATTTCATGCGCGAAGGCGTCATGCGGCAGTTCGGCCAGACGGTGGGCCACCTTCTCGCTTTCGGTCCAGACCAGGGCGGACAGGTTGGGGTGTTCGGCCGTTCCCGCCATGGGCAGCTGCGCGAAAGGACCGGCGGGCAGGAAATGCTCCAGCGCGCGACCTTCATGCGGGCGTTCATGGGCCACGGCGCAGACGATGCCGCACTGATTGTAAGGCAGGCGCGTGACGGTAATGCGCGCCTGATCACGCAGCGGGCTGCGTCGCCCTTCGGCCGCGACAACCAGTCGCGCATGGATAACGCGCCCGCTGGTGGTGCGGATGACTGCGCCATCGGGGTTCCGGGTCACCACGCCTTCATCGGGGGCAAAAACATGCAGGCCCGGCGTCGCGTGCAGCGACGCATTCAGCGCCACGCGCAGGGCACGCGCCTCGATCATGGCACCGAAGGGCTGGTCGGCGTCTTCACGCCCGAATTCAAGGAACAGGCGCGACGGCGGACGCCCCGGCCTGCCGTCAGTCACGCGGATTTCGCGGATATCACACGAATCCATGGGCAGGCGCTGCCACACGCCCGCATCTTCCAGCAGGCGGCGCGAGCCTGCGGCAATGGCATAGGCGCGCCCGTCAAAGGCCGGGTGCTCCATGGGCGGCAGGGCCGCGCGGTCAATGATCGCGACCTTCATGCCATCTGAGGCAAGGCGGCAGGCCAGCGTTGCACCCACCGGTCCCGCCCCCACGATGCAGACATCGACCTCAAGGGGTCCGGACGTGGTGGTGGAGGACATGTTCGCGGTCATTTCGTTTCCTGTTCTGGCCCTGCGGGCAGGTGCGGCAAGCCCGTCGGATTTACTCCCCCCCACGGGGGAGGCACAAGCGCGCTTACCATATCGGATGTGCGAAGGCGGATGACATGTATCACCCGATCAGGGTATAGACGGGATGTTACTTTATCTTTCACACACGGTCAGCCCGGCCGGACAGCAGAATGGAGACGCGGTGAGATGAAGCTTGTCACAGCCATCATCAAGCCTTTCAAGCTCGACGATGTGCGTGAAGCCCTGACCCCGCTGGGGATTCAGGGGCTGACCGTATCGGAAGTCAAGGGTTTTGGCCGCCAGAAAGGCCAGACCGAAATCTATCGCGGGGCGGAATACCACGTCAGTTTCCTGCCCAAGATCAAGATCGAGGTCGCCGTGACCGACGACCTGGTGGAACAGGCGGTGGAAACCATTCTGGAAGCCGCCCATACCGGCAAGATCGGCGATGGCAAGATCTTCATCTCCCCGCTTGAGAGCGTCATCCGCATCCGCACGCGGGAGACGGGCGACAGCGCGCTGTAACCCGCATATTTTCACAACCGTCATTTCAGGACCGACCAACCCCATGACCACATCCTTCCGCTTCGGGATCGCAACTGCTTCCGTACTCGCGCTCGCGCTGTCCACAGGTGCCGCGCATGCACGCGAAACCTCCAAGTCGTGCCACCAGAAATTCACCACCGCCCGCACCGCAGGCACGCTGAACGGCCAGAGTTACAAGGATTTCAAGACCGCCCAGTGCGGTGACGTGGCCGCCCCCGAAACCAGGGCCGCAGAACCCGCAGCCCCTGCCGCCGCCAGCCCCGTTGCCGCACCGGCCGCACCAAAGGCGTCCGCCCCGGCTGCGGCCCCCGTGTCCACCAACGCCACGCTGCCCGATGCCGTTTCCCCCAAATACAGCAAGGAAGCCGCCGGCAAGGCCCGCCTGCACACCTGCCTTGACCAGTACAACGCCAACAAGGCCACCAACGCCAATGGTGGCCTGCGCTGGATCCAGCGTGGCGGCGGGTACTACAGCGTGTGCAACGCCCGGCTGAAGGGCTGATCCTCCTCCGCTCACCCCAACGCCAGCAGGGTCCGGCAGTCCATGCCGGGCCTGATTTTTCCGGAGCTGCCGGAACAGCCAGCCCGAACGGCCTCCTGCCATCATGCAGGGATGTTACCGGTGAAGCGTTTGCAGAAAGCTTCAGGCAACGCCGTCCTTATGAAAAACGGGGGGCCCGGACACCTCTGGCGTTGCCGGAGATTCCCTTATCTGGTCGGCTGCCGTGGCGCGGGACGGACAAATGCCTGGTTCGTGGCATAGGATATCCACACCCGGTGGGACGCGAACCAGTCCGACCCCAGCAGCATTTCCAGATGTTCGCGCAGGGGGGCCACGGTCAGCGTAACATTGCGCTCCAGCTCATGACCGACCTGCAGGTTGTCGAAACGGTGCCAGTGATAGATGTCCTTGTGCCCGTCCACGCCTGCGGTCACGCCGCCGGGATCGCGGTCCAGCTGTGACTGGCTGACACCCGCGCGGTGCGCCACCTCCGGCGAGACAATGCGCGAGCGCGCGCCACTGTCGAGCAGCGCCGTGACCGGCCTGCCATCCAGCTTCACTTCCAGCAGGAAACGGTTGTCCTGCCTGCGCAGCGGCAGGGTCTCATATGGCCCGTCCCATGCCGGTGGCGGGGCACAGGCCATGGAGCCATGCTGGATGTTCCACAATGTCAGCGTGCCACCGGGCACATCCATGTCCAGATCGAACCGCGACAGGATATCCCCCCCCAGCAGCCCGGCAACGGGGGGGTGGATCATCGGCTGCCCCGGCAGTTCACCCACCGGCACCGAACGCGCGCCGAAATCGACCCCACCCACCCGCAGGTCGGGCACAAGGGCGTTGGGTGTCGCCTGCGCAATCCCGCCAGTGCCATGGACGACGGTTTCGTGGTCGGGATCAAGCCGCAGGCGCAGGTAGCCCACCATGTCCGGCGTCAGCAGCCCGCCATCCGATCCGGTATCCACCAGCGCGCTCAGGTCATGCCCGGCAATGCTGATGACAATGGACAGGTACCCCCCGTCATCACGCAGCGGCACCTGCGCCACGCGTTCATGGTTGCACAGCCTCAGCTCCGTGCCCTGTGCCGCCATGGCGGGCACGCCCGCCAGCCAGCAGGCCGTAACGGCGGCAGCACCACATGCCGCAAGCCATGCGCGGACCCCGGCCATCAGGCCAGTCGCCCGGCCATGGTGTCCGTGGCCTCCAGCAGGGCGGACAGGATACCCGGTTCGGTCATGGCATGGGCCGCCGTGTCGATAATGTGCAGCTTCGCCTCGGGCCAGGCGCGATGCAGGTCCCAGGCCGTGCGCATGGGGGTCGTGACATCATAACGCCCCTGCACGATGACGGCGGGAATATGCCGTATCCGGTCCACGTCACGGATCAGCTGGCCTTCGTCCAGCCACCCGGCATTGACGAAATAATGATTTTCTATACGCGAAAACGCCAGCGCGTAACGCGGGTCGGCATGCTGTATGACGGTATCGGACGCAGGCAGCAGGGTGATGGTGCGCCCTTCCCAGACACTCCATGCAATGGCGGCCTTCATCTGCACGTCCGCATCCTGACTGGTCAGCTGGCGGTGATAGGCGGCCATCAGGTCACCGCGTTCGGCGGGGGGAATGGGGGCGACAAACTGTTCCCACAGATCGGGAAACAGCCATGACGCGCCATCCTGATAATACCATAGCAGTTCCGCCCGGCGCAGGGTGAAGATACCGCGCAGCACCAGCGCACTGACGCGGTCGGGATGCGCCTGTGCATAGGCCAGCGCCAGCGTTGACCCCCATGACCCGCCAAACACCATCCATGCATCCGCGCCCGTCATGACGCGCAGCCGCTCAATATCCGCGACAAGGTGCCATGTCGTGTTGTTGACCAGTGCCGCATGCGGGGTCGAGCGCCCGCAGCCACGCTGGTCAAACAGCAGGATGCGGTACCGCGCGGGGTCGAACATCTGGCGCTGGAAGGCCGAACAGCCGCCGCCGGGACCACCATGGAGGAAGACAACGGGAATACCGTCGGGATTGCCACACAGTTCCCAATAAATACGATGCCCTTCGCCCGTATCAAGCCAGCCGTGGTCGTAGGGGGCAATCGGGGGATAGGGGAACCGCTGGGACATGGGCAATCCTGTTCATCGTGCAGTATCGGTGGCATGGGGGTGGGCACGTGTCCACACATCCATAAGCCGGGCTTCATCCGCCAGCGTATAACGCTGCGTGGTCGACAGGCTGGCATGACCCAGCAGGTCCTGTATCACACGCAGGTCCGCGCCGCCTTCCATCAGGTGGGTGGCAAAGGAATGGCGCAGCGCATGCGGCGTTGCATGTTCGGGCAGGCCCGCCATGTGCCGCCATGTCCGCATCGCGCGCTGGGCAATGCCCGCCTGCAGGCGGCCACCGCGCACCCCCACGAATAACGGCGCATCGGGCTGTGGCAGCGGGTGTGTGCTGCGCCAGCGCGACAGGGCCTGCATGACCTGTGGCAGCACCGGCACCATGCGTTCCTTCCCCCCCTTGCCGCGTATGCGCAGCACGCCATCACCTTTTGTGCCATCACCAAGGGTACGTGCCAGATCAAGGTCGCGCACATCCAGCGCCAGAGCTTCGGAAATGCGCAGGCCACACCCATACAGCAGCATGAACAGCGCCCCGTCGCGCACCCGCGCCATGGGGGTATGGGCAATGTCCGACACCCCTTCGGGCACCTCCAGCGCCTGCGTCTTTGGCAGCGGGCGGGGCAGCGGGCGGCGCGTACGCGGCGTGGCCAGCAGCCCCGGCGCCGGATTGTCGACGCCATGATAGCGTGCAAGATAGCGATAGAAGGACCGCAGCGCCGACACCCGGCGCGCGCGCGTTCGCGCAGCGCGGTCCTGCGTAGTGGGACGCCGTCCACCCAGTGCTGCAGCATGTTCATGGGCCAGCCATGCCCGCAGGTCGGTCAGCGACAGACCCGCCAGCGCCCCCATGTCCGGCTCCGCCCCCAGATGCTTGGTCAGGAACGCAAGGAACCGGTCCAGATCCCCCCGATAGGCCGTAAGCGTCAGGGCGGACGCCCTGCGTTCGGTCTCCATCCAGTGCAGGAAGGCGTCACGCGCCCCGGTTGCCATCATGTCGCGCACCCTTTCATCGTGCTGTCGCGTGCCTTAATGACGATGTGTGCGCCATGCGCCCATGATGGACAAGACACGGGCGACGGGCGACGGTAGAAAAACACATGCCGCATCGCAATCCTTCACAACCGGACCTGCTGCCCGCCCCTGCCGATGGCCGCGTGCGGGTCATGCTGACCCTGCCCTTTGCCGGGCCGCTGGACTACCTGCTGCCACCGCGCCTGGCGGATGCCCGCCCCGGTGACATCGTGACCGTACCACTGGGCCGCCGCACCGAAACGGGGGTGATATGGGACGCAATCTCCTGTCTGCCCCCCGAATTCACCCCTACCCCCCAGAAGGAGGTGGCGACATCGCGCCTCAAGCCCGTGGCGGCCCGCCTGGACCTGCCGCCACTGCCCGCGCAACTGCGGCAGTTCGTGGACTGGGTGGCGGCCTATACCCTTTCCCCTCCGGGCATGGTGCTGGCCATGGCGTTGCGGGCCAATGCGCTGGCGCCGCTGCCACGTCCCGCCACCGGATGGGCCGCGGCCCCGACGCTGCCTGCGGACCTGCGCATGACACCCGCGCGCCAGAAAGTGCTGGATGCCGCCGCCGGAGGAACGCCCCTGACCACAACGGAACTGGCCCGCCGCGCGGGTGCTGGTGCTGCCGTGATCCGGGGGCTGGCGCAGGCGGGCGCGCTGCGGGCGGTTGAAATCGCCCCGCCGCCACCTTTCGCCCGTCCCGATCCCGCGCATTGTCTCCCCGTTCTGGAAGGTGACCAGGCGGAGGTCGCAACCGAACTGCGCGCCCGCGTGGCGGAAGACAGCTTTTCCATCACCCTGCTGGAAGGCGTGACCGGGTCGGGCAAGACCGAGATTTACATGGAGGCCATCGCCGCATGTATCGCAGCGGGACGGCAGGCGCTGGTGCTGCTGCCGGAAATCGCCCTGTCGGCCCAATGGACGGGGCGGTTTTCCCGCCGCTTTGGCACGGAACCCGCCCTGTGGCATTCCGACCTCGGGTCACGCCTGCGCCGGGTGACATGGCGGGCAGTGGCCGATGGCACGGCGCGGGTCGTGGTGGGCGCGCGCTCGGCGCTGTTCCTGCCGTTTGACCAGCTTGGCCTGATTATTGTCGATGAGGAGCACGAAACCGCCTTCAAGCAGGAAGACGGCGTCACCTACCACGCCCGCGACATGGCGGTAGTCCGCGCGCGCATGAGCCGTGCGCCCGTGGTGCTGGTTTCCGCAACGCCCAGCCTTGAAAGCCTGGCCAATGTTGGCGCGGGCCGGTACCGGCACCTGAAACTGGGCGCACGCCACGGCAACGCCAGCATGCCAGACGTGGAAACGCTGGACATGCGCGCGGACCCGCCCGAACGCGGGCTGTTCCTGTCGCCCGTGCTGACCGGGGCGATCAACGACGCGATCGGGCGTGGCGAACAGGCGATGCTGTTCCTCAACCGGCGCGGATACGCGCCGCTGACACTGTGCCGCACCTGTGGCCACCGCATGCAGTGCCCCAACTGTACCGCGTGGCTGGTGGAACACCGTGCGCGCCATATCCTGACCTGCCACCATTGCGGATATGACGAACCCATTCCGCAGACCTGCCCCAAATGCGCCGATGCCGACAGTCTGACCCCCATCGGGCCGGGCGTGGAGCGGATAACGGAAGAAGCCCGCGCCACCTTCCCTGATGCGCGGATACTGGTCATGGCCAGCGATACACTGAACGGTCCCGCCGCCACCGCCGCCGCGGTCGAGCGCATAGCACGGCGCGAAATCGACCTTGTGATCGGCACGCAGATCGTGGCCAAGGGCTGGCATTTCCCGCATCTGACGCTGGTGGGAATCGTGGATGCCGACCTGGGCCTGGGCGGTGGCGACCTGCGTGCGTCCGAACGCACGGTTCAGCTTCTGCATCAGGTCGCAGGACGTGCGGGCCGTGCCGAGGCGCCGGGCCGCGTGCTGCTGCAAAGCTACGTGCCCGACCACCCGGTCATGCAGGCGCTGGTATCAGGCGATTTCGCCAGCTTCATGGAACAGGAAGCCGAACAGCGCCGCCCCGGTTTCTGGCCCCCCTTTGGCAGGCTGGCGGCCCTGATCGTCAGCGCCGAAACACCCGACGCGGCGGACCTGACCGCGCGCGCGCTGGGCCAGAACGCCCCACGGCTTGATGGCGTGCAGGTGCTTGGCCCGGCGCCGGCGCCACTGGCCATCCTGCGCGGGCGGCACCGCATTCGCCTGCTATTGCGCGCGCGACGCAACATTGCGGTGCAGCCGATCGTGCGCGAATGGCTGTCGCGCGTGAAACCCGAACGCGGGGCGCGGATCGACGTGGATATCGATCCGGTCTCGTTCCTTTAATTGCTTGATGAAAAAGTTTTTGGGTACCGCCTTTTTTCAAAAAGGCGGTGTTCCTCGAAGCTTTTTTGAAAAAAGCCTCACCAAAAACGTCCTATGATTTACTGCGCATCGGTCGCGTGCGTCATGCCGCGCTGCATGGCCACTTCCACCGGGCGACCGGCCAGTGACAGCGCCACGGCCTCGGCAATGCGGATACCGTCAATCCCCGCCGACAGGATGCCACCGGCATAGCCTGCCCCCTCACCCGCGGGGAACAGGCCACGCACGTTCACGCCCTGCCCATCCATCCCGCGCGGAATGCGCAGGGGGGAGGATGTGCGCGTCTCCACCCCCGTCATGACGGCGTCCCGCATGGAAAAGCCCGCTATCTTGCGTTCAAACGCAGGCAGGGCTTCGCGCATGGCGGTCACCGCAAATTCAGGCAGACAGCGCGCAAGATCGGTGGGCGTGACACCGGGTTTATAGGACGGCACGACATCGCCCAGCGTGGTGGATGGCCTGCCATCCAGAAAATCCCCCACCGTCTGGGCCGGGGCGAAATAGGCGCCGCCCCCGGCCTCGAACGCGCGGCGTTCCCATTCGCGCTGGAAGGCGATACCCGCCAGCGGACCACCGGGATAATCGCGTTCCGGCGTCACCCCCACCACAATGCCTGCATTGGCGTTGCGTTCGGCGCGGGAATACTGGCTCATGCCATTGGTCACCACCTGCCCCTCCTCCGACGTGGCCGCGACAACGGTACCGCCAGGGCACATGCAGAAGGAATAGACCGCGCGTCCGTTGGCAGCGTGGTGTACCAGCTTGTAATCCGCGGCCCCCAGCAGCGGCACGGTATCGGGCTGCCCGTAACGGGCGGTATTGATGATGGATTGCGGGTGTTCGATCCGCACGCCAATCGAAAACGGCTTGGCCACCATCTCCACCCCGGCGGCATGCAGGGAGCCAAACGTATCACGCGCGCTGTGTCCGATGGCCAGCACGACGTGGCGTGCCGCAATTTCATCCCCGTCCGCCAGCCGCAGGGCGGCGATGCGCCGGCCGCCCGCACCATCATCATGCACCACGAAATCGGTCACATGCGCGCCAAAACGGTATTCGCCCCCAAGCGCCTCGATCTCCGCACGGATATGCTCGACCATCGAGACAAGGCGGAAGGTACCGATATGGGGACGGGACAGGTAGAGGATTTCCTCCGGCGCGCCAGCGCGCACGAATTCCGCCAGCACCTTGCGCCCGTAGTGACGCGGGTCACTGACCTGGCTGTACAGCTTGCCATCCGAAAAGGTGCCTGCCCCCCCTTCGCCAAACTGCACGTTGCTTTCGGGGTTCAGGATGGATTTGCGCCACAGGGCGAAGGTATCGACCGTGCGTTCCCGCACCACCTTGCCACGTTCCAGCACCAGCGGGCGCAGTCCCATCTGTGCCAGCACCAGTGCCGCCATCAGCCCGCATGGCCCGGCGCCAATCACCACCGGGCGCACGAAATCCGCACGTCCCGCCATGGCGGGACCGTCATCAACCACGAAATGATAGGACGTATCCGGCGCTGCCATGATGTCGCGCGCACCGTCATGCGCAGCCAGAACGCGCGCTTCGTCCCGCACGGCGCAGTCCACCGTATAGACCAGAACGATACGGTGGCGGCGACGCGCGTCATGCCCCCGTCGGAATATGCGTATATCCGTGACGTCAGCAACCGGCACGCCCAGCCGGTCGGCCACCGCGTTCGTCAGGGCGGTGGCATCATGGTCGATTGGCAGGCGCAGTTCGGTCAGTCGGATCATCGGGTCGCGTTTCCATGGCAATGGGGCCGTGGCGATGCCATATCACGGTGGTCTCACGCACAAAATGCGCTAAGTGCTGGTGACGTGCCGTAACCTTCTGCTAGGAAGGCGGCATATTTTCAGTTCCCCCGGATGAATGGATGCGGCCCCATGGATGAGTGCCAGCATAATCATGGCGATCATGACCGCCATGAGCATAATCATGATCATGGTCTTGATGACCACGGCCACGACGATCATGCGGGCCACGACCATGACAGCCATGATCACGCGGACCATGACTGCGGGCATGACCATGGGGGGCTGTTTGGCCACCACCATGTCCACACGCCCGCATCATATGGCCGGGCCTTCGCCATCGGGATCGTCCTGAACCTTGTCTACGTCATCGGGGAAGCGGCATGGGGCGTGCGCAGCCATGCGCTGTCGCTGCTGGCGGATGCGGGGCACAACCTGTCGGACGTTCTGGCGCTGGGGGCCGCGTGGCTGGCGGAAATCCTGTCGCGGCGTTCACCCAGCCGCAATTTCACGTACGGGCTGCGCCGTTCTTCCATACTGGCCGCGCTGGGCAATGCCGTCGCCCTGCTGGTCGTGACCGGCGGGATCATGTGGGAAGCCGTGCTGCGGCTGATCCACCCGCACCCGGTGGCCGGCGTTGCCGTAATGGTGGTGGCGGGCATCGGCATTGCGGTCAACGGGGTGACGGCCATGCTGTTCGCCAGCGGGGGCAAGACGGACCTGAACCTGCATGGCGCGTTCCTGCACATGGCGTCGGATGCGCTCATGTCGCTGGCGGTAGTGGCCGGTGGTGGCCTGATCCTGATGACGGGATGGCTGCGAATCGACCCGGTCATCTGCCTTGTGGTGTCGCTGTCCATCATCGTGGCGACGTGGTCACTGCTGCGGGATTCGCTGGACATGGCGCTTGACCGCGTGCCCCGTGGCATCAACGCAGCACAGGTGGATGCCTTCCTGCGCACGCTGCCCGGCGTGTGCGACCTGCATGACCTGCACATATGGCCGATCAGCACCACCGAAACGGCGCTGACGGTCCACCTGGTGCGCAGCGCCAGTGAAAACGGGCATGCCCCCGATGGACTGCTGAACCGCGCGGCCCATGAACTGCGTGAACGCTTTGGCATCGTCCACCCCACCTTCCAGATCGAAACGCTGAGCGATGCCGATCACTGCGTCCTTGCCGACGCCCGTACAGTCTAGGTTCCAGAGTTCCCTGCCCGATATGTTTTCCAATACCAACACCAAGATACGCGCGGCATGGTGCAGCGTCGTGGTCAGCATCATCGCGCTGGGCATGAAATACGCGGCATGGCGGGTTACGGGCAGCATCGCGCTGTATTCCGACGCGATCGAGACGATCATAAACGTGGTTTCCGCCGTGGCGGGCCTGTGGGCGCTGCGGGTGGCCAGCCTGCCGCCCGACCACAACCATACCTATGGCCATTACAAGGCCGAATACCTGTCCGCCGTGGCGGAGGGGGTACTGGTGGTCATCACCGCCCTCACCATCGCGCATGAGGCATGGGTTGGCTTCATGCACATGCACCCGCCCGAGGATTCGCTGCTGGGCATTTCGCTCAATGGGGGGGCGGGGCTGCTCAACCTCGGCTGGGGGCTGTTTCTCATGCGCATGGGGCGGGCGCACCATTCCCCCGCCCTTGTGGCCAGCGGGCACCATGTGCTGTCCGATGTCTGGACATCGGCGGTGCTTATCTGCGGCTTCGTCCTGATCCCGCTGACGGGGTGGCTGTGGCTGGACCCGCTTCTGGCGGCCATGATCGCGGTGAACGTACTGCGCACGGGGTGGGACATGATGCGCACCTCCATTGCCGGGCTTATGGACGAAGCACCGGATTCCCGGACACTGGGGGAAATCCGCTCCATCATTTCCCATACCGCCACCGGCGCGATCGAGGCGCATGACATCCGCGCGCGTATCGTGGGCGCCATGACATTCATCGAATTCCACCTTGTCGTGCCCGGCGCCATGAGCGTAGAGGATGCCCACCATATCTGCGACCGGATCGAGGACGGGCTGCGCGCGGGTGTGGGGGATGCGCTGATCCACATCCACGTCGAACCTGAACGCAAGGCCAAGCATACGGGCGTGCTGGTACTGCCATAGGATCCTCCGGCCGTTCGCCAGATGGTCGGCTGACCTGCGATAAATGCTGCCCTGGCCCCGCAACCGGACTGTCCCGGCCCGGTTTTACATGTCAGTGCCGTTGCTGAAAGTACATTGCCGGTAATGCGAACCGACCTTACTGAGATCCGCAGGAAGCATATGCGCCACCTGCGCCGTTCCGCCCGCATCACCACCGAACAGTGGCGGCGCAAGCTGGCATGCTGGGCAGCCGCCGTCGTGGTGGGGGTGGTTGCGGTGGGTTTCGCCATGGCAGCGGATGCGGCGGCCACGCTGCGCAACCATATCATCGCCATCAGCCCATGGATCATGCTGGCGCTCACGCCCGCGGGGCTGGCGCTGTCCACGTGGCTGACGCGCACATGGTTCCGGGGCGCGCAGGGCAGCGGCATACCGCAAACCATCGCCACGCTGCACCTTGAGAATTTCGCCATCATCGACCGGCTGCTGTCGCTGCGGGTGGCGGCGGGCAAGATCGTGCTGACCACGCTGGGCCTGGTGGCCGGTGGCTCCATCGGGCGTGAGGGGCCGAGCGTGCAGATAGGTGCCGCCATCATGCATGCCTGTGGACGGTGGCTGAACCTGTCCACCGTCAGCATGCGGCGCGGGCTGATCCTGGCCGGTGGGGCGTCGGGGGTGTCGGCTGCGTTCAACACGCCGCTGGCCGGTATCGTGTTCGCGATCGAGGAACTCAGCCATTCCTTTGAACAGCGCACCAGCGGCACCATGCTGACGGGGGTGATCCTGTCGGGTGTCACGGCCATCGCCCTGGTGGGGAACTACAGCTATTTCGGGCATACGGATGTCGTGGTGCCAATCGGCATAAGCTGGATCGCCGTGCCGACCTGCGGCATCCTTGGCGGGATCGGGGGCGGGGTCTTTTCCGCCATCCTGATCCGGGCCACGCGCGGCCTGCCCGGCGGGCTGGGGCGGTTTGCGCGCGGCAGGCCGGTTGCCTTCGCCGCCGCGTGTGGGCTGCTGCTGGCGGTGATCGGCATCGCATCGGACGGGATCACCTATGGCACCGGCTATGAACAGGCGCATGAAATCATTGAAGGCAAGACGCATTATCCCGCGTCTTTCTTCATCCTGAAATTCATCGCCACCATCATTTCCTACTGTTCGGGCATTCCGGGGGGGCTGTTCGCGCCGTCGCTGGCCATCGGGGCCGGGTTCGGGGGGTGGGTCGCGCAGTTCCTGCCGCATACCACGCCCGGCGCCGTGGTGCTGTTGGGCACGGTGGCCTATTTTTCCGCCGTGGTGCAGTCACCGCTGACCGCATCGGTCATCGTGATGGAAATGTGTGACAACCAGCAGGTGACGCTGGCGCTGCTGGCCACGTCGTTCCTGGCCTATGGCGTCTCGCGCATGATCTGTTCGCAGCCACTTTATGCCGCACTGGCCGAAGCGTTCCTTGATGGCATGGCCACCGCACCCCGCACCCCGGTGGCGACACCACGCCCGCCGGCCGCGCCGCCCCTACCCGCCGCGCGCTGACAGCACGCGGTCATACAGCGCACGCCACTGTGCCGTGACCGCCTGACGGGTAAAACGCGCTTCGTAGTCCCGCCGCCCTCCGGCAACGATCCGCGCGGCCAGCGCCGGGTCATCCAGCACGCGCCGCAGGGCGGCGGCCAGCGCGGGCGCGTCATCAATGGGTACCAGCATGCCATTTTCCCCATCGCGCACATGCGCCCGGGGACCTGCCGTGGCACAGGCGACCAGCGGCACATCCGCCGACCATGCATCGAGGATGACGGTACCAAAGGGTTCATACCGCGACGGCAGCACACATATGTCCGCCGCCGCCATCAACGCCCCCCGATCCGACCGCCAGCCAAGGAAATGCACGCGTTGCGCAAGGCCCAGCCGCGCCGCCTGTGCCATAAGGGCCGCTTTCAGTTCCCCTTCCCCCGCCAGCCACACATGGCAGCGCGGCAGCAGGGCCAGCGCATCAAGCAGCGTCTCCAGTCCCTTGGCCGGATGCAGGCGCGACAGCACCAGCAGCACCGGCGCGTCATCCGGCGTATCCAGCGACCGGCGGGAAACCGGCGGCTGGGGCGTGACAGAGGGAAAGGTCGGGACATAGGCCACCCGGTCCGCAGGTGCGCCGCGTTCGCGCATGGACTGCGCCATGTCCGGCGTGCAGCCCACAAACCAGTCGCAATGCGCGAAGGGACGCAGGTCCTTGTAATTGCCAAACCAGCCAATGACGGGAACACCCGTATGCGCGGGCACAAGTTCCGCCGCACGACGCAGCCAGCAATGGATCAGGTCGGGCTGCATGCGTGCAATCAGGCGGCGCAGCGCGTGACGGACCAATGGGCGCAGGGGCAGGCGCAGCGGTGCCGTTTCCACTGCTACGCCCGCCTGCTGCAGTTCCATGCAGCGGGGAGCTTCGGAGTGCATGACCACGCATTGCGCAAGACCCGCGTCATGCAGGCTGAGCATGACATCGGTGGAATACAGTTCGGCCCCACCATTGCCACGGGCCGCCATGACATGAAGTACGCGCATAACGTCCTGCAATTCATGCAAAAGTTTTTGGCGAAGCATTCTTCAGAAAGCTTCTGGAAGACGCCGCCTTTTGAAAAAAGGCGGCACCCAAAAACTTCCTTTACTCATTATCCGGCTTATTTGGCGCTCAGATCCACCACGCAGGCGCGGCCATCTTCCGAACCAAAGGCAAGGCAACAGCCATCGGGACTGAATTCCAGCGCCGTCACCGGACCGGATCCCCCAATGCATACCGGCAGGATACGCTGTGCCCCGGTATCGGCCATCAGCACCGACCCGTCGGCAAACCCTGCCGCCACGATGTCATGAACGGGATGGCAGGCAACGCGGGTGCACATCACGCCCGGCAGCCCCCCGGCCTCCGCCGGGGGCTTGCCCATCGGCCCCCCGCCAAAGAACGGCCACATCACGATGGTGTCCGCCCCGCTGGTCACCAGCCATTTGCCATTCCGGGTAAAGGCCATGGACTGCACCTTGGACGGATACCCGCTCATGCGCATGTTGTGCCCGTCCGCCAAACGCCAGCCATGCAGTTCCGATTCCTGCATGGAGGTCACCAGTGCCTCGCCTGCCGGGTGGATGGCGATGCCGATATGGCTGCCCTTCCATTCCAGGGGACGCACGGTATCCACCTTCGCCTGCACGAACCACATCGACGCGCCATTGTAGTGCGAGGCCGCGATGCGCTTGCCCTTGGCGTCAAACACGATGCCACTGACAGTGGACGGGTGATCCAGCACCTTCAGCGTCGTTTGCCCGTCCGCATCGCGCAGTTCGACCTGCCTGCCCGATGCAAAGGCGATCACGCCGCCTTTGCCGCTGCTCCATGTCGTGACGTGTTCGATCCAGCGGCGGCCTTTCACAAGGTCACTTACGCTGCCATCGGCCGCAATGCGACGCAGGGCGCTGTCATCGCCACCCGTCAGGAAGCCGGTGGGGCCGGCGTCGGGCGCGATGGCAAGGATCGTGCCGTCATGCACGGTCGTGACGGTCCATGCATCCGACTGGCCCCAGTCGGTACGGTCCGCCACCATGATGTCGCCTTCACCCGTGACGAAGGCCACCTGCTGGCTGTCGCGTGAGACGGTGCAGCCGGTGATCTGGCCTTCAAGCTGGCGCATGGCCCCACGGCGTTCAAGCAGGCCGGTAGGCGGGATGGTATCGTTCACGGTATCGCTCATTTCGCACGGCAGCTTTCAAAACCGCGACGAAGCTGCGGACGGTTGAGGTTACGACCAATGAAGACAAGGCGCGAAACGCGCGGCTCGCCTTCCTTCCACGGACCGATGAAGCCGCCATCGGCCATCATGTGCACGGCCTGAAAGGCGAAGCGCTGGTCTTCGCCAGCATAGTTCAGGATCCCCTTGGCGCGCAGGATATCAGCACCCTGTTCCTGCAGCACCGCGCCGATCCATGCCTGGAACTTGGCCGCGTCCAGCGGTTCCTCCACTTCATAGGACAGGGAGGTCACGTCCGCTTCGTGGGAATGGCTGGTGTCCTCAAGGAAATGCGGCGCGTGTTCCAGCGCGCGCTGCAGGTCGAACCCGCCCTGATCCAGCACATCGGACAGTGGCACGTCGCCACGCTGCGCACGGTGGATGCGGGCCACGGCGTTGATGGAACGGATGCGCGATTCGATGGTAGCCAGCGCGACTTCATCCACAAGGTCGGTCTTGTTGAGGATGATGACATCGGCAAACGCGATCTGGTTCACTGCCTCGGGGCTTTCATCCAGCGTCTGGATGACATTATAGGCATCGACCACCGTGACCACGGCATCCAGACGGGTCTTGCCACGCACGTCCTCATCGACAAAAAAGGTCTGTGCGACCGGGGCGGGATCAGCCAGGCCGGTTGTCTCGACAATGATGCCGTCAAACTTCGCCCGGCGTTTCATGAGGTTGCCGAGGATGCGGATCAGGTCGCCGCGCACGGTGCAGCAGATGCAGCCGTTGTTCATCTCGAACACTTCCTCGTCGGCATCCACCACGAGGTCGTTGTCCACGCCGAGTTCACCGAACTCATTCACCACCACCGCGTATTTGCGGCCATGCTGCGCCGTGAGGATATGGTTGAGCAGCGTCGTCTTGCCCGCGCCGAGGAATCCCGTCAGCACCGTCACCGGTACAAGGGCATTCTGGGCTGCGGCGTCGGGCGACGCCTGAACGGTATCGGACATATGGCCTCCGGTCTTTTCAAATTGCCTGCATCATACGTGGCGTTAAGCCTTGTCTGCCCAGATATAGGGCCATGGGTCGACCTGTCCCATACCCGTCAGCACAGAAAAACGGAAAAGGCGGTCAGGCCCCGCCCCGGTGCAGGGCTGCATCACGCATTGCCGCGCGACAGGCGCGGGCATGATCAATACTGAAACGCGCGGCCTGTGCGCGCCCGCGCGCGGCAAGGGCATCACGCGCGGGCAGGTCGTCCATCAGTCCGGCAATGGCCTGTGCCAGCCCCGCCGCGGGATCGGGTGCACACAGCAGGCCGCCATTGCCCACCACTTCCGGCAATCCGCCCGCGGGGGCCGCGATCAGGGCGGCACCCGCGGCCATGGCTTCCAGCGCGGTCATGCCGAACGGTTCGGGCCAGCGGCTGGGCACGACCACGATGGATGCCTGCGCCATGGCGGCCAGCACCTGTGCATGTGGCCTGTATCCGGCCATCTCCACCCCCGCCGCCGCAGCGCTGGGCAGGAGGTCGGAGACGAACGGGGTCACAGGCGCATCGGCCCGGAAGCGGTCGGCGCCGATCATACAGGAATTCCAGTCGGGATGGATCTGCGCAAGCCGTGCGCAGGCCGCGACAAACAGGTCGGCCCCCTTGTCCGCAACGATGCGCCCGGCAAACAGCACGCGGCGGGCACGCTGCGCCATGGGGGGAACAGCTGCTGGCAACGCCACGCCATTGGGCGACAGCCCCACATGCCGCGCACAGGTATCGGGCAGGCCATCAAGGAACCGCTGCCGCAACCAGCCCGACACGCAGGCTACGTCCATAAGCCGCAGCAGACTGCGCCGCTGGGCCGGGGTTTCCGCATCCCGCATGCCCTGCGGGTCGTTATGCAGCACCAGCAGCACGCGCTGTCCGGGGCGGTGGCGGGCAATATAATGGGCGGTATCGGGGCGGTTGTGGACTTCCACCACCGCCGCGCCACTTTCGGCCACCGCGCGCAGCACGGCGGCGGCGTACCGCACGCTACGCCTGCCCGGTGGCCACAGGCCGGGCTGCACGGCGCGGTAATCATGGCCCGGCAGCAGGGACGGTCCTGCCAGCGGTGGCCCGATGATGACATCCTGTGGCCCTGCAAGAGCCGCAACCTGAAGGCCGATCGCCCCCACGGCACCGGGGGAAAACCCCTCACGCGCGGGCAGGACCACGGCCACGCGCCATGGCATGATCACGGGCGGGGTCTCAGGCGATGTCCTCGAAACGGGACTGCCGCCATTCGGCGGGTTCCTGTGCGGCCTGCTGGTACCAGTCATCAACCAGCGGATGGGCGCGCACGGCCATCATGTAAGCCCGCGATTCCGGTGACGGGTTGATGCCATAGGACAGGAAACGCGCGACGATCGGTGCGAACATGGCGTCCGCCATGCCGAATGTCGCCCCGAACAGGAACGCGCCCCCCTTGCCGAAATCCAGCCGGGCTTCGGTCCAGATGGCGTCGATACGGGCGATGTCCGCATCAATATCCGGCGTGGTGCCCGCCGCGAGCGGGCGGCTGTCCCGCCCGAGGTTCATGGGCATGGCCTGCCGCACTGCCCGGAATCCTGCATGCATTTCTGCCGAGATGCTGCGCGCGTATGCCCGCTGCCGCGCATCCTGCGGCCACAGGCCGGGGGCCTGTTCGGCACAGTATTCGCATATGGCGATGCTTTCCCACACCGCGATGTTCTTATGTTCCAGATAAGGCACCTTGCCATTGGGCGAAATGGTTCGGATGGCGGGCGTTTCCCCATTATCCGCCAGCGGAATCACCTGTTCGCGCACATCCAGCCCGGCCAGCCGCACAGCCAGCCACCCGCGCAGCGACCATGACGAATACCGCCGCGTGCCAATGACCAGAATCCCGTCACTCATGATGCCGCCTTTCCTTCGCTTCCGGCCTGAACCGCGTCCACCCGGCGGATAAAGCCACCGCCCAGCACCCGCGTGCCATCATACATCACGCAGGCCTGCCCCGGTGCGGGCACCGCACCTTCATCCAGTTCCACCCGCGCGCCATTATCCGGGGCCTGCCAGACCGTGGCGGGCCGGGCGGCTTCACGCGCACGGATCTGCACGGCACACCGCAGGCCCTCCGGCCCCGGCGGAGGCACCAGCCAGTTCATGTTGCGCAGCATGAGCGTACGGGCCACGGCCTGCGCGCGCGGGCCGATCACCACACGTTTGCTGGCTGGTTCGATGCCGACCACCATCTGGCGTTCGCCATGCTGCATCGCGGCATTGCCCAGCCGTTTGCTCTGCCCCACGGTGTAGCGGGTCACACCTTCATGCTGGCCCACCACATGACCGGACCGGTCCACGATTTCGCCCGCCCCCGTCACATCGGGCCGCAGTTTTTCCACCAGCCCGGCATAGGAGCCGTCGGTCACGAAACACAGGTCCTGACTGTCGGGCTTGCCCGCAACCGCCAGGCCAAAACGTTCCGCTTCCGCCCGCACGGCGGCCTTGTCCGGCATGTCGCCCAGCGGAAAGCGCAGGAAATCAAGCTGGTCGCGCGTAGTGGCGAACAGAAACCATGACTGGTCACGCCCCGCATCCACGGGGCGGTGCATTTCCACGCCATCCGGGCCATCCACGCGGCGGACGTAATGGCCGGTCGCCATGGCGTCCACCCCAAGGTCACGGGCCATGCCCAGCAGGTCGGTAAACTTCACGCCCTGATTGCACGCAACGCAGGGCACCGGGGTTTCGCCCGCGGCATACGCATCGGCGAACGTGCCGATCACGCTGTCATGGAAACGGCGTTCGGCATCGATGACGTAATGGGGAATGCCCAGCCTGTCGGCCACGCGACGGGCGTCATGAATGTCACGGCCCGCGCAGCACGCGCCCTTTTTCGTACTCTCGCGTGAGTCATAGAGCTGGAGGGTCGCGCCGATCACCTCGTGCCCCTCGTCCACCAGACGGGCGGCAACGACGGAACTGTCCACCCCGCCGGACATGGCCACAAGAATGCGCATGGCTTGGTTCCACTTCCCGATGACAGGCAATGCCCGCAGGACTATCCGCCCCCGGGCATCGCACGTCAAACATCATGTTGCGCGCGTATCATTCCGCGCGGTGTATAACAGGCGCCGGTCAGGACGTGCGCGGCAGACGCACCACCAGACCGTCCAGTGCCTCGGTCATCACGATCTGGCAGCCCAGACGGGACGTTTTTTCCAGACCGAAGGCAAGGTCGAGCATGTCTTCCTCGTCCTCGGTCGGTGGCGTCAGCTTCGGCGCCCATTCGGGGTCGACCACCACGTGGCAGGTGGCGCAGGCCAGCGAGCCCTCGCACGCGCCTTCCAGGTCGATCCCGTTCTTGTGGGCGATTTCCAGAACTGACAGGCCCAGCGGGGCCGCAACTTCACGGCGGGTGCCGTCACGCTCGATGAATACTATATGCGCCATCTTTCCATCCTGCCTGCTACCATTCGCCCGATCTATGGCGAAGAACTGCCTGTCGCGCGGCACCGTGCCACAGCCTGACACATGATTGCCGCCGCGCGATCCACATCGGCGGCTGAGGTATAGCGTCCGACGGCCAGACGCAAGCCTCCGGCGGCCTGAACACCGTCCAGCCCCATGGCCGTCAGCACATAGGATGGCGTCACCTCGGCCGAGGAACAGGCCGACCCGGTGGACAGGCACAGCTGCGGCGCAGCCCGCAGAAGGTCCAGCGCCCGCACCCCGTCAAAGCGCAGGTTGAGGTTGCCCGCCAGCCGTCCCGACATGCTGCCATGGACATGCACGCCCTCACATCCCGCCCGCAGCGCCGCCAGAAACCGGTCCCGCAGGCCCGCCAGCCGCGCGCGCTCCGCCGCCCCTTCGCTGCGTGCGATCCGGCACGCGGCCCCGAATCCGATCACCAGCGGGGCAGGCAGCGTACCCGACCGCAGACCGCGTTCCTGCCCGCCGCCTGAAAACAGCGGAGCCAGCCGCACGCGCGGCCTGCGGCGCACGAACAGTGCGCCCACCCCCTTGGGGCCATACAGCTTGTGCCCCGACACGGATGCAAGGTCGAGATCCCATGCCCGCACGTCCACGTCCACCTTGCCCACGGCCTGCGCCAGGTCGCTGTGCAGCAGGGCGCCCGCCTTGCGGACCAGCGGGGCGAGGTGCGCGAGATCTTGCATCACCCCGGTTTCGTTATTGGCTGCCATGATGCTGACCAGCAGCGTCGGGACACGCAGCGCCTCCTCCAGCACGGCCGGGTCCAGCGTGCCGTCTGGCCGGACCGGCAGGATCACCGGCTCGCACCCCTCACGGCCCAGGTCACGCACCGATTCCAGCACGCATTTATGTTCGGTCGCCAGCGTGATGACACGCCTGCGCGGATCGCCACGCTCCAGCAGGTGACGCACCGCGCCCTTGATGGCGATGTTGTTGGCTTCCGTCGCACCGGAGGTCAGCACGATCTCACGCGCGTCTGCCCCCAGTATCGCCGCAACGTCGGCCCGGGCCTGTTCCACCGCGTCATGGGCCGCGCGCCCCGCCGCATGGTCCAGGCTGTGGGGATTGGCGAAGCTTTCGGTAAACCACGGCATCATTTCCGCCATTACGCGGGGATCGCATGGCGTGGTGGCCTGATAGTCAAGGTAGATCAGGTCAGGATACGCATTCATGCCGCACCTGCCTGCACCGCGGGCAGGCGCCCGGCCATGGCCGTGTAGGCCGCTATGAAGCCATCGACCTGCGCCTGTGTCACCGACCATGGCAGGGACACACGGATGGCGCAGCCCGCGTCCTCCCCAAATCCCATGGCGTCCAGCACGTGCGAACGCGTGACCTTGCCCGATGAGCAGGCTGACCCGGCCGAAACGCAGCACCCCGCCATGTCCAGCGCGATCAGCTGCGTCTGCGCCCGCCGTCCGGACAGCAGCAGGCTGCTCGTATTGGCCAGGCGCGGGGCATCCGCGCCGCAGACCTGCGCACCCGCCGCCACCGCCGCCGCCTCGATCCGGTCGCGCAATGCGGCCAGCCGGGTGGCCTGCTGCGCCATATCCGCCACCGCCACCGTGGCGGCAGCCGTCATGCCGGCAATGGCGGGCAGCGCGGGCGTGCCGCCACGCCGACCCTGTTCCTGCCCCCCACCTGCCAGCAGCGGGGTGATGGCGTGGAACCGCGCACCCGCCAGCAGCAGCGCACCAGCCCCCTTCGGACCGCCAAATTTATGGCCTGAAATGGCGATACTGTCCGCCCCCAGCCCATCCATGGTGAAGGGAATGCGACCCGCTGCCTGCACCGCATCCACATGCACCAGCGCACCATGGGCATGGCACAGCGCAGCAATGTCGCGTACGGGATTGATGACACCGGTTTCGTTATTGGCCAGCATGACACAGACCAGCGCTGGCGTGCCGCCATCGGCTGCCAGCATGCGTTCCAGCGCGCCGGTATCCAGCACACCATCGCGACCAACGGGCACCACCTGCGCCCGTGCCGCCGCCCTGACCGCGTCATGTTCGCTGGCCCCCACCAGCACCCGCCTGCCATGGGCCTGACCGGTAATGGCCAGCACGTTCGCCTCTGTCCCGCCCGATGTCAGGACACAGTTTTCCGCCATCACCCCGAACAGGGCGGCCAGCCCCTCGCGCGCGGTTTCCAGAACGGCACGCGCGGCACGCCCCGCACGGTGAACGGATGCGGGATTCCCCACTACGTCCGCCGCCGCAACCATGGCGGCCAGAGCCTCGGGCCGGACGGGTTCGGACGCATTCGCGTCGAGGTAGCTAAAACTGTCGCGTCGGGTGTTCATGCTATCCAGCCATATGGTTACGCCAAGTCGTTTTGCGACATGGATTACGATTTATCTGGCATTTTGTGAATCCACACCGCTATAAGGCAGCGCAACATAATATTTATTGCAACGTGTTATGGCTGGTGCACACACCATTTCCATACCGCTGCCTCAATGTCGCCCGCCCGCCATCCGGGCATGGCAAGGAGAGCAAACCGATACGACACACCCGGCCCGCCACCGAAAAAAGCCTGATCCCCATGCCGGGTGGACACGATGCATGACCATATCTGCCCCCCGCGCAGGGCACGCCTGCCGAAGACGCACTTTTGTCCGGTAGGCAACAGGCCCATTATCAGGCGGGTTGGTATACTTTCGGCCTGACATACCAGACCGGATCAATTCTGTTTTTCGTGTGACCGCCAGCGGGTGAATACACGGTGTATTCCAGCTTCCGGCACAGTTGACACCGAAAGACAGCATTTTCTCTGCCTGCCGACCTGACGGGGCATCGCCGGTCGGGCGGGCTGCAACAGCAACATTTCCTGCCGCAATGCCTGGAATGCGCGGGAAAACGCAAATGCGGGACACCTATGCCTGAGGTCATGTTTGCCGGCCCTGATGGCCGTCTGGAAGGTCGATACCATCATTCAAGCGCGCCCAACGCGCCGCTTGCGCTGGTACTCCATCCCCACCCGCTGCATGGCGGAACCATGAACAACCGCATCACCTATGCGATGTACCGCGCGTTCGAGAAAATGGGCTTCTCGGTCATGCGCTACAATTCACGTGGGGTCGGGCGCTCGCAGGGGCGCTATGACGGCGGCATTGGCGAGATTTCGGACGCCGCCGCCGCCCTTGACTGGATGCAGATGGTCAACCCGAACGCCAGCGGCCTGTGGATCGCGGGCTATTCGTTCGGTGCGTTCGTCGGCATGCAGCTGCTCATGCGCCGCCCCGAGATCACGGGCTGGATCAGTGTGGCGCCCCCGGCCAACCACTATGATTTCGGCTTTCTTGCCCCCTGCCCGTGCGGTGGGCTGATGATCGCGGGCGAGAATGACGAACTGGTGCCCGAACCCGCCGTGCGCAAGCTGGTGGACAAGCTGAACACCCAGAAGGGCGTGACAGTGGACTACCGCATATTCAAGGGCGCGGACCACGTCTTCGCCAACCATGCCGACCAGGTGGCCGAGGCGCTGGAAGACCATGTCAGCACGGTCATGAACCGCAAGGCGCTGGCGCTGGCCGCCGACTGATCCCCCCAACCCACCCCGGTCGGGCCCGGCTGTTCCATGATGGGCCGTGAACATGCTAGAGGCTGGTCCGCGCCGGGGCGGCCCGGCCAGCGATGCCTATCACAGCGCGGAACAGATCATGCCCAAGAGTGAATTCCTCCGGGAAGCCGAAGCACGCGGCTTCATTTTCCAGTGCACCGACATGGACGCGCTTGACGCGGCCATGCAGGCCGGTCCGGTGGGGGGCTATATCGGTTTCGATCCCACGGCGGACAGCCTGCACGTGGGCAGCCTGATCCAGATCATGATGCTGCGCCTGCTGCACCGCCATGGCCACCGCGCCGTGGCGCTGGTGGGTGGCGGCACCGCGAAAATTGGCGATCCGTCCTTCCGGGAGGAAGCGCGCAAGCTCATGACGGCGGAAACCATCGCCACCAACATGCGCGGGGTGGAGGGCTGCCTGCGGCAGTTCCTGCCGCTGGGCACCGGGCCGGCCGACCCGCTGCTGACCAACAATGCCGACTGGCTGGACCGTCTGTCCTACATCGACCTGCTGCGCGATGTGGGCATCCATTTTTCCGTCAACCGCATGCTGTCCTTCGACTCGGTGCGGTCGCGGCTGGAACGTGAGCAGGGCCTGACGTTCCTGGAGTTCAATTACTCCATTCTCCAGTCCTATGATTTCCGGGAACTGAACAGCCGTCATGGCGTGACCCTGCAGATGGGGGGATCGGACCAGTGGGGCAACATCGTCTCGGGCATTGATCTTGTCCGCAGGATGAACGGCGCCCAGGTCTTCGGCCTGACAACGCCATTGCTGACCACAAGTTCCGGCGCGAAGATGGGCAAGACGGCGCAGGGCGCCGTCTGGCTTTCGGCGCAGCGGCTGCCGGTTTTCGAATACTGGCAGTTCTGGCGCAATGTGGAGGATGCGGATGTTGGCCGCTTCCTCAAGCTGTTTACCGAGCTGCCCATTGCGGAATGCGACCGTCTTGCGGCCCTTGGCGGCGCGGAAATCAATGAAGCGAAGAAGGTCCTCGCCACCGAGGCCACGGCCCTGTGCCACGGCCGCGCCGCCGCCGAGGAAGCCGCCGAGGCCGCACGCCGCACGTTCGAGGAAGGGGCCGTCACCGCCGCCGCCCTGCCCACCGTGTCCCTGCCCGCCGCCCTGCTGGCCGAAGGCATGCCCGCCTTCCGCGTGTTTGTGGAAGCCGGCCTTGCCGCAAGCAACGGGGAGGCCCGTCGCCTGATCCGTGGCGGCGGCGCACGGGTGAATGACGTGGTGATCCGGGACGAGGCGCAGGTCGTATCCGACAGGGACCTGATTGACGGCGCGCTCAAGCTGTCATCGGGCCGCAAGCGCCATATCCTGGTCCAGCCGGCCTGAAGGATACGGCCATGACACGCAGGCAGGCAGGCCGTGACAGGGCGCAGGCACAGCAGCCCGACCTGTTCGCGCCAGCAGCGCCTGCCTCCACCCCCGCATCCGAATCCCCACGCGCCGCGCCCGCCAGCCTGCCACCGCTGCCTGCCGTGCCGCCGGAACTGTGGGAACGGCTGGCCTATTCACGTTTCCGCGCGCGCTTCCACCTTGGGGCAAAGGAACGGGAGTACCTGGCCACGCGGGGCCTGCCAGAAGTCATGACGCATGCGGCGGATTTCATCGCCACCCGACTCGCCCCCGCCCACCCGGAAAAGGACGGACGGCAGACCCCGTGGCGGGGACACCCGGTTTTCATCGCCCAGCATGCCACGGGCACCTGCTGTCGTGGCTGCGTTGCCAAATGGCACGCCATGCCTGCAGGCCAGCCACTCGATGCAACACAGCAGGCCTATATCCTGTCGGTCATACAGGAATGGATACGGCGCGATGCGACCGCTACGCCGCAATCCGCGCCCAGACCTGATCCCCGCTGATCCAGCATTCATACGAACGTGGCATCGGGCCTGCGGCCTCCACCCGGCCACCGGGGGCCTGCGCGCGCCCGTCGGGACCGAAGGTCCACATATGTAGCGGACAGACAATGCGGCCATACAGCACGTAACCGGCGGACAGGCGGGCATTGCCATGGGGGCAGCGGTCATCGATCACGGCGGGAAGCACGTCATCCACCATCCACACCACCAGCGCCCGGCCATCGCACATGACCCGCTGGGGCGCCTCACGCGCGGCGGATAACGTGCACAGGGGACGGGAACCCGGTAACGCCTGTTTCATTGACTCCATGCCTTCCCCCCTGCTGCGCAGTTACCATCTTACGTGAATGGGGTGCGTCGTCTATCGTGCATGCGCCCTGTCGCAGGCATGCGGCGCACCGGCCAACATTAACAGGATATGATGACGCATGGTTCTTTCACCCCAGCATGAACATCTTCTGGACCGTCTGGCTGAGGTCGCCGTCCGCGTTGGCGTGAATGTCGCACACGGGCAGCAGCTTCTGATCACGGCACCACTGGATGCCGTGCCGCTGGTCCGCCGCATCACGGAACACGCCTACCGGGCCGGGGCGTCACTGGTGACGCCGTTCTATGCCGATGACGTGGCGACACTGGCCCGCTTCCGCCATGCCGCCGATGATACGCTGGACACTGCCGCCGACTGGCTGCAGGACGGCATGGCCAACGCCTACCGCAAGGGGGCGGCGCGCATGGCGATCACGGGTGGGAACCCGGTGCTGCTGGCCAATGAAAATGCCGAACGCGTCTCCCGCGTGGGGCGTGCGGCATCGCGCGCGGGGCGTCCGGCCATGGAACTGATCACCCGCTTCGCCATCAACTGGAACATCGTGGCCTTCGCCACCCCCGCATGGGCGGCCCAGGTGTTTCCCGACCTGTCGGCGGATGCGGCGGTCAGCCGGTTGTGGGACGCCATTTTCCAGGCATCACGCGTGATGGTGGACGACCCGGTGGCCGAATGGAAAGCCCATAACGCCCACCTGCACAAACGTGCGACATGGCTGAACGAACGCCGTTTCGCGGCCCTGTATTTCACCGGGCCGGACACCGACCTGACCGTGGGGCTGGCCGATCGCCATGCATGGGCCGGGGGCGCGGAACCCGCGGGCAACGGGATCACCTGCAACCCCAACATCCCGACCGAGGAAGTGTTCACCACCCCGCATGCCCGCAAGGTCAGCGGAACGGTACGCGCGACCAAGCCGCTGTTCCATCAGGGCACGCTGATTGACGATATCGCCGTGCGTTTTGAAGACGGCCGCATTGTCGAAGCCCATGCCCGCACCGGGCAGGACGTGCTGGAACGCATACTCGATACCGATGATGGCGCACGCAGGCTGGGTGAAGTGGCGCTGGTGCCCGCGTCCTCCCCCATTTCACAAAGCGGCATCCTGTTCCGTAACACGCTGTTTGACGAAAACGCCGCCAGCCACATCGCGCTGGGCCAGTCCTATGCCAAATGCATGCTGGATACCGACAGCCTGACCGAAGCCCATCTGGCGCAGCAGGGGGCCAATACCAGCTTTATCCATATTGACTGGATGATCGGGTCCAGCAAAATCGACGTGGACGCCATCAACCATGATGGTACCCGCGAACCCCTGATGAGACAGGGCGAATGGAGCAACCAGCCATGACTTCTTCCTTCGTGCGCAAGGCGCTTTTGGCCACCACCTGCGCCCTTGCCCTGACCCGCCTGCCCGCCGTCATGCCATCCGCCATGGCCCAGCAGTCCACACAGCAGATGACCCAGCAGGCCCCAAGTGCCGCCCAGCAGGCCGCGATCAGGCACGATATGGAAACCGTGGCGCAGTACAGGCTGCCCAAGGATTTCTTCACGCGCATGACGCCGGTGATGGAACAGATCCGCAACTCGCGCATCACCCCCCCCGAAACGCCGAACCTGTCGCTGGAAGATACGATCAAGCGCACCGAAGCCATGCCCCAGCTTGCGCCGATCCTGCAGCAGGGTCACATGACGGCACGTGAATTCGTCATGGGCATCACCACCTTTGGCATGACCGCCGCCGTCATGCAGCACCCCCCGCAGGACAGCAAGTCCATGCCGCCGCTGAACCCGGACAATGTCAGCCTGCTCAAGTCACATACGGCGCAGACACAGGCACTGATCCAGATCATGAACGGTAGCGACAGCCAGCAGCAGGAAATGGGGCGTTAACCCCCTGTTGATAAAAATAAAATTCTGGGTGCCGCCTTTTTCCAAAAAGGTGGCATCTCCTGAAGTTTCCTGAAAAAGCCTGACCAGAAATGCCTTCATGACTGACGCGGCGTGACGCAGGCGGTCTTTGTGAACCCACCTTCCTGCCCCCTGCTTATGCGGCAGCAGGACATCCTGCCGTCAGCAGGGCAACCGTCCGCGCCATGATGTCGGCCTGCGTGTAATGGACCAGCGCGCGCATCCGTCCCACCTCCCCCATGCGCTGGCGCAGCACACCATCACGCACCAGCCGGTCCAGCGCCGTAGCCAGCCGTGCGACATCGCCCGGCGGCACCAGCAGGCCGGTCTCCCCCTCCACCACCTGTTCGCACGGGCCGGAAATATCACTTGCCACCACGGGCAGGCCGCACAGCATGGCCTCGATCACGCTCATCGGCAGGCCCTCGAAATGGCTGGGCAGGGCAAAAATGTCCGCAGCCGCCATGATCGGCGCGACATCCGCACGATATCCAAACATGACCATGCGCGTGCCAAGGGCTGCCTGTGCCGCGGCAAAACACGCGCCAAGATCCACGCCCCGGTCACTGGGCAGACGTTCACCCACCACCCATAACACCGCATTGTCAGGCAGGCTGCGCATGGCCGCCAGCAGTTCAGGATAGCCCTTGCCCCGCACCAGGCGGGAGACGGCAAGGATGACAACCTGTCCCGCGCCCACCCCCATCCGCGCGCGCAGCGCCGCACGCTGTTCGGGCATGGGGTGGAAAATAGCCGGATCACGTCCGTTGCCGATGGCCGTGGCGCGGGGATTGATCCGCAGCCTGCGGGCGTCATGTGCCTCTTTTTGCGAGACCGTCAGGTAGATGCCGGTCACCTGTCCCGCCAGCCATTCCAGCACAAGGGCTACGGCACGCCGCAGCCGTGATCCCGGCTGGTTGAACAGGAACCCATGGCAGGTATAGGCAATGCAGGGCACCCCGCACTGCCATGCCGCGAAACGCGCCAGCAGGCCGCTTATGGGCATGTGTGCATGGACCATATCGGGCTTTTCCGCGCGGATCAGGCGCACGAGCGCCCGCCATGCCCGCCATTGCGCAAGGGGGGACAGGGTGCGCGACATGGGCACGGTCTCGACCCGCAGCCCACGCACGCGCACCTCCTTCAGCAGGGGACCATCGGCACAGGCTCCCACCACATCATGCCCTTCATCCCGAAGCGCCAGCATGAGGGGAAACAGGAACTGGCGTAACGAAAAATCGACATTCGTGACTTCAAGGATCTTCATGCCAGAAGCAGCAGCTTCTCACGTCGCAGCGCCCAGCGCACCACCTGCCGAACCTTGCCCAGCGGGGCACCCCCACCTATGGCCGGGGCATCCGGGGTGTCCCCGTCTTCCTGCTTCTGCCGGGCTGCGGGATCGACCCGCACGACCAGCTGCAGGGTCGGCTGCGGCACCTGGCCACCGGAATAGACGCTTTCCTCAATCGCGACCTCACCGCCCGCAGCCCGGAACCGCCAGTGCTGCTCCCCCGCTTCCAGCAGGATGGAACCATCCTGCGCATCCACCGCCGTCACCGTCGGATGCAGGTGCAGACGCAGGACGAAGGCCAGTTCCCGCTCGCCTTCCAGCATTTCCTCCCCGCGCAGGATCTCGCCATCCCCGCCCAGGTACAGCCTGCGGTAATACGTCACCCCCGCCGAAGGGTGGTAGCCGTCATGCGACAGGTTCAGCCAGTGCGCGCCTTCGGCCACGGCATGATCGACACTGACATGGGTTGGCCTGCGCCGCACCGTGCCATCTTCCCCGAATTCGGACGAGGACATGTCCTCCACCACCACGACGGAATGGGCCGCAGTCTGACGCAGGGCCTCTTTCCACGCGGGCAGGACCCCGCCACCGCAATTGACGATCAGGCGCTGCCGCGCACAGGAGAATTCGAATGACAGCGTCCCCGCATGCGCGTTGCGGTCATATTCGGGCGGGGCGGGAATCCCCACATCCACCAGCAGCAGCGACCGCACGGCCTGCATGCGTATGAAACCGCCATCGGGCATGGCATTGGCCACAACGCGGGTGCGCGTGGCCTGCGACAGCACCATCTCGATCAGCGTCGCATTGCGTTCATGGCTGCCATTGAACAGCGCGAGCCCCCCGTCCCCATGTCGCATGGCCCGCAGCACAGGGCTCATCTTGTCCAGCGCGATGGCGACCGAATGCGGCAGGGCATGCTGCACCGCCTGCATCATGGCCCGCATTTCCGCCAGTTCGCGCAGCGCACGCAGCTGCACCTCCGGGCTGCGTTCGACATGCCAGCCATCAGGCAGGATCTGGCTTTCAACCTCGTTATCGATGTAGCGGCGGTACCGGGTCAGGAAACCGGTATACTCAGGCATGGCCACCGCTACCGCCAGCAGCCCCTTGAGCGCTGTAAGCGACTGCCAGCCATGCTGTTCAGGCGGCATGAGAGCAGCGATGGTGCGCCCTTCCACCAGTATCCGCTCCATCAGGCGCTGGCGGAAGGAATCGCTGGCCGATGCGGCAAAGAAATCATAATGCCCCAGCCACGCTGCGACACGGGCGCCAATCACCCCGCAATCCAGCGCCATGGGGTGCTGGGATGGATGGTGCAGCCAGTCATCAACCAGCGCGCGCGCCTTCAGCCGCGCGGCGTCCGTGCCCACCGCACGCAGGTCACGCAGCCAGCGGAAGCTGAGCAGCCCCTCACGGAAACCGGGTTCGAATTCGGGCGAATCCCACTGCCCCGGCCCGACGGGGTGAGTATAGCCCGCCCATGTCAGGCTGCCACGCGCAAGCTGCGCGCCCGCCGCCGGGTCCCCCGGCCACAGGTCACGCACATTATGGACAGGCGCGACAGGCAGCCGCCTGCCCCCGCCCAGCAACGGCAGCCGCGCGAATGAAAGGCGCGCACCCCGCGCCAGACGCTTCAGCGGCATGGGGCCCTATCCCCCCGATATGGCGGTACGCATACCCTCACGCCGGGGTATGCGTCCCGATCCGTAGGTTCCTGATGGCGGCGGCATAATCATCCTGCCCATACACGGATGTCCCGGCAATCAGGACATCAGCACCCGCGGCAACCGCCAGCGGCGCGGTTTGCGCAGTAATGCCGCCATCAACGCCAATGCGGATGTCACGGCCCGTCGCATCCGCCATGCGACGCAGGGTCTCGATCTTGCGCAGCTGGCTGGTCAGGAATTTCTGGCCACCAAAACCGGGGTTGACCGTCATGACCAGGATCATGTCCACCAGATCCAGCACTTCGCCCACCGCTTCGGGCGGGGTGGCGGGACAGATGGCGATGCCGGGCTTCACCCCATGGTCGCGCACGTGCTGCAGCGAACGGTGGGTATGGGGACCGGCTTCCACATGCAGGTGGATATGGTCGGCCCCGGCCTTCGCAAAGGCTTCGATATACGGATCGACGGGCGCGATCATCAGGTGCACGTCAAACGGGAGCTTCGACTTCGGGCGAAGCGCCTTGATCAGTTGCGGCCCCATCGACAGGTTCGGTACGAAATGCCCATCCATGACATCCAGATGCAGCCAGTCCGCACCAGCATTTTCGACAGCGGCGACTTCATCCGCCATGCGGGAAAAATCAGCCGACAGGACGCTGGGCGCGATGAGGGGGGTCTTGAGAGCAGCCATGCCTGTTTTTTAACAGCAATCAAAGACTAACGCCAATCTTTCCTCATGCCCCCTGCCCCTGTCAGGCCCGACGGAAACGCGCGGCGAAGAAGCCATCCATGCCACCATGATCCGCCAGCATGCCAGGATGGGTGCGCAGCCATCCCTCCGGCGTGCGGGCCTGCGGCAGGAAGGCCAGTTCCTCCGGCGTGAAAGGATCGGGGAGCAGGCCCATCGCCTCGGCCGCGCGGGCACGCTGCTCGCCTTCCTCGGGCTGCAGCGAACACACGGCATAGACCACGCGCCCGCCCGGCCGCAGCATGTCGCGACTTGCGGCCAGCAGCCGGTCCTGCCCTTCCGTCATGGTGGCGATGTCACGCGGGCGCTTGATCCACATGGCGTCGGGGTGTCGGCGGATGGTGCCGGTGGCCGAACATGGCGCATCCAGCAGAATCGCGTCCAGCGGAGCATCAGGCCGCCACTGTGCCGCATCCGCATGGATGACCTTCACCGCATCCAGCCCCAGGCGTGCCAGATTCGCGCGCAGCCGCTCGATCCGGCGGCCTTCGCGTTCAATGGCGAATATCTCCGCCCCGGCAAAGGCAAGCTGGGCGGTCTTGCCACCGGGGGCCGCACACAGGTCGGCCACGCGTTCGCCCGCCTTCACATCCAGCAGCCGCGCGGGCAGGCTTGCGGCCATGTCCTGCACCCAGAATGTCCCTTCGGCAAAGCCGGGCAGGTCCACCACCTTTACCGTCCCCGCGGCAAAGCGCACGCTTCCATTGGGCATCACCTCGCCGCCCGGCGGGGGTTCGGCACCGGGGCGGATGCTCAGGTCCAGCGGCGGTTCATGACCCAGTGCGCGGGCGATGGGACGTGCCAGCTTCCCCCACGACTGCCACAGCCACGGCGGCACATCCAGCCGCGCCTGGTCCAGCCCCTCCAGCGCCTGCGTCCCGCCAGCCGCAACGCGACGCAGCACGGCGTTGACCAGCCCCGCGAACGGCACCAGCCCCCGCCTGCGCGCAAGGGCGACGGACGTGGCCACGGCGGCATGGGCCGGCGTGTCAAGGAACAGGAGCTGCGCCACCCCGATCAGCAGCACCACGCGAACGGGTTCGGGCGGTTCACGCTTCAGGAACGGGGCCAGAACCTCATTCGCGGTGCCCATGTGCCGCAGCACGGTGGCCGCCAGCCGGTGGCCCGCGGCACGGTCGCGCGGTTCGGCCGCGCGGGCGGCGGCCGAATGGCCCAGCGACGTATCAAGCATGCGGCGGTGCACGATCACGCCTTCGACGATATCGAAGGCGATGTCGCGCGTGGGATCCGGGGCGACCTTGCCACCGCGCCGGTCGGGGCGGCCTGCGTTGGGGCGGCGGCCGGTGGGGCGGGACGACGGGGACGGGGAAGGCTTCATGGAATCCTGACCTGAAAACTGCGATACGCGGGGGCTTGACCGGGGAGGTATTCAGGCCAAGCCTAGAGCCATGTCAACATCCACATCCATAGCACAGGCGCTGACGGGCATCCGCGCCCGCATCACCACCAGCGCGCAGGCGGCAGGTCGCGCCCCGTCCACCATCGGCCTGGTGGCCGTTTCCAAGTTCCATCCGCAGTCCAGCGTCATCGCGGCACTCGAGGCGGGGCAGCGGATATTCGGTGAAAACCGCGTGCAGGAAGCCGCCGCCAAATTCCCTGCCCTGCGCGAACGCTGGCCCGACCTGCGGCTGCACATCATCGGCGGCCTGCAGACCAACAAGGCGCTGGAGGCCGTCCGGATCGCGGACATGATCGAAAGCCTCGACCGACCGTCCCTGTCGGACGCGATCGCGCGCGCGGGTGACAGGGCGGGCCGCCTGCCACACCTGCTGGTGCAGGTAAACACGGGCGACGAAACCCAGAAATCGGGCGTGCGGCGGGAAGACGCCGATACCTTCATCACCGCCAGCATCACGCGCTTTGGCGACGCGGTGCGCGGCCTTATGTGCATCCCGCCGCATGATCAGGACCCGACGCCGCATTTCCGGCTGCTGTCGGACATGGCGGCACGGCACGGGCTGCCGGTCGTGTCCATGGGCATGTCGGCCGATTTTGAACGCGCGATTGCCTGTGGCGCGACGCTGGTACGGGTGGGAAGCGCCATTTTCGGTGCCCGCCCCGCCCATGCCTGACCACGCCTGAATGGCACCTGAGCGGAGACGGGCCTTGCTGCGCATGGGGCGAGGCGGTAATGTGAAACTATCCGGTCGCGATGTGATGCCGGTTTTCTGTCTTCATTGCCGCGGAGCCGTCACGACATGACGCAACCCACGGGGCCTTCTGCCCCCGGATCCCCGACGCCGCCGGATGGCGCAGGTCATCCCGCCACTGCCGCGGACAAGGCCACGACCGCGCCCAAGATTACCGAATATGGCGCGGACCAGCACGAACATGCTGCAAACCCCGTAGGCTTTGCCGCCCTGCTGGGTGTGCTGGGCGTGGTGTTTGGCGATATCGGCACAAGCCCGATCTACGCCCTTCGGTCGACCATCATGGTCGTCTCGCAGCACCACCGGATCGCCCCGTGGGAGGTACTGGGCGTTCTCAGCCTGATCATCTGGTCGCTGCTGCTGATCGTGACGGTCAAATACGTCATCCTGATCATGCGCGCCGACCATAATGGGGAAGGCGGGATCATCTCGCTCATGTCGCTGGCCCAGCGCGTGGCCCCCAGCAACCGGCTGCGCATCGCGCTGGGCATGGTCGGCATCGGGGGGGCCTGCCTGTTCTTTGGCGATGGCATGATCACCCCCGCCATTTCCGTGCTGTCGGCAGTGGAGGGGCTGGAAGTCAGCTTCCCCGCCGCGCGTGACCTGGTCATACCCATTGCGCTCATGGTCCTGATCGGGCTGTTTTCGGTCCAGTGCTACGGCACGGGCAAGGTGGGCACCGTGTTCGGGCCGATCATGCTGGTGTGGTTCAGCCTGCTGGGCATACTGGGCGGACTGCAGATCCTGCATCACCCGGCGGTGCTGCTGGCCATATCGCCCACCTATGCGGTGCAGTTCATCGTCTATCACGGGTGGCTGTCGTTCATTGCGCTGGGCTCGGTCGTGCTGTCGGTCACGGGGGCGGAAGCGCTGTATGCCGACATGGGGCATTTCGGTCGCCAGCCCATCCGCTATGCGTGGCTGTTCTGCGTGCTGCCCTGCCTTGCGCTGAATTATCTGGGCCAGGGTGCGCTGATCATCGCGGACCCCGCGGCGCTGGCCAATCCGTTCTTCCTGCTTGGCCCGCACTGGCTGCAGGTGCCGATGATCATCCTGTCCACCTTCGCCACCGTCATTGCCAGTCAGGCGGGCATTTCGGGCGGGTTTTCGCTGTGCCGCCAGATCATCCAGCTGGGCTACCTGCCACGCATGCGCGTGACCCATACGAATGCGGAGGAGGAAGGCCAGATCTACCTGCCGGAATTCAACCGCTTCCTGATGGTGGGCGCGCTGCTGCTGGTGCTGGCCTTCCGCAGTTCGGACGCGCTGGCCTCCGCCTACGGCATTGCGGTGACGGGCACGTTCATGTGCACCTGCGTCCTGGCGATGGTGGTGTTCCGCAGGCTGTACCACTGGTCGCGGCCCGCCGCGATCGCAACCTTCGGCGGCTTCTTCCTGCTTGATGCCACGTTCTTCGCGTCCAATGCGCTCAAGATCCCGCAGGGCGGCTGGGTGCCGGTGCTGCTGGGCATCGTGCTGACGCTTATGATGACGACGTGGAAAAAGGGTCGTCAGCTGATCATGAACCGGCAGAAGCAGGACAGCATGCCCATGAACTCGTTCCTGGCCCGCCTGCCGCAGTCGCGCATCATCCGCGTGCCGGGCACGGCGGTGTACATGACCGGGAACCCCGATTTCGTGCCCGCCTGCCTGCTGCATAACCTCAAGCACAACAAGGTACTGCATGACCACGTGCTGTTCGTGACCGTGCAGACGCTGGACCAGCCCGAAGCCGATCACGGCCACCGCGTGGCGTTGCAGGAACTGGCGCCCGACATCTACCGGATCATCCTGCGGTACGGCTTCATGGAAATGCCCAACCTGCCCCGCGCGCTGGAGGACCTGAAGGCCAGCGGCCTTGATTTCGATGCGCTTCAGGCATCGTATTTCACCAGCCGTGAACTGCTTGTGCGTTCGTCCGTTCCCAAGCTGTCGCGGTGGCGGATGTCGCTGTTCCTGTTCATGGCGCGCAACGCAACCCCGGCGACGGAATTCTTCCGCATTCCGCCCGACCGCGTGGTGGAGCTGGGCGTGCGGCTGGCGATCTGAAAAATAACAGAAGCTTTCGGGTGTCGCCTTTTTTCAAAAAGGCGACATTCTTTTTGAAAAAAGCTTCACCAAAAACTTCATTCCGGTTTGCAAGGGGGTTCGTTGGCAGGCTTTTCAGACAGCCCTTTATCAGGCGTGGAAGAACCGCTGGCGCTGTACGTGCACTGGCCGTTCTGCCTGTCCAAATGCCCGTACTGTGATTTCAACAGCCATGTGCGTGATGAGATCCCCCGCGCCCGCTTCGGCGCGGCACTGCGGCGCGAACTGGCGCACGAAGCCGCCCGCATGGGCGATGACCGGGCCGAGCGACCGACCATAAGCTCCATTTTCTTTGGCGGCGGCACGCCATCGCTCATGGCACCCGAAACGGTGGCCGGGCTGATTGATGATGCCCGCATGCTGTTTGGCCTGACGGATAATGTCGAAATCACGCTGGAGGCCAATCCCACCAGCGTGGAAACCGGCCGGCTGCGCGCCTTCCGTGACGCAGGCGTCAACCGCATTTCCGTCGGTGTCCAGAGCCTTGATGCCGAAGCCCTGCGCTTTCTGGGGCGCGAACATGACGCGCCACAGGCCATGGCAGCGCTGGAGACGGCGCGTAGCCTGTTCGACCGGATTTCATTCGACCTGATCTATGCCCGCCCCGGACAGGACGCCGCGGCATGGCGGACGGAGCTGGAGACGGCGCTGTCGCTGGTCTCGGACCACCTGTCGCTGTACCAGCTGACCATCGAACCCGGTACGAAATTCGAAAGCCTGTACCGTCAGGGCCGCTTCCGCCTGCCTGATGGGGACGAAGCCGCGCGCCTGTATGAACTGACCGCCGAGGTCGCGGGCCGCCACGGGCTGCTTGGGTATGAAATCTCCAATTATGCCCGCCCCGGTGCCGAAAGCCGCCATAACCTGACCTACTGGCGGTATGGCGACTATCTGGGCATTGGCCCGGGCGCGCATGGGCGGCTGACCCGCAATGGCGTGACCTGCGCCACCCGGCGTCACCGCGCACCTGAACCGTGGGCAGAGCGGGTGGAACGCACCGGCACCGGCGCACATGCGGAAGAACGGCTGGATGACCGCGACCGTGCGCGCGAAATGCTGCTGATGGGGCTGCGGCTGGCAGAAGGGATTTCCACCACGCGGTTCGCCCGCCGCACCGGCATGACGGTGCACGACGCAACCGACGCCGACATCATGGCCGCCGCGGTGGAGGAAGGCTATCTGGTCGCTGATCCCGCCCGCCAGACCCTGCGCGCCACGGCCGCGGGCCGCCTGCGGCTGGAAAGCCTGCTGGCCGCGCTGGTGCTTTAGGAATTTAGGCAATACGATGGCGGCCCACCATACGTAAGGCCAAGGAGTGCATCGCGTGTTCTCATCCGCCCTTTCACTGACTGCCCGGTTTGCGGCCTGTCTTACGGCTGTCACGCTGATGGCCACATCGGCCCTCGCCGCCCCTGCCCCGGCTACGGCCGGGCAGGAACTTGTAATCGAGGATAACGACTTCCTTGGCCCGGGTGGGTCGGACCAGCTTTCGGCCATCCCGCTGCTGTTCAACCCGCATGTCCGCGTGCTGGGCTTTACGGTGGTGTCGGGCGACGGGTGGGAAAACGCGGAATCCGCGCACCTGCGCCGCCTGCTGGAAATCGTGGGACGCACCGACGTGCCGGTTGCCGATGGCGCGGTCTATCCGCTGGTCAACACGCGAGCCGAAATGAAGCTGCATGAACAGCAGTACGGCATCATTCCATGGAAAGGCGCCTGGGGCGGGGCGGGTTCGATCGACAGCGCCACGGACATCCAGCCCGCCATTCCGGCCATGAAGGAAGGGGCACCCCATCTGTCCCCCGTGGCGCAGAGTGCCGCGCAATTCCTGATCGAACAGGTCCATGCCCACCCGCATGAGGTCACGATTGTCGCGGCGGGACCGCTGACCAACCTGGCGCTGGCGATCCGTCAGGACCCGACCTTTGCCGAAACGGCAAAGCAGCTTGTTTTCATGGGGGGCCTGCTGGACACCAGCATGATGTCCATTACCGGGAATGCGGATTTCGCTTCCGATTTTAACATGATCTTTGATCCCGAAGCCGCCCACATCACGCTGACCGCACCGTGGAAAAAGGTGACCGTGGTGGGCAGCGTCTCGAATGATCTCATGCTGTCGAAGCAGTACCTGGCCCGGCTGACGGCAAAGAAGACACCGCTGACCGATTACATTGGCAGATATTATGATCCGCTGCCCATGTGGGATGAAATGACGACCGCCATCGCCGCTGATCCCACGCTGGTGACATCGGCCGTGGACGCCCGCATGGATATCGATACCAGCCGTGGCCCGCATTATGGCCATGTCTTTGTCGTGCCCGATTCGCTGGCCCCGCATGACAGCCCCATGCGCACCGTGCATATCGTGCGCAGCATTGATGCCGACCGCTTCCGCGACATTTTCGCGCAGCAGGCACAGACCGACCTGCCCGGTCGGGAGCACTGACGGGGAACACACGCAGCATGCTGCACATGGTCAAACTGGCGGTTGGCATCCAGTCCATCGAGGATCTGGCCGCACGCCAGTCTCTCCAGACGCCGCCGGTTGATGACCTGGACGGCACCAGCGCCACCGGCATGCCGTGGTTCCGTACCCGCATGTACCCCCGCAGGGCTGCGGACATACTGGATGGTGGTTCGATCTATCGTGTCATTGGCGGGCGCATCCTGTGCCGCCAGCGCATTACCGCAATCCAGCCCGACACGCGTGAAGATGGCACGCCATGCGCACTGGTGGTCATGGCGCCCGACATCATCCCGGTCCAGCCACGCGCCATGCGGCCGTTCCAGGGCTGGCGCTACCTCCGCCCCGAGGATGCGCCGCCCGACCTGCTGGCCAACAGCCATATGGGCGACGTGCTGCCCGAAGCCCTCCGTAACGAACTGGCGGAACTGTGCCTGATCTGAACATGTCCCCGACCCCTTCCTCCCTGCGGGGCATGACGCGCCTTGGTGTTCTGGTCCTGACCGGGCTGGGCCTTGCCGCCTGCGCCAGTTCGGGCGGCGGCGGTGGAAAGACGTCGCATTACAACAGCTATTATGAAGGCAAGGCCGCATACCGCGCGCCGGGTCCGGTCACGGACCCGTGGCAGCCCTATATTGCCGATGCCTCCACCCGGTTCGCCGTACCGCAGGAATGGATTCGCGCCGTGATCCAGAAGGAATCCGGCGGCCATGAATATATCGACGGGCACCTGACGCGCTCGGCCAGCGGGGCGATCGGGCTCATGCAGCTCATGCCGCCGACCTATGCCGACATGCAGCGGCGTAACCACCTTGGATCCGACCCGTACAATCCGCATGACAACATTCTTGCGGGCACGGCCTATATTCGCATCCTGTACGGGCTGTATGGCGCGCCGGGCTTCCTTGCGGCCTATAACGCGGGCACGCAGCGGCTGAACGACTACCTTGAAAATGGTCGCCCCCTGCCCAGCCAGACGGTCCGCTACCTGCGTATCATCACCCCCAATCTTGGCAACGAGGTCGCGTTGAGCGGACCGCTGGCGGTCTATGGCTCCTCCGGCCAGCGCGTCGCCGCCAACCCGCCCGCGCTGGGACCGGGCAACACCGGGGTCAAGGCCGACCATACCTATATCCAGTACGCCACCCTCAATCCGCCCGCCCCCGTGCAGCACCGCACGGCCTGCGTGCAGGACGCCAGTCTGGCGTATGATCCAACCAACACCACCTGCCATACCGACGCCCGCACGGCTGCCGCCCCTGCCGCCAGCGCCGGGGCCGGTTACGGGGCATGGATGGTACAGGTCGGGGCCTTTACCGCCGAAGGACAGGCCCGCTTCGCCACCACCATGGCCCGGCAGGGGGACTTTGCCGCCCTGCAGGGCGCGCGCAGCATGGTCATTCCAGTCAACAAGCCCGCCGGGGGCGTGATCTATCGCGCCCGCCTTGCCGGGCTGTCACAGGCGACGGCCACGCAGGCCTGTTCCACGCTGAAAAATCAGGGCCTGCCCTGCAGCGTGATCCGCCCGGGACAGTAAACGGGTTCGATTATGCCGTAATGGGGAATATAAAAGTTTTAGGATGTCGCCTTTCTTCAGGAAGGCGATGCCCGTCCGGAGTTTTCTTCACCTTAATATAACTATCCCTATTCCGAAGCCATAACCGGCGCGGCCGTGCTGTCCAGCGCACCGGGCACATGCAGCGCGGGCAGGTGCAGCGTCGCATGCCGCACCATCATGACGGAAGAAAAGCCCAGCGAGAGGGTATAATCCCCCGCCGCCACGCTCCAGTTGCCGCCCGCCGGGTTCCATTGTCCCACCAGCCGCAGGCTGACCGGCACGCTCAGCCGCACGGTATGTCCCGGCGCAACCATGATGCTGCGCCATCCGGCCAGACGACGGGCAGCCCCCGGCACATCATCGGGCATTTCCACATACAGTTGCGGAACCGCGCGTACCGGGGTGTCATCGGAATTGGTGATGGAGAAACTGGCCGTCGCATGGTTGCCATCGCGCACGACATGCAGATCGCTGAAGGTCAGGTGCCCCCGCGTTGACAGGCCATAGCCAAACGGAAACAGCGGCACGACATGGGCGCGGGCGAACGCGCGATAATCAGCATCCGCCAGACCTGGCGGATAGAAGCCCCCCGTCAGCGTAACCGGCAGATGGCCGGAAAAATCCTGCTGCCCGGACAGAAGGGCGGCCAGTGGCTGGGCATATTCATCCCGCCACGCCCATGCCTGCACCACGCTGTCCACCGTATCCAGCCAGGGCATCTGCCGGTCCGGGTCGTCCGACGCCAGCACCACGACAACGTGGCCACCCATTTCCGCCACGGTTGAAATCATCTGGTTGTCATCATTGCCCGCACTCAGCACCAGCGTGCGCGCGGCCTGCGATACGGCAGGTGGCAGGGTGCCGGGCGCACCCGCCCCCTCCGTCGCAACGGACAGCGCCACGTTCAGCCCCGCATGCCGCAGCGCATCAGCCAGCTTTTCCGCCGCAGGGCGCAACGCGGGATGGACCAGCATCAGGACAGGACCAAGGGCGGGATCAAAGGGTACGACCCTGTTTTCATTCTGCAGCAGGACCGCGCCCTGTGCCTCCACATCCGCCACCAGCGTGTCAGGGGATGCGGGCGGCGCGCCATTATGCGCGCTGGAGAAAGGGGGCGGATGGTCAAGACTGCCTGACATGTAGAACGAGGCGAGGATATGCGTCACCATTGCCTGCACCTGCGCGGGTTTCAGGCTGCCCTCGCGCACGGCCTGCCGCAGGGCTGCGCCAAAGACGTCATGGCCGTCCGTATCCACCTGTTCCATATCCACGCTTGCCGCGACGGCCGCCAGTGTGGGTGCAATATCCGCATTCCGGATCTCGCCCGCGCCACCGGGCCGCGCCATGACCATGCCGGGAAAATGCCAGGCGTCATGCACTATGGCCCCAAGGCCGGTTACGGTCTGGCACGGCGCCATGCCGCCACACAGTATGGCCCCCCCATGCGCCGTTTCCAGCGCCATGGCGACACCCAGCAGGCTCTGGGATGCAAGCTGGGCTGCAGGTACCTGCGTCGTGCGGTCGGGCAGGGTACCATCCGCGCGCGACTGTTCCTCCGTCGCGACTGACCCGAAGACCGGCAGTATATGTCCCGCCAGCAGTCCCGCACCGATCATGCCCGCCATGCTTCCGGCAAGAACCTGATCCTCCCCCGCCTGCAGGCGGCCTGATGGCAGCAGGTCAACGCCCCCCACCCGCAGCACCGCACGGCCATGCAGCCATTCGGAGCGTGCCCGCGCGCTGCCCGCCCGGCGGGCAAGGTCGGGATCCCATGTCGCCGCCAGCGCCAGCCATGGCAGCAGCGGATGGGGGGCGCCATCGGCAGGCTGGGCCGCATGGGCGAAATCCGGCATGCGCAGCACCGGCAGGCCCAGACGGGCAACGCCCGGCCATGCCAGCAGGTCACCTGCCTCTGCTGTCGTGCCCAGACCGGCAGCGGGGCGGGCCTGAACGACCGTCTGCTGTTCATCGGGCTGCATGCGCGCGGCCATGTCCGCCGCATGCGCGGTGCCCGTGCTGCCACCTAGCGCCCCGGCCGCATGGACCGGCAGGACCGACAGCCGCAAAAACACGATGCCCGTACACAGGGCGGCGACGTACCATGTGGCTGAGTGTCTCATCATGTCCCATTGCTGTTGAAAGGTGACGCCATTTTTGCACCTCCGGCCGGGATTGTCACGCAACGCAGGGTAAAGTGGCCGTGCGACTTGGCGGGACAGGCGGGGCAGGATATGAAGAACAGACAACGCGACAGGCCAGAACGCACCCTGCCCGGCATGGCCGGCAGGTCAGGCGCATGGCTGGATTACCACATGCGGGGGCCATCCCCGGCGTCCATAGAGGCATCATGACCCTTCGTCCGCCCAGTTCTGCCCCTTCTGCCGCCCCGTCGGGCCGCCACCTGCCGCCGCGTGCGATCGTGCCCGCGCTGCTGGCCATAAGCCTGCTGGCAGGCTGCGGCAGTGCGCCGCAGCATGACAAAAGCGGGCTGGCCATTCCCCAGAACCGCCTGCTGAAGGAAGACCGGGGCGCCAATGGCGGTTCCACCCCGCTGGAAAGCAACGGGGTCAATGCCTTCCTGTGGCGCGGCGCGCTGGATACGCTGTCCTTCATGCCGTTCGCCTCTGCCGATGCGGTGGCGGGCGTGATCCTGACGGACTGGTACACACCGCCCGCAACCAAGGATGAGCGGTTCAAGATCACCTGTTTCATCCTGTCGCGCAGCCTGCGTTCGGACGCGGTACGCGTATCGGTGTTCCGTCAGGTGTTCCAGGACAACCAGTGGGTCGATACCCCCGTTGCGGCCAATACCGTATCCGACATCACCGCGCGTATCCTGACCCGCGCACGCCAGCTGCGGACCGATAGCGGACAGCGCTGATCCCCGCCCCCGGCGTTCCTTTCCACCGGGTGGCACAGGCCGTGCTGCCCGCACCTTTCCGGCGGGGTATCCCCGCCCCCGCATACCGAACCAGAAGAAGATGACCGAAACCAGCACCCCACCGGACAGCGCCACCCCCGCCTATGACTTCCACACGGCCGAGCCGCAGTGGCAGGAACGCTGGGCTTCGTCGGGCATCTTCAATGTCCCCGATGTCCCCCCTGCCGATCGGCCCAAATATTATGTGCTGGAGATGTTCCCCTATCCGTCGGGACAGCTGCACATGGGCCATGTGCGCAATTACACGCTGGGCGATGTGGTGGCGCGGTACAAGCGTGCGCGTGGCTTCAGCGTGCTGCACCCGATGGGCTGGGACGCCTTTGGCCTGCCGGCGGAAAATGCCGCGCGCGAACGCGGGGTGCATCCGGGCAAGTGGACGATGGACAACATCGCCGCCATGCGCGCAACGCTGAAACGGCTGGGCTTTTCATTCAACTGGGACCGTGAGATCGCGACCTGCCTGCCGGAATATTATGGCAAGCAGCAGAAGCTGTTCCTCGACATGCTCAAGGGCGGCCTGGTTGAACGGCGTGAAAGCTGGGTCAACTGGGATCCCGTGGACAACACCGTGCTGGCGAACGAGCAGGTGGTCGATGGCCGGGGCTGGCGTTCGGGCGCGCTGATCGAACAGAAGAAGCTGTCGCAGTGGTTCCTGAAAATCACGAAATTCGCCCCGCAGCTGCTTGATGGCCTGTCCACCCTGCCGCGCTGGCCCGAACGCGTGCGCACCATGCAGGAACGCTGGATTGGCCGATCCGAAGGGGCAAGGGTCCGTTTCGCCCTGCATGAACCGCCCACGGGTTTCGATATCGACCTTGATTCGATCGAGGTCTTCACCACCCGTCCCGACACGCTGTTCGGCATGTCCTTCCTGGCCATTGCGGCCGACCATCCGCTGGCGGCCAAGGTCGCGGCCAAAAACGCGGCGGCCGGGGAATTCATTGCCGAATGCCAGCGTCTGGGCACGTCGGAAGAGGCAATCGAAACCGCTGAAAAACGCGGTTTCGACACCGGGCTGCGCGTCAGCCACCCCTTCATGCCCGATAAATCCTTCCCGGTCTGGATCGCGAATTTCGTGCTGATGGATTACGGGACGGGTGCGGTATTCGGCTGCCCGTGCGGTGATCAGCGCGACCTTGATTTCGCGCGCAAGTACAACCTGCCGGTCACCCCCGTCATCCTGCCACCGGGGGCCGAGGCCGCGACCTTCACCATGACCGACAGGGCATGTGATGGCCACGGCACGCTGTTCAATTCCGGCTTTCTGGACGGTCTGGATACCGAGACGGCAAAAAAGGAAGCGATCACCCGGCTGGAAGGCATGGGAATCGGCCAGGGTGTGGTCAACTGGCGGCTGCGTGACTGGGGCATTTCGCGCCAGCGTTACTGGGGCTGCCCCATTCCCGTCATCCACTGCACGGATTGCGGCGCGCAGCCCGTGCCCGATGACCAGCTGCCGGTAAAGCTGCCCGAGGACGTGACTTTTGACCGCCCCGGCAATCCGCTGGAACACCACCCGACATGGAAGCACGTGGCCTGCCCCAAATGCGGCAAGGCCGCCGTGCGCGAGACCGATACCTGCGACACCTTTGTGGATAGTTCGTGGTATTTCGCCCGCTTCACCGCGCCGCACGCGCCCACGCCCACCGTGCCTGCCGCAGCTGATGGCTGGCTGCCGGTGGACCAGTATATCGGCGGGATCGAACATGCGATCCTGCATCTGCTCTATGCCCGCTTCTTCACCCGCGCGATGCATGAGACAGGACACCTGCATGTGGACGAACCCTTCAACGGGCTGTTCACGCAGGGGATGGTCAACCACGAAAGCTACCGCGACGCGGACGGCAACTGGCTGTATCCCGAGGAGGTCGATCGCAGGGCCGATGGGGCCGTGCGCCGCGACAATGGTGCGCCCGTCACCATCGGTCGCGTGGAAAAGATGTCCAAGTCCAAGCGCAACACGGTGGCACCCGTCGCCATCATCGAACGCTTTGGCGCGGATACGGCACGGTGGTTCGTACTGTCCGACAGCCCGCCGGAACGCGACATGGAATGGACGGAATCCGGCGTTGCCGCGGCATCGCGCTTCCTGCAGCGCCTGTTCCGCCTTGTCCGCACGGTGGCGGAACAGACCCCGGCGGGTGCCGCGTGTCCCGCCAGTGTATCGCGCAACGCGGATGCCCTGCGCCGCACCACCCACCGCACCATCGCGGCGGTGACCGACGCGCTGGAAACCTTCAGTGTAAACGTGGCCGTGGCGCGGCTGCATGAACTGACCTCCGCCATGGCAGATGCGGAAAAGACGGCAGGCGAGGACGGCATGGCGTTCGCCCGGCGTGAAGCGGCCACCACGCTGGCACTGCTGTGCGCGCCAATGGTGCCGCATCAGGCGGAAACGATGATGGCGCTGCTTGAACCCGGCGGCCAGCCGGTGGTGGACCGCACGTGGCCGGTCGCCATCGCGGACCTGCTGAAGGCGAACGAACTGACCATCGCCGTCCAGATCATGGGCAAGCTGCGCGGCACGATCGCCGTGCCGCCGGACATGCCCGCGGACAGGGTCATCGCCATGGCGGAAGCCGAACCCAACGTGGCGCGCCTGCTGGATGGCGCGCGGATCGTCAAGCGCATCCATGTGCCGGGCCGGATCGTCAACTTCGTGGTTGCGAAATAGCCCATGGCGCATCCCGTCCGTCATCCTGTCGTGCTGGGTATCCTGCTGATGGTGGCAGGATGCGGCTTTTCGCCCATGTACAAGACGACGGGAACCCATATCGGCGCGGATGGCAAACCCACCGTGACCAATGTGGTGGCGGAACTGAAACAGGTGTACGTACCGATCATCCAGGAACGGTACGGCCAGCAGCTTCGCCAGTTCCTGCAGCAGGATCTGGGCGGGGCGGGGCCGGAAGACCCGACCGGTTACGAACTGCGCATCAGCACCTACATCATGAACGAAGCGGTGGACATCCACGCGGACAATACCAGTGGCCGCACGCGGACCACCGCCTTCGCCCACTGGCAGCTCTATACGCTGGGGGACAACCCGCACATGCTGGCGGGGGGAGATGCCTCGGTCGTGGATGGGGTGAACAATACATATGAACAGTATTTCGCCCTGACGCTGAACCTGGAAACCGTGCGCACCCGTGTCGCCAAGAACATGGCCGAACAGGTCACCCAGCAGGTAGCGACGTGGTTCCGCACCCATGCCCGCCCTGCGGTGGACGGGTCGGTCGCGGACCAGAACCAGCCGCGCTATGTCGATCCCAACAGCATCGTAAATCCCAATAACCAGATGCCATCCCAGCAGCCGGGCGCCGATGGCCTGCCCGCACTGGCGACGGGCCGGACCGATTCCCAGCTGAACGAGGAAAACAACGAAGGCAGCAGCCTGTCCACCCAAAGCGCCCCCATGGACAGCACGCCGCAATCCACCAGCGGCAACCGGAGCGGTTCGGGCACCTCCATGGCCCCGGATGTCGATACATCCCCCTCCTCCGGTATCAGCATAGGCGGCGGGGGCGCGAACGAGTGAAGATCGATGCCCGCGCCGTCAATGCCACCCTGCAGGCACCGGGTGCGCTGCGGGCCATTATCCTGCATGGGGATGACGCGGGGCTGATTCGTGAGCGGGCCACAACCGCGGCGAAAGCGGTCTGCGCGGACCTGCAGGATCCGTTCCGGGTCGCCATTCTGGGCCGCGAAGACCATGACCGGCTGGAGGAGGAAACGACCGCCCTTGCCCTGACGGGGGGGCGGCGCGTGGTCTGGCTGCGCGAGGCGGGTGACAGCCTGCTTGCCCCATTGCAGCACAGCCTGGGACTGTCATCCGATACACTGATAGTTATGGAAGCGCCGGGCCTTGCCTCGCGTTCGAAATTGCGCGCCTTTGCGGAAAAGGACAGGCAGTGCGGCGTGATCGGCTGTTACCCTGAAGAAGGACGGACGCTGGAAGCCGCCATCCGGCAGATGCTATCGGCGCAGAACGTCGGGATCGACCCTGATGCGCTGGGGTGGATGGTGGAGCGTGCAGGCCCCGACCGCGCGGCGACACGCAGTGAAGTTGAAAAACTGGCCCTGTTCGCCGGTGCGGGCGGCAGGCTGGGAATGGAGGACGTGCGCGCGTGCATTGGTGACGCGGCGGGCGTATCACTGGAAGACGCGGCCTTTGCCGCCATGGCGGGTGACCGCAGGGCGGCGGATGCGGCCGCGGAACGGGCGCTGACCACCGATGGCAGCAGCCCGGTCGCCCTGACACGCGTGCTGCTGTCACACATCCACCGGCTGCGGCGGGCACGGATTGCGGTGGATGGCGGGGCAAGCCGGGCGGACGCCATGCGGCAGTTGCGCCCCCCCGTTTTTTTCAAACGCACCGACAGCTTCGGTCAGGCCATGATGATATGGTCCGCCAACGCCCTGCTGCGTGCGGCTGAAGACACGCAGGCACTGGAACTGGCATGCAAACAGACCGGCAGCCCCGATGTCGTGCTGTGCCTGCGCCATATCGCCCGGCTATGCGCACAGGCGCAACAGATGCGCAGGCGGCATTAAGGGAAAATATTCCCCCTTCCCTTCGTGAAACATCTTGCCGGGGTGGGCTGCCTCGGTTAGAAAATCCGGGTGTGTCCGCGTAGCTCAGCCGGATAGAGCACAGGATTCCTGGTTTGCAATTGGGCGTCACGACGGGAAACCACGTGGCGGATCTGCTCAAATTCGGGGAACGCTCTGGCAAATGCCGTGCCAATCCCGAGCCAAGGCCGGTTTTCCGGCAAGGTGTAGAGACTGGATGGGCAGCACCTGTCAACCGCATGCGGTTTATGGTGAAGGGACAGTCCAGACCACGAACGCCATATCCCTATGGCGGCGGTGAAAGCCGAAGTGGTACGAATCCTGGGGCCGTGGGTTCGAATCCCGCCGCGGACACCACAAATCCCTGCCAATCCCATGACCATCAGATCTGCGGCAGGATCTGTTCCTTCGCGGCAGGATGGTGCCCGCCCTGCATGGTCACATCAGCATGGAACGCGCCACCGGAACTGAAACCATCCGAGTGCCAAGGCCGGCCCCTGTCAGATCGCATGCTGGCCGGTTGAATGCGTCCACCGTTTTGGTTCCATTCGTGACAGACATGGCAGATGACCGACCCGCTCTTCAGGCATATCTGACACGAAATGCGCAGCGACATCGTGCATGGAATGCGTGCCGTGTGGGCATGACATCCCGGATGCCGTCTGGCTGGCATTCATGCACGAATTGCCATTACACCGGCAGCATGCCTGTTACAATGAAACACTGCGATATATTGCAGCCCGTTGTCATCATGATATCCAAGACATTTACAATTACATCCCTATCAATATACAGGTTCCATGTTCATTTCCTGAATGGAATTAATTTCTGATTACCCATGTAAGATACATCTAAAAATTCATAATTCTACATAAATATTTTTCTTAATTCATATAATATCATGAATGTATATTTTTACATTACATGAAAATAAATCAGCGTTCTGCAAATTATATTTCAATATGTTCTGTAGAATTCCTTGCAGGAAGAATAAAAAAATGACCCACTTCCGCGGACTACAGATTTTCTTTCCATGCAGAATTTTCCGCCATTTATTGTTTCACTGTATATATTCAAAAATATAATGAATAGCGATATTCATTCAGAATACATTCTGATAAAATAATAAACAATTGGCATCAATAAGATCAATTTATGAATTGATCCTATCTTCACTCACACCTGCCTTAACAAAGTGTTTCTATTCATTCAGAGATATAACCTACCCATAACGAATAGAACATATTCAATGCATATAAAGTATGGGGGTAAGAAAAGTTCCCTGACTACAGTCAGTTAATCAAAAAAATGTTTCAAAATCCGATTCAGGCCATAAGCATCCGTCGAAAGTGTGTGATTTGTACCAGACCGGAACTTTACACCCATGCCTACTTTTTTTGTGATTGTTGTCTGAGAGCCTGATCCGAAAGTTTTTGAACAATACCAGCCTGTTGTGATTCATCCGTCTTTACGAAGAGATGGAGTGAATGGTGACATGGACTGGTATTGCCCGACGTGAACATAGCCGGGAAGGACTGCGATATCCATCGGATATGATGGACGGGGAATGGGCTTTGATCGTGCCATTTGTGCCCCCTGCGAAACGGGGCGGTCGCCCTCGCACGACGGATATGCGCGAGGTGGTCAACGCGATGCTCTACATAGCCTCGGCCGGGTGCG
>NZ_NKTX01000019.1 GCF_003207815.1 Komagataeibacter oboediens | reverse complement strand
CCAGAACATCGTCAGGGATGATGGGTTTCTTGCGTCGGGCCATGATGCTGCTCCTTCTTTCGCATCAAACGCCCAAACACGAAATTTAGGATAGGCCCATACCTGCAGAACAATAAGGAACTGTTTGAAGCAGTCGTCTTATGAAATACCCTGTGAATCTACCAAAATTTTTTGGTGAAGCTTTTTTCAAAAAGCTTCGGAAAACGTCGCCTTTTTGAAAAAAGGCGACATCCAGAAACTTTTATCCCATTTTTATCAATGAGTTGTTGTTAAACAGCCCCAAGCAAAAGGGACACCGCGTCCCGCGCGTAACCTACAGCCCGCACCACCCCAGAATCATGCACATCACCAGTCCCACCACACCAATCAGGGTCTCGATCACGGACCATGTGCGCAATGTCTGCGGAACCGTAAGGCCCAGCGCATCGCGCACCTGCCAGAAACCCGAATCATTCATCGGGCCGAACATGACGGCCCCCGCCCCCGTCGCCAGCACCAGCAGCTCGGGGGACACACCCTGACCATGCGCCATGATCGGGGCGACAATTCCGGCGGTCGTACTCATGGCGACGGTGGCGGACCCCACCGCCACGCGCATGCCTGCCGCCAGTCCCCATGCCAGGATCAGCAACGGCACATGCATGTCCACCGCAGCGCCTGCAATCGCATCGGAAATGCCGCTGTCCATCAGTTCCGCGCCAAAGCCACCGCCCGCACCAATCATCAGCAGCAGGCTGGCCAGCGGGCCAAGACATTCATTGGAATAGGCCAGGATTTTTTCACGCGTCAGTCCCCGCCGCAGCCCCAGCGTCCAGAACGACAGCAGCGCCGCCAGCGCCAGCCCCACATTGGGGTCCCCCACAAACCGCAGGACCACGGCCCAGCTACCTGTGGATGGTCCCATGAACCGCGTGGCCGATCCCGCCAGCATCAGCACCATGGGCGCCAGAATGGTGAACAGTGTAATGCCAAATCCCGGCAGATCCGCCTGCGCGCGGGGGGCATCATGCCCGTGGGCATGTGCCGCATCTGCTCCCGCATCGGCTGACAGGCGGGGCACGATGAAGCGGGTATAGACAGGACCGGACACGATCGCGACGGGCACGCTGACCACAGCACCCATCCAGATCAGGCGACCAATATCGGCATGATAGGCCGCCAGCGCGAACATGGTGCCCGGATGGGGCGGCATATATCCCTGCACCACGGACAGGGCGGCGGTAACCGGCAGCGCCACATGCAGGATGGGCCGCCCGGTCTGCCGCGCGATGGAAAATGCCAGCGGGACCAGAATGACGAAGCCCACGGTAAAGAAAACCGACAGCCCCACCAGCAGGCCGATCACCATCATGGCCCAGTCCAGCCGTCGCGGTCCCGCCAGCGCCACCACCGTCATGGCGATCCGGTCCGCGCCGCCCGACACTTCCAGCATCTTGCCCAGCATGGTCCCTAGCGCAATGACCGAGGCAATCTGCCCCAGCACCTGCCCCGAACCACTTTCAAACGAGGCCACGACCCGCGCCGCCGGCATACCCGCGGCAAAGCCCAGCAGCATGGACGCGATCAGCAGCGCAAGAAACGGGTTGAGCTTGACCCGTTCAATCAGGAAAACGACAACGCATATGGCCACAACAGCCAGTAACAGGGCCATTCCGACCGACATTGATGCCTATCCCCCAATTCCATGTCCCGGCACGTGGCCTATCGTGGCATCAGCCAGCCACGACGGACATGATGTTTATTACAGCAGGACCGGACAGGACGACCTGATACAGGTCAGTCAGGGACTCTATTATAATAAGTCTTTGATATAAAATCATAAAAATTTCGAATCACCGCTTTTCCCTGAAAACAAGCCGCACCGGAAATTTCCTTATGATTTCTGGTCTGGGACAAGCCTGCTGTCAGGGGCCACTCTCACGGCACGGCGTGCCGGCAGGCTCCATCATCACGCCTTCCGCCTGTCGCAGCACGTGCGACAGGACGTCCATCATGTCGCGGGCCCTGTCGGCGGGAACGTCCTGCAGCACCCGTGCCTCCATGGCCGCGCAGATCCGGTGCAGGGTCGCGCATTTGCGCCTGCCGCGCGGGGTCAGCACAAGGCTCTTGGCGCGCCGGTCTTCCTGATCGGGGTGGCGCTCGACCAGCCCTTCTTCCTCCAGCAGGTCCAGCACGCGCACCAGCGCCGAACTGTCGGTATTCATGGCATGGGCCAGCGTGCGCTGGCTGACACGGTCGGGCAGCATCATGAGATACGCCAGCGGGCGCATCATCGCCATGCTCATGCCTTCGGGGCGCAGTGCACGGTCCAGACCCAGCCGCCACGTATTGGCCAGCCGCATGGTCAGGAACGTCATCCGCATGTCCTGAAAGCCCGCGCCCTCTATATCAGGTAATGGTGAACGGTCAGCCATGCGCATCCCCTGCTGGTGTCAGACCCCGCCGAAGTCTTCTGCCTGCCCGATAGCATGCCCGCATGGGCTGATCATGACCCATTTATGCGATGGCTGCCCGGCGGCACCGATATGCAGCACAGATATAATTGACATGGCATTAATTGTCATACAATAAATCGGGTTCCCTGCCCTTTATCTTCCTGCGGCATGCGGTATCAGGATGCCCCACACGCCGCAGCCGGGAGTCGGCACCCAATCATGTTGTCCAGCCTTACGCGCCATTTTTCCGACGATGCCCAGTGGGCTACGCTCCGCACTACGGCGGCGTTCAGCGCGCGCGCACTGCTGTCGGTTGCCATCGCGCTGTTTCTGGCATTCAGCTTCCAGCTCCAGTCCCCCATGAGTTCGGTCACGACTGTCATGATCGTGGCCAACCCGACGGTGGGCGCGCTGGTTTCCAAAAGCGTATGGCGTGTGATCGGGACCATTATCGGCGCTTCCATCAGCGTGGGGCTGATGGCGGTGTTCGTGCAGTCCCCGGTCCTGTACTTCATGGGGCTTTCGGTCACGGTGGGGCTGGCGTGCATGGCGGCCACCTTCCTGCGGCTGTTCCGTGCCTATGCCGCCGTGCTGACGGGCTATACCATTGTCATCATCTCGGCCCCTGCATTCGGGGATCCTGATGGCATCTTCCTCAGCGCCATGTCACGATTGTCCGCCGTGGTGGTGGGAATCGTGACGACGGCGGCCGTGTTCATGGTCACATCGCCGCGCCGGTCGGACACGCTGTTCGTGCAGATCCATGCCCTGTTCCGTGATACGGTCAGCTATATCCTAGCGTTCCACCAGGGTTACACCAACGTGCCGGCACAGAACCCGGACGCCGGGCCGGGCAGCACGTTCCGTTCCCTGCCCACCAATTTTCACGACAGCCGGGCGGCCATGCTGGCACGGATCGGGCGCCTGTCCGACGCGGTGGAATACGCGGCCACCGACAATTACGACATCAGTGTGCGCGAACGTGAAATCCGCGCGGGACTGGCGCGCCTGTCGGGCATCGTGGCGTCCTACCATCCCCACACCATCACCGCATCCGACACTGAACAGGACCGCACGGTGCATGGTGAAATCGTATCCATGCTGCAGTTCCTAATGGACCGGACGGCGGACAGGACACTGGAAGCCAGCTGGATGGAAGGGTGCGCGCGCATCCGCCACACCCGCGACCTCATGATCGCGCAGGCGCGTGAGACGCATTCCCCGCAATCGCTGCTGTTCCTTGATGACATACAGGACCTGCTGGGCCAGATCGAAACCGCGTTGCAGGATCTTTCGCGCCGGGGCAGCGCCGGGCGCAGGCTGCGGCTGCAACCCTATCTGGAATGGCCAACGGCGCTGCGCAACGGCGCGCGCGGTATGCTGATCACCATGTCTGCGTGCCTGATCTGGTACGTCCTGCACTGGACGGCGGCGCCGACCATGATGCTGTACGTGGTGGCGGCAGCCAGCCTGCTGTCCACCCTTCCCTCCGCATCGCGTGCCGCGGGGCTTATGGCTACGGGCACGGCACTGGGGGTTCCGGCGGGGCTGTTATGCCATACCTACCTGCTGCCGCAGATCGACGGCTACCCGCTGCTGTGGCTGTCGCTGTGCATCATGCTGCTGCCGGGGATCTGGTTGCAGTTCCACCCGAAATTCGGGGTTGGCGGGTTTGGTTATGGCGTGTTCTCGACCGTGATGCTGCAGGTCAACAACCCGATCCATTACTATAATGACGTCAGCCTGCTGAACGGGTGGATGGCGCTGCTTATGGGCTGCATCATGCTGGTGCTGTCGTTTCGGGTCATCCTGCCGCCCAACCATCGGCTGGACGCCGCACGCCTTGTCACGTCGCTGACACGCAGCCTGCGCAGACTGGCGCTGTCGGGCCGCAGGCAGGGCAAGGAATGGCTGGTGTGGGAAAACCTGCAACTGCAGAAAGTACTGCGCCTGGCGATGCGGCTGTCCTTCTTCGCCCGGCCCGCCATGATCCATGAATATATAGATGCAGCCCTTGCCACCCTGTCGCTGGGCCGGCTGGTGGAGCGTATCCGCCTGCTAGCCACAAGCCCCGACATAACCGGGGCGCAGCAGGTGGCCATTTACGATGCGCTGGATACGTTTTCCGAACTGGCGCACAACCCGCTGCTGACGGCGGCGGGACTGCGGCGGGCGGCTGATGCGCTATGCCCGCCCGACGCGATCACCCTCCGCCCCCCGGCACAGGTCGAGGCCATGGCGTGCCTGGAGCAGGCGGCGCGGATCATCCAGGATATTCCCGGCTTCCTTGACCAGCGTGGCCCACTGCAATGGGCGGAAGATTATCCTGCCGCCCACCGTCCGCCGCTTGCGGCCGTCAGGACGGAAGCCGGCTGAGCACCGAGAACGACACCGCGTCCATGACCGTCGTGTCCACTTCGTCACCCGGCTTCAGGGTCTTCAGGAATTCCTGCATCGGCTTCTGGCGCACCAGCACGACGCGGGTAATGTCATCGGGATCGACAAACACGACCTGATTGCGGGACGTATCGACGCCCGTCACCTTCACGCGTTCACGCTTGAAGGACACCATCATGCCATGCGGGTGCGGGCCGGTGCGGGTGCCTGCCGCACTTTCGGTTGATTCGGGCATCGGCGCGCCCGGCGGAGCGATGACGGCGTCGATGGTACGCACGATACGCAGGCCGATCTTGTCGCCGGCATGCAGGGTCGGCAGCTTGGCGCGCAGGTCGGGATCCACGCGCACGGTATCCAGGTTGCCCGCCTTGTCACGCAGCAGCACCATGCCCGCTTCGTGGTCCACGCTTTCGACGGTTGCAGTCGCCGTCTGGTTGCCCACGATAACCGGGGCAGCCTGCGCCATGGCGGAATGTGACACCCCACACAGGCTGGTGGCACCTGCCGTAATGGTAATGGCCAGTGCCGCCGCAATGCGACGGGGTGCAAACAGCTTCACGTTCATATGTGTTGTTCTTTCCTCAGTTTCTTATCGGGTGTGAATCCCTGCCGGCAGGCCTGCGCCCGGACCGGCGTCCCGTATTCCATAACGTGGAAATGCAGTCATGTATCCAAAGATGTACGGCGTCAGGCATAGTCCGGCACCCCGGGCATGACCACAAAACCCGGCAGCCCGCGCATGCGATGCGCCCAGCGCCGCAGCGCGGGACAGGTGTCGCGTTCCACTTCGAGGTCTGCCGACAGCGCAAACACCACGAATGGCAGCACATCGGCAATGCTGGCGGCGGGGGCGGCGAACCACTCATGGCCCGCCATTGCCCGCGCACTCATGTGGTCTTCCATCCGGCGCAGGGCGGCCACCAGCGCCCCCATGGGCGGCAGGACCGGCAGCGTGGTGCCAAAGGCCAGATCCCGCGCCGCCGCCAGTGCATCAAGCGCCATCGTCCCGAAATCGAGCCAGTCCAGGATCGCCCATTCATGCGCCGGGTCCAGCCATGCCCGCGCAACCGCTGGCTGGCGGGCGGCAAACTGCATGATGGTGCCCGGACGGGTCATACGCACATCACCCGCCACCAGAAGAACTGGCGGCCGTTCGCCCGGCCGCAGCCCCACGGGGCGCTGGAACGTGGGCAGATCCATATCCGCCGCCTGCGTATCATACGCAACACCCATGAGCGACAGGCCAAGGCGCACCGCGTAACAGCGCACATCCGGCGTCCAGTCATACAGGGTCAGTCCAGAGGTCATGCCGTCGCTCCCGCCGCCAGTTCCGCCATGACGGGGGCCGTCTGCGCCCCGCCTTCCACCGCATCACGCAGCCGTTCGGCCCAGTGCGACAGCGTCAGGGCAGACGGCCCGTCCGCCGCCCGCACCACATGCAGCATGGCCTGTCCCGCGACCGGTTCATGCACCGCAAGACCGACCGGTCCATGCCACGCCATACCTCCGTCGGGCGCAAGGCCAACCGCATGGCGCACCTGCCCTACCGGCGCATGCACATGCACGGTGCGCACCGGCTGCGCGTGCTCCGGCCAGTCCGCCTGCTGGTGGGGAAAGTCCTCCGCCCCTTCCATGCTGACCCATGCCAGACCCGCATGTTCGCGCACGGTATAGGTCCGCACATGGATCGAAGCGGGCACGCGCACCCGTGGGTGGGCGGGGATCAGCCTGCACCGCGCGGCACCACCGAACTGCCAGCCATGGTACAGGCAGCCCAGTGCGTCATCACGCACGAAGCCAAAGCTCAGCCGCATGCCGCGATGGGGGCAGCGGTCCTCCCACGCATGCAGGGTTGCAGCCTGCGCGTCCTCGCGCCACAGCACGACTTCATGACCCCCTATCCGCACGCCCGCGACCTCGCCACGGCGTATGTTGGACAGGACACTGACCGGCTGCCATCTTTCCATACGTTCCCCGCTCCCTTTCCAGCCCGTCCGGATGACCGCACACTGTCACCGCATGGGCTGACAGCGTATCTTCCTTTGCACGCCACTATGGCGCACCATTATGCTGAGCGCTAACATTACGCCACCGTCACGGCAATCGCACCCCATGCGATGGCATACTGCAAACAGGAACCGGGCAATGACACAGATCACCGCCGTCGATGAAACCATCCTGTCCGACTGGTATGTGATCAGTCCCCTGTCACAGCTGCGCACCACCCCGACCGATACCATGCTGCTCGATCGCCACATCACCTTCGGTCAGGATGCGCAGGGCAATCCCTTCGCCTGCGACGTGGCGGACAGGCGTACCCTGCCCGTACGCGCCCGCCACGGCTGCCTGTGGACCTGTCCCGGCACGCCCGCAGGCGACATTCCCGCCATTGACGAAGCACTGGAACCCGACCGCAGGCTGGTGGATTGCGGGGTGTTCACGGTGCGGACATCGGCCCCGCGCATTGTCGAGAACTTTCTCGACATGGCGCATTTTCCCTTCGTCCACACCAACATCCTGGGTGCCGAGCCACATACCGAAGTCGCGCGCTACACCATTGAACTGCGTGAAGGCGGCAACGAGGTCTGGGCCACGGACTGCCATTTCTTCCAGCCACAGGCCGCCCTGTCCGCCACCGACGGGATCAATACCGAATACCTGTACCGGGTGGCGGGGCCATTCGTGACGCTGCTGTACAAGACCTGTCCCGCGCAGCCCGAACGCTTTGACGTCATTGCCCTGTTCGTGCAGCCCATGACGCAGGAATGTTCGCGCGCGCACCCGGTCATGTTCCTGCTTGATGATGACGCGCCGCAGGCTGACCTGGTCGAATTCCAGCAGACCATCTTCCTGCAGGACCGCATCATACTGGAAAACCAGCGCCCCCGCAGGCTGCCCCTTTCAGCGGGGGCGGAAATCCCCACCATGGCGGACCGCATGTCGGTCGCCTACCGCCGGTGGCTGCGTGACCGCGGGATGACATATGGCACGACGGCCTGACCGAACACCTGCGCCTGACGCATTACCCCCTTCCGCCGCGTGGGGCTGCCCGCGCTTAAGACATGGTGTAAGCGTCACGCATCACCAGACAGAGACAAGTCAGGAAAACCACCGATGACCGACCAGACCCCGCCCGATGCCTTTGAACAGGGCAAGGCCGCCGCCACCAGGGGCGAACCGCTGATCGAAAACCCCTTTGACGAAACCCTGCCCGCCTATGAACAGTGGAACAAAGGGTGGTGGAGCGTGCGTGAAAACGACGGCGATTTCGACCCGTTCGCGGAAAAATAAACCCTGGGGTTACGATGCCGTGATGTCATTGAAACGTGAGTGTGCCCCCCATTGTATCGGGACAGGGTCGCGTGGAATGAATGGCGCTGACGGTCTGTCATAACCGAAAACGGCAACTGTCCTCAGGGAAAGGCGGCATCAGGAACGGTGTCGCCTTTCTTTCGTTCAGGAACGGCGCGGAAAATATCGGACAGACATGAGAAAGTTTCTGGTGACGCTTCGTAGTGACACCCAGAAACTTTTATTCTGTTTTATCAACCGGTTGCTTCCGGAGGTCAGGAACGGGCCGACATGCTGCCCGGCGCGCTGGGCTGTGTCTGGGCAACCGGGCGTCCGACCACCCGCCCACATACCCGGAAGGCCACCAGCGCCCCGGCGGATGTCAGGAAAACCGGGATCCACATGTCATGGCCCAGATGCGTGAACTCGATCCCCAGTGCCACAGCCGTCAGCGGCATGGACATGAACGTTCCAAGGAAGGCGATCCCCCCCAGCAACGCGACACTTCCCTCATCCACTTCCGGCAGGACCATGTTCCAGGCCCCTGCCACAACGGTGGACAGCAACGCCCCCATGGTCAGGCTGGGTGTCAGCAGGCCACCCGCCGCCCCCGCGCGCAACGCGCCCATGATCACCACGACCTTGAGCACCAGCACAATGGCGGCCAGTTCCATACCCAGCCGCGCCGACAGCGCCAGCTGCATCGGCCCGCGCCCGTTGCCCGGCAGTTGCGGGTAAAAGCATGTCAGCACCCCCAGCACGGGAAACACCACCAGACACCAGCCAATGCGTGACGGCCCCTTTGCCGCCCGGTTCTGCACGATGCCCATCAGCCGCTTGGCCATATGCGCGCCAACGCCAATAACCGGACCGGCACAGATCGCCCACAGCACCACGGGGGCGGTCACCGCCATCGGCCCGATTTCATACTGGTGCACATTACCCAGCACCGCCCACGGCACGAATGCCCCGATAGCTGACGCCGCCGCCGCGCACAGCACGGTGCGCTGCCCCACGCTGCCCAGCAGTACCTCCAGTATGAACAGCGCCCCACCCAGCGGCACGTTATACACCGCTGACAGGCCGGCCCCCGCGCCACAGGCGATGATGATGCGCCTGTCCTCTGCCGCCAGTCCCAGCAGGCGGCCCGTGCCGGTGGCCAGTACCGCCCCCAGTTCACGCGGCGCCACCTCACGCCCCAGCGGGGAGCCAAGGGCCACGGTCACGATCTGCAGCAGCAGGTGGACCACGGTGGACAGCGGCGGCATGGGCTTGCCCAGCCCCGTCTTGCCCACGGCCGCGGCAATGCTGACCAGCGGCCTGCCAAAACGGCCCAGCGCCCACCAGCCCACGCCAGCCACCACACCGGCAACCGACAGTGCCGCAATACGCCGCCAGTACGGTGCCGCGCTGACACCGAGCAGGAAATTATGCGGCCCCCCCGCCTGCCCGTAGCCATAGGCGACATGCTGGATCGCATGCAGAAGCAGCGACAGCACCGTCCCCCCGATCCCGGACAGGATACCCGTGCAGATGACCGCCATGGCCATGACCGGCCAGGGCGTGGAAGCGGCAGGCGGAACGGGGGAGGAAGCGGGTGCGGTCATGATTGCATGGGGTATGCCGGATCAGGGTCCGGACGCAAGACAGGTTTCAGAAGCGGAAGGACAGATTGGACATGTAATAGGTGCCACTGCTTCCCCCCGCATGGTTAAGCGCGGCAGAGGTCATGAAACGCGACAGGGTCTGCCCCCATGAAAGATGGGGCCCGATCTGCCATGTCAGCGTGGCCTGCGGGGCCATGCCGATGAATGACCCGTTGTAATGGTAAGCATATTGCAACGCGCCCGGCCGCGAGACCGGGGCCTGCGTGCTGTAGCGCCAGTACAGCGGGTAACGCGCCATGACACTGAGCGACCTGAAGAACGTCATGCGTACCTCCGGCCCGATATCGACCATGTTCGATTCGGATACGGTCAGGGATGCATCGACATAGGTCAGCTGCGGGTTGAAGGGCTGACTGTATGTCCCCACCGTATTGCGCCGCGCATCCCCGCCCGAAAACACATCCGCCTGCATGCCGACAAAGGTATGGAAACGGTCATGCGGGAGCCGGTAGCCCGCATTGCTGCTGAACGACCAGGCATTGATCGGACGCGACGGGCTGTCCGGTCCCGTGGCGCGAAAGGCACCGCCCTGCCATATGCCCCCCACCGAGAATTCGACCGGTCCCGCGATGCCATGCCACCGGCCACCGAAATTGTTGCGCGTGGCCATGCCCTGCTGCACCGCGAACGACGGCGCGGACACGCCACTGATCCCCCCGCCCGCCTTGGTGCCGAAATAGAACAGATCGAGGAACGAGTACCCCGCCTGCCCCAGAAAGGTGAAGTCAGGCGGCGCCCATGTGGTCTCCACGCCATACAGGCGGGTGCTGTAATCCTCCGTATCGTGGAACATGCCATGTGGCGAAATGTCGGTCCCCACGAAATCCCACGCATCGACCCGCACCCGCGACCACGCGGCATAGGCCCGGAACCCGTTCCACGCCAGCGGCACGGAGGAGGACATGCGATAGTACAGCACATAGGCCGGCATATCGAGAAAGGCCTGACGGCCGAACATGAACCCCGCCTTTGCCCCCGCCACATGGCCCTTCACCTCGATAAAGGCCTGCTGCGCATCAAGCTGCTTGCGATAGGTGCTGCCATACCCGTACGGACGCCAGCCACCCGCATCGGCATTGATCAGTTCGCCATACAGCCGCACATGCGTGCCCAGATGCAGGTCGGCCCCATACAGGTTGCGCACGGTAAAGCGCCCGGAATCGGCCACATGCGCAGCCCCCAGTACGGGGCGGTTCTCGAACCAGTTACGTGCGCGTGTCTCACCCGAAAAGCTGATCCACGCGCTCCCGCTGCGGGTCAGGGGAATGTATTTCAGCACATCGAAAGGGTCGTCACGCTTCGCCCGGTTGCGCAGGGTGCTCCAGTCCTCGGCCCAGCGCGCCACGCCATAGCGGCCGACCGGGCCGAACCCGGCCGCTTCCCCATTGTCACGGTTGAACACGCCCCAGTCGTACTGGTGACCCGACGGGTGGTGCACCGTGGCCGGCATGCGGATGGGCTGCCCCACGGGGTTGGCCTGCGGCAGATACTCGACCGGGGGCACGGGGGCGGCATGCACATGGATGTTTTCCGCCGTCCCCTGTCCCGGCTGCGGGACCGACGCACGGGCCGCATGGTCCTGCGCGCCCCATGCCAGGACACCGGATACCGGCAGGGCCAGGGCGGAAAAAGACCACTGCCCCCTGGACCGGACAGGCCGCGGTACCGCGCGGACGGGAAGATCAGACATGAAGTGGAAAAGCGCCTTTCGTTACGAAACCTTTCCAATACGGACATTTATCCGCAGCGCAAACAGAAAACCGGGAACACGACGCGCAGATAATGGCAACACGCGACCACTGCACAACCGTGCCTAAAGGCGCTAGCAAGTTCATATTGCTTCGGGATATGGTTACCTGTACGGAACAGAGACAGCGAAACGATGTTTCAGGGGCCAGGCAGGAAGGGAACGAAATGAAATTCGTCATTGCCGTCATCAAGCCGTTCAAGCTCGATGAGGTGCGCGAGGGGTTGCATTCCATCGGGGTGGATGCCCTGACCGCAACCGAGGTCAAGGGATATGGCCGCCAGAAGGGCCAGACCGAAATCTATCGCGGCGCTGAATACAACATCCAGTTCCTGCCCAAGATCAAGCTTGAGATCGCCGTGGCGGACGCACAGTGCGAGAAGGTTGTGGAGGTGATCCAGAGCGCTTCGTGCACCGGCAAGATTGGTGACGGCAAGATTTTCGTCCTCGACCTTGAACAGGCTATGCGCATCAGGACACAGGAAACCGGAGAAAACGCGCTGTGATCATAAAGATTGGCAAGAGCGCCCGCCAGTTCGGGCCTGCTGCGGCGGCGGTTGCGCTGTGCATGGGCAGCCTGCCCGCCATGGCGGGCGACGCGCCCCCCGCCGCGATCGACACGGGTGATACGGCATGGATGCTGATCAGCACGGGCCTTGTGCTGATGATGACCGTTCCCGGCCTTGCCCTGTTCTATGCGGGCATGGTGCGCAAGAAGAACGTGCTGGCCACCCTCATGCAGTCGTTCAGCATCTGCTGCATCATGACGGTGGTATGGATGGTACTGGGCTACAGCCTGACGTTCACGTCGGGCAACGCGTTCATCGGCGGCCTGTCGCGCGTGATGCTCAATGGCCTTGGCGCGGGAATCAGCAAGGGGTCCGACGTGGCCTTCACCATGGCCGCTGGCACCCCCGCCGCGACGACCATGACCATTCCCGAAAGCGTGTGGATGACGTTCCAGATGACGTTCGCCATCATCACGCCGGCGCTGATTACGGGCGCATTTGCCGAACGCATGAAGTTCAGCGCGCTGTGTGTCTTTACCATCCTGTGGTCGCTGATCGTGTACGTGCCGGTTGCCCACTGGGTCTGGGGGCCGGATGGATGGGTTGCCAGCAAGATCGGCGCGATCGACTTCGCCGGCGGCACCGTCGTGCATATCAATGCCGGGATCGCGGGCCTCGTCGCGGCCCTCGTGATCGGGCGGCGCAAGGGTTATGGGGAAGATGACCTGTCGCCCTACAACCTGACCTATGCCGTCATTGGCGCATCCCTGCTGTGGGTGGGCTGGTTCGGGTTCAATGCAGGCTCCGCCGTGGGCGCGAACGGGCGTGCGGGCATGGCCATGGCCACCACCCAGATCGCCGCCGCCGCCGCTGGCGTGTCGTGGATGTGCGCGGAATGGATCAAGACCGGCAAGCCGACGGTACTGGGCATCATCTCCGGTGCCGTGGGCGGGCTTGTGGCCATTACGCCTGCGGCAGGCTTCGTGCTGCCGGGTGGTGCGCTCATGATCGGGCTGGCCGCTGGCGTGATCTGCTTCTGGGGGGCGACGGGCCTCAAGCACATGATGGGGTATGATGACAGCCTCGACGCCTTTGGCGTGCATGGCATTGGCGGCATCGTGGGCGCGCTGCTGACCGGGGTGTTCGCCTATGGCCCGCTTTCGGCAACCGATGCCAGCCCCGAAGGGGTCAGCGGGTCGTTCTCGCAGTTCGTGGCGCAGGCGGAATCCGTTGGCATCACAATCGCCTGGTGCGCGGTGCTGACCTATATCCTGCTCAAGCTGATTGACCTGACCATCGGCCTGCGCGTCACGCGCGACGAGGAAATGGAAGGGCTGGACATGAGCCTGCATGGCGAACGGATCAATTCCTGATCCCCGTCGCCATTCCTGACTACCAGCACAAAGGGCGGCCCTGACGGGTCGCCCTTTTTTCATGCGGAACAGCCAATTAAAAAATATGCCTATCATGAAGAAGTTTTTGGTGAAGCTTTTTTCAAAAAGCTTCGAAACAACGCTGCCTTTCTGAAAACAGGCGACGCCCGAAAACTTTCATTCATCCATCCCTGAAGCAGACAGAAAGCGCTTTACGCCCCCTGCGTCCGCATCACATCCCGCCGCATCGCGCAGCGTAACCCGGCGGGAAACCCTGCCTGTTCCTCCTCCCGCAACAGGGCGGCAAGGCGCGCATCCAGTGCAGCGGGCAGTAACTGGTCAAAACCCACCTTTTCATAAAACGGGGCATTCCAAGGGATGGTGCGGAAGATTGTCAGCGTCAACCCGGACAGCCCACGCGCACGCGCCCCGTCATACGCCGCCGCCAGCAGCCGCCGGCCCAGCCCCCTGCCCTGCCGGTCACGGGCCACCGACATTTCAAGGATATGCAGGTCATGTCCATGGGGCTGCGCGCTGAGGAATCCGGCAATCCGTTCCTGTTCATCAACAGCAACCCAGCAGGTGCACGTCTCGATACAGGCACGGTGCGCATCAACGGTCATACCCGTATCATCCGCCACCCATGCCAGTTCCGGCACCGCGCGGAATGCCTGCCCTGCCGAATGTTCGATGGCGGGAAGCAGGCGGGCATCACCTTCGCCCGCCAGTCGGATGGAAAACGGCATTGCGGTCATCCCGGCTGTGTACCGCGATGACCCTAACACACCCGGTCAGAACGACTGCGAAATACCGGTGAGGATGGTCCGGCGCAGCCCATATTGCGGCGCCCCGACACCAACACCCGTGCCGCTGCGCAGCATGTAAGGATGGTCGAACAGGTTTGTGACATCCAGCCGCAACTGCGTGGTGCGCAGGAAGCGGGAATGGAACAGGTCGCGGAAGGACTGCACAAGTGACATGTTGAACGTTGCGTATTGTGGAATGACGCCGCCATTGGGCACGTCCGAATCCTGCCGCAGGCCACTGCCATATACCATGGTGGCAGAGATGCGGGTGGGATGTCCGCTGCGATAGAAGAAGGTGTAAGAGCCACCTGCCGAAGCTGTCCAGCGCTGGTCATGATCCAGATGGATCCAGTGCTGGCTGATATATTTCAGGTCATCACCGTCAAAGTTGAACTGCGCGCTGGTAATATCCTTACCTATCGCCCGCGACCACGCGAAATTGCCATACAGTGACAGCGGTCCGCGGTCATAGGACGTGGAAAATTCATAGCCGTTGACCTGCCCGCGCCGGTAATTGAAGCCTGACAGGATGATGGGCGCACCGAACTGTCCTTCATCAATCAGGTTATGGGCCAGCTTGTAATAGGCATCGAACGACACGCGCCAGCCGGGCAGGATGATCTGCTCGATCCCGGCATCAAAGTAATGGTCACGCTCGGCCTTGACCGTATCGCTACGGCTGACATCGGTCGCAGCGGAGGTATTGGCAAACTGCTGCAGGTCGGACCCACCCACCACCTCGAACGGCGGCGGGGTGAAGTAGCGTGAATACCCGGCATGCAGCGACGCCCCCTTCCACGCGCGCCACACCACATTGATACGCGGGCTGAGCTGATGTTCGTTGGTATATTCCCCCACGCCATCAAAACGTAGGCCGTAATTGACCGTCACGTTATGAAGCGGTCGCCATTCATCCTGCACATACAGCCCGTAGATGTCGCCCGTGCGGCCATTGCCCGTATGGATGTTGACCTGCTGGTCCGCATCATTGAACACCGTGGCATCCGCCTTGGTGATGTTGCGTTCGGCAAAGACCTGAAAGCCGAAACGGATGGTGTGGTCAGGTCGCACGCGCCATGTCACGTCGCTCTGGGTGCCGGTAGACATGACAGACCGTTCGGCATGCTGGCTGATGCCCATATACGCAAGGTCGCCCATATTGGGGTCGGGGCTGTAGCCAAGGCTGCTGTAGCGTGAGAAAACCGACGTCTGCAGGCTGAACGCCCCGATTTCCTTCTGCAGCGACAGGATGCCGAAATCGGTGATTTCCTTCTGGCGTTCATTCAGGTTATCACTACCCGGCGCCTGGGGCAGCAGGCTGCTGTAATCATCGCCAAACATGGGCTGGCCGCCGATATTGGGCAACTGGTACTCGGCATTGGACACACCGGCAATCAGGCTGATCCGCGTGTTCTCATCCACCGTGTACCGCAGGTGACCAAGGAAATGGTACTGATTGCTCAGGTCATGCGGCGCATTGAACGAAGGCGTGGTGTTTTCGATGCCCACGCGATCATGCACGTAATCGGCGGTGAAAAAGTAATCCCACCTGCCATGCTGTCCCCCATACTGTGCAGAGGGGAAGAAGTAGTCACGCGCACCGCCATAAATGGACACGTTGCCACCCTTGTTGGTGGCCCCGTTCTTGGTCGTGATGTCCACCACCGCCGCCTGCAGGAAGCCGTACTGAACCGGCAGCGCACCGGTGGACAGTGACAGATTGTCGGCAAAGCGGGTCATCAGCGTCTGGCCGAACACGTTCAGCCCTTCGGGTAGCTGCACACCATCAAGACGGAACTGCACTTCGTTATGGTCACCTCGGACATGGATCTGCCCGTAACTGTCCTGCGCCACACCGGGGGCCTGCAGCAGCACGCTGTTCAGCCCGGCATTGTCACCACCGGGAATGGTTTCCAGCGCCTTGCGGCTGAAGGCATGCACCGTGGCCCCGGTGGAAGGCTGTAGCTGGATGCGCGCGCGGTCCAGCCGGGCGGTGACCGTCATGGCATCCGGCGCGGAGGACCGGCGCGTGGCATCCGTATCCGCCACCTGCGTGGTGGTCGTGTCGGTCGTGAGCACGCCTGTGCCCGTCGTGGTCTGCGCCACGAGGGGGAAGACCGGCGTCAGCACGGTCATGGCCGCCAGCATGGCGGGAGATAGCGGGTGACGGGAAAACCATAAACGCGTCATGTCAGGGTGGGCTCGCATCCAGTCAGGAGATTTCGGATGACCCAGCCGTATATTGGTACAATATAACATAACAACCCCTAAAAGCAGACACTTGCGCGGAGCTGGAAAAATGTTGTTTTTATGCAACATGCACATGGCCGCCCTGCTCCATGGACAGAGCAACCAGAACCACGGGCCATTCCGTCAGCACGTTGATGCAGGACAGCCGAAAGCGCTTTCCTGTGAAACAGCCTGAAAAACCGAAGGATTTTTTGAGTGAAGCTTTTTTCAAAAAGCTTCGAAAGGACACCGCCTTTTTAAAAAAGGCAGTACCCCAAAAACTTTTATGACGTCTGACCGCTACCGGATGCCGGACGTTCCATCAGCACCGGTGGCAGACGCGGGGCGTCCCGTAGATAGGCATTAAGGAACGTCCGCACGGCAGAACGGGCAATGAATTCAATATGCGCCTGATCCGTGTCGACCGGCAGTTGCAGCCGCGCCCGCGCCACGATCCGGGTCTGGCACAGGCCATAGAACTGCTCCGCCGCGAAAATCGGGTCGGGAATGTTCAGCACGCCCGCATCATTATGCTGCATGAGCCATGCTGACAGGATGCCAATGGCCTTCTGCGGGCCATGCTTCCAGAAGGTTTCGGCAAGATCGGGAAAATTCCCGGCTTCTGAGATGATGATGCGGTTGAGCATGAGCGACAGCGGCGATGTCAGCAGCCGGATCATGGCCACGGCCAGGTGTTCCAGCGATTCCGTCAGGTTCGCCCCTTCGTCAATCCGGCTGAACAGCAGGGGCATCTTCTCGCATGCGCACTGTTCCACGAAGGCGGAGAACAGCGTGGCCTTGCTTTCGAAATAGTTATACAGCGTTCCCTTGGACACACCGGCATCGCGCGCGATGCCCGACATGCTGGCCCCTTCATATCCCTGTCGGGCGAAGACACGCGCGGCACCCGCCAGGATCTGCTGGCGCTTGGCCTCCGACGTACCGGAAAGCGGGCAGCTTTCAGCCTGAATCTGACCGGGCTGATCTGGCGTGGTACCCATGGAAATCATCCTGCTCCCGTTATTCGGTACGTACTTTCGATTGACCCCGTGAGGAAAGCCGATAGGCTAGGGGACTGACCGAACTGATCGGTCAATTCATGGCATGGTAGCAAAACCCTGCCAAGGTCATACAGATTTATATTAACTGTTTCAGGGACAACAGGGGGCCGCGTTGGTGGGTAGGGGAATTTCATGGCGCACGGCGGTGGTTGGGTTGTCGGTCATGACCGCCGGGTGTGCGGTCGGCCCGAACTTCCACAAGCCAACCCCTTGGACGCCCAAGGAGTACGGCGGCCCGAAGCGTATCGCCACGACCGGCACGAATGGCACACCTGCGCAGGTCGCAAGCCAGACCACGCCGGATGATCCCGATACCGCGTGGTGGACCATTTTCCACGATCCTGAACTGACAAAGCTGGAACAGCGCGTCGCCACCGATAACCTCGATGTCCGCCGCTATGCCTACCGCATGGCGCAAAGCCGCGCGGAACTGCGCATTGCAGGGGCCGAACGCTACCCCGCCATGTCCGCCACCGGGTCGTATGCCCGCCAGCAGTACAGCACCAAGATGCTGCAGCGGATCGTGACCGATGTGCAGAGCAATCCCGGCGTCATGCAGGAAGCCCCCGTACTGGCCGAAGTACATCCCGGACAGGCCAAGATCCCGCTGTTCAACCAGTGGCGCGACAGCATTGACGCCACATGGGAAATTGACCTGTGGGGCCGCGTGCGCCGCCAGTACGAAGCCGCCGCCGCCCAGACACAGGCCACCAACGAAGCCCGGCGCGGCATGCTGATTTCACGACAGGCCGAAGTCGCGCGTGATTACATGGACCTGCGCAACACGCAGGAACAGCTGCGCATCGTCATGGAAAACCGCGACGTGGCCAAATCCATGCTGGACCTGAACCAGCAGCGCTACACCAAGGGACTGGCCAGCGACATGGAGGTGGAGCAGGCCCGCGTACAGTATGAAAACACGCTGGCGCAGCTGCCACAGCTTGAGCAGCAGCTGGTGGCGCAGGTCAATGCGCTCAGCCTGCTGATGGGCGAGCCGCCACGCGCCCTGTCCGATGAACTGCTGACCGCTTCCGCCATTCCCCCCGTGCCGCCGCGCGTGCCGGTGGGCGTGCCATCCGAGCTGGCCCGCCGTCGCCCAGATATCCGCCGGGCCGAAGCCAACCTGCACGCGGCAACCGCGCAGGTGGGCGAGGCGGTGGCCGAATTCTATCCGCGCGTGACGATCAATGCCGGGTTCGGGTTTGAATCCCTGTCTTTCCGCGACCTTGGGTTCTGGAATGCCAAGGCATGGAATGTCGGGCCGTCCATCACCCTGCCCATATTCCAGGGCGGACGCCTGCGCGGACAGCTGGAACTGCGCAAGGCCGCCCAGAAGGAAGCCGCCATCACCTACCAGCAGACCGTGCTGGGCGCATGGCACGACATTGACAACGCGCTGACCGCCTATACCGATGAACAGCTCCGTCACGACAACCTGACCCAGCGCATGGAGGCCAGCCACCATGCCCTGCAACTGGCGCAGGACCAGTACCGCCACGGCATGGTCACCTACCTGAACGTGCTGGACAGCCAGCGTCAGTACCTGGGCGCGCAATCCGATCTGACCACCAGTACGGCCACCATATCGGGCAATCTTGTCCGTCTTTACAATGCACTGGGCGGTGGATGGGAAACCACGTACCCCGAACCGGCACCGCGCACGAAGCAGGCAAAGGGCGCGCAGCCGTCCACTACGGCTGGCACGCCTGCTGCCACCCCTGCTCCCGCCACATCGCACCAACCCGCCTGAATCCGGCGTTAAAGGCTTGGCGCGCACGCGCCATGCTAGTATAAGCCGCCCCGTTCCCGACTGGATGGGCATACGCCGCCATACGGAACCACGGCGCAGGGACCTGTCATCATGATTACATTGCCCCCCGATTACCGCCCTTCGGATGATGAGGAATTCATGAATCCGCAGCAGGTGGAATATTTCCGCCTCAAACTGCTGAAATGGCGTGCGGACCTCCTCAAGGAAGCGGACGAAACACTTGCCAGCCTGTCTGAAGGTGGCATTCACGAAGCGGACATTACCGACCGCGCCAGTGTCGAGACCGATCGCGCGCTGGAACTGCGCACACGCGACCGGGCGCGCAAGCTGATTTCCAAGATCAATCAGGCCCTGCTGCGTATCGAGGCCGGGACCTATGGCTTCTGTGAAGAAACGGGCGAGCCCATTGGGCTGAAACGGCTGGAAGCCCGCCCCATCGCGACCCTTTCGATCGAGGCGCAGGAACGTCACGAACGTATGGAACGCATCCACCGCGACGACTGATCCCACCTGTCCCCCGGCTGGATGATCCCAATTTGCCGAAACACGACAAAAGGGGGTTGCCAGCCGGTGCAGGAAAAGTTAGGAAGCGCGCATACAGTGCTGCTGTAGCTCAGTGGTAGAGCACTCCCTTGGTAAGGGAGAGGTCGACAGTTCAATCCTGTCCAGCAGCACCATGATTTTCCCTTACATTCCCATCAGTATGTCTGCCCGCCTCGGTTCCTGCAGGTCCGGAGCAGAGCGCTCGTGACTGTCAGCTGCCAGCAGCAGATGCAGCCATATGTCGGCCCGTTTCCTGCGGGATACCTGCCACGCGGCGCATGAAGACGCCCGCTGCCCCTCGACCCGGTGCGTCGGCCTGAATATGCTGTCACGACTGCCTGACCCGACCCGTACAGGGGCGGGTGGAGCCGCTTCTTCTTGTGAATTCCGCGGCTCCCATATTAAAGCAGCGCATGCGGTTACGGGAACGGTAGGCTCCTCATGATTGAGAACATGCATTTCGGCACCATTGCCATTGTGGGCGATGTAATACTGGACCGTTACATTTCCGGTCGGATCGACCGGATCTCGCCCGAGGCGCCCGTGCCTGTTCTGGTGCATGAACACCTTGATATCGTGGCAGGCGGGGCGGCAAATGTCGCGGCGAATGCGGCAGCGCTCGGGGCCCACGTCCGCCTTGTCGGTCTGGTGGGGGTGGATGAACACGCCACCCGGCTGTCCCATACACTTGCACGCTGGGACCAGATCGATACGCGTGGACTGGTGCGCGACGCCCATCGCCAGACCACCACCAAAACACGGGTCATGAGCGGACGCCAGCAGATCGTCCGGATTGATAACGAGGACACCCATCCCCCCGAACCTGCCATACAGGCCGAACTGGTGAAGCAGGCGTATCTGGCCATTGACGGGGCGGATATCCTGATCTGTTCGGATTATGGCAAGGGCGTGCTGGATGACAGCGTGCTGGAACACATTATCGCCCGCGCGCGCACACGGAACATTCCCATCATCGTTGACCCCAAGCGTACGTCCTTTGCGGCCTATCGCGGGGCGACGCTGGTCACGCCCAACCGGCAGGAACTGGCGCGGGCAACCGGCCTGCCGGTAAGCACGGACGATCAGATCACGGCGGCCGCCAGCGCGGCGGGCGCGCAGTCCTGCGGCAGCATACTGGTCACCCGCTCGGAAGAAGGCATGACCCTGTGGCAGGATGACGGGACGGTCAGCCATGTGCGCAGCCGGGCGGCCGAGGTATTCGATGTCTCCGGCGCCGGGGACTGCGTGGTGGCAACCGTGGCGGCCATCCTGTCAGCGGGACAGTCCATGGAAACGGCGGTAACCATTGCCAACACGGCCGCCGCCGTGGCGGTGGGCAAGCTGGGGACGACCACCGTATCGCGTTCCGAACTCAGCCACGCGCTGATGCGCGACATGCCGGATTCCGGCAAACTCGTCTCCCTGGAACAGGCTGCCGCCATGGCGCGGGACTGGCGGCACCACGGTGCACGGGTTGTCTTTACCAACGGGTGCTTCGACCTGCTGCATCCCGGTCATATCTCGCTCATACAGGGGGCGGCGACACAGGGGGACAAACTGATCGTCGCACTGAATACCGATCGCTCCGTCCGCCGCCTGAAGGGAGACAGCCGCCCCATACAGGACGAACGCGCCCGGGCCACCGTGATCGGCGCGCTGCGCAGTGTCGATCTGGTCGTGCTGTTTGACCAGGACACACCCGAAGAGGCCATCCGCATGATCCTGCCCGACGTCATTGTAAAGGGCGCGGATTACCGCGAGGATGAGGTGGTGGGGGGCGACATTGTAAAAGCCAATGGCGGTCGCGTCGTGCTGGTTGACATCATGCCCGGCAGGTCAACCACCTCGCTTGTGAAGCAGGCGGGCGGCCAGCCCGGAGCCGAGACTGATATCCCAGCGTGACGCCCGCCCGGTTCCAGTCATGGGCCGTGCGGCAGGCCCTGCCGCTATGGTCTGAAAATGGTTTCGACAGGCAGCGCGCCCTGTTTCATGAACGGCTTGATTTCAACGGGCGTCCCCTGCCCCTGCCTGCCCTGCGCCTGATGGTGCAGGCGCGCCAGATCGCGACCTATTGCCGCGCCGCCCTGCGTGGCGACTGCGGTGCCGGTGACATGGCCCTGCGCTGCCTCGCGGAAGTCGAACGCCGTTACCACCGTGCCGATGGTGCGGCGGGCTGGGTTTTCTCCCTCGCCCCCGCCGGGCGGCCGGCCGACCGGCGACGGGACCTGTATGCGCATGCCTTCATCCTGTTTGCCTATGCCTGGGCATACCGGCTGTCGGGGGATCCGGGATTAAGGCGACGCGCGGCGGAGACCGCGACCGAACTGGAAACGATCTTCCACACCTCCGGACCGGGGTTCATGGATGCCGTGCCGCCCCGTGACGCCACCCGGCGGCAGAACCCGCACATGCACCTGCTGGAAGCATGGCTGGCCCTGTATGACGCCATGGGGGAGGAAATATACCATACCCGCGCGGCACGGCTGATCACGCTGGCCACCACGCGTTTCATCGATCCGGACAGCGGACTGCTGCTGGAGGATTTCAGCGCCGACTGGCAGCCTCTTTATCCCGCGGGCCAGAACCGGGCGGAACCTGGCCACCTGCTGGAATGGTCATGGCTGCTGCATGAATACCTGCGCCTGTGCGCACCCGGGGACGCAGCAGTCATCAGGCAGGCTGCCGGCAGGCTGCACCTGACCGCGCTGGCCCATACGACAGGCACCATGCCCCCCGTCATCCGTAATGCCGTCGCACAGGACGGACGGATTGTGGATGGAGGCACGCGCATCTGGCCCCAGACGGAACTGATCCGCTCCCTTGGCGCGAACCGGTCTGCACCGGTGTCATCTGACATAATTACGGGAATACTGGCGAATTTCGCCACCCATTACATTCCATCCCACCTGAACGGGGGGTGGATCGACCGCCTGAATGCGGACGGGACAACCCCTATGGACCATATGCCCGCCAGTTCATTTTACCATATTTACGGGGCGGTCTGTGACCTGACGGAAGGGCAGGGACACAGGGATGCGGCGGAAAACCTCTCGCACTCCACGCCATGACATCAACCGGGCCGGATCATCTGCCGCGCTGGCGCGCCCGTTGCGCCTGAGGGCGCACGGGTTTCCCGATAAGGAGGAACTGGAATGAAAATTGCTGTTATCGGGGCAGGCTATGTCGGACTGGTCACCGGTGCCTGTTTTGCCGATTTCGGGCACGAGGTCCGCTGCATCGACACCGACCCACGCAAGGTGGAAGCCCTGCGCCAGGGCAAGGTACCCATTTACGAACCGGGCCTTGCGGACCTGATCACCACCAACGCGGCGGCGGGGCGCCTGTATTTCGATATGGATCTGGCATGGGGCGTGCAGGATGCGGATGCCGTCTTCATTGCCGTCGGCACCCCATCACGCCGGGGGGATGGACATGCCGACCTGCGCTATGTGTACGCCGCCGCCCGCGCCATCGCGGCCGAGTTGCGGGGCTATACCGTGGTTGTCACCAAGTCCACCGTGCCCGTAGGCACGGGCGACGAGGTCGAGCGCCTGATCCGCGAAGCACGACCCGATGCCGATTTTGCCGTGGCGTCAAACCCCGAATTCCTGCGCGAAGGGGCCGCCATCGGGGATTTCAAGCGTCCCGACCGCATCGTGATCGGCACGACCGCCCCGCGCGCGCGGGAAATGATGGCGGAAATCTACCGCCCGTTATTCCTCAATCAGGCCCCCATCCTGTTTACCGACCGCCGCACGTCGGAACTGACGAAATACGCGGCGAATGCCTTCCTCGCCACCAAGATCACCTTCATCAACGAAATGGCAGACCTGTGCGAACGCGCGGGTGCCAATGTGCAGGATGTCGCGCGCGGCATGGGGCTGGATAACCGCATCGGCTCGAAATTCCTGCACGCGGGCCCCGGTTTTGGCGGGTCATGCTTCCCCAAGGATGTCAGCGCCCTGATCAAGACCGGGCAGGATTACGGCGTGCCGGGCAGGATTATCGAAGCCGTGGCCCACGTGAACGAACAGCGCAAGCGCGCCATGGGCCGCAAGATCATCCAGGCCGCGGGCGGTGACGTGCGGGGCCGGACGATTGCCCTGCTCGGCCTGACCTTCAAGCCCAATACCGATGACATGCGCGATGCGCCCTCCATCGCCATTACCCGCGCCCTGCAGGATGCGGGCGCAACCATACGCGCCTTCGACCCGGTTGGCATGGACCAGGCACGGCAGGTGCTGGATGGCATTACCTTCTGCACCGATGCGTACGAAACGGTCACGGGGGCGGATGCCGTAGCGGTCGTGACCGAATGGGACGCCTTTCGCGCGCTGGACCTGCCGCGCATGCGCGGCCTCATGCACATGCCGGTGCTGGTGGACCTGCATAATGTCTACAATCCCGCTGATGTGGAAAAAGCCGGGTTTTCCTATACCGGCGTAGGACGGGGCCACACCGGCCCGAAATCTGCCTGAATGGGCTGCCATCCATTTTTACCGTTAGTCGTCTCGTGGTCCGTGTTCCCATTATCCGCCTGAAGATCATGCACTCTTCCCGGTGCATCGCCTGCAGGCCGATCACGGGAAGGCAGACCACGGCGCATGACATAGGAATGTGAACCGGGCAGGCCGTAACGGACTGCCCGGATTTTGGGGGAGTACGGAATGCGTATCCTTGTTACCGGCACGGCCGGGTTCATCGGTTTTCACCTTGCCCGCCGCCTGCTGCGCGACGGGCATGACGTGACCGGTATTGATGGCATGACCAGCTATTACGATGTCACGCTGAAGCAGAAGCGCCATGCCATGCTGCGGGAATTCGAACGCTTCACCTGCAACGAATTCATGCTGGAAGATGCGCAGGCCATGGAAAACGCCTTCACCCGGTGCAATCCCGAACTGGTGGTGCATCTGGCGGCACAGGCTGGCGTGCGGTACAGCATCGAAAATCCCGGCACCTATATCAGCGCCAACCTGATCGGCACCTATAACGTGCTGGAACAGGCGCGGCGGTGCCAGCCCGCGCACCTGATGATCGCCTCGACCTCATCCGTCTATGGCGCAAGCAAGGACGTGCCCTTTTCGGAATCCCAGCGCTGCGACCACCCGCTCAGCCTGTATGCCGCGACCAAGAAAGCCACGGAAGAACTGGCGCATTCCTATTCACATATCTGGAAGCTGCCGGTAACCGCTTTCCGCTTCTTTACCGTCTATGGGCCATGGGGCCGGCCGGACATGGCGCTATTCAAGTTTACGGCCAATACATTGGCGGGTAGGCCAATCGACGTTTACAACAATGGCAATATGGAACGCGATTTCACCTATATCGACGATCTGGTGGAAGCGATCTGCCTACTGTCGCAAAAACCGCCCCGCGGGCCGGGCGCAAGTGATCCCGGCGCCAGCCCGGTTGCCCCCTACCGGGTCATCAATATCGGCAACAGCCACCCCGTCAGCCTGATGGCGTTCATCGAGGCGATTGAGAAGGCGCTGGGCCAGTCCTGCATCCGCAATTACATGCCCATGCAACCCGGGGACGTGCCACGTACATGGGCCGACTGTTCCGCCCTGCAGGCGCTGACGGGTTTCCGTCCCGCAACACCGGTGCAGGCAGGTGTGGATGCATTCGTGGAGTGGTACCGGCAGTACTATCGCGCACCGCAGACAACGATTGCCAAACAACAATAAACGTTTTCGGGTGCCGCCTTTTTTCAGAAAGGCGGCGCTCTTCGAAGCTTTTTGAAAAAAGCTTCACCAAAAACTTTTTCTACAGGCCGTTTTCAATCGCGGGACCGTCAGCCCTGCGGCACATCATCCAGACCGAGGACGGCGATATCCGCGGGCGGTCCCGCTAGCATGCAGGCAACGCCGGTCGTCCGGTCCACCACCATGCGGATATCGACAGGGCCTTCAGCGCCAAACAGGTCGGATGTCACGGCATAGGCCGGGCGCAGCGGTTCATCATCCGTGGCGTCATGGCGCGCCACCTCCGTCATGATACGCCCCAGGGCACGTTCCAGCCCATCCATCATGCGTGAAGGGGCAAGGCGCGGGCGGTCTGGCGTGCCGTCACCGGTACAATGCAGTTCCAGCAGTCTCGCCCATGCCGCGGTGGGAATGAACATGGGCATGCGCGACCCGTCATTATGGCGTTCGGCGTGCATGATACGCCGCGTATTGGCCAGTTCGATCACGTCGATGCGTGGCAGATCATCCCCGATCCGCGCGGCAATGGTGCGGGGTGCGTCGGTCATGCGCGGATCACCCCTTCGAAATGCGTCGGCAGCTTGAGGATATCCTGCGACGACAGGGCAGAGGAGATATAGAACCCCTGTATCCGCTCCGGCTTCATCTGCATGACCAGATCGAACTGTTCGCGATTTTCAACCCCTTCAACCGTAACCTCCATCTGGAACCCCTGCCCCATCTCGATCAGGCTGGACAGGACCATGCAGGCATCGGGATTACCCACGATGTTGGCGACCATGGTCTGGTCGATCTTGACCTGCGAGAACGGCAGTTCACGCAAGTGGTTCAGCACGGTAATGCCCTTGCCGAAATTATCCAGCGCAATGCGGAAGCCGGACCGCGCCAGCTCGCGCAGGTTGCGGATCCCCTGATCCGCCCGGCGGCCATGCAGCATCGCCTCAGTCACTTCCAGCACGAAGCTGTCGGGGGACATGTTGAAACGCTTGAGCGATTCTTCCAGTTCACGCTGGTAATCATCGCGGATCAGGTCCATGCGCGACAGGTTGATGGCCAGCTGGCGCGGGGGCTGGCCCTGCTCGTTCCACATGCACACGTCACGACGGAAGGCCTCGATCATGCGCGGGCCCATGGCCTGCGCCAGACCGGCATCGGTAAACACGTCGGAAAAGTCTTCCGCCGCCAGCAGCCCGCGTTCAGGATGCTGCCAGCGCAGCAGCGCCTCGATCTGGTCCACTTCAAGCGTGCGGCAATTCAGGATCGGCTGGTAATATACCTCGAACTGGTTGCGCTCGACCCCGCACCGCGCCTCGCTCAGGATGGATACACGGGCCTGCGCGCGTTCGCGCAGGCTGCGGGTGAACATCTGCGACTGCTTGCCCCCCGCGCGCTTGGCGGCGTACATTGCCATGTCGGCGTTTTTCTGCACGTCTTCCATCGTATCGGTGCCATCCAGCAGCACCGCACCAATACTGCCCGCAACGCTGACGGTCACAGTCTCGATGTCGATGGGGCGTTCCAGCACGCCCTGCAGGCGGTCCATGTACCGCTCCAGCGACACGTCTTCCAGCGTGCGATGCAGGATCACCGCGAATTCATCCCCCCCCAGACGGCTGACGGGGTCATCGGGGTGGGTCAGTTCAATCAGGCGTGACGCAATGGCGCGCAGCACGATATCACCGGCATGATGGCCATGGACATCGTTGATCTGCTTGAACCCGTCGAGATCAAACATGACCAGTGCGGGGTGCGTCGTGCTGCCGGGTTCGCGACAGCGTGCGATTTCATCGGCCAGGGCAGTGTTGAAGCCGCCACGGTTGAGCAGCCCGGTCAGCGTATCGGTTTCCGCCAGTTCACACAGCCGGTCGCGGGTGTTCATAAGCTCGGTAATCTCGAACCGGCTTGCGACATAGCCCTGGATCTGCCCCTGCCTGTCCTTCTTGGGGATGATGGTGGTCGCCACCCAGTACAGCGACCCGTCCTTGGCGCGGTTGCAGATATTGCCCTGCCACAGTTCCCCCGCCTGGATCGTGCGATACAGGTCACGGAAAAAATCCGCGTCATGATACCCTGAATTGACGATACGATGCGTGGAACCGATCAGTTCCTCACGCGAGTACTGACTGATTTCACAGAAAAGGTCATTCACATAGGTGATGACGCCCTTGTTATCGGTAATGGCGACGATCAGGACACTATCAACGAGGTCGGCCCAGAAATCCGCATCCTGGTGTGTCAGTGCCCGCAGCCGATCATCGTGTTGCAATGCCATATTCCTGCCTGGAACCTAAAATAAAAAACTGAACAGAATGTGTCATGGAATCAGTCCGGCAACGGGACAGACCCGCCGCATGATACACCCATGCGGCCGCGCCAGACCATATGGCACATCATATTACACCTTCGTGGGAATAAGGAACGACCCCTGTTCCTGCCGCTCACGGAACCATTTTTCCAGTTCGGCCGGTGGCAGGGGCTTCGCAAACAGATAGCCCTGCATCACATCGCAATGCAGTTCTTCCAGCAGGCGCCACTGCTGTTCGGTTTCCACACCTTCGGTCACAACCGTCATGCCAAGGCGCGAACCGATGCCGATCACGGCCATGGTCACGGCCTGCGCATTGGTATCCTGCTCGAAATCATTGATGAAGCTGCGGTCGATCTTGATTTCCGTCAGCGGCAGGCGCGTCAGCCGCGACAGTGATGAATAGCCCGTGCCGAAATCATCCATCGACAGCCCGACATCCAGCCTGCGGATGGCGTGCAGCACGTCTTCGGTATCGGTGCTGTTATCCATCATCACGCTTTCGGTGATTTCCACCGTCAGGCGGTCCGGCGTCAGGTTATGGTGCTTGAGCAGGTTAGCGATATATTCCGGCAGCGCACGGTTGCGGAAATGCACCGCCGACAGGTTCACGGCCACGGTGGGCACATGCACCCCGTCGCGGTCCCATTTCACCATCTGGCCACAGGCTTCCTGCAGCGACCACCGGCCAATGGCCTCGATCTGTCCCGTATCCTCCGCCACCGCGATAAAGCGGGAGGGATAGATGTTGCCCAGCGTCGGATGGTGCCACCGCGACAGGGCCTCCACCCCGTACAGGCCCCCCGTCATGGTTTCCACCTGCGGCTGGTAATGCAGGTTCAGCATGCCCTTGGCCAGCGAGTCCCGCAACGCGGAGCCAAGCATCAGCCGTTCCTGCGCCACCTGGTTTTTTTCGTGTCCGGCGAAGCGGTACAGGCCACGCCCGTCCTCCTTCGCCTGACGGGCGGCGGCATCGGCCAGGCTGAGCAGGGATTCGCTGTCCGGTCCGTTTTCAGGGAACGTGCTGATCCCGACACAGCACGAAATGCTCAGCGTGTTTTCGCCCACCTGCAGGGGCTTGGCGATGGAATTGATCAGTTTTTCGGCAAACTGCTCCGCACGCTGATGCGAGCAGTCGGGCACGACAATAATGAACTCATCCCCGCCCGAACGGCTGACGATATATTCATCATTGACCAGCGCGCGGATACGGCGCCCGATCTCGATCAGGAAACGGTCGGCGTTGACATGGCCCAGCGCGTCATTGATGTCGCGGAAACGGTCGATATCCACCATGAACAGCGAGAACTGGCTGTCGCCACCACGCATGATCAGGCGTTCGATGATATTATGCAGCGATGTCCGGTTCAGAAGCCCGGTCAGGCTGTCGAAATTGGACAGCTGGGCAATATGCTGGCGTGTCTCGTTCTGTTCGATCGCCAGTGCGCAGAAGGGCATGCAGGTCGATACCACGCGCTCGGGCCATACCTGCGACGGTTCATCATCACGCAGGTACAGGGCGAATATCCCCACGACCTGCCCGGAACGCGAAATGATGGCCGAGGAGCGGCACCCCACCAGCCCCAGCGAACGGGCAAGCGAGGAATAACCATCCCACACCACCGTATTGCTGCAGCCAGGATCGTGGCGCATCGCCTCGATCTGCTCCGGCGTCACCTGCATGCTGTCCAGTGCCGAGCGGTACCGGGCGGGCATGCCGGGGGAAGATGTGACAACGACCTTGCGCGCCTCATCGAACGTCATGAGCGCCGCGACCCCGCCTGGCACGAAACCGTCCACCCGGCGGCACAGCTGGTCGCCCACTTCCTGTACGCTCAGGTCGGATGCCAGCGCCTGGAGCACGTCATTCTGCAGGATCAGGATCTTGCGCTGACGGCTCTGCTCCGTCACGTCCTTCATGACGGCGATATAGTAGATCCCGTCCGTTTCATCGAGCTGCACACGCGAAATCGACAGTTCACCGCAGACATATTCGCCATTGGCGCGGCGGAATTCGACCTCACGCGACGTCCCGACAATGCGGCCTATGCCTGTCTCGCGATTACGGTTGATATAGCTGTCATGCTGCGCACGGTCCGCCTGTGGCACAAGGCAGCTGACATTCTGCCCCATGACCTGCGCGCGCGACAGGCCCCATATCCTCTCGGCTGCGGCGTTGAAGAAGATGATGCAGTTATGCTCATCAATCACGACCATGGGATCGATGGCCTGCTCCATGGCGGACAACAGGACATCGGCGCTTATCTTCGGCTGATCCACCGTAAACTCCAGAACGTTGGCACGATACGCCGCGCCATGTGAGATCACATTTCCTGATCGCGCGGGCAGGCTCACGTTAACCATGCCGGGCAGACCGACCCTATCCGGCGGCGGACAACCACCGGGACCGTCGATTGGGGGGATACACTACGGATTACGGGACCGGGGAAACATGACATGCCTCAATCTTGACACAAAGCCCTCAGTTCCGGCTACGTTCAAGATCCTGCGGCAGCATGCCCGCCAGCGGGCGGCAGGCATACGCACTTTCGCCCTCCGGCTGGGGCTGGTTCTGGCGCAGTTCGGCAGCGCCTGCCGCCACGGCCCGCCACGCCGCCTGCGCCAGCGCCTTGCGGCTGGGGAAATCATTGGGGTCCAGCGGCGGGTGCAGTAGTACGGTCGCGCGCATCGACCGCCATTTGACCAGCTGCCACACATGCGGCCCCAGTTCCATGTCGCCATACCAGGCAAATACCGGCCGCCGCGCATGGTTGACCGGCAGGCCTTCCAGCTGGTCATACACAACCGATACCGGCTGGATCAGCGGCGTCATGCCCGGACGTGCGGCGATGGCTTCCGCCTCGCTTTCCGGTTCCACCGGTCCCCTGCCCGGGGGCAGGCGCGGGGGTTTGGCAATGGCGAAAAAGGCCGACAGGAACGGCAGCACCCGCGACCCGTCGGATGACGTGCCCTCGGGGAACAGGATCAGGTTGTCGCCTTCCACCATCAGGCGGTGCAGCATTTCGTCACGTTCACGGCCCGTCGTACTGCGCTGGCGGCTGACGAATATGGTCCGGCCAATGCGCGAGACAAGCCCCATGATGGGCCAGCCCTCGATATCGCCCTTGGCTACGAAATTGGACGGCAGCACCGTGCCCAGCACCGGCACGTCCAGCCATGAGGAATGGTTGGACACATAGATCACCGGGCGTTCGCCATTCTGCCGCGCGCGCCTGCCGCCCACGCCACCAGCCCTGCGCCCCACCACACGGATGCGCAGCGACAGCAGCAGGCACAGCCCGCCCCAGACCATGCGCGTCCACCGGATCTTGGCCGTGCCGGGCACCAGCAGCAGCACCGCCTCGAACCCGACCGACAGCGGCACCCACACGGTAATGGCAGCCAGACGCCCCACCCCGCGTGCGGTGCGGGCATAGGCGCGCATCCGCCCTGACGGCAGGACCGTTGTCGCGGCGATAAGCCGCTCCGCGACCGAACCGGGCTGGGGCGCGATCACCGGACGGGCGGCGCGCGACGTGGACGGGGGGGCTGCAGACGATGGGGAGCGACGCCGGGTGAAGCGGCGGATGAAATCGGCGATCATGGGCTATCCATAGCCCCACCTCTGGCCGGGGGACAATATGGGGCAGGCGTGCGGAACAGGGGGCGTGTCCTGCACGCAACGGACAGACCCGCATCCACCCTTTCATCATACGGTCATATTATGGGTGCATTGATACAACATGCATGCCATGCAGCCCGTCTGCCTCACCCATCGCCCTTCCTGACTGGACCCGCGTCGCATACCCGTCCATGTTGCCCTCCCATCCTTGCAGGAGTTGTCCCTTATGTCCGCATGCAGCCGTCGCGGCGCCCTTGCCGCCACGACCGCCTTCATCATCCTTGCCGCCATCCAGCCCGCCCCGGTCCGGGCGGCCGATGACGTGCTGAATGTGCTGACATGGTGTGACCACGAGGATCCCGAACTGCTGGGCCCCTTTGAACAGGCCAACAGGGTGCGCGTCCATTTCAAGGATATCGACAGCACCTCAGCCGTGCGCACCATCCTGCACCAGTCACAGGCAGGCGACTGGGACGTGGTGATCATGGAAGAAACGGCCGCCCCGCAGCTGGCGGCGGCAGGACTGCTGATGCCGCTGGACCCGGCGGATTTCCCGTCGGACTCCGTTCCCGCCGCCATTGCCAGTCCAGCCAGCGGGTCCTACCAGGGACGGCTGTATTCCGTGCCGGAAAAATACGGCTTCCACGCCGTGGCCTTCAACCAGGCCCATGTCAGCACACAGGACATGCAGGACATCAACGCGATATGGCAACCGCGTTATCACGGGCATATCGCGATCTATGACAGCTACCTGCCCATCATGTCCTACATCGCCCTGGCGCTGGGGCTGGATCCGGCACACCTGACGGATGCCGACCTGCCTGCGCTGCAGGACAAACTGGCGGCCCTGCGCGCCAATGCGACACTGGTGGGCGATACCGCCAGCGTGCAGCAGGCGCTGGCCGACGGCGTGGTTGATATTGTCGTGGGCGGCGGCGCATGGACGACGGCGGGCGTGGGCGAAGGTGGCACGGTCAGCACGCCTACCGCGCACTCCGATACAGCCACGCAGCGCCCGGAACTGACATTCACCCTGCCGCGACAGGGCGGCATCCGATGGCAGCATGGCATCTCGATCATCGAGGCATCGCAGCGCAAGGCGCTGGCGCTGGCGTTCGCGCAGTACCTGCGCACCCCCGCCGCGCAGGCCCGGCTGGCAACGTCATCATGCTTCTGGGGCATGCCCGCCAGCACAAGCGCACCGCTGGACGCGGATATGAAAGCCGCCCTGCACTGGGACCAGCAGCCCGCCTATATCGCAGCCAGCCACCCCTTCCCCGTGCTGGATGACGCCATGGACACCAAGCTGCACACGATATGGGACAAGGTCATGAAAGATGCCGCCACACCGGATCAGCCCGGCGGTGGCGACAATGGGGGGGAGACGGCTCAGCCGTAACGGCGGGCCGCACGCTGCTCGTACCCCAGCAGGCGTTCGGCCATTATGCCGAACACCAGACCAAGGCCGCCCCACAGCACAAGCTGCATGCCAATGGCAGCTTCACGAAAGCGCCACAGCACGACGGCGGGGAAGTTGTCCGGCACTTCGCTGATGTCGGGCAGCGCCCATTGCAGCAGCGCCACCAGCACCACGAAAACCGCCCCGCCGCATAGCGTGGCGCCCCAGTTGCCAAGACGCACCGCCAGCACACGGCCCGACAGGACCGCCAGCGTCAGCGCGCACAGCGAAAAGACGATCATTTCAAAATAGGCGGTCGTGCGCAGGCCAATGGTTTCCGGCTGCCCCACGGCCGGGGGATTGGCCGGGTATTTCAGATCTGGCACCAGCACCACGGACAGGAATCCGGCCCCCGCCAGCAGCATGGACAGCATACGCGGCGAAAAGCGGCCGATCCGCCCGTAAGCCAGCGAGAACACCAGCGAAAACAGCCCGCCATAGGCCGCGCCATACATGACGGCGGCGGTCAGCAGCCCGAGCGACGACTGCACGCCACGGCTGACCAGTTCGGGTTCCGGCGGCTCACCTGATGCCGCATCCATGGCGGCTTCGAACGCAATGGCAAGATTGACCTGCGGTTCACCGAAGACACGGGCAAACATGAACGCAAGGGCGGCTGCAATGATGCCCGCCAGCATGCCACGCAGCAGAAGGCGTCCGGCCATCAGGGCATATCCCGATGTGGCCGGGGGAAAGAAATGAAGGACATGGGGTCAGATCTCCTGTCGGGAAAGCGCGTCCCGGAACGGAATGAAGCTTTATCCGCCGGGAGGTCTGACTTCCGCAGGGGCTGCGGTGTACAGTGGCGCGACCGTGCCGGAATCCCACCGGCTTCTCCCTACGGATACGGAAATGCCAGTCAATACCGCGCGGGGCGCGCAAGTCAACGTTGCGGCCGCAGAGACTGTTTCAGAAATCCGTCCATCAGATGCTATGAAATCATAGGAAGTTTTTGGTAAAGCCGTTTTCAAAAAGCTTCAAGAAACGACACCTTTTTGACAAAAGGCGGTACCCAAAACTTTCATATTTATCAGATGGTTATTTTGAAATGGGTCTTACTGGGGCTTGGCGGGCAACGTGACCTTGCTGGCATTGCCCTGTGCCGCACGCCACTGCTTCAGGGCATCGAGCGTGCCGCTGACATGCCCCTTGGGTGACAGGGCGCTGTAGGCATAGATCACCTTGCCATCCGGGGCGATGACATAGGACGTACGGCTGGCGCGGTTCACCAGCGGCAGGTGACTGTCGTACATCCGTGCGATCTGGCCCTTCGGGTCAGTGGCGACGGGAAAGCGGCCATGACCTTCGCTGACGGAAAAACGGTCGAGGGTATGCATATCATCTGTGGACACGCCAATGACCGTAGCCCCCAGCGCCTTGTACTGATCCATGGCGTTGGCGAAATCATGCGCCTCCATGGTGCAGCCACGGGTGAAGGCGGCGGGGTAGAAATACAGCACGACCGGCCCCTGACGCAGGGCATCGGCCAGCCGGAAATCAAACTCGCTGCCATTGCTGGTGGCCTGCGCATCGAACATCGGGGCCTGACTGCCCACCGGCAGGGCCGCGCGCGCGGGCGAAAAACAGACAAAGCCGGCAAAGGCCATGACACCGGCCAGCGGCAGGCACAGCCCCGGCAGGGACCAGCGCGAACGCCTGTAGAAATACCTCAATGTGTCCTCACACCCTGCGGGGCAGGATCAATGCCGTCATGTGGTTGGCGGCAGGATCTGGCATCCTGACCCGCCCAGTCGCTGACAGACCTGCTGGGCAGCTTCGTGCGACAGGCCGGTCAGCCTTGCACGATAGACATGACCATGCGCCGATGCAACGGTTGCGACCTGCGTATGCACCCCGCTGAACGCAATCTTGGCCCGGGCCTGTCCCGCCGCATGTTGCGCCTGCCCGACCGATCCATAAGCACCCACCTGCACCACCCAGTCATGGCGGTCGGCCATGCTGATGACCCCCGGCCGGGTTCCGGCCGACGCCATGGGGGCCACGCCGCTCTGTTCACGTGCACTCCATGCTGCGCGCACGGCGGCGGCTTCGGGCGATGGCGTGTCGGTAGCCGTCCCCTTCGGCACGGACGCCAGAAGCTGACGCCCCCGGCTGTGGCCGCCCCGCGCATTCTGCGCCGCCTGCGCGCGGGCAAGGGCGCGGGCTTCAACCAGCAGGTCGGCCTGTGACCGGTTGACCGGTTTGCTGCTGACGATCCGCGGCCCGATGGACGCGACATAATCGCGCGTTTCCTTGGGCAGGGTGTGGTAACGATCAAGGAAATCATCGAGCCGCCCCGGCCCGCTGTTATAGGCGGCAAGGAAACCGGGCGAGCCGTAAATGTCGTACATTTCACGGATATAGGCCGTGCCCGCTATGATATTGTCATGTGGTTCAAAGGCATCGGGACCAAGATTGTAGCGCGCACGCATTTCGTCATAGGTGGGCGGCATGAGCTGCATCAGCCCCATGGCGCCGGGCATGGAGGTCACGAACTGGCCATTATGGTACAGCTGTCCGCCCGACTCGCGCTGCATGACTTCGCGGATCCATACATTTGGCACATCGAAACGCTGGGAGGCCTCGGTGATATAAGGCCCCCACGGATCTTCCGGTGGTCCCGGCGGGGTATAGGTGGTGTGGGCGCGGGCGCGATAGGAATCGGCTTCCTGAATCATCTGCTCCTCACTCATCTCGTGGGAGCCATTATGGGCACAGGCGGCCAGCATGCCCGCAAACCCCAGCGCCAGCCATCGCAGCGACCGGCGTGTGGGGGAAGCCTGCGCGGTCGTGCCGCCATGTCCGTCAGATGCCGCTACTGCCTGCGCTGGTGCCATGCTGGTGGTATGATCCCGATCATGCCCGATCCCATGGCGGACGCGCCAACATGGCCCGCCCGGCGGGACGGGCGCCGCACCATAACAGCGTGGCTTCGGCTTGTGCAATCCTGACCCGCCGACATGTCCATGACGTAATCGGGCAGGTCAGGTTCATGCGCACCTGCAGGTCATGAAAAAGTTTTCGGTGACGCTTTTTTCAGGATGCTTCGAAGAATGCCGCCTTTTGAAAAAAGGCGGCACCCGGAAACTTCCATTCCTTCAGACCAGCCTTTTATTCCTCGACATAGGTGGCGGGATCACCACCTGTGCGGTTGTGGGGGCTGTCGAGTGTCGCAAGGTCGCTCATGTCATCCGCCGTCAGCTGGAAATCGAACGTATGCAGGTTGGCGCGCATGCGCTCGGGATGCGCACTTTTGGGGATGGGGATCGCGCCGTAATCGATCACCCAGCGCAGCAGCACCTGTGCCGTGGATTTGCCATGCCGGTCCGCAACCCGCTTGACGACAGGATTATCCAGCAGCTTGCCGCGCCCAAGCGGGCTCCAGGCTTCTGTCTGGATGCCCAGCTTCCTGTGCAGGGCGACCAGTTCGGACTGCGCGAAATCGGCATGCATCTCGATCTGGTTGACGCTAGGCGTGACCCCGGTTTCATCAATCAGGCGCTGCAGGTGTTCAGGCAGGAAGTTGGAGACGCCAATCGAGCGCACGCGGCCTTCCTTCTGCAGGCGGATCATCGCCTTCCAGCTATCGACATACTGGTCCTTGGCGGGCAGCGGCCAGTGGATGAGATACAGGTCAACATAGCTCATTTTCAGCAGTCCAAGGCTCTGCTCGAACGCGCGCAGCGTACTGTCATATCCCTGATCGGCACCACGCAGCTTGGTGGTGACAAAAATATCCTCGCGCCCCACATCGGAACTGACCAGCCCCGTGCCGACCCCGCTTTCATTCCCGTAGCGCGACGCGGTATCAAACAGGCGATACCCCGCATCCAGCGCCTCCCGCACCGCCTTTTCGGCCTGCGGGTTATCCAGTGGATAGGTACCGAACCCCATGGCGGGGATCCTGTGGCCATCATTCAGTTCTAGCAGGGGGATGGAGGTTGTCATGGTCGTTCCTTCGTCAGGCGCTCCCGGCGGCTATGGTGCCCCGGCGCGCAGGCGGCAGGGTGGCGACCGGGCCGGGGGCTGGACGTGTGTCGCCGGTCCCTACCCTAACGACAGGTCACCACTTTTGGTTTATGCCCAGTTTTCAGGACTGGCCTGCATGTGGTTCATTATCACCATTGCTGGAGGCCCCATGACCGATACACCAACCGACATATCCGCAACGGAAGCAGTCGAACTGCATCGCTCGCTGCTGAGCATTGATACCCATGTGGACATTCCGTGGCCGGACCGCGACGACTTCGCCACGGGCGCGCCGTCGCGACGGGTGGACCTGCCGCGCATGCGCGCGGGCAGTCTGAGTGCCGCATGCCTTGTGGCCTATGTGGGACAGGGCGCGCGTGACGTGGCGGGGCACGAGGCGGCCTCCACCCGGGCGGAAGCGATGCTGCACGTGATCGGAGAGACGGGCGGGATCGATGGCGTGCAGGTGTGCGACACGGCGGCAGCGGTACGCGCGGCCCATGCCGCTGGGGATGTCGCCATCATCCCCGCCGTGGAAAACGGCTATACGATTGGCGAGGACCTGTCGCTGATCGCCCGGTTCCGGGCTTTGGGCGCACGCTACATGACGCTGACCCATAACGGGCACAACCAGCTGGCCGACTCGGCACGGCCCATGCATCACCTGGATGATCCCGAAACGCTGCATGGCGGACTGTCCGGCCTTGGCCGTGATGCGGTGGCCGAAATGAACCGCGTGGGCATGCTGGTCGATGTCTCGCACACGTCACGCGACACCATGCTGCAGGCCGTTGGCCTGTCCCGCGCGCCGGTCTTTGCCAGCCATTCGTGTGTCCGTGCCCTGTGCGATCATCCGCGCAACCTTGATGACACGCAGCTTGACGCGCTGAAGGCCTGTGGTGGCGTGATCCACATTACCGCCATGGATGCCTTCCTGCGACCGCGCGACGTGCGTGACATGCGCCCGGTCACGGTGGCGGACTTTGTCGATCATATCGATTACGCGGTGCAGCGAATCGGGATCAAGCATGTCGGCATCTCGTCCGATTTTGATGGCGGCGGCGGCATACGCGGCTGGGCCGATGCATCGGAATCGCCCAACCTGACGGCAGAACTGCTGCGCCGCGGCTATGACCGCAGCCAGATCGCGGCCCTGTGGGGAGAAAATTTCCTGCGGATCCTGAAACAGGCGGAAGAGGTCGCCCGCACGATCGCGTGAACGTGGAATCCCGCGCACTCTGGATCACGCGCGCCCAACGGGGTATATCCTGTGCCGCATTGACGAATACAGGATAAGAAATGACCACCAGCACCGATTACAAGGTCAAGGACATCTCGCTTGCCGAGTGGGGCCGCAAGGAAATCTCGATCGCGGAAGGCGAAATGCCAGGGCTTATGGCCCTCCGTGAAGAATACGGCGCATCCCAGCCGCTGAAGGGCGCGCGCATCGCGGGCTGCCTGCACATGACGATCCAGACCGCCGTACTGATCGAGACCCTGACGGCGCTGGGGGCTACGGTCCGCTGGTCCTCATGCAACATCTTCTCGACCCAGGACCAGGCTGCCGCCGCCATCGCCGCGACCGGCGTGCCCGTGTTCGCGTGGAAGGGCCTGACGGAAGACGAGTTCAACTGGTGCATCGAGCAGACCGTAAAGGGGCCGGACGGCTGGACCCCCAACATGATCCTTGATGACGGTGGCGACCTGACCATCCTCATGCACGACAAGTATCCCGAACTGCTGAAAAACGTGCGCGGGCTGTCGGAAGAAACCACGACGGGTGTCCACCGCCTGTGGGAAATGGAAAAGAAGGGCACGCTGAAGGTTCCGGCCATCAACGTCAATGACAGCGTGACCAAGTCCAAGTTCGACAACCTGTACGGCTGTCGCGAAAGCCTGGTGGACGCCATCCGCCGTGGCACGGACGTGATGATGGCCGGCAAGGTTGCCGTGGTTGCCGGTTACGGTGACGTGGGCAAGGGGTCTGCCGCGTCCCTGCGCAACGCCGGCTGCCGGGTGCTGGTGACCGAGGTTGATCCCATCTGCGCGCTGCAGGCCGCGATGGAAGGCTATGAGGTCGTGACGATGGAAGAGGCCGCGCCGCGCGGCGACATTTTCGTCACTGCCACGGGCAATGTGGACATCATCACGCTGGACCACATGCGCGAGATGAAGCACCGCGCAATCGTGTGCAACATCGGGCATTTCGATTCCGAAATCCAGATCGGCGCCCTGCGCAACTTCAAGTGGGACAACATCAAGCCGCAGGTGGATGAGGTCGTCTTCCCTGATGGCAAGCGCCTGATCGTCCTGTCCGAAGGCCGTCTGGTCAACCTAGGCAACGCGACGGGCCATCCGTCCTTCGTCATGTCCGCGTCGTTCACCAACCAGACGCTGGCGCAGATCGAACTGTGGGAAGCGCCGGAAGGCAAGTACGAAAACAAGGTCTACACCCTGCCCAAGAAGCTGGATGAGAAGGTGGCCTTCCTGCACCTGGCCAAGGTTGGCGCGCATCTGTCCAAGATGAGCCAGAAGCAGGCGGATTACATTGACGTGCCGGTCAACGGTCCGTTCAAGAATGACCTGTATCGTTACTGAGCGCTTCGAACATCGTTAACATACGCGTGACTGGTCCGGCATCCGCCGGGCCACATCATGTGAATGGAGAAAGATACCATGAGCATCTTCGGTTCAATCCTGTCCAAGATCTTCGGCAGCCACACCGCAGCAGCCGCGACCCCGGCAGCTGCGCCGGCAGCCACGCCCGCAGCAGCCCCTGCCGCAGCGGCTCCGGCTGCAGCGCCCGCCGCCCCGGCACAGCCTGTGGACGTGGACGCCGTGCTGAGCGCGCTGGCGGCCAAGAACCCCGAAAAGCTGAACTGGCAGACCTCCATCGTGGATCTGCTGAAGCTGCTGGGCCTCGACAGCTCGCTTGCCGCGCGTAAGGAACTGGCGACGGAACTGCACTATACCGGTGACATGAACGATTCCGCGTCCATGAATGTGTGGTTGCTCAAGCAGGTTATGCAGAAGCTGGCGGCAAATGGCGGCAAGGTCTCCCCTGACCTGATGAAATAAGACGCAGCTGGCGTAACGGACGGGCGGGCGTGTGGCCAACGGCCACCGGCCGCCCGTTTCGTATCGGCCAGACAGGATCACCAGAACCGGCCGGACCGGCAGAATGACGGAGGGATACGCGATGGAAAACGTCCCCGATTTCCCCATGATGGACAACGCCACCGGGTTGCCTGTCGACTCTGCGTCATCTGTCTCCAACGGGCTGGTCTGGGCCATTGCCTGCCAGCCGGGCCAGAAGCCCGAGCGCCTGACGGATGAACAGATCGTCCGCGCGCTGGATGGCCTGCCGCCCGGCACGCCGGATTCCTGGGTCTGGCTGCATTATGACATTGTCCATACCGCCAGCCGCGCGCACATCCAGGCCATTCCCTGCCTGCCCGAAGAAGTGCGCCTGGCCCTGGGCAGCACGGACCGGGGCACCAATGTCGAGGCGGAAGGCGATATCGTCTATGGCGCCCTGCCCGGCTTTGACGATGCCATGTCGGAAGATGACAAGAACCTGTCCGCATGGCGGTTCGCGGTCCTGCCCACCCTGCTGATCACCACGCGCCGCCAGCCGGTTCCGGCCCTGGGGGTCATTTACCGGACCATGCAGCGGGCGGCCTTCGACTCCCCTGCCGAAGTGGTCGACCATACCCTGCTGGAATTTGCCGACACCGTCCGGCGCAACATCGCCATGCTGGATGACCAGCTTGACCGCGCCGAGGACCTGTTGCTGACGCTGGACCAGCATACCGATTTCGGCCGCATAAGCGGGCTGATCGGACGTGTCCGGCGTCGTTCGACCGAATTGCGGCGCGTGATCTCGCCCGTGGACCGCATTTTCCATAACGAGGACCTGGAACTGCCCGAATGGGCGGAAGATGACATCCGCGACCGTTCGCAGCGCCAGATCCATGCAGCCCTTGATGACCTTCTGGCCCTGCAGGACCGTGCGCGATCGCTGCAGGACGAACTGGCGTCCGGACAGGCGGAAGAAACCAACCGCCGCCTGTACACCGTGTCCATCGTGACCACCCTCATGCTGCCCGCAACATTCGTGACCGGTTTTTTCGGCATGAACACGGGTGGCATGTTCCTTGCTGCCGGCTCACTGGGAACAGTCGAGGCGGGTGGCATCTGCTTCGTGTTCATGATGATCACGTGGCTGCTGCTGAAAATCATGAAGCTGCTGTAGGCTCCACCTGTTTCCGGCCCGCATCGGACCATCGCGGACATGATACCCCGGCTGGCAGATACGGATACGGAGCCCGTCGCGCAAACCATGCGCGGGACTGGGCCCCGTTTGTGCCAGTCCGTCATTATCGCGCAGGACAGGCATAAGGCCGTACATTGCTGCCAATGGCCATATCCTGTAGGTTTTACGGCTCTTTCTACCCTCCCTACATTCCGGCCTGACAGGGAAACCGACCCCGACCATGAAATGTCTTGTTACAGGTGGGGCGGGGTATGTCGGGAGCCATGTGGTCATAAGCCTGCTGGATGCAGGGCATGACGTTGTCGTGCTGGATGACCTCAGCACGGGTCATCGTGCTGCCATCCCCGATGGGGTCCGGTTCCGGCATGTCGACCTGAGCAATGCGCAGGCGACACATGACGCCGTAACGCAGGATAGCTGGGACGTGGTGTTCCACTTTGCCGCCCTGTCATCGGTCGGGTGCTCCATTACGGAGCCGTTCCACTATTTGCGGCACAATATCATGAGTTCCCTGAACCTGATCGAGGCATGTACATCCCATCAGGTAAAACGCTTTGTCTTTTCTTCCACGGCGGCGCTGTTCAGTAATGAACGTGATCTGTCGCGGATTATGGATGATGCGCCGGTTAACCCGGCGTCCCCCTATGGTGACAGCAAGTTCTTCATCGAACGCGCCCTGCTGTGGGCTGACCGTGTTTATGGAATGCGCACTGCCTGCCTGCGGTATTTCAACGCTGCCGGCGCCGACCCGAAGGGACGGCTGGGAGAAGATCATCGCCCGGAAACCCACCTCATACCCCTTGCCATCGATACGGCGCTGGGGTTGCAGTCCTCCCTGCAAATATTTGGCAGCAATTACAGTACACGGGATGGCACGTGCATCCGGGACTATGTCCATGTGACCGATCTGGCGGATGCGCATATCCGCGTGATCGACCAGTTGGACACGAGATCGGTCGCCTACAATCTGGGCAATGGGCGGGGATTGACCAACCTTGAAGTCATCGAGAGCGTGGAACGTGTAAGCGGATGCAGGATACCATGGGAATGGGCCCCGCCCCGCCCGGGAGACCCGGCCATTCTGGTGGCCGATTCATCGCGGATCCGCATGGATACGGGGTGGCAGCCCAGATACCGGCATATTGATTCCATCGTCGGAACGGCCCTGAACTGGCGCAAAAGGCACCCCCACGGATATGATGGTTAGCAGAACAGGCCGGTTCCGGCAGAAGGGATGTCCTGATCCTGTACGCCACGCGTCCTGCCCTGCTGACACCACGCTTCCTGCATACCTGTTACCCACTTAAAATATTATCTACATTGCTGTTGCAGACCGCCATGCACAAAGCTGGTCCAGCCGTAATCCCTGTGGCCCGGGACAGAATTTCTTCAATTCCCATAACAGATTCCGGAATTGCCATCCTGTTGCCAGACATGGGTGGCAGACTGTCTGTTCGCGCGGTTTTCTGCTATCTACAGGGCGGCAACCACCTCAACTAATTAGCGTAGCCAGTTAAAATATGACGTGATAAAAAGCCTTTCCATAGATATTTGCCGACCGAACACGTCAGACATGCACAATGCATGGTAGATACCTTCAGCCCTGTTCTCCGCCTTCACTCAACCTCCAGTCGCGGTGTTGCCTTGACCATTTCCTGTCTTCCGAAAAATCTGGATTCAGTTCTACGGCGAGTTCGAAAAGGTCGGCATTTTGCGGCGGTTGGTGGAGCCCTTCTGCTACTGACAGGCTGCGATTCGTTACCGTATAGCGGCCCGACGGAAGCACAGGTCAACCATGCCCAGCGTGACCCCAAGCGCAATACGGTAGGCTATGCGATCGTGCAGGTCAGCCCGGACCTCATTACCCTGCTCGCCAGTGAGGATCCACCGCTGTTCAGCAGTCTGGATGCGGATAATACGCCAGTCAGTTACACCCATAATGACAGGGTTGGCCCGGGCGACATCCTGCAGGTTTCGATATATGAAGTCGGCAGCGCACTGTTCAGCCTGAGCGGCGCAAGCATGATGGCCTCGACGACATCATCCGGTGGCGCCAGCACAATGCCCAGCACGTCTACGGGATCGAACCTGCCCCCGCTCAGCGTTGATGCCAGCGGCAATATCCGGGTGCCTTATGCCGGGGAAATCCATGTTGCCGGCATGACCACCATAGAGGTGGCGGAAGCCATCAAGGCCCGGCTGAAGCAGCAGTCCCTCTCGCCGCAGGTACTGGTACGCATCGCGGCCGATATCGCCAATTCGGTCATGGTCTATGGCGGTGTACGCCGGCCAAGCCGCGTGGCCCTGACCCCCAACAGGGAACGCATTCTGGATGTCATCGCCCTTGCCGGTGGCGCAAGCCAGTCCCACCAGCCAGATGAGGATTATCTGGTCCGTCTGACGCGCAATGGCAAGATTGCTGAACTGCCGCTCAAGACCATCGAGAATACGCCTGCGCAGAACATCCTGATGCAACCGGGGGACCGGGTACAGCTGACCTTCAAGCCCCGCAGCTATACGGTTTTCGGGGCCAGTGGCCATGTCAGCCAGACCCAGTTCACCATGCCGACCCTGACCATGGCAGAAGCCATCGCGCGTAATGGCGGCCCGCAGGATTCACGCGCCGATCCCAACGCCGTTTATCTGTTCCGTTTTGAAAATGCCGATATCGTCCGCCGCCTTGGCATGCCGATCGATGATAAGGCCACGACGGCGCCGGTGGTCTATCAGCTGGACATGATGAACCCCGCCAGTTACTTCCTGGCGGATAAATTCATGATGCGGGACCAAGATCTTATCTACATTGCCAACTCGGCAAGTAATAAGTTTTATAAATTCTTTGGTCTGATTACGACCATTCTGTCCCCAGGAACATCCATGGGGGGCCTTGCCAGATAGACATTCCGTAAAGATATCTCTCTGGCGAAATATAATGGAAAAATTGATTCATAATCAATTTATTCTCCATGAATACAATGATGGGGATAACATTATCAACCAGCCCCAGACAGGATCGTTCTCATAGTAAACATGGAGGCAAAATGAAGAATCTTGTAATCGACCTGGATCATACGATCTGCAGGCCATATGAAAACGAAGATCAATCCAGTGATCCCGTGAAAAAATACAGCAACGCAACGCCTGTCATGGAAATCATTGAGAAAATCCGCGAATATAAAAAGAACGGATTTCATATTACCATTCATACCAGCCGCAACATGCGTACGTACAAGGGTGACATTTCCGCCATTGTGAAACATACGCTGCCGGTCATTACCGAATGGCTGGATCGGCACGATGTTCCGTATGATTCGATTATCGTCGGTAAACCGTGGTGTGGTCACGATGGCTTCTACATTGATGACAAGGCCATCCGTCCATCTGAATTCCGTACGTTGAGCTACGATCAGATCGTCAGTCTTCTTGAACGCGAGCAGGTATAATGTCAGGCGCTTATTTCATTATTCTAAGCGGCGCTTACATCTGCCCGGAACTGATTGCCGAATTCGGAAATCTGCCGCCTGCTTTCCTGCCCAATGGGGGTCGTCGTCTGTACGAAGACCAACTGAAGATGGCCGCGGCGATGGATGCGCAACCCATCATGGTGCTGCCCGAAAGCTATGTACTGCCACATTATGATGTCGAGCGTATCAAGGCTGCGAATATCCTGATTGAACGCGTGCCAGCCACGGCATCCGTGCTGCAGAGTATTGCGCAGGGCCTCAATTCCATAAAAGCTGGCGACAACGTATATATCCTGTTTGGCGATACATTGATTGATACGCAATCAACCTGGCCAGCCAACGGTTTTGCAGTCGGCAGCACCCATCACCTGGCACGATGGAGTGAATGCGAAGTCATTGATGGACGATACGTATTCCATGAATATCAGCGGGATGCGGAACGGACCACCGATATCGTGGCAGGCCTGTTCAATTTCCACGAAGCAGGGCACTTCAAGAAAATCGTCAATACGACCCTGGAAAACGGCCAAGGCTTCATAGAGGCCCTGAATGCATATTCAGCGTCATATACCATGGAACCGGTATATGACATTACCTGGCTGGATTTCGGTCATCTGTACACCTATCACCAGTCCCGATGTCAGGAACTGCTGGCACGGTCGTTCAACAGCATAACCAGTGACGGCCGTTCTGTTGTCAAGACAGGTCTGCCCCAGCGCAAGATCTTTGCGGAAGCCGAGTGGTTTCAGCATCTTCCACCGCAATTGCGGCCTTATACCCCGCATTTCATTGATGCCGGCGAAAAAGAAACATATTCCTATGAACTGGAATACCTGTTCTTTCCTCTGATGTCCGAACTGTACTGCTTTGGCAACCTGCCGGGGCATATTTGGGAAATCATGATGGATAGCTGCCTAGATTTCCTTGAAAAAATGCAGGGCATCCGCCCCCGGAACTATGAAATCGGGGATGACTATCCTTCCCTGTTTTTCAATGACATGATCAAGGGCAAGACGGCGCATCGTCTGGAAACCTTTGCGCGGGATAATGATATTTCGCTGACAAAGGAATGGCGTTACGGCGGGAAACTGGCACCATCGTTACGGACGCTGGGGGAAGAACTGATCTCGGCCATCGTGCCGACCTCACTTGATGATATCACCATGTGGCATGGCGATTTCCATTTTGGGAACATCTTCTATAATTTCCGCTCCAAGCGCGTCAGCGTTGTCGATCCGCGCGGTATGCTATCAAACGGACGCATCACCATGTTTGGCGATGCCCGGTATGATATCTCCAAGCTGGGGCATTCGGTCTTTGGGCTTTATGATTTCCTGATCGCGGACAGGTTTGATCTCACATCTGCGGATTACGATCTGGATCTCTCGTTTGATATAGGTCCCACACGTCAACGCCTTCTGGATATCTATAAAAGCCGGAAGGCAGGCAACTATGCCTGCATGGATCGTTCCGCCATTGCCATGACGGCCCTGCTATTTTTGAGCATGCTTCCCCTGCACACAACAGACAAGCGGCGGCAGAAGGCGATACTTGCCAACACATTCCGACTGAAGAATATGATGGAGTCCTGTTCATGATTATATTTCCAATGGTTGGGATGAGCCGCCGTTTCCGTGAAGCCGGTTATGACAGACCCAAATATATGCTGCCGCTTGGCAACTACACCTGCTTTGACTATTCAGTCATGGGCTTCCTGAAGGCAGGTCGGCAGGACACCTTTACTTTTATCATGCGCAAGGAGTTCGATACGCCTGACTTTGTCCGTCAGCGTCTGGCAGCTCTTGGCGTCACCAACGCGCGTCTCGTCATTCTGGACGAGATGACAGCAGGGCAGGCGGAAACGGTTGAACGGGGACTGGATGGCGTTACAGAGGCCGGTCCCACAGGCATGACCATTTTCAATATCGATACCTTCCGCCCTGGCTTTACATTCCCGCCAAAAGCCGCACAGGGAGATGGGTATCTGGAAACCTTTGTCGGTGAAGGGGATAACTGGTCATTTGTCGAAAGCGACGGAAGCGACCAGAACCGGGTCACCCGCACGACGGAAAAAGAACCGATCTCGCACTTCTGCTGCACGGGCCTGTATCAGTTCGCCACAATCAGCGACTTCCGCTGGGCACTGGATGAAGAGCGGAAAAACCCGAGCAAAAATGAGCTATATGTCGCCCCGATTTACAATCACCTGATCAAGATCGGAAAAGACATTCGCTATACGGTCATTCCAAAAGAAAATGTCATTTTTTGTGGGGTGCCAGCCGAATATGAAGCCCTGACCAAAGATGGTGGTAAAGAATTTGAAGAAAAATTCTTATATTTGAACAAATAATATTTAGATCCCATAGGACAATCGCAAGTGGTTTACCATTTTGACGTCAATGACCTGAATAATATCCATCAAAATGGCGAACCGCTTTCTATTGTCATACAGGGTCCATGGCTGCAAAAGAACATACAGGAATCTGCCCTGATATGTCGCCATTGGCGCCAGATGTTTCCTGAAGCAGAAATCATTGTTTCCATTTCATCCTCTGATTTTATAGACTTTTCAATAAATACCGGGGAGAATGTTCTGCCTGAAGTAGCATATGCTGCCTTTAAAATTGATACGATACGAAAAGAAGCCTTAAAGGTTTTATTCGATACCGCAGACATCGTTATCAAGGCGCCCGATGCGCTTCCGCTGCCCCCTATAAAAAATGATACACAGAGCTTAAATAACATAAATCTGCAGATACAATCGGCAAAAGCAGGCCTAAAATACGCATCAAGGAAATATGCGCTCCGCATAAGGAATGACCTATGCCTGATGAGCAAAAAATTTATTGATGTTTACAAAAGACATGCTCATGATGTACGCCGCCATTATGCTTCTTTCACACAGAGAATATTAATTCCTGAGATATTTACAATAAATCCATTAACTTTGTACAGGATGCCTTTTCATTACAGTGACTGGTTCCATTTTGGACTCACTGAAGACATCAGAAATCTTTGGGAAGACGTCGAGGACGTCAGCTTCTGCGATGCGATTTATTATGAAAACCATCCCTTTCTGAAGGATACAAACGTATTAGAAAAAAGATTTCTCATACGACTGGCCGTAGAACAATTTATACATTTTCCGTATTTTAAGAAAAAATTTCCTTTTCTTAAACTGGATCGTCATAATGACACACGGAGTGTAAATGAATCATTATATATGATGGCTGACAACTTTACTGTTGCCAACCTTACAGAAATTCAGGCCTACATAAATAAATATCAGCATGTTGTGAAGAAAATAAGCAAACACACAAGGGTCGAGTGCATTAGTCAAAATATTTTGGATTCAATTATCAAATCTCCAGAATCTTTAATTGATATAATATACACCCAACAGAAAAAACGTTCAGATCACAGAATGTTTTGGGGATATGATCGTCGGACAGCACTTTTCAGACGGGGACGCAACACATTCAATTCTTTTCTCCGCTGGTATCGAGACAGTTAAAATATAAATATAATATAAAATTTTCTCTTGCGAAAATACGGTAATAATTAAACGGTTTCTTATATTTGAGCAGACGTCAAGACCTCTTAGGTTCAGGATCTATTAATTTATTGAATTGAGCGGTGTTCCGTGGTTCACAGGTCCTCGTGAGGGATGAGCCTGTGAATCACATGTTTTTGCTGTTTAGGAGCCAAATGGGAGAGGATTGCACCGTATTTTCCTCTGGCTCTCGGCGTGCCGCGCCTGGATGACCGCCGGGTGCTCAATGGAATCGTGTATGTAATTCGTAACGGTTTGCAGAGGAAAGATGTGCCGGAAGCGTCAGGTCCGCATAAGACCTTATATAACCGATTCGTCCGCTGGAGCCGTCTTGATTTTTCGACCGGATCTTTGCAGCTTTGAGTGAAAGAACGGGTCGATCAAAATGCCTGATGATCGATGCAACATATCCCGAAGCGCATCGGACAGCGGTCTCCCTGCTCAAAAAAGGACTTTTCCTGCCATATCGGACGAGCAGAAGGTGGACTGAACTCAAAGCAGCATACCGTGTGTGATGTCCAGAGCCGACCTGTCCGCCTGCATCTGACTGCTGGACAGGTCAGTGACTTCAAAGGGCAGATGTTTTTTCTGATGGACCTGCCGGAGGAAACAGCGGAAGCCATCGGTAACCGAAGTTATGACAGCAACCGGATCAGGTGGTCTCTCGCCAGACAGAATATTACCGCCTGCATTCCCCCCAAAAAGAACCGGCAATCAACACCGCCTTACAACTGCCATCTGTATAAAAAGCGCCACCTTATCGAAAACATGTTCGCAAGACCGGCGACGTGTTGTGACCAGATACGACCGGTGCGGTCACACCTTCATGTCTACAATCCAGATCGCAGCAAGCTTCATTTTTTATCTCAAAGAATGAGTCCTGAGCCTCGGACCTGTTAGGCCTTGAATGACAGAACGGACTGCGTAGCTGTTTATGATGAGCATGATGCAGTCTGTCTTTTCTGATCAGGCTTGGTCTGTCTGGAAACCACTGATCGAGGAAGTCCGTCCTAAGGGCAAGACACCGCCGAGGAACCTTCGGCGTAAGCTCCCGGCGACTGACGCCTTGCTGAATACTTCTGGTCTTGTTCAGCTATGAAGCATGAGCGATTTAAGAGATAGGGACGCGGTACTACCTGCGAGTGTCGCAGGTAGTACCGCAGAGAGGCTCCAAAGGAGCGGTAGAGAGACAGGCGAGCGGGACAGGCTGGCGGACGCCTCGCGGATCGAGATCGTTTCGGATCGCCGCCGCTGGCACGCCCCTGAATTTCGCGCGCGAGTGGTCATCGCGTCCTACGAGAGCCGACGCCCAATAAGGGAGGTGGCTGCACAGTATGGGATCCATCCAAGTCTGGTGTTTCGCTGGCGGCGAGAGGCTCGGGCCAAAGCGCAGGCCAAAGGCGGGACATCGTTCATACTGTTAAGCGGCATGGAAAAGTGACCCCTTCGGAAGGGGGACAGGCAGCCAAAAACGACCCCTTTCTGAGAAACGGGTTCACGATGGCCTTCATGCTGAA
>NZ_NKTX01000199.1 GCF_003207815.1 Komagataeibacter oboediens | reverse complement strand
GATATACGTAATTTGGATATGGGTTATGCGTTCTAATGGCTGACGGTAGCGATTCAAGCGTGTTGTATCGCGATGATTGGGTAATCAATGCACGTAGGAAATTTGCTTCTGCAGAGATTCTTTTTGACGCGGGCCAGTATCAGGAAGCATTCGAACTGGCGGGCATCGCAGTTGAATGCGCGTTAAAGGCTAAACTTATGAAAATGCATGGCTGGAACGCATGGCCTGGCAGGAACCATAAACCACCTATCGAAATACATGATTTGCAAAAGCTATGCAGAATGTGCGGCGCATGGGATGAGTTACAGGAAATCTTAAATTCTACACCCGATCACGATCTTATACATGCGTGGGGCGTTGTAAATTCGTGGCGCGTCAATGTAAGGTACAAAAGTGGCAGTTTCCCTGCACCCTTGGCGCGTGACATAGTTTCTGCCGTTGGAGATAAAGGATTGTTGGAATGGCTATTGAAGTAGGGCCGGCATCGAATGAACGGCGGCTTGCCGGATTTCGTGTTTACCAGATCCTTGATGAGATTGGGCTGAAGCCTAATGTGGCGGCATGGGTTTACGACCGGGAATCTGATTACTGGTGGTATATGGTGGCTACCCCGTTAATTGATACGGTCGGACCGCAATGGGTTTTTGACCGCCTTTTGAAGGCTTTCCAGAAAATAAAGTTGCCCGACGAAGTTACGCCGTTGGATATCTGCTTGATGAGTCCGAACGAGGCGCATGTGTCAAAAATTCTCAAGACGCATAACTTTGAGGCAAAAGGTAATAAAGAGCAGGCCTTTTTGATGTTCAATTCTGCTGATTTGGACATTGACGATATGCACTACGATAACGTGCTGGCTTACAGAATCTCGAAAAGACGAGAGGTGGTCCAAACTGTGGTACGTAGATTCGATAAGAAGGTTGCGCAATTAATCGCTGCATAGGTCCACGCGCGGAATCTCGATCTTTTGAATCCCGCTCCGGCGGGATTTTTTATGCCTGCACCACAGCCACCTGCCCCACTTCCTCAAGCGTCTCAGTCCGGGGCGCACCATCTTCCCCCAAAAAGAACCGGAATACGCTGGCTCCCACATCATCGGTCAGCCCTGATTTGACCTGATAGAGCCGCATCATGGCCTCTTGGCGCGACTGACAGTGCACGAGACCTGTCGGCCATGGATATTGCGCGCCTGGCT
>NZ_NKTX01000198.1 GCF_003207815.1 Komagataeibacter oboediens | reverse complement strand
CCGCAATCATGCGAAAGCTCGTTGTCCTCGCAAACGCCCTGCTTCACAAAGATCGGCTTTGGACGCCAAAAGCCGCTTGACCACAACGGATACTCTTAGATCAGAAGTCACGGGAGTTTAATCGTCTCGATGTGTGTTATCGCGCATATTGGCACGCCATTTTTGATCCCTCCCAGTATCTTACTGATATAAATAGCTCAGTCTCTGGTGGTATTTTTATACCATTTATGAGCTGGGCGGATTCATGTGGCGTCACCTTTGGTTGGTCTCTCCATATATGGATATTGAGATGGTTCTTGTCAGACCCTTTGCTTCAGAAATACGCAACTCGCGCGTTCGCTGACGAAGTACGCTCGATTGCCGCAGCTCTATGGACTGTTTCGGACAGATCACAAGCAAAGGGAATCATAATCGGGGACAAATCTTCAAAAACCTGGATCGCTGGATGGAAAACCCGATCGGTTGATACAGTGCGCGTGGTGGAGAAACTGGATCTTTCTGAGACCATCGAACTTCAAGGATATGACTTCGGATACTTTCTTTCTTTGTCTTGGGAAATAGAGGAATTTCCTGGATGGAAGCCAATCCCTGAATAAACACTCAACGTCGATTTGTTAGCCAGAAGGAGTGTCAGTATGTCCGTAATTAATAAGAAAAAATCGCTAATTCTTTGTAGTACATGGGTTGTAGCGATGTCATTCTTTGCAGTCGAATCTCGTGCCGCTCCCAGACAGGGGCAACTTAATTTCCAAGCGATCTATGGAGATCGGACGGTCAATTGCGTACGAACGCTAGATCATGTCGGCACGCACGATAATACTGTTCGCGTCAACGACCTGCGCTTCTACATTCATGAAATATCTCTTCTTACGAAAGATGGTCGAGCGGTGCCCGTAAAGCTAGCCCAAGGCGGCGTTTGGCAACATGACAATATCGCGCTGATAGACCTGATCGACGTAATCATCCGGCGAGAGACGCGGGCGTATTCAGGCGGCGATGGTATTGTGGACCTGCTGGTGGGCTTTCCAGTGCCAGGGCAGGAGTTCATGGAGGCGTGGATTGGGGATGTCATTGATCCGTGCCAGGACATCGGCGAGCCATGCGTGGGGATCGACATCGTTCAGACGCGCGGTGACGATCAGGGAATACATGGCGGCGGCGCGCTCTCCGCCACGATCGGACCCGGCGAACAACCAGGCTTTC
>NZ_NKTX01000197.1 GCF_003207815.1 Komagataeibacter oboediens | reverse complement strand
CTAAGAGTATCCGTTGTGGTCAAGCGGCTTTTGGCGTCCAAAGCCGATCTTTGTGAAGCAGGGCGTTTGCGAGGACAACGAGCTTTCGCATGATTGCGGTAATGGCGATCTTGGCGTGTTTTCCCTTTGCGATAAGGCGGTCGTAAACACGCTTGAGGTCTGGGTTGAACCGCATGGCGACGATGGCCGGCATGTAGAGCGCTTGCCGCACGGTGGCACGACCACCCTGGATGAAGCTGCGGCCTCGCCATGTGCCGGACTGGCGCGTGATGGGTGCCAGCCCGGCCAGTGAGGCTGCCTGACCTTCTTCCATCATGCCGAGTTCGGGCATGTCGGCCAGAAGCGCATGAGCCGTGACCGTTCCCAGTCCCGGAATACTGGCCAGCACGTCCCGGCGCCGGGACAGATGCGCATCTTCCGCCACGAGCGCGTCAGTCGCCGCATCGAGGGATGTGACCTGCGCCTCGATCTGCCGCAGGCGATGACGCGCGTGGCGCTGCAGCAAGCCGATCGTGAGGGTCTTGAGACGATTGAGCGTTGCCGTGCGGTCTCGCATCAAACTGCGGCGCGCGGCCACCAGTTCGGCCAGGCGGTTCTGTATATCCGTGCGGACTGGCCGCGTCACCGGATCCAGCAGGGCACCGTAGCGCGCCAGCATCAACGCATCGACGCGATCTGTCTTCGCGAGTTTGCCGGTGGCTTCGGCGAAACGCCGCGCCTGTCGTGGATTAACCTTGACCTGCGGGATACCAACGGCCGCCAGGCGTTCCTCCAGTGTGCGGTGATAGGGGCCGGTTGGCTCGAACACCACCCGGGCAACGGCTTTGATGTCGCCGATCCAGCGCAGAAGTGCGGTCTGGCCCTTGCGGGTGTTGGCGACACGGACGGTATCACCGCCGGGGTGACGGGCAGCGTCGAGATGATCCTTGGATACATCGATCCCGATTGTGATCGATGCGGGTGGCAATTCGGCCTTGGAAGCCGCAACTGGATGCGTCATCTTTTCCATGTCCTATGCTTGTCATCCGAGGCCGAACCTCGGGTATCCGTTCAGGGCACAAGGAAAAGAAGGGGTGGTCATACTCTCAAGACGACCCATTACGGTCTGCCTGTTGCCGACCCGTCCCCTTCCTGATTTTTCCGGGGTGGCCACCCCGGAAAAATCAGTCCTTTGTCGCACGCAGCGACACGGAATGCATAAGACAAGCC
>NZ_NKTX01000196.1 GCF_003207815.1 Komagataeibacter oboediens | reverse complement strand
CGGGCGAAGCGGTCACCGAAGAGAATGGCGAACTGGGCCTTTGCCATGGACCATTCCCTTGGGGGCATGATCCATTCTTTCTCGGCCCGGTTCAAGGCCAGAAAGAGGAGCTTGAGAGCCGCGTCGTCATTGGGGAAATGCCCTCTGGTCCGGACGGCCCGCCTGAGCTTGGCGTTCAGCGCTTCTATGGCATTGGTCGTATAGACCAGTTTCCGGACGTCGGCAGGGAAGGCGTAGAAAGGAATGACCTCCTCCCAGGCCCGCTCCCAGGACTGGACGATCGCTGCGTATTTCCGACCCCAGGGGCTTTCGGCAAAGGCGGCCAGAGCGGTTTTTCCAGTCTCGGCGTCCACCGCCCGGTAGATATCCTTCAGAGCCGTGGCCACGGATTTGCGGTCTTTCCAGGCGACGAAATCCAACGAATGGCGCAGCAGATGAACGATGCAGGTTTGCACAAGGGCTTCGGGAAAAACCGCGCGGATGGCGTCGGGAAAGCCCTTGAGCCCATCAACCACGGCCAGCAGGATATCCTCGACGCCACGATGGCGTAGCTCGTTCATGACACGGAGCCAGAATTTGGCGCCCTCGTTCTGCTCGATCCACAGGCCGAGGACCTCCTTCGTGCCGTCGGCGCGTATGCCTAGGGCGATATGCACCGCCTTGTTGCGCACCATGCCTTCGTCACGGATCTTCACCCGCAGGGCATCGAAGAACACCACCGGATAGACCACCTCCAGCGGCCGGTTCTGCCAGGCTGCCACTTCGTCCAGAACGGCGTCGGTGATGACGCTGATCAGGTCCGGCGAAGCTTCCATCCCATAGATTTCAAGCAGATGGCCCTGGATCTCACGTACGCTCATCCCACGCGCATACATCGAGATGATCCGATCGTCGAAGCCGGGAAACCGCCGCCGGTAGCGGGCGATCAGTTGCGGATCGAACGTTCCCGCCCGATCACGGGGGATGTCCAGCCGTACCCGACCGGCATCCGTCAGCACCGTCTTCTGCCCATAGCCATTGCGACAGTTCGGGCGACCAGCCACAGCCTCGCCGTCCAGATGGTGGTCCAGTTCGGCGTTGAGCAACCGCTCCGCCAGGGCTTTCTTCATATCGCCCAGAAGGGCATCTGCGTCTGACATCGTGCGGACCACGCGGCCAGCCAGAACCTGGTCCAGAACATCGTCAGGGATGATGGGTTTCTTGCGTCGGGCCATGATGCTGCTCCTTCTTTCGCATCAAACGCCCAAACACGAAATTTAGGATAGGCCCA
>NZ_NKTX01000195.1 GCF_003207815.1 Komagataeibacter oboediens | reverse complement strand
AGAAAATTTGGAATAAGGATTCCCAACGGATGCGATCGGTGATTCATGGAAGACCAGCTGTAGTGGGAGCTGGCGATGAACACCGACTGGCGATCGGATCTGGAAGTATGGCTTGCGCCATTTCTGGCGGCCCTGGGTCACAAAGCGCAGCGGGCGATGTGTCCGGCTTATATTGCAGGCCTGATCGGACCTGGTGACCGCAAGAGCGTGCAGCCCATGGCTGCACGCAATGGCGATATCCCTTATGACCGGCTGCATCATTTCGTCAGTGCCGGTGTGTGGGACAGTGCGCCACTTGAGGCTGCTCTATGGCGTCATGCTGACCATCTGGTGGGCGGCGAGCGTTCATGGCTGATCATCGATGATACCTCCCTTCCCAAAAAGGGAGAACATTCTGTTGGCGTGGCGCCCCAATATGCTTCGACCCTGGGCAAGAAAGCGAATTGTCAGACACTGGTGTCCGTGACACTGGCTTCGCGTGAAGTGCCACTGATGCTGTCACTCCGTCTGTTCCTGCCCGATATCTGGACAGCAGATCCGGCACGCCTGAAGCGGGCTGGCGTTCCACTGGAACATCAGGGCTCCAGGACCAAACCGGAGATGGCGATCGAAGAGATTGATCGCCTCTGTGCCGCAGGTGTCCGTTTTGGCTGTGTTCTTGCGGATGCCGGTTATGGCCTGTCCGCCCCGTTCCGTCAGGCCCTGAGTGCGCGGGGCCTGCGCTGGGCAGTCGGGATACCACGTCATCAGAAAGTCTATTCCACCGATGTGGAGCTGGTGTTTCCGGCCAGAAAGCGCGGCCCGTCCCGGATGCATCCGGTACCGGACCAGCAATCTGTCCCTGCCCATAAGATACTGGAAACTGCAACATGGCGCAGGGTCAGCTGGCGTCGCGGGACCAAAGGTGGCCTCGCGGCCCGCTTTGCAGCCATGCGGATACGCGTTGCAGATGGTCCAGCCCAGCGTATCGGTGGCCGGACGGCCCAGCATATGCCTGGGGAGGAAGCCTGGCTGATTGGCGAGCACCGTTCCACCGGAGAACGGAAATACTATCTGTCCAACCTGTCTGCCGACACCTCCCTCAGGCTACTGGCCGCTGCGATCAAGGCCCGATGGGTCTGCGAACAGGCGCATCAGCAACTCAAGGAGGAACTGGGCCTCGATCACTTTGAGGGGCGATCATGGACAGGCCTGCACCGACACGCCCTGATGTCCATGATGGCCTACGCCTTTCTCCAGTCCCGGCGCCTTACGGCGGTCGGGCGGAAAAAAAAGA
>NZ_NKTX01000194.1 GCF_003207815.1 Komagataeibacter oboediens | reverse complement strand
GATGCTTTTGATAATTCCAAAGACCGGTTCAACGGTCTGTTTTCGTAGTCTGTAAACATCTCCGGCTTTTGTGGTTTCCAGTTTTTTCTTCATGGCGAGCCGCCAGGGTTCGGTTATCCGGCGTGGCTCCTTTGCTTCGGGATGGGGTCGGAAGTCGTAAGGTCTGCGGGCACAGGGCCGTCCAATGGCGACCAGCGGATCAATGCCCTTTTCCTGCAGTTTCCGGACCGCCTGTCCGCTGGCGTAACCGGTGTCGGCAAGCACCTTCTCCGGGAGACCGATTGTGTCTTCCATCGACAGCACCGTGTCGGCAAAGGATGGCGCATCCGCTGACGTGGCGACAACGCCGGTTGTCACGATCAGCTGGCTGCCTTCGGCGCAGACTACGGCCTGGGCATTGTAAGCCTGCCGGAACTCGTGGGCATCCGAACGCCGCATGAGGCGGCTGTCGGGATCGGTCAGGCTGATCTGCCGGTCGGGTGGTGGTTCATCGTCGGGCGGTTTGGGCGCCCTGCCACGACGCCCTGTTTTTGCGTCATACACCGCCTTCTTCTTCTCGTATGCCGGTCGCGCCGCCTCGGCCTGCGCCTTCGCATCTGCTTCCAGCCGGGCGCAGGCTTCGTCCAACTTCGCTTTCAGCGCTTCCCGGCGGGCAAGTTCTTCCGGCAATGCCTGCGGATCACTGTCTGTGGCATCTGCGTGCTCCGCCTGGTCCATCAGTTTCGCGATATCCACCGCCAGCTGTTCGCGCAGCGCCCTGATCCGGTCGTAGCGCACCGAACGGTATTTCGAAGCGTCGGCATCGATTTTCGTGCCGTCGATCGACACAACGCCCAGACGCAGCAGGCCTGTCTCGCGCGCCAGAAGCAGGACCTGTGCAAATGCAGCTTCAATGGCGCCCCTGTTCGTCCGGCGGAAGGTCGCAATCGTATCATGATCCGGATGCAGGTTCGCCGCCACGAAGCGCACCCCGATGTCGCGATATGTCGCCCGCTCGATCCGGCGTGAGGAAAACAACCCGTTCGCATAGCTGAAGATCAGAAGGGCCAGCATCAGGCGCGGATGATACTGCGCCTTGCCTCCCGTGCGCACTGGCACGCAGAACGCACTCATCGGAACCCGCTCAACGGCTGCGACAATGAAATGCGCCATATCGTCAGCAGGAAGCCACGACTTCAGATCAGGCGGCAGAAGATACGGCTGAGACCGGTCAAATGGGATGAAACTGCTCATCTCACCACCTTACAACCTTACCCCTTCACAGGGTACCCCAACCCGACAGGCTG
>NZ_NKTX01000193.1 GCF_003207815.1 Komagataeibacter oboediens | reverse complement strand
CCGCAATCATGCGAAAGCTCGTTGTCCTCGCAAACGCCCTGCTTCACAAAGATCGGCTTTGGACGCCAAAAGCCGCTTGACCACAACGGATACTCTTAGGCTGTGCTGGTTATGTGGCCTCGTATGGGAAATAGGTCTGCGAGTGCATCATTCGTGGTTTCCGCATATGTGCTGGCCCCGGAAGGACTTGCCGAAAATAAAAACAGGTTTCCGTTATTGTTCCGATTGTTTTTTTACAAGATAGCGCGCTGTTGCCATGGCTGTCAGGGTATGTGGACGCAGGCCGATTGTCGGCAATATTGACGCATCGGAACACAGGACATGACCGTCCGACCATCGTCGCAGAAGGGTGTTGACCGGGATATCCCGCCCGTCATCCAATGTCATGCGCAGGTCGTGGTAATGAAACCCGAGCCCACCCGGTGTGCGATTATGACGCCATACCTTCCCTCCAAGGGATGAGACTGCGGCTATCGTTTGGCACAGGCCATCGTCTGTCGATGCATCGTCCAGATGACTGGAATAGCGGCTGCCTGTTGCATCCAGCACGATGCGGCTGAAACTGCGCATTGTCCAGATTTGCACTGGCTGGAGCATCGAGGCCAGAGACGGGGACCGGACTCCACGCAGAAACGGAGAAACCAGGTTGATGGCAGACCCCAGCACCAGATTCAGTTCCGCGCTGCCCATATCGTAAATCGAGGCGAAAACGTCGCAATGGCTGCTTTCGATCCGTTCCAGGGTATAGGCATTAAAATGGTGACCCGGTCGTAAGCGCAGAAGGTGCCTGAGACCGGAGGCATAGGCCATGTAAGGAGCATGGTCCCTAAATGATGCACCACGCATGGTATCGATTGAATTTAGTACGAGTTGCGCGGTGCCGATAACACCGGCCGCCAGCCAGATTTTCCGGCCGGTCACGCGCGACCCGTCCGAAAGATGAACGGACCATTCCCCTGTTTCCGTCCGGCTGAGTCGGGTGGCGCGGCATGCGACACATGTGTAATTCTTCATGGCCTGGTCAATGGCGAACTGCATCGCATCAAGACCTGCCGCAGCATTGTCGGCGGTTCCGTTCAGAAGTCGCGGCTCATGCAGAATGAAGCCTTCAGGCAGATGGGTCGGGCCAGGAAACGGGGCTCCATCTGTAAGAGCCTGATCCGAAAGTTTTTGAACAATACCAGCCTGTTGTGATTCATCCGTCTTTACGGAGAGATGGAGTGAATGGTGACATGGACTGGTATTGCCCGACGTGAACATAGCCGGGAAGGACTGCGATATCCATCGGATATGATGGACGGGGAATGGGCTTTGATC
>NZ_NKTX01000192.1 GCF_003207815.1 Komagataeibacter oboediens | reverse complement strand
GGTGTGACCGTGTCGTTTGCACCCATATGTCCGGCCTGTTGTTGCAGTGTTCAGACTGCTGGCCAAGATGGTTTCTGCGATGGAAGTTCCATTCAGTTCAGCGGTTTTTGAAAACCACGGGCTCTTGCGGAGTGTCTTCCATTCAGATCGAACGATCCCCCCATCTCCTCTTTGCAGGACTGCGGTATCAGCTCACACGATCACATTCCGTTTCTGTGCATCGTGTTGGCCAATTTCGTCAGGAAGCGGCAGCCGCTGCCATTGCGGCGGCCTCCACCGGTTTGCGATATGTCTCGCCGCTGGTCATCAGCTTCCATGCAATGCGTGCCATCCTGTTGGCCAGGGCTACAGCAGCGAGTTTCGGCTTCTTTCTGCTCAGAAGACTGACGAGCCATGGCGTGGCGAGACGGCTCTGTTCGTTCTGCCTTACATGCCGCAGCACGGTGGTCGCTCCGACAACCAGCGTACTTCTCAGGCGGCTGTCTCCAGCCCTGGTGATCCCGCCATGCCTGACCTTGCCGCCTGATGAATGATCACGAGGGGTGAGGCCTATCCACGCCGCGAAATCCCGGCCTGAGCAGAATAGATACGGATCCGGGGCCTTCATGAGCAGCAGAGCCGCTCCCAGAGGACCGATGCCCGGAATTCCGGATAGCCTGCGGCTCACCTCCTGACTTCGATGCCATGTGGCCAGTTTTTCATCGAGCTCCCTGATGTGCTTCATCAGGGCTTCATACTCTTCCGCCATCTGCGCAAACAGATCACGTGCGAGAGGTGGCAGCGTTTCTTCAGACGCAATCTGCTGAAGGAATGGTTCCACACGGGAGAGACCCGCAGGGGCGGTCAATCCGAATTCTGCGGCGTATCCCCGAATGGAATTGGCCAGCTGGGTACGTCTGCCAATGAGCCGCTCCCGCATGCCGACAAGCATGAGGGCCGCCTGCTGCTCAACCGTCTTGACGGGCACAAAACGCATGGTCGGACGGCTCATCGCCTCACAGAGGGCCTCGGCATCTGCCGCATCATTCTTGCTGCGCCTGACGTACGGTTTGACAAGCTGTGGCGCCATCAGCCTCACTTCGTGGCCAAGCGCACCAAGGGTTCTGGCCCAGTGATGGGAAGCCCCACAAGCTTCAATGCCAATCACTGTCGGCGGAAGTTTCTCGAAAAACCGGATCATCTGATGTCGGCTCAGTTTCCGGCTTAGCGCAACCCGCTCTTCGGCATCCACGCCGTGGAGCTGAAACACTTTTTTCGAGGTATCCATGCCGATACGGACCAACTGACGCATGATGGTTTCCTTCACTGACATTCAACTCCTCAGCATCCTCTCAGGACCACAGGGAGCCGTCCACACCATCAGTTC
>NZ_NKTX01000191.1 GCF_003207815.1 Komagataeibacter oboediens | reverse complement strand
CCCTTGGTGGTCATGTCGCGGCCTGCGGGGACTGTGGACACTGGCGGATCGCCTATAACAGCTGTCGCAACCGTCATTGTCCGCGCTGTCAGGGGAACGCCGCGCGGACATGGCTGGCCGAGCGGGAGGCCGATCTGCTGCCGGTCGGGTATTTCCATGTCGTCTTCACCCTGCCTGCGCGGATCGCCGACATCGCGCTCCAGAACAAGGCCGTTCTCTACGCCCTGCTGTTCCAGGCCGCCTCGGAGACGATGATGACGATCGCCGCCGATCCCCGGCATATGGGTGCCCGCATCGGCATCACCGCCGTGCTGCACAGCTGGGGTTCGGCGCTGACCCACCATCCCCATGTGCACATGATCGTGCCGGGTGGCGGTCTCTCGCCCGATGGCCAGCGCTGGATCTCGTCACGCCCTGCCTTCCTGCTGCCCGTTCGCGTGCTGGGCAAACTGTTCCGCCGCCTGTTCCTGACCCGGCTGCGCGCACTTTTCGATGCCGACCGGCTGGCCTTTCGGGGGCAGCTTGCCCCTCTGGCAGACCGCCGTGCCTTTATGCGGTATCTGGCCCCTGTGCGCAGCACGCGCTGGGTCGTCTACGCCAAACCGCCTTTTGCCGGTCCTAAAGCAGTGCTGGCCTACCTGTCGCGCTATACCCACCGTGTCGCCATCTCGAACCGCCGCCTCCTGGCGTTCAACGAAAACGGCGTGACGTTCCGCTACAAGGACTACCGGCGGGACACGGCCCACCAGCAGCAGGTCATGACACTCGCCACGGATGAGTTCATCCGCCGCTTCATGCTGCATGTCCTGCCACGGGGATTTCATCGCATCCGCCATTATGGCCTGCTGTCCAGTTCCAGCCGCAAGGCCAGCCTCGCCCGGGTGCGGGAACTGCTCAAGGTCATATCCACACCAGCGCCAGAAGTCCCGGAAGCCGAACCGGCCACGCCACCGCCGTGCCCATGCTGTGGTGGTCCGATGGTCGTCATCCAGATCCTTCCCCGATGGTGCCAGCCCCGAGGACCACCACGGGCCACTGATCCGGCCGGGGGATCACCATGACAGCCCGCAGAGATTACAGCATGACCGATCCCGATGTCGGAGTGGCTCCGCGCCGGCAAACCGGGGCTCCTGTACGCATCACCGGAAAAACCGGGAAAATCGCTGTCTGCACCGCCAGTTCTGTCATCGCGTCATGCAGATCCGGTCACAAAAACCCGTTCCAGCTCCACAAACGCACCTGTATGCTCTGGCTCAGGCTCTCCCCCGGGTAGCGCCAGTTGCAAATTCCCCATAACTGAGTCCCGGTGTCGCGGGTTCGGTCTTCCCAGACTTTCGTACGCCTCGCGGCGCCCGAAACCCTTCAGG
>NZ_NKTX01000190.1 GCF_003207815.1 Komagataeibacter oboediens | reverse complement strand
CACGCTTCCCCTGCCGCTGGCGGCAATGGATAAATCCCTTCCCAAGGCGAAGACCAAGACCGTTCATCACACAGCGTTGCCCTACGCCGAGGTGCCGGCCTTCCTCACTTATCTCCGATCGGGAGATTCGATCGGGCGCCTGGCTCTGGCGGCTCTTATCCTGACCGCCACACGCTCTGGGGAGATCAGGAGCGCCACATGGGATGAAATCGACTTTGAGAACAAGCTCTGGACGATTCCCGCCGAACGGATGAAAGCAGGGCGGGAGCATGTCATCCCTCTCTCGTCGCAGATGTGTCACGTCTTCAAGCTTGCGCAAGGTTATCGGGAGGCACGAAGCCAGCTTGTGTTTCCTGGCCAGCGCGCGGGCAAGCCGTTGTCCGATATGACGCTGACCAAGATTTGCCGCGACGCGCGAATCGCAGCGGTTCCTCATGGCTTTCGTTCATCGTTTCGCGATTGGGTCGCCGAGGAAACCCAGTTCGACGGCGATATAGCCGAGATGGCGCTTGCCCATACGATCGGCAATAAGGTTGAAGCCGCCTATCGGCGTGGTAATCTTCTGGAAAAACGGCGTATTTTGATGGAAGCTTGGGGAGCGTATTGTTGCCAAGAGAAATACCGAGACGAGGGGAATGAAAGCAGTCCGATTGAGCTTACTCGCAGCCCAGAAGCTGAACCCTGATAATCTGGAAAAAGGTTATCAACTGGTTGATCAGGCGATTGTCGATCTGAAGAGAAAATCTGACAGGGCGTTCAGTTTTTTTGTTGCTATATTAGTTGTATCTTTCATTCTGAGTTTGACCTCTGGCATTCTTCTATTTTCGTTTATTTTTCAGCACCCAAATTCTCCTGCCTATATCACGTATCTCATTTTGTTTTTGACCAGCTTTTTCGTCATGGTATTTTCGGCGACCGGAATCAGATGGTTTCAGACCAGAAAATTTTTGTTCGTCAAAACGCCCTACGATATTGTACTGCCCGCCGAGTTGGAACTGCTCATGTCGAACCTCCGTAGCGGGCGGCTTTCCGCCTATACGAGCGCCGGGTATGGCAACACAGTCCTGAGTGCCGTGCAGGCGTCCGATGGTGTTCTGCTGGATGGACGGGTTTCGCCCGAAACCTTTTCTAACCGCTACTCCCCGTTGCTCCTCTCGTGCCAGGCAAAATTCTGGGGGCTGTTCTGGCTCTCCTTTCGGAGGTCATTCACCCGTCCGATCTATGTCGTGGCCGATACCGTGCCTGACGGCGACGAGGCACCATGCCTCAACAATGATCCGCGCTTCCGCTTGTTAAGCGGCATGGAAAAGTGACCCCTTCGGAAGGGGGACAGGCAGCCAAAAACGACCCCTTTCTGAGAAACGGGTTCACGATGGCCTTCATGCTGAA
>NZ_NKTX01000018.1 GCF_003207815.1 Komagataeibacter oboediens | reverse complement strand
GGGCAATACCAGTCCATGTCACCATTCACTCCATCTCTTCGCAAAGACGGATGAATCACAACAGGCTGGTATTGTTCAAAAACTTTCGGATCGGGCTCTAAGGCCATATCCTGATCTTATGGCGTCCGGCATGGTGGTGGGGCAATCCTTGGCATGGTACACGGGCGCGTTTTTCATTCATCCTGTTCTGGCGGAGTACTGTCCGTGCCCTTCCTGTGGCTTGTGTCCATCCTGTGCATGCTGGTGACGGTCCTGCATCCGGCCCGCGCCGCGCAGAGCGGCAGCGTGGTGTCCCCCCGTGCCACCGCAACCCTGGTCACGGATGACGATACCTACATGCCCGGCAGGCCCCTGCATGTGGGCCTGCGGCTGCAACTGACGCCAGGGTGGCACACCTACTGGCTCAACCCCGGTGATGCGGGCGATGCGCCGACGCTGGATGTGCGGGCAACGGGCGGGGCGACGGGACAGGGTAGCACCATTGAATGGCCCACGCCGCGCGTGCTGCATGACGGCCCGCTGACATCCTATGCCTATACCGGCGATGTGCTGCTGCCGGTCACGCTGTCCCCCGTGGCGGGGAAGGGGGACGGGCCGGTCACGCTGGATGCCACGGCGGAGTGGCTGGTCTGTGCCGATGTCTGTGTGCCCGAACATGGCAGTTTCAGCCTGACCCTGCCACGGGGGGAACCGGCGCCTTCGGCGCAGGTGGCCGCTTTCGTCAGTGCCGCCGCCAGCAGGCCGGTGGCCTCGCCCTTTGCCGCCCGTGTCTCAACCGTCGGGGTCCTGCAGTTGATCGGGCGCGGGCTATCGCCGGATGCAGTGAAGGATGCGTGGTTCATGCCCGAAGTGGCGGGTGCGATCGATCAGGACGTGCCGCAGGCCGTGACGGTGCGCGAGGGTGTCGTGCAACTGACACTGAAACCGGGGCCGGTATTCCATGACGGGGCGGGCCTGTCGGGTATCGTGGTCCTGCGTGACCCCATGGGACGTGAGCGCGGATTATTGGTGCAGCCGGTGGTGGGGGACGTGCGCGTGCTTGCACCTCCATCGCCCATGGCTGTTGCCCCCGGCGGAATCAGGCATGTCGGCTGGCTTGTGGGCATGGCATTCGTGGGGGGGCTGATCCTGAACCTCATGCCCTGCGTATTCCCGGTGCTGGCGATGAAGGTGCTGTCGCTGGAGCGCATGGCGCGGGGCGCGCGTAAGGCGGCGCTTATGGGGGCAGGGGCCTATGCCGCGGGCGTGGTGGGTTCGTTCGTGGTGCTGGGCGGGGCGATTGCCGCGCTGCGTGTGGCGGGCCAGCAGGCGGGCTGGGGGTTTCAGTTCCAGTCTACCGGTTTTGTCATCGTGATCTGCCTGCTGCTGCTTGCCGTAGCGCTGAATCTGCTGGGTTTCTTTACCATCGGCCTGCGGTTGATGGGGCTGGGGGACGGCCTGCCTGCCCATGCGGGGGATTTCCTGACCGGCGTGCTGGCGGTTGTCCTTGCCTCGCCATGCACCGCGCCATTCATGGGGGCGGCGGTGGCCGGGGCGCTGGCCGCGTCCCCGGTGGTGGGGCTGCTGGTTTTCGCGGCACTCGGGTGCGGGCTTGCGGCACCTTATCTGCTGCTGGCGTGCATGCCCGGCCTGCTGGGCTGGCTGCCGCAGCCGGGCCGGTGGATGGAAACCGTGCGCAACCTGCTGGCCCTGCCGGTGCTGGGAACATGCGTGTGGCTGGCATGGGTGGCGAAGCTGGAAGGCGGCATGGACGCGCTGGGCCTGCTGGCGGCGGGTGCGATGCTGGTTCTGGCGGGATGCTGGTGCCTGCGCCGGGCCAGTATGATGGACCTGCGCGATGCCATGGAAGGCCGCGCGGGGCTGTGTCGCGCCGTTGCGATCCTGACCCTGCTGGTGGCATTCGTGGGTGGTGGCGTGCTGCCACCTGCCACCGTGCATGACCGGGGCCGGGGGACCGACCGGGTGACGGATGGCAGTTCCACCTTTTCCCCCACCCGGCTGACGGAACTGCGCAGGCAGGGGCGTCCGGTCTTCGTGGACATGACGGCGGCATGGTGCATTTCATGTCTGGTCAATGAACGCGTGGCCCTGTCCACCCATGCAGTGCAGGACGCCTTTGCCCGGCGTGGAATCGTTTACATGAAGGGAGACTGGACCCTGCGGGATGCGGCGATTACCGCCTTCCTGCATGACCATGGCCGCGACGGCGTGCCATTCTATGCCTATTATCCTGCACACGGGACGGAGGTCATCCTGCCCGAAATCCTGACGCCCGGCCTTGTCCTGCGTATGACCGCACCGGCGGGAAAATAAGGTTTTTTGGGAACGCCGCCTTTTTTCAGGAAGGCGGCGTTCCTCGAAGCTCTTTGAAAAAAGAACTTCACCAGAACCGTCTTTACAGAGCCGAAAAAACAGGGGACGGATGATGCCGCCCCCTGCATGGGAAAGATCAGTTGGTGCTGCCCGGCAGCGTTAGGTTCCCCGGCGGGGGAGAGCGCAGTTGCGGCTTGGCCGCCGGTGTCGCGCTGTCCCCATCATCGGATGGATACCCGGTTGGGAAGATGGCGTCCGGCCCGTCATTCGCGGGCTTTGGTGTTGCCTGCGTTGCCGCGGGTGTCGAAGGGGCCGCAGCCGGAAGGTCTGTCGGCCCACCGCCAATGGTCATGGTGCTGGTGTCCGGGGCCGGGGTGGTGGCCTGCGTGGTGGCTGGCTGCTGTTCCTCGGTGCCGTCCAGTGGCTGTGCGACGATGCCGCCGGGCGCCTGCGCCTGCCCGGTGACCAGCCAGTTGCCCAGATTGTTGCGGATCTGGGATTCCAGTTCCTTGCTCATGTCCACCAGCATCATGTTGGTGAGGGTGTTCAGATTTTCCGGCGTATCGCTGTTGCCATGTTTCCGTTTCGGGTCATAGGACCGGGTCACCTGGGCGACGGCATATCCCGTGCGGCGGCCATCGGCCGATGTCACGTCCAGATGCACGTTCAGCTGTCCGTCCAGAATGCCACCGGGTTCATGCAGGATCGAGGCCCGGTCGATGGTGAAGACGCCTTCCCCCCCGCTGCCTGCGGCAATCAGCCGGTCATGCGCCATCTGCTTGAGAAGCTGGTCCGGCGGGTTGGGCGCACGTCCGGACAGATCGCCTGGCACCAGCCCCGGCTGCCCCCGGTCCACCACCGAAATGGACGCGACATTCAGGTTCAGCGGCTGGGCATCGCCATACTGCGGGCCTTCGAACGTGGTGGGGGTGTCGTTACGGTGGCTGCGGCTGTAGGCAGGATCGCACAGTGGCAGCGTCAGCAACGGCAGGCTGGCCACAAGTGCCGCGCGCAGGCTGCGGCGCAGGGCGGGGGCGGAAAGCGGCGAACGGTTCGGTCGCATGGATTATATCCCGGTAACGGCAGGCGCGCGCGGCGCGGTCGGTGGGTCAGTCCTGCGACCGTGCCATGTTCCGCGCCGGTGGAACAGGGGCAGGACAGCGTCAGGCTGCCTTGCCGCCGATCTCATCACGCTGGAAGTGGAAGCTGTGGTTGCAGAACGAGCAGTTCATGGTGATCGTGCCGTCCTGCGCCATATGGTCCAGGTCATCCAGCGGGAAGGTTTCCAGAATGCCCGACAGGCGCGCGCGTGAGCAGCGGCAGCCAAACGCCAGTGCGCGCGGCTGCCCCGCAACCAGCCCTTCGGCATGAAACAGGCGGTACAGAAGATCCGCGGACGAAAGGGTGTCATCCAGCACTTCGCGCGCCGTCAGCGTCGTGGCCAGGGTAACGGCGGTTTCCCACGCATCATCGCCTTCTTCGGGCGTCATGTCGGCATCGATGCCGCCATCCATGGCGATCTTTTCCATCACCAGCGCGCCAGAGCGCCAGCCCACGGGTGTTTTTTCACAGAACAGCCTGACCCAGCAGGCATGCTGTTCGCTGGTGGCAAAGTAATGCGCGGCCATTTCCGACAGGCTTTCGCCATTCATCTCGACAATGCCCTGATGGATGTCGGTATCGGGCCCCTGATCGACGCTGAAGGCGATATATCCCTTGCCCAGCAGCTGGCTGGCGGTCGGGGCGGGTGTGGTCTTCAGCAGCTCGGCCACCTGTTCGTCATCCGAACGGGCATGGAAGCGCAGCGCGCCGGAATCGGTGCAGTCCGCCAGCAGCAGGCTGACCGGGCCATCCCCCTTGGCCTGCAGGGAAAATGACCCCCTGAACTTCAGTGACGATGCAAGGGCCGCCACCAGCGCCAGCGCTTCCCCCGCCAGCCGCAGCACGGCATCAGGATTGTCATGGCGGGTCAGCAGCGTATCGGTCAGCACGCCGGGACGCACAAGACGGCCGCGCACCGGCCGGTGGTCCAGATAGAACGGCACGACACCCTGCGGCACGACCAGATCGGGCGTGTCGGGGCGACTTGCGTCCAGAAAGGCGGGGGAAGAATTGTTGGCAGTCATGGCAGAAACCCGCAGCATCACGTGCCCCCGTTTCCGGGGGACGTGGGTCATTACAGATTGGCGGTAATATCCGCCTCCAGCGCGGCAAGGCGCTGGTCGAGGTCTTTCAGCTGGTCCGCCGGCAGCAGGCCGTCCGTGTCCAGCGTGGTCATGGCACGCAGGCGGCAGCGGTCATGTTCCATATCCAGGTCTTCGGTGCGGCCTGCCCCGGCAATGCAGTCCAGATAGGCGTCACGCACCGCGTCAATACGGGTGTCACGGGTGGGCAGGGCGGCAAAGATGTCGCGCACGCTTTTTTCCGCCCAGCCGGGGATTTCCGGCGTGTCTTCGGTGGCGGAGGGCAGGGCGGGCTGTTCGGCCGGTCCGGTCATGCCGTGGGTTCCTTTCCATATTGCTGCCAGTCCTCGCCGCACAGCGCCCAGATCAGGATGCCCTTCTGCGCATGCAGGCGATTTTCGGCCTCGTCGAACACGACGGAATGCGGGCCTTCAAACACGTCTTCCGTCACCTCTTCCCCGATATGGGCAGGCAGGCAGTGCAGGAAAAGGGCGTCGGGCGCCGCATGTGCCATCAGGGCCGCATTGACGCGGTATGGTTCGAACGCGCTGATGCGCTGGGCCGATTCCTTGTCCGACATGCTGACCCATGTGTCTGTAATCACCGCGTCCGCCCCGGCCACGGCGGCCACGGGGTCGGTCGTGACCGTGATCTGCGCGCCATGTTCGCGCGCCCATGCCACGGCGGCGGCCGATGGCGCATGCGTCGCGGGCGTGGCCAGACGCAGGTGGAAGCCGAACAGGGCTGCCGCCTCGATGAAGGAGGTGGCGACATTGTTGCCATCCCCTACCCATGCCAGCGTACGTCCCGTGATCGGGCCGCGATGTTCCTCGAACGTCATGATGTCGGCCATGATCTGCACCGGGTGCGAATCCGGTGTCAGGCCGTTGATGACCGGAACGCTGCTCCAGCGTGCAAGCTGGCGCAGGTTTTCCGTCTTGCCGGTACGCAGTACGATGGCGTCAACAAAGCGTGACAGCACGCGCGCGGTATCGGCAATGCTTTCCCCCCGGCCCAGCTGCATGTCACCGGGGGAGAGCAGGATCACGTTTCCGCCCAGCTGCTGCATCCCCACTTCAAACGAGACACGGGTACGCGTGGACGGCTTGGACAGCATGAGGCCAAGCGCCCGGCCGCGCAGCGGCAGCGCCGGGTGCAGCGGGCGGGTGCGATGGTGCTGCATGCGCTTAATCCCGGCCGCGACATCCAGGATCGTGCGTAGCGTCGCACCGTCCAGGTCACGCAGGTCAAGGAAGTGGCGAGGGGTCACGTGGGTGGGGGTCTGAAGCGCGTTCATGCCACATTCTCCGTCTTGGCTGCGGCGACATGGGCGCGCACCCGCTGTGCCGCACGGTCCAGCATGGACAGCGCGTCGGCGCAGTCGGCCTCGGTCACGGTCAGCGGCGGCAGCATGCGCAGCACGTTGTCGCCTGCCGTGACACTCAGCATGCCTTCATGGATGGCGGCGGTCTGCACCAGCGCCACGTCCGCGCTGCATTTCAGGCCGATCAGCAGCCCCAGTCCCCGGCGGCTGGCAAAGACATCCGGATAGGTCGCGCACAGCCGGTCCAGCCCCGCATCCAGCTGTGCCGCACGGGCGCGCACCCCTTCGAGGAAGCCGGGGGCCAGCAGGATGTCGAGTACCGCATTCGCCGCGGCACACGCCAGCGGGCTGCCGCCAAAGGTCGTGCCATGGCTGCCCGGCGTCATATGCTTCGCGATGGTTTCGGTGGTCAGCACTGCACCCATGGGGAAGCCACCGGCAATGCCCTTGGCGGTGGACAGGATATCGGGCGTTATGTCCGACCATTCATACGCGAACAGGCGCCCCGTACGGCCCATGCCGCACTGGACTTCATCCACGCCCAGGAACAGGCCGTATTCATCGCACACTGCGCGCAGTTCGCGCATGAAGCGCGGGGTGGCGACATGGATGCCGCTTTCGCCCTGCACAGGCTCGATCATGATGCCCGCCGTCTCGGCCCCGATGGCGTCGCGCACCGCGTTCATGTTGTTGAGTGGCACATGGTCGAACCCTTCCACCCGCGGGCCGAACCCGTCGAGGTATTTGGGGTTGCCCGTGGCCGACAGTGTCGCCAGCGTGCGCCCGTGGAACGCGCCGTTGAAGCAGATGATGCGCGTGCGTTCGGGGTGGCCGGACTTGGCCTGCGCGCGGCGGATCATCTTGATCAGGCCTTCGTTGGCTTCAGCGCCCGAATTGCAGAAGAAGGCGCTGTCGGCAAAGGTATTGGCCACCAGCCGCTGCGCCAGCCGTTCGGCCTGCGGCACGCGGTACAGGTTGGACACATGCATCACGCGCTGCGCCTGCTGCGTGATGGCGCCGACAAGGTGGGGGTTGTTGTGCCCGACCGAGGATGTGGCGATGCCGGACCCGAAATCGAGGAATCGTCGCCCGTCCACCGTGTACAGCCAGGCACCTTCGCCGCGCTCGAAGGCGAGGTCGGCGCGATTGTAATTCGGCATCAGGGCGGAAATCATGGAACAGCCTTGTGATTTCAGGTCAAAGAAAAAAGGATCATGGTTCAGAAACGAAAACGGCCCACCGCCATCGGGGTGGGCATATTCCGTTTTCCGATTTCTCCGGCTACTACAATTAAGGCGACACGACCTGTCGCGCCGTCCTGTCTGCGCATGCAGATCCGGAAAGGAGGGAGAATATGGCCCGCCTGTGCGAAATGCAACCTTCGCGCCATTTCCGCCCCCGCTGGGGCCATGGCAGCCATACATCCGCGCATAATCATGGGCGCGGGCGCATGGCTGTGGCATAGTGGGGATCATGGTGGCCCGTCCTTCCCGCTCCGCACCCCGACCGCCTGCCCCCGCGCCCGATGCCGCCAGGCTGCGTGAGGTGGCCCTTGCCTATCTTGCCCGTTTTTCCGCAACCCGCGTGGGCGTGGAACGGATGCTGGCGCGTCATATCGACCGCTGGGTGCGCCGCGCGGTCAGCAGCGGCATGGATGAACATGACGCCATGCAGGCCGTGCTGCCTGCACGCGGCGCCATTGCCGCCGTCGTGGCCGACATGGAGGGGCTGGGCGCGGTGGATGACGCCCGTTTTTCCGAATTCCGCGCCCGGTCCCTTGCCCGCGCGGGCCGTTCGCGCCGTATGGTCGCCGCCCATCTGGGCGTGCGTGGCGTGGATGAGGCCACGGTGGGCCGTGCGGTGGAGGAAGCCCTCGGCCCGCGTGACGGGGAAGGGCAGGAAACCGAACTGGCCGCGGCCCTTGTCTTTGCCCGCAAGCGTCGCGCCGGCCCCTTCGTGCGTCCCGATGCGGATGGGGACGAGGTGGACAGACGCTACCGCCGCGCGATGGATGCCATGGCGCGCGCGGGGTTTGCGCATGATACGGCCCGCAGGGCGCTGGACATGGAACTGGAGGAAGCGGAGGACCGGATCATGCGCATGAGGATGGCATGAAGCGCGAGCGGACACGGGCCGCGCTGGCGCGGACAGTACTGACACGGGTCGTGGCGGCGGGCGGCCTGCTGTCGCTTGCGGCATGTGCGGGCGGCGGCAGCGGCCATGGTTGGCACGGGGCGGTGCAGTGCGCTCCCTATGCACGACAGGTCACGCATGTGCAGCTCAGTGGCGCTGCCGCATCATGGTGGGGGCAGGCGCAGGGCCGGTATCCGCGCACCCATGCGCCAAGGACGGGGGCGGTGCTGGTGTTTCGCGCCACGGGGCGCCTGCCCGACGGGCATGTGTCCGTCGTGCGCGCAGTGCGCAGCCCGCGTGAGGTACTGGTGGACCAGGCCAATTGGGTGCCCGGGCGTGTTGGCCGGGGCGAACCGGTGGTCGATGTCTCTGCCCGCAATGACTGGTCGCGGGTGAAGGTCTGGTGGTCCCCCATTCACGACATGGGCAAAACCGTTTATCCTGCTTACGGGTTCATTCTGCCGGCAGGCTGACCGGTCAGACTGGCGGGGGTGCTTGCATATCGTGGCGCCTCCCCTCACATAGGCGGGGTAGGGCAGGCCGCCGCCATATTGGATGGCGGATGGACAATACGGTATTTTGCGTCATGGACGCGGATCGAGGGATGCGATGGGTAGCTTGAGCTGGGGACATTGGCTGATCGTGCTGGCGGTGGTGCTGGTACTGTTTGGCGGCGGTGGCAAGATCAGTTCGCTCATGGGTGACATGGCGCGCGGGATCAAGTCGTTCAAGAAGAACATGGCCGATGATGCGCCGGAAGATCCGGTGCCGACCGGTCATATCCAGGGACCGGGCAAGGAGAAGGACGCCTCCTTTTCCGAAGCGCCGCAGCATTCGGCCAATAACGTAAAATGATGATGGATTGCGCGCCTGTGCCGCGCGGATGGGCGGCGTAATGGATAATGCAGCGTTCCCGGCGGGGGCATACTGCCGGGCAGTGGACCGGATCATCGCGGCGGGCCGGCGTATGGACCGTTTCGGCTGGGTGCCTGCCACGGCTGGCAATATCAGTATCCGCCTGCCTGACGGCAACCTCGCCATCACGCGCTCGGGCGGGCACAAGGGGCTGCTGGGGCCGGAGGGTGTGATATGCGTCGATGCGGCGGGCAGGCCCCTGACCCCGGGCGACCGGCCCAGCGCCGAAACCCTGCTGCATTGCCAGATCTATGCCCATGACCCGGATGCGGGCGCGGTACTGCATGGTCATTCCGTCGCCTCCACCGTGCTGTCGCGGCTGGGTGGGGATGCGCTGGTGCTTGAAGACTACGAGGTGCAGAAGGTCTTCGCGGGACAGACCACGCATGCCGCGCGGGTTCACGTGCCCATATTCGACAATGACCAGGACATTGTCCGCCTGTCCGGCGTCGTGGCCCCGCATCTGGATGGCATGCGCGCGGGCTACATCATCCGCGGGCACGGGGTGTACGTGTGGGGGAAGGACATGGACACCGCGCTGGCCCGGCTGGAGGGGCTGGAATTCCTGCTGGCCTGCGAACTGGAAAAAAGGAAGATCCGATGAGCAGCCTGAACGTCTATGCCGATAACAATCCCGGCACGCCCATCATCCACCTGACCGATCCCAGGCGGATTGCATCCGAACTTGCGGCGATCAATGTGCGCTTCGAACGTTGGGACAGCCCCGTTGTCCCCTCGCGCACCGCGTCCGAAGCCGAGGTACTGGATGCCTACCGGCCCTATCTTGACCAGTTGATGGGGGAGACAGGCGCGGGTTCGGCCGATGTGCTGCGTGTCGGGCCCGACACGCAGGGCTGGGCACAGGCGCGCAGCAAATACCTGTCCGAACATGTCCATAGCGAGGACGAGGTCCGGTTTTTCGTGCATGGGCAGGGGGATTTCATCATGCATGTGGGCGGGCGCGTATATGACGTGCGCTGCACGGCGGGGGATCTGATTTCGGTGCCTGCCGGTGTCCCCCACTGGTTTGATGGGGGCGAGAGCCCGGACTTCGTGACCCTGCGCGTGTTCACCAACCCCGATGGGTGGATCGCGCAGTATACCGGCAGTGACATCGCGGCCCGCTTCCCCGTTGAAGCCTGAGCCGTACTGAGGGAGATGAGAACGTGACCCAGGCCACGCAGCCGCCAGTACGCGCGGTGCTGCTGGATATTGAGGGAACGACCATACCGGTTTCCTTCGTCCATGACACATTGTTCCCCTATGCCAGCAAGGCGCTGCCGGAACTGCTGCGCAAGCGGGCGGATGACCCGGACGTGCGCGCGCAGGTGGCGGAAATCGCCCGTCTTGCCCCCGGCGTGCCGCCGCTGCGCCAGCTGGAGGCATGGATGGATGCCGATGCCAAGGTCGCCCCGCTCAAGGCATTGCAGGGCATGGTCTGGGCGCAGGGTTATGCCGATGGCATGCTGAAGGCCACGCTGTTTCCCGACGTGACACCCGCGCTGCGCTGCTGGGCCGCGGCGGGACTGGCGCTGGCGGTATATTCATCGGGTTCGGTCGCAGCACAGAAGCTGATCTATGGCCACACGACCGAGGGTGATCTGAGCAGCGTCTTCGTCGGCTTTTATGACCTGCAGATGGGCGGCAAGCGGGATGCGCAGAGCTACGTCAACATCCTGCAGGACGCGCAGTGGCAGGCGGGCGACGTCCTGTTCCTGTCCGATGTGGTGGCCGAACTGGATGCGGCAGCGCAGGCGGGCCTGCGCACGTGCCAGATCGTGCGCCCGCAGGATGGCACGCAGCCGGGCACGACCCACCCCGTGGCCACGACGCTGGATGAGGTGGCCGAACGCTTTGGCCTGCCCCGCGCGGGGCAGGCATGAAGGCGCACCTGCATACCGACTGGCGCAACATTCCCGACAGCGCGCGGGGCACGGTGGCGGCGCTGGGTAATTTTGATGGCGTGCATCTGGGCCATGCCCATCTGGTCCATGCGCTGCATGCGGCCCGGCCCGAGCGTGAACTGGCTGTCGTGACGTTCGAGCCGCATCCGCGCGAACTGTTCCGCCCGCAGGACCCGCCCTTTCGCCTGACCCTGCCGCAGGAACGTTTTGCCGCGCTGTCCGCGCTCGGGGTCCGGCATGTGTTCCAGATCGGGTTTGACCGCGAATTCAGCGCCATGAGCGCCGAGGAATTCGTCACCCGCGTGCTGCATGAGGGGCTGGGCCTGCATCATGTCGCCTGCGGCATGGATTTCGCCTTTGGCCACCGCAGGCGCGGCAATGTCGCCTTCCTGACCGAACGGACCGCTGAACTGGGGATCGGCCTGAGTGTTGTGCCCCCGCTGTCGGATGCGCTGGGCCCGTATTCATCAAGCCGCATCCGCAGGCTGCTGCAGGATGGCTACCCCGAACGCGCGGCGGAGGAACTGGGGCGCCCGTGGTCGATTCGCGGCGTGGTCCAGCATGGGGACAAGCGCGGTCGCCTGCTGGGCTTTCCCACCGCCAATATCGCGCTGGGCCGCCATCTGGAACCCGCGCGCGGGGTCTATGCCGTCAGCGTGCGCATGGCGGATGGCCAGGTCTGTCCCGGCGTGGCCAATATCGGGCGCAGGCCCACCATCAATGATGGCCAGGAAAGTCGGCTGGAGGTACACCTGCTGGGCTTCTCGGGCGATCTGTATGGCCAGACCCTGTCGGTGGCGCTGCATACCCTGCTGCGGGCAGAACGTCGTTTTGACGGGCTGGACGCGCTGAAGGAACAGATCGCGCGCGACTGCACGCAGGCGATGGCATACCTGTCCACCCACGAATTCGCGCCCATATCCGCCAGAACTTGACCACGCGCCACCGTGGTCCCCATAAGGTTTCCTGCACGCGGGCCGGTGGTCGCGCATGCACTTCCCCTTGCCAGAAGAACAGAACAGGCCATGTCCGAGTCAAAACCACAGGATCTCTACCGGGAGACGGTCTTCCTGCCGACCACTTCCTTTCCCATGCGGGGCAATCTGCCCAGGCGGGAGCCGGAGATTCTGGCGGGATGGGAGAGCGAGAAGCTTGATGACCGCCTGTTCGCGCAGGCGCGCGGCCGTGACGTGTTCATGCTGCATGACGGCCCGCCCTATGCCAACGGGCACCTGCATATCGGGCACGCTCTGAACAAGATCCTCAAGGACGTGATCAACCGCGCCCACCGCATGTCGGGCTATGGCATCCATTACGTGCCGGGCTGGGACTGCCACGGCCTGCCGATCGAATGGAAGATCGAGGAAGAATACCGCAAGCGCGGGCAGGACAAGGACAGCGTGCCGGTGCTGCAGTTCCGCGCCGAATGTCGCGCCTATGCCCAGAAATGGCTGGATATCCAGGCCAGTGAATTCCGCAGGCTGGGCGTGCAGGCGGAATGGGCGAACCGCTACGCCACCATGGATTTTTCATCCGAGGCGGCGATCGCGGGGGAAATCGGCAAATTCCTGCTCAACGGCCTGCTGTACCGTGGCCTGCGCCCGGTCATGTGGAGCCCGGTTGAAAAAACCGCGCTGGCCGAAGCCGAAATCGAATATCGCGACCATGAATCCACCGCCATTCACGTGGCGTTCCCCATCGTGACCGACCCCACGCCCGCCAGGGCGCTGCAGGACGTTGCGGCGGTGATCTGGACCACCACGCCGTGGACCATTCCTGCCAACCGCGCCATCGCCTATGGCCCCGACATCACCTATGCCGTGGTGCGCGTCGATGGCGTGGGCGACAATGCGACACTGGAACCCGAGGCCCGCGTGCTGGTGGCCGAGGATCTGATCGCCCCGTTCTGCGAGGCGGCGAATGTCACGGCCCACCATGTGCTGTACACACTGCCTGGCAGCGCGCTGGAAGGTGCCGTCTGCGCCCATCCGCTGCGCGGGCAGGGCTATGATTTCGACGTGCCGCTGCTGCCCGGCGCGCATGTCACCACCGAGGCGGGCACCGGGCTGGTGCACACCGCCCCGGCCCATGGTGAGGACGACTTCAACCTTGGCCGCGCCTATGGCCTTGAGGTTACCGAACTGGTGATGGACGATGGCCGCTATGCCGACTGGGTGCCGCTGTTCGCCGGTGGCCATGTGTTCAAGGCGGCCGAGCCGGTGTGCCAGGCGCTGCTGGAGGCCATGCAGCGCGCCGTTGCTGCAGGCACCGCGCCGTGCGGGCTGGTGGCGCGGGCGACGCTGGTCCATTCCTATCCGCATTCGTGGCGGTCGCGCGCGCCGATCATCTACCGCGCCACCCCGCAGTGGTTCATCCGCATGGATGGCGACGGGCACTTACGTGACCGCGCACTGACGGCGCTGGAAAAGGTGACATTCGTGCCGGCTCAGGCGCGTAACCGCCTGACCTCCATGGTGGCGGGCCGCCCCGACTGGTGCATCAGTCGCCAGCGCGCGTGGGGCGTGCCGATTGCCGTATTCGTGGAAAAGCGCACGGGCGAGGTCCTGCGCGATGCCGCGGTGATGGAGCGTATTGTCGACGCCTTCAGCGCCGAAGGGGCGGATGCATGGTACAGTTCCCCCGCCGCGCGTTTCCTTGGCGATGGCCGCAATCCTGACGACTACGAACAGGTGTTCGATATTGTCGATGTGTGGTTCGAAAGCGGTTCGACCCATGCCTTCGTGCTGGGCCATGGCGACATGCCGTTCCCTGCCGACCTGTATCTGGAAGGGTCCGACCAGCATCGTGGCTGGTTCCAGTCCTCGCTGCTGGAAAGTGTCGGTACCCGTGGCGTGGCCCCGTACAAGGCGCTGGTCACCAATGGCTTCGTGCTGGATGAGCAGGGCCGCAAGATGTCCAAGTCGCTGGGCAATGTCATCGCGCCACAGGACGTGAATGACAGCCTTGGCGCCGACATCCTGCGCCTGTGGGTCATGAACTCGGACACCAACGAGGACCTGCGCATCGGCAAGGAAATCCTCAAGCAGCAGGGCGAACTCTACCGTCGCCTGCGCAATACGCTGCGCTGGCTGCTGGGCGCGCTGGATGGCTTTACCGAAGCCGAGCGCGTGCCATACGAACAGCTGCCCGAACTTGAACGCTGGGTCCTGCATCGTATGTCCGAACTGGGCAGCCTTGTGGCGCGCGCGGTGGAAACGCATGAATGGGTCGGGGTCTATCCCGCGCTGCACGGTTTCTGCGCTGCGGACCTGTCGGCCTTCTATTTCGACGTGCGCAAGGACACCATATACTGTGATGGCGCATCCAGCCTGAAGCGCCGCGCGGCGCGCACGGTGCTGGACCAGCTGCATCGCTGCCTGTGCGCATGGCTTGCCCCCGTACTGGTCTTCACGGCGGAAGAGGCGTGGCTGGCCCGTCCCGGCAATTCCGAAAGCATCCACCTGCAGCCGTTCCCCGAACTGCCCACGCAGTGGCACGATGACGCGCTGGGTGAACGCTGGGCAATGCTGCGTGCGGTACGTCGTGTCATCACGACCGAAATCGAAACCGCGCGTCGCGACGGGCTGGTCAAGTCATCGCTGCAGGCCGCACTCGACCTGCCGCTGTCGGAAGCGGAGGCGGCCCGGTTTGAGGGTGTGGACTGGGCGGAACTGACCATTGTCTCGCAGGCGGATGTCACCATCATCGCGGGTGCCGGTTCGATCTACCTTGGCGAGGACGGGGCGCAGGATGGCGTGCCGCATGGCATTCCCACCATCAGCGTGGCAGCGGGGCATAAATGCGCGCGCTGCTGGAAAGTGCTGGAGGAAGTGGGACAGGACAGCGCCCATCCCGAACTGTGCCTGCGTTGTGTCGATGTGGTGCAGGACGGGGCGTAACCTTCATGAACAACCGTGTTCTGGGCGGCGTCTGCCTGCTGGGTGCGCTGGCAGCCGACCAGGCCAGCAAGTTCTGGATACTGAATGTCTATGACCTGCCGGCGCGCATAAGCGTGCCGCTGCTGCCGGTGCTGAACCTGACCATGGTGTGGAACCACGCCATTACATTTGGCATGCTGGGTGGCGCGGGTGCCGCGGGGCGGATCATCTTCTCGGTTGCGGCGCTGGTGATCGTGGCCGGTCTTGCGGTATGGCTTGCGCGCACCCCGCGCCGGTGGGTGGCGGTGGCGCTGGGCATGATCATGGGCGGGGCCATCGGCAATGTCATTGACCGGTTGCGCTTTGGCGCGGTGGTTGATTTCATTGACGCCCATGCCTTTGGCTGGTCATGGCCGGTGTTCAACATTGCCGATGCCATGATTGACTGCGGTGTTGCGATCCTGATTATCGACAACATGCGTCATCGCGATGCAAACTAGGTTAGGAGCGGCCTGCACATGCTTGCCGAACCGTTCCACTAACGGTAATAGGCGAGATATGGCGATTTCTGCTCTCAGACCCCTTTCCTGTGCAATGCTTGTATCGGGCGGCTTCATGCTATCGGGCTGCACCGGTGCCGATGTTTCGCGTGCCTTCGGGCTGGAGCGGAGCCTGCCGGACGAATACACGGTCACGACGCGCGCGCCGCTGTCCATGCCGCCGTCCGATGAACTGGGTGCCCCCAACAGCAACGCCGTCCAGCGCGCGCAGGACACCAACCCGCGCATGCAGGCGCTGGAAACGCTTTCCCCCAATGTGGCGCTGCAGGGGGCTGATGGCCCGGGCAGCGAGGGCCAGACCGCCCTGGTGGGTGAAGCGCAGCAGGCCTCCAACGAGGAGGACAGGGGCGAAATGGGCCGCGCCGATACCAGTTTTGTTGACAAGCTGATGTTCTGGCACGGTGGTGGGGCCGGCAATCTTGTCAACGGCAAGGCCGAGAATGCCCGCCTGCGTGAGGATTCGGCCCTTGGCCGCAACCTGACGCAGGGTGCGACCCCGACCGTCAGCGGTCCCAGCAAATAAATGGTCCGACCGCGTATCTGACCGATGCGCGGCATGTGGCCTGATGCCTGCAATCCGGTCCATGGTGTGAATATGTCTTCTGGTAATGGCCAGCCGGTCATTCGTCGCCTGTCGGAACAGGTCGTCAACCGCATTGCCGCGGGCGAGGTGATTGAACGCCCCGCCGCGGCACTGAAGGAACTGGTGGAAAACGCCATCGATTCCGGTGCGCGCCGGATCCAGATCCGTCTGGACCGGGGTGGCATTGACCGGATCGATGTCACGGATGATGGCTGCGGCATGTCGCCCGAGGACCTGCGGCTTGCGGTGGAGCGGCACTGCACGTCCAAGCTGCGTGACGAGACGCTGGTGCGCATTTCCACCCTTGGTTTCCGCGGCGAGGCTCTGCCCTCCATCGGTGCCGCGGCCCGTCTTACGGTCATGTCCCGGCTGCACGACAGTGATTCGGCCTGGTCGATCCGTGTGGAAGGCGGGGCGGTGGGGGACGTGGAACCCTGCGCGGGTCCGCCCGGCACGCGCGTGCTGGTCGAGGATATGTTTTTCGCAACACCTGCACGGCGGAAATTCCTCAAAAGCCCACGTGTCGAATCCAGCCATGCCGAAAACGTGGTGCGCCGTCTGGCGCTGTCCGTCCCGCATATCGCCTTCCGGCTGGAATTCGACCAGCGCCTGATCCTTGACCTGCCGGCGCAGGACATGGCGGCGCGCGTTGCCGCGATTCTGGAGTCGGGACATGCCGATGGCCTGCTGCCGGTGGAAGGGCAGCGCGGGGACCTGAAACTGAGCGGTTTCATCTGCGCCCCATCCGTGCACCGTGCCACGGCCAATGGTCAGATGCTGCTGGTCAATGGGCGGCCCGTGGTGGATCCGGTGCTGCGCACGGCGGTACGGGTAGCCTATCGCAACGTGATGGAACATGGACGGCACGCAGTTGTGGCCCTGTCGCTGGACATCCCGCCCGAACAGGTGGACGTGAACGTGCATCCCGCCAAGACGGAACTGCGCTATGCCGATTCGGCAGCCGTGCGGGCGCTGGTGATCGGTTCGTTGGGGCGCGCACTGGGCACCGGCGCGGGTGTTGCCGGGGTCAGGCCCGACCTGCTGCAGTCGCGTGGGGCTTCGTCCGCGCGGATCTGGTATCCGCCGGAACGTGCTGCCGATGCCGCAGGGATGTCCACCCGTCTGGCCGCTCCGTCGCCTGCATCCGTACCGTCAGGTACGGCCCTGCCCCCCGGCTTTGCCGAATCGACATTACCCCTGTCCGCCCTGCCCGCCGCGCGCAAGGCAGTCCCCGATGAGCCGGAGACAGCAGTGGCGGATATGGCGCCTGCCATCGACCACCCGCTGGGGGCGGCGGTGGCGCAGGTTCTGGGCACCTATATCGTATCCCAGACGGCGGACGGCGCGCTTGTGCTGGTGGACCAGCATGCCGCCCACGAGCGCCTGACGCATGAGATCCTGCGTGAGCAGTATCTGGGCGGGGAAATCCGTGCCCAGCGCCTGCTGCTGCCCGAGGTGGTGGACCTGCCCGCGCGGCAGGTGGAGGTGCTGCTGTCTTTTGGCCCCGGACTGGCCCGGCTGGGAATCGAGATCGAACCATTTGGCGGTACGGCCGTTCTGGTCCGGACCATGCCGGCCCTTCTGGGCAAGGAAAACCCGGTCGGCATGCTGCGCGACCTGGCCGAGGAACTGGAAGCGGATGATCTGGCCACGCCCGCGCAGGCCGATGCGCTGGATGCGCGCATGGATGCGATCATCGCGCGCATGGCCTGCCACGGCAGCGTACGGGCGGGCCGGAAGCTGACACACGAGGAAATGAACGCCCTGCTGCGGGACATGGAACGGACCCCCCGTTCGGGCACCTGTTCACACGGCCGGCCCACATGGCTGAAGCTGGAAAAGGCTGATCTGGAGCGCATGTTCGGCCGTAGGTGACGCGACGGCACGCCATCCGCCTGGATGGCCATGCAGGCATGGCGGGGTAGGGAATGGGTGTGCCCTCTGCATAATGTGAGCGGGGGCTTACTGGATTCTCCGGCGGCAACGCCACTAGGGTCAGCCATTATCCATGGATGATGTGAGACCGAATGTGCATCCGATCCTGCTCTCCCTAGTTACGTATCTGCCTCTCGCCGGGGCATTGGCCATATTGCTGACGCGTGGCACGACCCAGACGGTCGAGACCGCCGCCCGGTGGGTGGCGTTGTGGACCAGTGGCATTGTCTTCGCGCTGGCCGTGATCATGTGGGCCGAATTTGATCCCGCCCGGCCGGGCATCCAGTTTGAACAGCAGGTGGGATGGGCCAGCGGCGCTGGCATTTCCTACCATGCCGGGCTGGATGGCATCAGCCTTATGTTCGTGCTGCTGTCCGCGTTCCTGACCCCGCTGTCCATTATCGGGGGCTGGCGTCAGGTGACGGGGCGTGTGCGGGATTACATGATCGCCATGCTGGTGCTGGAAACAACGCTGATCGGGCTGTTTTCCGCCCTTGATCTGGTGCTGTTCTATCTGTTCTACGAAGCGACCCTGCTGCCCGCCAGCCTTATGATTGGGGTATGGGGCGGGCCGAAGCGGGTATGGGCATCGCTGCAGTTCTTCCTGTTCACCTTTGGCGGGTCGCTGTTCATGCTGCTGGCGCTGCTGGCCATGTGGAACGCGGCGGGCACGACCGATATCGTGGCTCTGCAGCATCATGGCTTTGGCCATGCCATGCAGTGCTGGCTGCTGGCGGGCTTCATCATCGCCTTTGGCGTCAAGCTGCCGCTGTTTCCGCTGCATGCGTGGCTGCCCGATGCCTATACCGAGGCCCCGACCCCGGCATCCGTCATGCTGTCGGGCGTACTGTCCAAGGCGGGGGCGTATGGCCTGCTGCGCTTTGGCGTGATGATGTTCCCCGATGCCGCGCGCCTGTTCGCGCCGGTGGTGCTGACGCTGGGGGTGATTGCGGTGATCTATGCCGCGATGATCGCGCTGGCGCAGACGGACATGAAGCGGGTGATCGCCTATTCCTCGTTCTCGCATATGGGGGTGATTGCCATCGGGCTGTTCACCATGACGCCCGAGGGAATCGATGGTGCGATTTTCCAGATGCTGTCGCATGGCATCGTGATCGCGGCGCTGTTCTTCTGTGTTTCCGCCGTATCGTGGCGGGCTGAAACCCGTGAAATCAGTACATTTTCAGGCGTTGCGCACAAGATGCCTGTGCTGGCCACGCTGGCCATGCTGTTTGTCATGGCCAATATCGGCCTGCCGGGCACGGGCGCATTCGTGGGGGAATTCCTGGTCATGGTCGGCGCGCTGCATGTGTCGTTCTGGCTGGCCTTCCTTGGGGGGACCAGTATGATCCTTGGTGCGGTCTATATGCTGGTGCTGTATCGCCGGGTGCTGTTCGGGGCGGATCGTGGCGGGATTGTCGCCCTGCTGCGTGACCTGACGGGACAGGAACTGGCGGTGCTGGTGCCGCTGGCGGTCGTGACGATCTGGATGGGGGTGCATCCGGGGTCGTTCCTGCGGGTGTTCGACCCGGCCGTGACCGGTCTGCTGCATCCGGTGACAACCGTCGCCACGGTTGACCCGCAGCAGGTTGTTCCGGTGACGGGCGCAGGTTGAAGCTGAAAAAACAAAAGGTTTCAGGTACCGTCTTTTTGTAGAAAGGCGGTATCCCCTGAAGCTTCTTCAGGATTGTATAAAAAAGCCCGGTTACCTTGGGACAGGTGACCGGGCTTCTGTCGTTGTGAATGGTTCAGACGTCGAGGTTATCGACCTGACGGGCATGTTCCTGAATGAAACGGAAGCGCAGTTCCGCCTTGCGTCCCATCAGGTGTTCCACGCGTTCCAGCGTCAGCGCCCTGTCTTCGGGCGGGGTGATGACCTTCAGCAGGGTACGGTGCTTCGGGTCCATGGTGGTCTGTTTCAGGTCGCCGGGCGGCATTTCACCAAGACCCTTGAAGCGGGAGACCTCGACCTTGCTGTTGGGCTTGAAATCCTTCTTCATCTTCCGCTCACGGTCGGCATCGTCCATGGCGTAAACGCTCTTGCCGCCCTGTGTCAGGCGGTACAGCGGTGGCTGGGCCAGATACAGGTGCCCGCCCCGGATCAGGCCTGGCAGTTCACGATAGAAGAACGTCATGAGCAGCGAGGCGATATGCGCCCCGTCCACATCCGCGTCGGTCATGATGATGATGCGGCCATAACGCAGCTTGGTCGCGTCGAAACGTTCCCCCATGCCGCAGCCCAGTGCCTCCACCAGATCGCGGAGTTCCTGGTTGCCACGCAGCTTTTCGGTCGAGGCGCTGGCAACGTTCAGGATCTTGCCCCGCAGCGGCAGGACAGCCTGTGTTTCGCGGTTGCGGGCCTGTTTGGCGGAGCCACCTGCCGAATCCCCCTCGACAAGGAAGATTTCGGTCTCGGCCGCGTTTTCGCGCGTGCAGTCCGTCAGCTTGCCCGGCAGGCGCAGGCGGCGGGTGGCGCTCTTGCGGGGCGTGTCTTTCTGTTCCTTGCGGCGCAGGCGTTCTTCGGCCCGTTCCACCACGAAGGCCAGCAGGTTGTCCGCCTGTGGCGGGTTGCCCGCCAGCCAGTGGTCGAAACGGTCGCGCAGCGCGGTTTCAACCAGTTTGCTGGCCTCGCTGCTGGTCAGCTTTTCCTTGGTCTGGCCCTGGAACTGCGGGTCACGGATGAAGACGGACAGCTTGGCGGCGATACAGCCAAGGATGTCATCGGCGTTGATGCTGGCCGCGCGCTTGTTGGCGCGCTGTTCACCCCAGTTGCGCAGGCCCTTGAGCAGCGCGTTGCGAAAGCCCGTCTCGTGCGTGCCGCCATTGGGCGTTGGAATGGTGTTGCAGTATGACGCCAGGGCCGCCGTACCCTGTTCCAGGAAGGCGATCGCCCATTCCATACGGCCGGTATCCACCCCGTCGGGGCCGGTAGGCAGGTCCGCATCCCCCGCCCACAGGTCGGTCAGCAGGGCGGCCTTGTCACCCAGTTCGTCACGCAGGCTGTCCGCCAGCCCACCGGGGAAATGCAGGACGGCTTCCGCAGGAACCTCATCATTGCGGATAAGGGACGGATCGCATGACCAGCGGATGGTGACGCCACGGAACAGGAACGCCTTGGACCGGCATAGCCGGTACAGCCGCAGGGGTGAGAAATGCAGCCGCCCGAAAATCTGCGGATCCGGGGTAAAGCGGATCTGCGTGCCGCGCCGGTTGTTGACCGGGCCAATCTTTTCCACGCCGCTTAACGGGTGGCCGCGTTCATAGACCTGCCGCCACAGTTCGCGGTCGCGCGCGATCTCGACTTCCATGCGCGATGCCAGTGCATTGACCACCGATGACCCCACGCCATGCAGGCCGCCCGACGTGGCGTATGCCTTGCCCGAAAACTTGCCGCCCGCATGTAGTGTGGTCAGGATGACCTCCAGCGCCGAACGGTCGGGAAAACGCGGGTGCGGGTCCACCGGTATGCCACGACCGTTGTCGCGTATGGTCAGGCAGTCGCCGGCTTCCAGCGATACGTCGATGGTAGTGGCGTGTCCGGCTACGGCTTCGTCCATCGCGTTATCAAGGATTTCGGAGGCGAGGTGGTGATACGCCGTCTCATCCGTGCCGCCGATATACATGCCCGGACGGCGGCGCACGGGTTCCAGGCCCTCCAGTACCTCGATGGCGCTGGCATCATAGGCATCGGGGCCGTTTTTGGCATTATCTGGCATGGGGGCAGGGGAAACCTTGCGTCGGGTGGGCTTTGCGGGGCCTGCAGGTGCGGAAAAAAGATCGTCGTTCATGAAGCGTTCTTTTTGTTCTGTCGGGTCGCGTCCTGTCAAGCCATAAGGCCCTGCACGCCGCATGGACTATGCCTGCACTTGTGCGCATGAAAAAGGCCGGACACGGGCCCGGCCATATTTTTTCTTCATGCCCGATCGGGGATTGAGCTAGCTGCGGACCGTGCGGCGGGCCGTGGTACGGCTGCGTGTGCTGGTGGCCGGGCGGTTGGGCGCGGTGCAGGTCAGGTAGGATGCCGGCTGAAGGATATCCTTGGCCTGGGCATAGTTGGACAGGTCGGCGGAGCTTTCAAGCACCTGCACCTCATCGAACATGGACATGCGCTGCTGGCAGAAGGCGGTGCCGGATTTCAGCCCACGTTCGGACTGCACATTGGCAAGCTGAGTGATGTAATCGTCATGCTGGCGCTGTGAATTGCGGCCGTAGGTGCTGTTGAAATAGCTGTTGAGGACATGCTCCTCAGCGGCCAGTTTGGGGCGGAATTTCGTCACGAAGTTGTTGTACTTGTCCTGCGCGCCGCATGACAGGGCCGTGACCATCAGCTCGCTTTTCAGGCCCTGCACGTCAAAGGCTTCATGCGCGGGGGAGGGGGAGCAGGGGCCGGCAGCCAGTGCCTGCCCACCATTAACCAGCCCCATGAGGGCAAGGGCAGCAGCGCCAGCGCGCCAGATCGACATGGACATCAGGACGGGTTCTCCAGATATTGGGGCAGTTGCCAACGGGGAATGCACGGACCCCGCATATTCCGGCAGGAATGAAATCCGGATCAGGTCTATAGCGCAAACCGGCACGCGCCAAAAGGGAGGGATATCCTTCCCTGTTCAAAAAGATGCGTCAGACCCGCCACGTGGGATGACAGCGCCCCCGGCGCGGGCTATGCCACACAGGCAGGACCTGTCCGCTTGCGTAAAAGGACCAACAGGTCTTTCCCACGGGGGTGCGTTGCTCTAGAGCATATGCAAAACCGGTTAGCCGTTGTGCCGATCCAGACCGTTACGGGACGGCGCGGGCGAAACTGTCCTGATAACGGGTATGTATCAAATACAGCGGAGCTGACGAGTGCGACTGCGACTGTCTGCAATCATGATGACGACGGGCATTCTGCTCGCCGGATGTGACAACAAATCGGCCGTAAACCTTGGTGGTATCGGCGGAACCCCCAACCCCTACAACTACATGAAGGCGTCCGGGCAGTGTCAGGTGACCGGCCCCACCGCGGCTGGCAAGGACACCAGGGCCGCCAGCATGCAGGTGCGCAGCGATGACGGGTACTGCGCGATCGAGACGCGCGCCTCCGCAGGTCACCCCTATGCATCGTTTGGCGTGTCCCCGGCACCTGAACATGGCAAGGCGTTCATCTACAACTATAACGATCACACTTACGTGACGTACACGCCCAACACCGCCTATTCTGGCCAGGACAAATTCCGCGTTGTGCTGATTACGGGTGAAAAGCAGCCGCGCGAATACATGGACGTGACGGCTAACGTCACTGCACCGGCTGTCGGCGCGAAATAACACCTGTGTCCCGGCCCCCATCCGTGGGGCCGGGACATGTGCCGCGGTGTCTGCCAGCCCGTATCAGATGGAAAAAGTGATGGGTTCGGGCAGGGGGCGGCGCATGCCGGCATGTTCGGCCCGGCGTACCAGGTCATCCAGGCTGATCTTGCGACATTCCTCATCCAGCATGGTGTCGAATTCCTGCCAGCAGGGTTCCACCACCTTCTGGAACAGGCCACCGATCGGCCCGTCATCCGTGTTGTCCTCCGCCGTGATGACGGACAGGATATCCGACAGCAGGATATCGCGCCGGGGGCGGCCCAGACGGTAGCCCCCGCGTGGCCCGCGCACGCTTTCCAGCAGCCCGGAACGCGACAGGGTCTGCAGCAGCGGTTCGATCCCGCGTCGGGCCAGTCCCGCGCGCTCGGCAATGTCGGCAGCACTTATGGTGCCGTTGCGCCCCGCGTGAAAGGCTACGTCAAGCATGATCAGGATTGCGATCATGGTCCTGTCCCGCCGGAGCAGCATATCGTTCAGCCTCGCTTTGAATGGATTTGGAAACCAGTCCGCTTCATTTACCAGCAATCCCCCGATTTATCCACGCTTCTGTGCAGGAGGATGGTGGATTATGTACAGATTGTATGCGTGAATAGGCCATTTCCGCAACAAGGAGTGATAACGAATGAAAAAGACCACCCCACCAGATCGCACGTATGGTTTTGCAGCACCTCGTGGCAAGGTCTACGACTCCATTGTCGATACCGTGGGGGGAACGCCACTGGTGGCGCTGCCGCATCTGACCCGTGAGGACGGGTTGCAGAGTCGGATATTGATGAAGCTGGAGTTTTTCAATCCCCTGGCGTCCGTAAAGGACCGTATCGGCGCGGCCATGATCGAGGATGCGGAAAGCCGTGGCGAAATCCATCCGGGCAGGACCACCCTGGTCGAACCGACGTCGGGCAATACGGGCATTTCGCTGGCGTTCGTCGCGGCCGCGCGTGGGTACCGCCTGATTGTCACCATGCCTGAAGGCGCATCGATCGAACGGCGGAAGATGCTGCGTCTGCTGGATGCGCAGCTGGAACTGACCCCGTCGCGGCTGGGAATGGCGGGGGCAATCGCGCGCGCCGAGGAGATCCTGAAAAAGACCCCAAATGCCTGGATGCCCCGGCAGTTTGACAATCCGGCCAATCCTGCCATCCACGCCGCCACTACGGCCGAGGAGATCTGGGTCGATACGGCGGGGGAAGTCGATATCGTGGTTGCCGGCCTGGGCACGGGTGGGACCGCCAGCGGCATTGCGCACGGCCTGAAGCCCCGCAAGGAGAGCCTTCAGGTCTATGGTGTCGAACCGATGGAAAGTGCCATCCTGAATGGTGATGAACCGGGACCGCACGGCATTCAGGGCATCGGTCCGGGCTTTTGTCCCCGCACGCTTGATCTTGCGGCGCTGGATGGGGTGATCCCCGTATCGGAACGTGAAGCCATCGCGGCGGCACGGCGCTGTGCCCGGCTGGATGGGGTGCCGGTGGGCATTTCCTCGGGGGCTGCGCTGCATGCGGCGGTACAGCTGGCGGGACGGCCGGAAAACGCAGGCAAGACCATCGTGACCATCGCGCCGTCCTTTGCCGAACGCTACCTGTCCACCTCGCTCTTTACCGGGCTGGTCTGATCCATTGCCTGCGCGTGGCCTGACGGGCCGCACATATGGAAAAAGCGGCTGCCCCATCGGGCGCCGCTTTTTTCTTTTCCATGATCAGACGGGATGCGGGATCAGTGCAGGATGATCTCGACGCGCCGGTTCTGGGCTTCACGCGTGTTGGCTGCGGTCTGGACCAGCGGGTTGGCATCGCCATAGCCATGAATGTCAATGGACGGACCGGGGACGCCATCACGCACCAGTTCGGCCTTGATCACCTGCGCCCGCTTGATGGACAGGGCCTGATTGTATTTTTCACCCTGCGGGCCGGGATGGGCGGCCGAGTTGTCGGTATATCCGTTCACCTCGATCCGGGTGGTCTGGGTATTGGTTGAAGCCTGTGCCGCCACGGCCACGATGGACCGGGCACGGTCGGTCAGGTCGCTGCGGTCCCAGTTAAAGAATACGAGATACGTGCGGTTTTCCGCCGGTGCAGGTGCCGCGACGGTCGCAGGCGGCGGCGGTGGCGGCGGGGCGGGATTGAACTCGTACCGCAACCCGAGCATGAGCGAATGGTTGAAGTCGGTCCGGCTGTCGCGGTTGCCGTTACGGAACCCATAATCGCTGTTCATGGCCGACAGGGCCGTGGCGCTGCCACTGACAATGGAATGGTGCGACTGCGGGCCCAGCATGGTCCAGAACCGGTATTCCGCCGTGGCGGACAGGCCCACAACCCACGGCATGGGGAAGGACAGGCCGAAAATGCCCTGATAGGCGAAGTTGCCATAAGTGCCGCCCACATGCTGGCTGTAGTTCTGGCCATTCACGTTGCCGGTAATGGTGCTGTTCATGTTCTGCCAGCCATAGCCGATACCCGCGCCGAAATACGGGAACAGCCAGCTTTTGCCGATATCCAGGTCGAACAGGGCATTGGCCATAAGGCCCGATTCCTGCTGCCGGCCATCGGCATGGGCATGGTACGCGGCATTGCCGCCCACCGTCTTCATGTCGTTGTTGCGGTAGAAGCCTTCAAGTTCGACACGGAAGCCGTTGCCCAGTCCCCAGCCAAGGCTGCCGATGCCGGTGGCCCCTGTCTTGAATTCATCACGCGCGGAAGAATGGCGTATGACCTGCCCCTGGTTGAAGCTGGCGCCGCCTTCACCGGTGATATACAGGCCCTGGACAGGCTGGGCGAATACAGGAGCGGAGACCAGTACGGAGCCCAGGGTAACCGAGGCAGCCAATAAAGACCCTGCAAGCAATCCGTACCGCAGATTCATACTCTTCTTCTCCCTTCGACGGGCCTCTTCCGGCATATCGGCCCGGTCGGGTGCACGTGCCCTATTCCCTGAAATGATCAGCATCAGCTTTCTTTTGCTGAAATAAACCAGCCCTGACAATCCATTGCCGCCACCTTATCGACCGCTTTGGGCGGCTGCGCCAACTGTCACACCGGAGTGTGTGCGAGATGCCACACCCCTGTCCGGACTGGTTTCCGTGTTGTTCACTCCTGAGGAATCACGTCTTTCATATCATCTTTGCTTCAAACGGTGGCATCAGGTCCGGCGTCTCGAATTCAAGAACCCACAAATCCGGGTCCCGTTCCATCTGCCTTGTAACATAGGCATCAACACCGGCCTGATCTACAGCCGCCTCTCCTGTAGCGCGGAACCATGCCCGGCGTCCATCGTGGGTGCGTGTCTGGGCCAGCACAGACATGTGTCCTGCCCGCCCCAGCAGCACGATCAGGACGCCGCCCGCGTCATCATCGCCATGGTGCAGGACCATGCCCGGATTTCCCTTTTGTCCAGCCTGGCGCAGCATTGCCTTGACCCAGATGCCGGTTTTCAGACGCGCTTCTTCCATTGGGGCGGACTTCTCCGGTAATGCAGAAAAACAGCGGGAGGTATGCAGGAATAGCACGGTTTCCGGCACGGTTGTGGCTTACCCGCCGTTTGCGGGCGCGGCCCCTTCTTCGGGAATGGTGGACAGGGCGGCGTGGTACTCGACGGGATTGTCCAGCAGGGAATGTGCGGCATCAAGGTCGCTGTCCGTGCCAATGGCGGCGGGACATGCCTTGCGGATGGTCAGGATACGCGACAGGTCAACGGGATAGCGGATCTGGCGGGCCGCCGCGACCCATTCCCGGCTGTCCGCGCTGCCTTCCGCCAGGTTCTGGAGCTGGCGTTCGAGCTCACTTTCCCCAAGGCTGGTGCAGACCTGCGGCATGACGCCCAGCCCCTGCAGTGGCCAGCCCAGCGGCGCCAGCACGCGACTCCACGTAACGAACAGCTCCGCCCCGTTGGGCATCTGGCCAATGGTCTGCACCAGACCCTTGCCCAGCGTGGCGCTGCCTATGACCACGCCGCGTTTCTGGTCAGCCAGGGCCGCAGCCAGTATTTCGGCCGCGCTGGCGGTCCGTCCGTCCACCAGCACGATAATGGGCAGGCCATTGGTCATGTCGCCACCCTGCACGGCCCAGACATGGTTGGCCTGCGGGTCACGGCCCTGTGTTATGGCTGCAACACCGTGATCAAGCATCAGCGCCGATGTGGTGACCGCCTGCTGCAGCACGCCGCCCCGGTTGCCACGCAGGTCGATGATCAGACCCGAAATGCCGGGTACGTTCATGGCCTCGTCCAGGTACTGGCTCATTTCCTCCGCCGTGTTGGCGGAAAAGGCGGTGATGTGCAGGACCACATGCTTGCCGCTGGTATAGGCGAACACGGTTTCGGGGGGGGGGAGGCGCGATGCAGCGTGACCGTGCTCTGCCGTCCCTTCGACTCGACAGTGATGCGCACGAGGCTGCCAGTGGGACCGTTCAGCCATGACGTCACGGTTTCCAGAGTGCGGGATGCGGTGGCGCGTCCGTTTATGGCCCGTACGATCTGCCCCGCGGCCAGACTGGTGGGCCATGCAGGGCCATTCGCGTTGACGGCGGTGATGATGATCGCATGATGATCCTGCCCCAGCGTCAGGCCCGCCGTGGCCTCGCCTCCGGTGCGGATGCTGCGGTCCGATACGGCCGCCCCCGGCGGGACATAGCGCGAATACGGGTCAAGGTGGTTGAACAGTTCGTCAAAGAAACCCTGCAGCACGCCATCCTGTCCCGTGCTGCGCATGGCGGGGGAATGGTGCCACGCCACATCCAGTATACGGGTGATCGCCGAACTCCACCCCGCGATGTCGTCCGCCGCGGGCACCGGCAGGGCAAGGACGGTTTTCTGTGTCGCGGCAAGCTGGAGGAAACCGTGCTGTTCCTCGATGCTCAGCGAAGGGTCCAGCGCGCTCAGCCCGTTCAGGCCCCACAGCGCGAAATCATGGATGTCGTGGCTTTCCAGCGTACGGGGCTGCAGGAATGACAGACTCGCCTGAATGACCGAGGAAATGACCCCCAGGTCCATGCTGGCGCCATCGGTCGCCTCCATGCTGTCTTCATGCATGGGGGGCTGGGGTGTTGGTGCGCGCGTGGGCGTGGGGATATCATCGGCGCAGGCGGCCGTGGTCAGCCGGACGATGACAAGCAGCAGCACGATCGTGTCACGCGGGATATGCCCCAGCGTGGAGATGCGCCGCCGCCATACCCCGGCGTGTTCGCCCCCCCGGGACTGAGGACGCAGGACGATGACCGGAAACCGGCTGCGTTTCATGTCCGCCGCCTGCGATGGCTGGGTGGTGTGTCGGGCAGTGCCAGCAGGACTGTCCCCCGGATGGCGCATGCTTCTTCTATCCGTACGCGCAGGGCCTGACCGGGGCGGAATACCATGGTCGTGTCGCGTGCATGCAATGTCTGCGTTTTTTCGTCATGATGCCACTGATCTTCCGGCAGGGCAGACATGGGCAGCAGCGCCGACGTGCCGGTTGCATCCAGCACGGTGAAGATGCCGAATCGCGACAGGCTGGATATATGCGCATCCATGACCGTGCCCACGCGGGCCTGCAGCCATGTGGCGGCGTAGCGTTCCAGCGTTTCGCGTTCGGCCTGTGCCGCGCGGCGTTCGGTGCGGGTAATGGCGAGTCCCGCTTCCTCCAGTTCATCATGGCTGGGGGCGGGGCCGGGTTCCAGCCCGGTGGCGACCAGCAGGGCGCGGTGGGTCAGCAGGTCGGCATAACGGCGGATCGGGCTGGTGAAATGGGCATAGGCGGCCAGGGACAGGCCAAAATGCCCGACTGGTTCGGGGCTGTATTCCGCCTGATTCTGCGCGCGCAGGATCAGTTCGTTCACCAGTCCGGCCTGATCCGTATCGCGGACCTGCTGCAGGATATGGTCAAGATCGGCGGCGCGCAGGCTGCCCACTGGCGGCAGCTTCAGGCCCATGGTGTCCAGCGTGCGGCGCAGGCTTTCCAGCCGTTCGGGCGTCGGCGGCGCGTGGATCCGGTACAGGCAGGGCAGGTGCTGCCCCTCCAGGCATCGGGCGGCGGCGACATTGGCCGCGATCATGAATTCCTCGACCAGGCGGTGGCTGTCGAGACGGATGCGCGGCTGGATGGCCGCGATCTGTCCATGGTCATCCAGCCGCACCTGCCGTTCGGGCAGGTCCAGATCCAGCGTGCCGCGCTGTGCCCGCGCCGTGGACAGGCATCGCCATGCCCCGAACAGACTGTCCAGCAGCCCGTCGGGCAGGGTGGCAACGCTGGCGTCCGGCGCGCCATCACGCGCCGCCTGCACCTGTTCATAGGTCAGTCGGGCGGCACTGCGCATGATGCCGCGCCCGAAGCGGGCATTGCTGATGGCGCCGTCGGCAGCCACGTCCATGTTGACGAAAATACAGCCCCGATCTTCCCCGGGGCGGAGCGAACACCACCCGTTGGGCAGGTCTTCGGGCAGCATGGGGATCACCCGGTCGGGGAAGTAGACCGAATTGCCTCGCAGGTGGGCCTCACGGTCCAGTGCGCTGCCCGGCCGCACGTACCACGCGACATCCGCGATGGCGACGGTAATGCGGAATCCCTCACCATCGGGTTCGGCATAGACTGCATCATCAAAATCACGGGCGTCCGCGCCATCAATGGTGACCAGTGGCATGTCGCGCAGGTCGGTGCGCCCCTGTGCCGTGACCCCACGGGCGGCCCTTGCCTGCGCCAGTGCTTCGGTCGGGAAGACATGGGGGATTCCCAGCATGGCCACCGCGATCATGCTTATGGTCCGTGCATCCCCCTGCGGGCCAAGGCGTTCGATGATCCGCGCGGGGTGCAGTCCCGGCCCGGACTGGGGCAGGGGGGTGGCGATGACGATTTCGTTATCCGGGCTGTCCGCGTCCTCGCCCACGGGAATGACCCATTGCGCCTTCGCCCGTCGGTCGGCGGGGGTCAGCGTGCCCGCCGGACGATAGCGCGCAGGCGCAGAGGCCATGGGATCGGTTTCATCAAGGGTGCGGAACAGGCCAACAACCTCCATGGGCGCATCGTTCAGGCGACGCAGCGTGCGGCCTTCGTACCGGCCCGGCCCGACGCGGCGAAGACGGGCGACCACGCGTTCACCAGGTGCCAGGGCAGCCCGGCCACGCAGTTCGGGATGCATGAAGATGACGGGCGCGCTGCCATCGCCATCCCACTGCACGGGCCGGGCAATGGGGTCGCCATCCGAATCCGTGCCGGTGACCTGCACGACCATGGATTCGGGCAGCCGGTCTGAAACACGGAACCGCCGCGCCCCGGCGGGGGCCAGCGTGCCATCCAGCGCCATTTCACGCAGCATCTGGCGCAGGGCCTGTTTGTGTTCGGGCCCCAGACCGAATTCCCGGCTGATCTCGCGCTTGCCGATCCGCCCGGTTGCGTTTTCGATAAACGCGCGAAGCTGTTCACGATCCGGCAGGCCGCCCGCACGGGCCTGTGGCATGCCCGTGGGCAGGGTGTCCGGCATCTCGGAAGTTGCTGGACGCTGCCGTTTCATGATCAGTCGCTCTCGCTTTCGGTCTTGGCCGGGGTGGCCTTCTTGCGGGTCGTGGTCTTGCGCGTGGTCGTCTTGGCTGCGGTTTTGGTCGCCGTCTTGCGGGGGGCGGCCTTTTTCTTCGGCGCGGCTTCGTCGCCTTCGGTGGCTTCGGCCGTCTTTGTCTTCGTCTTGCGGGCCGCGGGCTTGCGGGTGGTGGTCGCTTTCTTGCCCTTGGCCTTCAGCGGCTTGCCCTTTTCGGTCAGCAGCGTCAGCGCCTCGTCCATGGTCACATCGTTCATGTCCTGACCACGTGGCACGGTGGCCACGATGGATCCGTGCTGCACATAAGGACCAAAGCGGCCCTTGCGCACCATGACCGGTTCGCCATCCTTGGGGTGGGGACCAATGGTACGGATGGACGCCAGTTTCTTGGCCAGCGCATCCACCGCGCGGTTCAGCCCCACGGTCAGGACGTCATCATCCTTGTCCAGCGACCCGTACACCGCACCCATTTTCACATATGGCCCGAAACGGCCCAGACCGGCCTCAATCGGTTCGCCCAGTTCGGGATGGATGCCCACGATGCGCGGCAGGGACAGCAGCCCCACGGCCTGTTCCAGCGTGATCTTGTCCCCATCCAGCCCGCGCGGAATGGTGGCGCGCTTCGGCTTGGCCTTCTTGTCTTCCGGGTCGGGCTCGCCCTGCTGCACATACAGGCCCCACGGACCACGGCGCACGGTGACTTCCTCGCCCGTCGGTCCGGTGCCCAGCACGCGCATGCCATCCTTCAGTGCTGCCGCGTCCTCGCCTTCCTTGGTGGGGTCAACCACCAGCTTGCGGGTATACTGGCAGGTAGGATAGTTGGAACACCCTATGAATGCGCCATAACGCCCCAGCTTCAGCCCCAGACGCCCGGTATGGCAGGCGGTGCAGACGCGCGGGTCCTGCCCGTCCTCGCGCTGCGGGAAGAAATAGGGGGCAAGGTCCGCATCCAGCGCCGTGATGACGTCGGAAATCTTCAGGTCCTTGGTCTGGTCCACCGCATGGGAGAAATCGGACCAGAACGCGGACATGACATCCCGCCAGTTCGCGCGCCCGCCGGAAATGTCATCAAGCTGTTCCTCCAGCCCCGCCGTGAACTGCGTATCGACATACCGTTCAAAGAAGGAGGTCAGGAAGGCCGTGACCAGCCGCCCGCGATCCTCGGGCACGAAGCGCCGGTTTTCCAGCTGGACGTAATTCCGGTCGCGCAGCACGGTCAGGATGGAAGCATAGGTGGAGGGACGGCCAATGCCGATTTCCTCCATCTTCTTCACCAGCGACGCTTCCGAATAACGCGGCGGTGGCTGGGTGAAGTGCTGTTCCGCCGCGACATCGCCACGGCCAATGGCGTCACGTTCCTTCATGGCGGGCAGCATGCGGTCCTGATCGTCCTCCGCCTTGGCGGGGGAATCGTCGCGGCCTTCGCTGTACAGGCGCAGGAAACCGTCAAACGCGATCATGGACCCGGTGGCGCGCAGGGTCACGCGCTGCTGGCGGTCCACGATGTCGACTGCGACCTGATCGAGTTCGGCTGACTGCATCTGGCTGGCGACCGAGCGTTTCCACACCAGATCATACAGCTTCTTCTGTTCGGGCGAGAGGTAGCGCGCCATGTCGGCGGGCGTGCGCCGCACGTCGGTCGGGCGGATTGCTTCGTGCGCTTCCTGTGCGTTCTTGGCCTTGGTGGAATACATGCGCGCCTTCTCTGGCACGTATTCCGGTCCGAAGCTGTGGCCGATATGGCCGCGGATGGCGCTTATCGCCTCGCCTGCCATCTGCACGCCGTCGGTTCGCATGTAGGTGATCAGGCCGACCGTCTCGCCACCGATATCAATGCCTTCATACAGCTGCTGCGCGGTGCGCATGGCCACCTGCGCACCCATGCCCAGCTTGCGTGATGCTTCCTGTTGCATGGTCGATGTGGTGAAGGGCGGCGGCGGGTTGCGGCGGACCTTGCGGCGTTCAACCTTTTCAACGCTGAAATCGCCTGCTTCCACCGCTGCCTTCGCGTCCATGGCGCGGGCTTCGGTGTTCAGGTCGAACTGGTCCAGCTTGTGTCCATCCAGATGGGTCAGCCGTGCGGAGAACGCAGCACCCGCCGGCGTGGTCATGCGTGCGATGACCGACCAGTATTCGCGCGGCTTGAAGACCTCGATTTCCGCTTCGCGCTCACAGATCAGGCGCAGGGCGACCGACTGCACGCGGCCCGCGCTGCGCGATCCGGGCAGCTTGCGCCACAGCACGGGCGACAGCGTGAAGCCCACGAGGTAGTCCAGCGCGCGCCGGGCGAGATATGCCTCGATCAGCGGGAAATCCAGCCCGCGTGGATGGGCCATCGCGGTCTTGATGGCGCTTTTGGTGATTTCGTTGAATGTGACGCGCTGCACGTCGATCCCCTTGAGGAGGTTCTTCTCCTCCAGGATCGCGCGCACGTGCCATGAAATGGCCTCGCCCTCACGGTCGGGGTCAGTGGCGAGGTACAGATGCTTTGCCCCACGCAGCGCCTTGGCAATGGCCGCGATCTGGCGGCTGCCGCGCTCGTCGGTTTCCCACACCATGGCAAAGCCTTCGTCGGGCTTGACGCTGCCATCCTTGGGCGGCAGGTCGCGCACATGCCCGAACGAGGCAAGAACCGTGTAGTCATCACCCAGATACTTATTGATCGTTTTCGCCTTGGCTGGCGATTCGACCACCACGACGTCAGTCATTCTGTCTCCGGATCACGATTCTCAAACCTTGTATAATCCCGGCTGTCAGGCGGGGGGTGGACGCCGCACGACCATATCCCCCGCAAGGAATTCGATCGTGCCCGCAATCTCCATTTCCGACAGGACGGTCAGGACTGCTGCTGTCGAGAACTGGCAGCGCCGTACAAGATCGTCAACAGGTGATGGTGTGAAAGATAGAAAACCCTCTATCATTTCATGAAGGTCACCCGTCCCTGCTGGCGGGGGGGCAGGCGGTGGCGCGGGCTGCGATCCGTGGCGCGGGACGGGGGCGCGCACCGGGGCGGCCGGTCGCGGCGCCTGTTGGGAAAACAGCGTGCTTTCCTCCATGAATTCAGGAAGTTCACGCAAAATATCGCGTTCATTTTCCGTCAGGACCGCGCCCTGGCGCAGCAGATCATTGCTGCCATGGCAACGGGGGTCCAGTGGTGATCCGGGCACGGCAAATACGGTGCGGTCATTTTCCAGTGCCATGCGTGCCGTGATCAGGCTGCCTGAACGCAGCGCGGCCTCGATCACCACGCAACCCAGCCCCAGTCCGGCGATCAGCCGGTTACGGCGCGGGAAGTGCCGTGCCTGCGGCACCGTGCCCGGTGGGGCCTCGGTCACAACCGCGCCAGTGCGCGCGATCAGGTCCTGCAGGTCGCCATGCTCGGGTGGATATGGACAGTCCAGACCGCCCGCGATGGCCGCCACCGTGCGGCCTGCCGTCATGGCGCCGCGATGGGCGGCGGCATCGATCCCGCGTGCCAGTCCCGATACGGTGTCCACGCCGTGGGCCGCCAGCAGGGCGGCAAGGCTTTCCGCCATGCGGATCCCGCCGGATGAGGCATTACGCCCGCCCACGATGCCTACCATCCGATTCGCCAGCAGTGTGACGTCTCCCAGCACGCACAGCACCGGCGGGGCATCATGCAGGCGGGCCAGAAGGGGCGGATACCCTGGCTGCCCGTGTACCAGCAGGTGCGCGCCCATGGCCTGCAGCCGGTCAGTTTCACGTAATGCCGCATCACGCGGGCACACCGGACCCACGCTGCGGCTTATGCGGGTTGCACCGCGTTCAAGCATGTCGAGCGCGGAGTGCGCGCTGCCATGCGTTCGGACAAGGCGGCGGTAGGCAACCGGCCCGATGCCGTCCGTCCTGGCCAGCCGCAGGCAGGCCAGCACCGTTTCGGCATCGGGGGCGGTCATGCGCTTTTCTGGCCGATCCTTGGTTCCGTGCCCTTCAGCAGGCGGCTGATATTGGCGTGATGGCGGATCAGGATCATTACCGCGATCAGGCAGCCCGCAACATAGGCGGGGGAGGAAAAGTCGATCCGGCCCGGCCGGATCATGAGCAGCGGCAGCGCTGCGAAGGCAATGATCGCGCCCGCTGATGAAATGCGTGTGACCTTGGCAAATATCAGCCACAGCGCACAGCAGCACAGGCCAACCCCGGGCATGAGCGCCAGCACGCAGCCCAGACCGGTCGCAACCCCCTTGCCGCCACGGAATTTCAGCCACACGGGAAAGCAGTGCCCCGCCACGGCAAAGACGGCGGCAAGGGATTCGGCAGCCAGCGTATGGAACGGACACAGCACGAAGGCGCAGAAAACGGCGAAAGCCCCCTTCGTGCCATCCAGCGCCAGCGTGCCGGCCGCCAGTCCCTTGCGCCCGGTGCGCAGCACGTTGGTGGCCCCGATATTGCCCGATCCGATCTTGCGGATATCCCCATTGCCCGACAGGGCTGTCAGCACCAGCCCGAAGGGAATGCTGCCAATCAGGTAGGACAGGAACGCGACCGCGGCCATAAGCGGCAGGTCATAGGTGGGAATGCCGTAGATCATGCGGCGGCGGCCCCGAATACACGCCGCCCGTTTTTCCATGTGCCCAGCACGCGGCCTTCCAGCGCGCGGCCGTCAAACGGGGTATTCTGCGCCTTGCCCGGCAGTTCGCCCGCGCGCACGACCCAGCCCGTCTCGGGATTGAACAGACACAGGTCAGCGGCACTGCCTGCCGCAAGCGTCCCGGCCCCGCTGCGCAGCACGCCGGCGGGGCGATGGGTCAGCAGGCCAAGGGCATCCATCATGCCCAGGTTGCCCGCATGCACCTGCGCCAGCGTCACTGCCAGCAGCGTGCACAGTCCTGTCCCCCCGGCGGAGGCCACGGCAAAAGGCTGGCGCTTGTCATCCGCGTCGCACGGCATGTGATCGGACGCGATGGCGTCAATCGTACCATCCGCCAGCGCGGCGCATACAGCGCGGCGGTCCGCTTCCGCACGCAGCGGCGGCGACAGCTTGGCATAGGTGCGGAAATCACCGATCACGGTTTCATTCAGGTCGAAATACGGTGGCGCCGTATCGCATGTCACCCTGACGCCATCGGCCTTGGCGGCCCGGATCAGGTCCAGCCCCTCGGCGGTGGAAACGTGGCCGAAATGCAGCCGCCCGCCCGTCATGCGCGCAAGGCGCAGGTCACGCGCGATAAGGATGGCCTCGGCCGCCGCCGGAATGCCCGGCAGGCCCAGGCGGGTCGCCAGTTCGCCATCGGTCGCGCAGCCGCCACGCGCCAGTGACGGATCTTCGGGATGCTGGACAATCAGCGCGTCGAAGCCTTTGGCATAGGTCAGCATCTGCCTCATGGTGCGGCTGTCGGCAATGGCGTGGGGACCGTCGGTGAAGGCAATCGCACCCGCTTCGGCCAGCAGGCCGATTTCCGCCATTTCCTTTCCGGCGCATTCGCGTGTCAGCGCGCCATAGGGCAGGATGCCGATCATGCCCGTTTCCTCGCCGCGTGCGCGCAGCAGGCGGGCGAGGGCGGGGTTGTCTATGGTCGGGCTGGTATTGGGCAGCACGGCGATGGTGGTGATGCCACCGGCAACCGCAGCCTTTGCCGCGGACAGCACCGTTTCGCGGTATTCATAGCCGGGTTCGCCAATGGTGACCCGCATGTCCACCAGTCCGGGACACAGGACGAGGTGGCCGCCGCCATCCACGATGTCCGCGCCTTCCGGCGTACCTTCCGCCTGTGGCAGGTCGGTACCGGCGATCACGCCGTCCTGCACCAGCAGGCGGCCGGGACGGTCAAGGGAGCTTGCCGGATCGATCAGGCGGACATTTTCAAACAGGACCGGCTTCATGCGCCATCTCCCCCGCGTGCGAGGATGTCCAGAACCGCCATGCGCACGGCAACCCCCATTTCCACCTGTTCACGGATCACGCTCTGGTCGGAATCGGCAACGCGGCTGTCAATTTCTACGCCCCGGTTCATCGGGCCAGGATGCATGACCAGCGCATGCGGTTTTGCCAGCGCAAGGCGTTTGTTATCCAGTCCGTAGAAACGGAAATATTCACGCGCGCTGGGTACCTGCGTGCCCTTCATGCGCTCACGCTGCACGCGCAGCATCATGACGACATCCACCCCGCGCAGGCCATCTTCCATCGTATGGTGAATGCTGACCCCCAGCACCCCGATCGCGCCGGGCACCAGTGTCGGTGGTCCCACCACGCGCACCTGGCAGCCCATGGCGGTCAGCAGGTGGATGTTGGAGCGCGCCACGCGGCTGTGGCTGACATCGCCACATATGGCGACGGTCAGCCCCTCGAACGTGCCGAAGTGGCGGCGGATGGTCAGCGCGTCCAGCAGTGCCTGTGTCGGGTGTTCATGCGTGCCGTCACCGGCATTGACCACGCTGGCCTGCACTTTCTGCGCCAGCAGGGCAGGCGCGCCGGACTGCGAATGGCGCACCACCAGCAGGTCGGTATGCATTGCATTCAGGGTCGCGGCCGTGTCCAGCAGCGTCTCCCCCTTGTTGACCGAGGAACTGGCGACCGTCATGTTCACCACATCCGCACCCAGCCGCTTGCCCGCCAGTTCGAACGAGGTGCGCGTGCGGGTGCTGTCCTCGAAAAACAGGTTGATCAGCGTGCGCCCCCGCAGCAGGTCGCGCGGCGTTTTGCGCGACCGGTTGAGCAGGGCGTAATGTTCCGCCAGGTCAAGGAATGGCGTGATCCGGCTGGGATGCATGCCCTGCACGCCCAGCAGATGCCGGGCCGGTCGGGTCAGGAAGACATTGCTGCCATGGCTGCCGCGATCATTCATGGGCGGCAACCGCATTGATGCGCGCCAGTACTTCGTCACGGCCAAGGGCGGCCAGCGTGTCATCAATGCCGGGTGACATGGTGCTGCCGGTCACGGCGGCGCGCAGCGGCTGCGCCACCTTGCCCAGCTTCATGTCATGCGTTTCGGCAAACTGGCGCAGGGTCGCGTCAATGCCGTCCTTCGTAAATGGCTCGGTCGCTGTCAGCGCATCGGCCAGCCTGCCCAGCATGACGCGGTTTTCCGGCGTCAGCAGCTTTTCGGCCTTGGGCGCGAATTCAAGCGGCAGCGAACGGCCAAGGAAGGCGGCATTGTCCGCCAGTTCCACCAGCGTCTTCGCACGTTCCTTCAGCCCCGGCATAAGCGCCAGTACCTTTGCACGCGTAGCGTCGGAGGTATCGACCCCTTCCATCCTGTCCAGGCGTTCCATCACGTCATTGGTCAGGCGCGTATCATCGGCCTGACGCAGCCATACACCATTGATGTACAGCAGCTTGGCGTAATCCATGCGCGAGGGCGAGCGGCCGACGCCGTCAAGGTCGAACAGTTTGATCTGTTCCTCCCGCGACAGGATCTCGGCATCGCCATGGCCCCAGCCAAGACGCAGCAGGTAATTGTTCAGTGCTTCGGGCAGGTAGCCCATTTCGCGGAATTCGACGACCGACTGCGCCCCGTGCCGCTTGGACAGCTTGGCGCCGTCGGGGCCGTGGATCAGCGGCAGATGCGCGAAATGCGGCAGATCCCAGCCCATGGCGCGGTAGATCATGGCCTGGCGGAAAGTGTTGGTCAGGTGGTCATCGCCACGGATGACGTGGGTGATGTCCATGTCATGGTCATCCACTACCACGGCAAGCTGGTAGACCGGGGTGCCATCGGCGCGCAGGATGATCATGTCATCCAGTTCCGAATTGGCCACGCGTACGTCGCCCTGCACCAGGTCATGGATGGTCGTTTCGCCCTCACGCGGGGCCTTGATGCGGATGGTGTAGGGGGTGTTGGCGGGGGCTTCCGACGGGTCGCGGTCGCGCCACATGCCATTGTAACGCGGGGGACGGCCCTCGGCCATCGCCTTTTCGCGCATTTCCTTCAGTTCGTCTGCCGTGCAGTAGCAGCGGTAGGCCAGCCCCTTTTCCAGCAGTTCATGCGCCACTTCGGTATGGCGTGCCTGCCGGGTGGACTGGAACACCGGTTTTTCGTCTGAGTGGATATCCATCCACGCCAGCCCGTCGAACAGGACATCGACCGCCTTCTGGGTCGAGCGTTCTCGGTCGGTATCCTCGATCCTGAGCAGGAACTGGCCGCCATGGTGGCGGGCATAGAGGAAATTGAAAAGGGCGGCACGGGCGTTGCCGATATGCAGCAGGCCGGTGGGGCTGGGTGCAAAACGCGTACGGACTGTCATGAGCCGGTTCCTTAGCATGTTTTCCGCCTGCTGACAGGGGGCAGTCTGGCGTGTGTGCCATCTCCGCCGGTAGGGTGTGCATTCCGGCCACGCATGGACGTGGCCATGACATGGGTGCAGATCATTACGGGGGTTGTCCTGCCGCGCCAGCATATCGACCGCGCCCGCTCCACACTGTCGCGCATGACGATGGGCGTCAGCGCATGGCTGTGGGGGCAGCATACCCGTTTCGTGCTGTGGCTTCCCGCCCTGCTGGCAGCCGGGATGGCCATGTATTTCACGCTGTCATGGGAACCGTCCGCCGCATGGGCATGGGGGGCGGGCATGCTGGTCGTGGGGTGTGTCGCTGCACGGCTTGTCTGGGGTCATGGGCTGTTGGTGCGCCTTGGCTGCGGGGTGGTGGGGGCGTGTGCGGCGGGCGCCCTGCTGGCATGGGTGCAGGCGCACCGCATGCCCCCGTTTCCCGACCTGCCGCGCCGGGCGGTGCACCTGTCGGGCCGGGTGCTGGATGCCGACGGACGGGCCCTGCGTGATGGCGCGTGGGCATGGCGGGTGCGGCTGGCGGATGTGCGCTTCCTTGACGGCATCAATACCGGCATGCCGCCGCTGCGCCGCGTCCTTGTGTTGAGTCTGCTGCCCGATGATGCATGTGTTCCCGTGTCGGGCGATACCGTGCTGGCGCGCGTGATGCTGTCGCCACCCGCCTTTCCCGCCCTGCCGGGCGGTCATGATGCCCAGCGCCGCGCATGGTTTGACGGGCGTGCGGGGACCGCCCGTGCGCTGGACAGGGTGACATGCGGGCATGGGCATCCCCCATCCGCCCGCATCGCCAGCATGCGGCAGGCATTGGCGCAGCGGATTCGTGCCGCCCTGCCCGGTACGCGCGGTGATATTGCTGCCACCGTTCTGGTGGGGGCCGATGGCGCGATTCCGGCGCGCGTGCGTGACGCCTTCGCCGATGCCGGGTTGGCGCACCTGCTGGCGGTGGCGGGGCTGCATCTTGCCATTGTCATGGGGCTGGTCATGGCTGCGGTGCGCATGGGGCTGGCGCTGTCCGAACGTACGGCGCTGTTCTGGCCGTGCCGTCAGATTGCGGCGGTCTGCGCGTTACTGGCGGGTGGGGGATATGTCCTTGTCACCGGTGCGCACCTGCCGGCACTGCGCAGCCTGTTCATGGCGATGCTTGCGGTCGTGGCGCTGGTGGCTGGCAGGCGGGTGGTGTCCATGCGGGCGCTGGCGGTGGCGGTGGTTATCCTGCTGTGCCTTGATGCGGAAAACGTGGCCGAACTGTCGCTGCAGATGTCGGCTGCGGCGGTGATGGCGCTGATCGTCGGTTTCGATGCGCTGCGTCCCGGCCTGTCGGCATGGGAACATGACATGGCATGGTGGCGCAGGCTCGGTGCGCGGTGTGCGCATCCGCTGCTGGCGAGTATCCTTGCGGGTAGCGCGTGCATCCCGGTGGGCATGGCGCATTTCGGAACGGTGCAGCCGTGGTTCGTGCTGGCCAACCTGCTGGCCGTGCCGCTCATGTCGGTGTGGATCATGCCGTGGGGGCTGCTGTCCTTCGTGCTGATGCTACCGGGTTGGGAAAAGCTGGCGCTGGTGCCCATGGGGTGGGGCATTGCCGTGGTGGACTGGCTGGCGCGGCAGGTGTCATGGCTGCCGGGCGCGCATATCGGGGTGCCCGCCATCGGCAATGAGGGACTGGCGCTGTTTTTTGCCGGGTTGTGCTGGCTGTGCCTGTGGGGCGGGCGCGTGCGCCTGCTGGGGTTTGCACCGGTTGCGCTGGCGCTGCTGTCACCATGGTGGGCGGCGCGCCCGGGGGTGATGGTATCGCCTGATGCGCGGATGGTGGGCGTTACGGTGGGGCATACAATCCTGACCGGTCCCGGTGCGCATCCCGACCCGTTCGTTTTACGCGAATGGCAACGGGTGACGGGGCTGGATGCGGGTACGTTGCCCGATAACGGCAGGCAGGGCGTCCTGTCCTGTCAGGACAGGACGTGCCGCGTGCGCGAACCGGATGGAGATGTGGTGGTCGTGCTTTCCCCACGGCAACCGGGATGGGTGTCCTGTCGTGATGCCCGGCTGGTGGTGAACCTGTCGGGGCAGGCCGGGTGCCCCGGCGTTCCGCTGATCGGGCGGTTCGATATCTGGCGCAACGGGGCCTATGCCCTATTACCCGATCATGCAGGTGGCGTCATGGTCCGGACCGACCGGCAGGTACGTGGTGCACGGCCCTGGGTCATGCGGCCCGGTGGGACCGGCATGCCTGACCTGCCCATGGCCACGGCGGAATAGGACAGGACACGCAGGTATCTGCCAATCAGAAAGAAGTTTTTTGATGAGGCTTTTTTCAAAAAGCTTCGAAGGACACCGCTCTTGATGAAAAAAGGCGGTACCCGGAGACTTTCATTCCTTTGAGGATGCGGCTGGCGCCCCCACCGCGCGCAGGTCGTCCTTCATGCGGTACTGGCATGGGTCAAAGGCGGGACAGCGCCAGCATTCGGGCCTGCGGGCCTTGCAGACATAGCGTCCGTGCAGGATCAGCCAGTGGTGCGCAGGGCGCAGCATGTCAGCGGGAATGCGGCGGACAAGCTGGTCCTCCACCGCGCGTGGGGTCGCCCCGGGCGCCAGGCCGGTGCGGTTGCCGATACGGAAGATATGGGTATCGACCGCCATGGTGCTGTCGCCAAAGGCCACGTTCATGACCACGTTCGCGGTCTTGCGCCCCACGCCGGGAAGCGATTCAAGCGCCGCGCGGTCATAGGGTACCTTGCCGTCAAAGCGTTCCAGCAACTGCTGTGACAGGGCGACGACATTGCGCGCCTTGGTCCGCCACAGCCCGATGGTGCGGATATGCGCGCCGACCTTTTCCTCCCCCAGTTCCACCATGGCCCGTGGGGTGGGCGCGTCACGGAACAGCGCCTTTGTCGCCCTGTTGACCGAGGCATCGGTCGCCTGCGCCGACAGCACCACGGCAACCAGCAGGGTATAGTCGTCCACGAAATCCAGTTCGCTTTCGGCATTCGGGTTGGCGGCGGCCAACTGGGTGATGAAGGACCGCACTTCCGCCAGTGTCATGGCGCGGCGCGCGGGTTTCTTCGGGGATCTGGCTGTTGTCATCGGTTACTCGCAGGCGGTGGATCGCACGCCATTGTGCGGCGTTGCGGGTGGCGGTGTAAATCACCCCGCCACCCGGCGGCGGCCATCGGCCTTGCGCATGGCTGCGGTGGGGGCTAGTCGTTCCGGCCCCGGCGGCGCATGGGTGCCCGAGCGTATGGCCGTGCGGTTTCCTGCATCATGGCGTGTTGGCAATGGTATCCTTTCTTTTCCGTCCGGTATCGGGACGACATGAATTTTCCGACGTGCTGGGCTTTGTCTGGCGCAGGTGGCGCACGTATCCCGGCTTTCTTGCATGGACGCTGGCGGGGATCGCATCGGCCACCGTGGCGGATGTGATGATGCCGCTGCTGGCGGGCTGGCTGGTCAATGATGTGTCCCGTCCCGCGCAGCACGCTGCGGTTCATCGCGCCATATGGGATGTGGTCGGCCTGACCGTGCTGGGGCTGGGTGGCATCATCGCGCGGCGTACGGCCTATATCGGCATTTCCCACCTGACATCGCACGTCATGACCGGCATCGTGACGGAGGTGTTCGCCCGCGTACAGCGGTTTTCCAGCGAATGGCATGCCTCCAACTTTGCCGGGTCAACCGTTCGGCGCATCACGCGCGGAATGGGGGCGGTGGACACGCTGGGGGATACGCTGCTGCTCATGCTGGTGCCGGAGGGGATCGTGCTGTGCGCCACGACGGCCGTGCTGGCCTTTCACTGGCCCCAGATGGGACTGGTACTGGCTGTGGGGGCGGCCGCACTGGTGGCGCTGTCGGTCATGCTGACGCTGCGGTACGTCGCGCCATCCGCGCGCCTTGCCAATACATGGGATACGCGCATGGGGGCGACCCTGTCCGATGCGGTGACATGCAATGCGGTGGTGAAGGCATGCGGCGCGGAAGCGCGGGAGGACGCGCGGCTGGCATGGGTGGCGGGTCGCTGGCGGAAGCGCACGGTGCGGTCGTGGCTGCGCGGAACCGACAGCGCAAACCTGCAGAACCTGGCAGCCCTTGTCATGCGCATGGTGCTGATCGCGGGGGTGGCGCTGCTATGGGTGCGTGGCCGCGCGGGGCCGGGGGATGTGGCCTATGTGCTGACGATGATGTTCGTGATCCAGGGCTACCTGCGCGATATTGGCCAGCAGATTTCCGTCGTGCAGCGTTCGGTCAATGAAATGGAGGAACTGGTCACCCTGTTTCATATGCAGCCTGCGGTGGCCGATTGCCCCGGTGCCGCGCCCCTGCGGGTGACGCATGGCCATATCCGTTTCGAGCATGTGCGCTTTGGCTATGAACGCCAGCATGGCAGGCTGCTGTTCGATGACCTGAACCTTGATATCGCGCCGGGCAGCAGGGTGGCCCTTGTTGGTCCGTCGGGTTCAGGCAAGACCACGCTGACACGGCTGCTGCAGCGGCTGTATGATGTGCAGGGGGGACGGATCACGATTGACGGGACGGATATCGCCACCGTCACGCAGGCCAGCCTGCGTGGGCAGATTGCCATCGTCCCGCAGGAGCCACTGCTGTTCCATCGTTCGCTGGCGGAAAACATTGCCTACGGCCGACCGGACGCCACGGATGCGGAGATCGAACATGCCGCCCGGCAGGCCAATGCAGCGGACTTTATCGCCCGTCTGCCGCGCGGTTACGCCACCATGGTGGGCGAACGCGGTGTCAAGCTGTCGGGTGGGGAGCGCCAGCGCATCGCCATTGCGCGCGCGTTTCTGAGCCATGCGCCCATTGTCATCATGGACGAGGCAACATCCAGCCTTGATTCCCGTTCGGAAATGCTGGTCCAGCAGGCGATGGAACGGCTGATGGCCGGGCGCACGGTTCTGGTCATCGCCCACCGGCTGTCCACCGTGATGGGTCTGGACCGCATCATCGTGTTCCGCCACGGACGGGTATGCGAGGATGGCCCCCACGCGACCCTCATGACGCGCGAGGGAGGAATCTATCGCGGACTGTTTGAACTGCAGTCCCTGTAGGCATCCAGGGACTGCAGGGGAAGCATCCCGGTTTCCGGGATGCCGTTTTCAGGTTGCGTCCTGGCCCGGCAGCATGGCGCCCAGCGCCCTGCCGCCAAACAGGTGAACATGGAAATGCGGCACTTCCTGTCCGCCTTCCACGCCGACATTGGACAGCAGGCGGTAGCCGGGCGCTTCCAGTTTCAGGTCGCGCGCGACCTGTCCCACCGCGCGGGTGAAGCCGGTAATTTCGGCTTCCGTGCCATTGCGGCTGAAATCTGCGAAGGAAACGAACGGCCCCTTGGGAATGACCAGTACATGCACGGGCGCCTTGGGCGCGATGTCATGGAAGGCGAGGGCGTATTCGTCCTCATACACCTTCTTGCATGGCAGTTCACCGCGCAGGATGCGGGCGAATACGTTCTGCGGATCGTAGGGTCCGGTGCCGTTGACGGCCATGGGGTATCTCCTGTTTGCGAATGGGGATCAGGCCAGCGGATCGTGCGGGCGCGACGCCTTTTCAGCGACGCCGCTGGTGCCTTCACGGCGCAGCAGTTCCGCCCATACTTCCGCCGGTTTGACCCCGGCATCCACCCACATCACGATCAGGTGGTACAGCACGTCCGCGCTTTCGCTGACCAGTTCGCCCCGGTTGCCCGCCACCGCCTCGATCAGGCATTCGACGGCTTCCTCGCCGAATTTCTGCGCGATCTTGCGCCGGCCGCGCGCCAGAAGGCGGGCGGAATGGCTGACGGACGGGTCCGTGCCGCGCCGTGATTCCACAACATCGAACAGGCGGTCCAGCACATCAGGGGTGGCAGGCCCCACCGCTTCCAGCTTCAGGCTGGCGGCGGCTTTTGCCGGGGCGTTCTTGCGGGATTTTTCTGGCTTGGCCATCACAGTGCTCCGATAGGCAGGGGAAAGGGGATCAGTCACTCAGGCGGACCGGCAGGCCCGCTGCCGCCAGCGCCTGCTTGACCTGGGGAATGGTGAACTGGCCGAAATGGAAGACACTGGCGGCCAGCAGGCCGGTGGCGCCCGCGCGGGCACCTTCGACAAAATGCTCCAGTTCCCCAACCCCGCCAGAGGCCACGATGGGAATCCGCACTGCCGCATTGGCCGCGCGCAGCAGGTCAAGGTCGAACCCCTTGCCCGTGCCGTCGCGGTCCATGCTGGTCAGCAGGATCTCGCCCGCACCCCGTTCGGCCACTTCGCGGCACCAGTCGATCACGTTGCGCCCGGTGGGGGTACGGCCGCCATGGGTATAGACCTCCCATGATCCATGGCCATCGCTCCGGGCGTCAATGGCGACGACCACGCACTGGCTGCCGAATTTCTGCGCGGCCTCACTGACCAGTTCGGGGCGTGAGACTGCAGCCGAGTTCATGGCGCACTTGTCTGCCCCCGCCAGCAGCAGGCGTCGCATGTCATCCGTGGTGCGCACGCCGCCGCCCACCGTCAGCGGCAGGAAAATACGTTCCGCCGTGCGGCTGACGACATCAAGGATGGTGTCGCGGTTTTCATTGCTGGCGGTGATGTCGAGGAAGGTCAGCTCATCTGCCCCGGCTGCGTCATATACGGCGGCCTGTTCCACCGGGTCGCCCGCGTCGCGCAGCGAGACGAAGTTGACACCCTTGACCACCCGGCCGTTCTTGACATCCAGACAGGGGATGACACGCAGTTTCAGCATCAGGACAGGACCCGCAGGGCTTCGCCCAGGTCGATGCGCCCGTCATACAGCGCGCGGCCCACGATCACGCCTTCGATGCCTGGCGCCTGCGCGGTTGCTGCACGCAGGGCTTCGAGATGTTCAAGACTGCCCACCCCGCCGCTGGCGATGACGGGAATGGACAGGGCATTGGCCATGTCGGCGGTCTGTTCGATATCGATGCCCGTCAGCATGCCGTCGCGGCTGATTTCGGTGAAGATGACGGCTGCGACCCCCGCGTCCTGCATGCGCTGACCCAGGTCCACGGCCTTCATTTCCGATGTTTCGGCCCAGCCTTCGGTTGCGACCTGTCCGCTGCGTGCATCAATTCCGGCCACGATCCGGCCGGGGAACAGACGGCAGGCCTCGCGCACCAGTTCGGGGTTCTTGACCGCGATGGACCCCAGGATCACGCGGCTGATCCCGGCATTGAGCCATTTGCCGATGCTGTCCAGGTCACGCAGCCCGCCACCAAGCTGCACCGGGACGGAGGCATTGGCGATGATGGCCTCAATCGCTTCGGTATTGGCCGAACGCCCCGCGAAGGCACCATTCAGGTCCACTACGTGCAGCCAGCTGCATCCGGCGTCGATCCATGCCCGCGCCTGCGCGCCGGGATCATCGGAATAGACGGTTGCGTTGTCCATTTCCCCCCGGCGCAGGCGCACGCATGTGCCGTCCTTGAGGTCGATTGCGGGATAGAGTGTCAGGCTGTGTCCGGTCACGGGGGCATGTCCTGCTGCAGGAATGGGGGTTGAAGCCGCCAGCGGGTGGGCGGGTACGATCCGCTCGTCATCCTGCAGGCGCTTGGTGAAAAACAGGCCGCGCACGGTGCGTCCGTCCGTGCGGGCGTAGCTGGGGTGGGTGCCCCAGTGGTGGAAGCCGCTGCTGCGGAACAGGCGGACGGCATCGGTCTGGGTTTCGCGCACGTCCAGGTTGATGATCTGGTATCCCATGCTGCGCGCGCAGCTTTCCACTTCGGTCAGAAGCAGGCGGCCCAGTCCCAGCCCGCGGGCGTAGGGGGCGATATAGAAATGCATGAGGGTCGCACTCATGGCCTGCGCTTCGTTATTGCGCGGCGGACGCACAAGTTGTGCCGACCCCACGATCATGTCATCCAGCCGGGCCACGAACATCTGGCGTTCGGGCACCAGCAGGACACCGCGGAAATACCGTTCCAGCGTCTCACGCGGGGGCGGGGCCAGCCAGCCGAAACCACCGCCGTCCAGAATGGCGGCATTGGTCGCGTCGCACAGGGCATGCAGGTCGTCTTCATGCATCTGCTGCACGCGTTCGGCATGGATGGTGCCGGCCGTTGCAGTCCGCCGTGTCATGGTGTGCTGCCCGGCGCGGGTGTCCAGCGCAGGAAATTGGACAGGATGCGCAGGCCGACCTTCTGGCTTTTTTCCACATGGAACTGCGTGCCCGCCCGGTTGCCGCGCGCGACTATGGCGGGCACCGTGCCGCCATAGTCGGTAGTCGCCACCATGTCCGCGGCATCATAGTCGCGCAGGGCGAAGGAATGGACGAAATAACCGTGCGCTTCCCCCGGCAGGCCTTCTGTCAGCGGGTGGGCGCCAGGTGTGAATTCAAGCTGGTTCCACCCCATCTGTGGCAGGTGCAGGCCGGGGGCGTCCATCAGGGCGATTTCGCCCGCAATCCAGCCAAACCCCGGTGTCACCCCATGTTCACGCCCGCGTTCGGCCATAAGCTGCATGCCGACGCATATGCCAAGGAAGGGCGTGCCGTTGTCGGTTGCGGCCAGTATGGCGTCATGCAGGCCGGGCCGGGCTGCAAGGCCCGCCGCGCAGTCGGCGAACGCGCCCTGTCCGGGCAGGACAATCCGGTCGGCCTGTCTGACGGCCTGCGGGTCGGCGGTGATGGTGACGGTGGCGTCAATGCCGCTGTCGGCCGCCGCGCGGGACAGCGCCCGCGCGGCGGATGCAAGGTTGCCACCGTTATAGTCGATCACCACGATGGATTGGGCGGAAGGATGCGCGGGCATGGGATGCCTCATGATACAGGGGAAAGGGGATGGGACCGGTTACGGTCCATCCAGCGCAGCAGGGCTGCCTTGGGATCGGTCGCGTAAACGCCGCGCGCGGTCTGGTAGCCGCGCAGGCGCAGTTCCCACTGCCGCAGGTCCGGGGCGTTCAGTGCAAGCAGAAGGTGCATCCCGCCCAGCAGCGGCAAGGCGACCGGCAGCGGCAGCAGCTGTCTGGTCAGGATACACGCCCCCCCTGCCAGCAGCCCGCTGATCCAGCAGCCACGCAGCACCAGCCCGACCCACCCCGACAGCAGTACCAGCCATGACATGCCCCACGCCACCATGACCGGCCCCGGGGCCGGGCCCGTAGCGCGGGCAGGGGGCAGCAGGGCGGAATAGAATGTCACAGGCTGCCCTTGGTGGACGGGATGATGCCGCCGGCGCGTGGGTCAGCTTCGCTTGCGGTGCGCAGCGCACGTGCGAGCGCCTTGAACGCGGCTTCGGCAATGTGGTGGCAGTTATGCCCGGCGCGCTGGATGACATGCAGCGTGACAAGGGCGCTCATGGCGAAGGCGCGGAAGAATTCCTCGAACAGTTCGGTGTCCATGTCCCCGATCTTGTCACGCCCGAAGGTGACGGACCACGCAAGAAAGGGACGCCCCGAAATATCCACGACCGCTTCGCACAGTGCCTCATCCAGCGGCACGGTGGCGCTGCCGTAGCGGCGGATGCCACGTTTGTCGCCTATGGCCCTGGCAAAGGCCTTGCCCAGCGCGATGCCGGTATCCTCCACCGTGTGGTGGTAGTCGATATGCAGGTCACCCTTGGCGGTAATGTCCAGATCGCACATGCTGTGACGGCCGAGGGCGGTCAGCATGTGGTCAAGGAACCCGATGCCGGTGTCGATGCGGGTCTGTCCCGTGCCATCAAGGTTGATGGTGACGGTAATGTCGGTCTCGCTTGTGGCGCGGTGGACCGTGGCTGTGCGCGGGGTATTCATGCTCTCCCTTCTATAGAAGCCCGAGGCCGGAATCCATACCGATCCCGTGGCGCGGGCGTTGCATGGCGGGGTGGATATTGGCAGGAGGGGGCAGTTGCTGCATGGTGTCGCGTCACGGCTCCCGCCATCAGGCCACGGACTGTCAGCGGGCACCCGGTTTATCAGGGAATGACCATATGACATCGCTCGATCTTCTTCTGTCCCGTTTTTCCACCGATGCGTTGATGGAACCTGCGCCCACGGGTGACGTGCTGCATGCCATCCTGTCCACCGCCATGCGGGCGCCGGACCATGGCAAGCTGCGCCCCTGGCGTTACGTTCTGGTGCGTGGCGACGCCCGGCCCGAAGTGGCGCAGCGCGTGGTGGCCAGCATGAAGCGGCTGGACCCGGATGTTGATCCCGCGAAGATTGAGAAACGGCAGTCCCGTTTTTCCACCATGCCTCTGGTCATCGTGCTGGGCATGCACCTGCGTCCCGAACACAAGATTCCCCTGATCGAACAGGAACTGGCGGTCGGCGCCGCGGCGATGAACATCCTCAATGCCCTGCATGCCACGGGCTTTGGCGGGGTATGGGTCAGTGGCGACGTGGCCTATGATCCGGAACTTGCAGCTGAACTGGGCTTTCCTGCTCCACACAGGCTGGCGGGTTTCCTGTTTGTCGGCACGCCGAAGCCGGACGCCAGGGGACCGAAGCGCCGTGATGTTGACGGATATGTGGCCGAATGGACCGGAAACCCCGTACAGTTCGGCGCGGATGCATAATCTGTAAGGACAGTAGACGGACAGGGAAGCAGGCAGGCCATGGCATATCATGATGTAACCATAATGGGTGGCGGTCCGGCGGGGCTGGCCGCGGCCCTGTCACTGGAGGCGCGTGGCCTGTCCGTCGCGGTGCTGGAACGTGCGCCGCAGGCGCGCTGGGCCGAACCCGCGTTCGACGGGCGCGAAATCGCCCTGACCCATCATTCGGTTTCGGTGCTGAAGGAGCTGGGCGCGTGGGAACATATCCCGCAGGTCGCCATTTCCCCCCTGCGTGAAGCACGGGTGGAAACCGGGCGCAGCAACCATCCCCTTACATTTGATACGCAGGGGCGTGGCGTGGATGCGCTGGGGTACCTTGTGTCCAACCACTGCGTCCGGCGCGGACTGTATGTTGCCGCCAGCCAGCGTTCCGGCATCCGCCTGCTGGGCGGAACCTCCACCCGGCATATCCGGCGCATCGGGGAGGAGATGACGGTCGTGCATGATGGGGGGGAGATCACATCCCGTCTGGCCGTGGGGGCGGATGGCCGCTTTTCACAGATCCGCCGCCTGCAGCGCATTGGCGCGGTCATGCATGATTTCAGGCGTGCCATGCTGGTCTGCCGCATGGCGCATGACCTGCCGCACCATCATGTCGCGACGCAATGGTTTGATGAAGGACAGACAATCGCCCTGCTGCCCGTCAATGGCGGGGCGTCCTCCATTGTCCTGACCCTGCCGGTGGAAGAGATCGACCGCCTGCGCACGCTGGAACGCGATGCCTTCAATACCGAGATCATGCAGCGTGTGGGGCGGCGGCTGGGGAACATGCGTCTGGTCAGCACCCGGCATGCCTATCCGCTGCGAGGTGTCTATGCACACCGTTTTGCTGCTCCCGGCTTTGCCCTGATCGGTGATGCGGCGGTTGGCATGCATCCCATTACCGCCCATGGCTTCAACCTTGGACTGAAGGGACAGGAAGCGCTGGCACAGGAAATCGAAGCTGGGCTGGCGCGTGGTGAATCGCCGGGCAGCCTGTCGGTACTGCGGCGGTTTGAACGGCGGCATCGCCTCGCAACCGCGCCCCTGTTTGCCGCCACCAATGGAATCGCAACGCTTTATACCCGTGATGAGCCCGCTTTCAGGGTCCTGCGTCAGGCCGGACTGCGTGTGGCGGATGCGCTGGCTCCGTTCAAATCGGCTGTTACGAATATGCTGATGGACCGCAATCGGGCGGCCTAGTGCGGTTTTTTGCCTATCGGGCTGAAAAGGCGCGGTGATTTTTTTAGCCCATATGCATTTTTATGATTGACGGTATGGGGAGTGGGACCTATATCCCCATTCACCGGCGGCGCTGAGGAAACTTCTTGAGGTGCTTCGGTTGATTTGCTAGG
>NZ_NKTX01000189.1 GCF_003207815.1 Komagataeibacter oboediens | reverse complement strand
GCACCAGCCATTCCCGATCCTCCCTCTCACGACAGAATCAGAACAGGCCCTTCGCGTCACTTCACAGATGAGTCAGAGACAGTAGCCCTTGGTATTACGCGCTCATACATATCCCTAAATGCATTATCGAACGCTTTCGATGTGCCTAAATGCCGGAAATACCGGTAAACGGTCTGCCATGGCGGGAAATCGCGCGGCAAGCTGCGCCACATACAGCCATTTTTCAGGACATAAAAAATTGCGTTGATCACTTCTCTCACATTGGTTGAGCGAGGGCGACCTCCCGGTTTAGCCTTGAAAATATAAGGCTCTAGCAACTCCCACTGCTGATCTGTCAAATCAGTATCATACATTTTAAAAATATACCCCTAAATATCCTACAATAATTAAGACATAAACATCCATCTGTTCTTGTGGATATATAAGTTTAACTCTCATAAATTCTAGATATATTCAATAAAAACTTTTCCAACTACTAATTTGTATGATAAAGACGTATAAAGGGGTACCTTGATTTCATTTCGCCCGAAACTTGCCTATGAGGCTGCTTCCCCGTATACTGTTTAATGGCGTGTCGTAGCGCCTTTTCACACGAGGTCGCCCTCTGTCGGGTGGCCTGCCTAATGCAACACCCGGCTTTCGAGCCAAAGCGGTGACGGGTCTTCTCGTTCATCGCTCAAGGGAAATAAGCAGGGCGTGCCTATACCTCGTGTGAACACGCTACGACCCGCCCGACGCCAGGGAGATCACTGGTAAACGGGGCCTGTCGTAGGGCCTTCAGGCGAGGGTTATATAAAATGTACAGTAAGTGCAGCGCACCAGTAGAATATTTCAAATATGATTTTTTGTAAGGAAGTGGAAATGAAACATATTTCTGCTTTTGTGGCTACCGTCATGGTCGGGTGTGGAATTGCCTGCATGGCTAATGCTAAACCACTGATATATTATTATCCGGATGATACCTTCTTAATGGCTGCGTCTGAACGCCCCGGTGTTTGTGCAGTTACAAGCGATATACGGGACAATTTAGATAAATTTATTGTATCCAACAAAGACGGGCAACCTGAAATATATATTCAGTTTAGTAAAGATGAAAATAAATATGCCCCTCAATTTAGTCATCCTGTAGATTACACTGACAGGAAGTATAATATGGAGATGGAGGGAGACGGTCAAGAATCTATCAATGTGAAAATAGAAAAGTCAGGTGATCAATACGGTCTTTTCCAGATGGATATGAACGAAAGCAAAGAGAAATTTATGCTTTCTTATCTTGAAAGGCATAATTTTATTCATGTTAAGAGCCCGATCCGAAAGTTTTTCAAGCTTGACAATGCCTTGCTGTCCGTCGTGTGAGCATGCGGATCGAGGCGATCAATGTCCATGCGGTTGAGGACGCA
>NZ_NKTX01000188.1 GCF_003207815.1 Komagataeibacter oboediens | reverse complement strand
CGAACGGAGAAATCACATGAACACCACCGCGAAGTTCGGCGGACTTGGCGCGGTCATCGCGCTGCTGCTGACCGAAGTGCCCACGCAGTATGACCTGTACGTGGCCCTGTTCATCATCGCCTGCGGGGCCGCAACCGCCATGATCCCGCCGCCGCATGCAGGCAGCAAGTGGGTATGGGCCTACCAGCTCATGACCACCATCGGCCTGAACATCGGCTGGGCGGAAAACCGTCTCAAGCCCGGCGTATCGGCGTTGCGTGTATCGCGCGATGATAAGCCTGCGGCCAAGGAAGCTGTTCAGGCGCAGGGTATTCCGGTCCTGAACAAGAAGGGCAAGCCCGAAGCGGCTGCCCACTAATCGATCAACAAGGAAAACGTCATGAACCCGAACCTTTCCCGCCGGTCCCTGCTGCGCGCCGGGGCCGGAACGCTGGCGGCTGGCCTGCTGGCAGCCTGCACCACGTCCAAGTCCGGCACGACCACCACGATCACCCTGAACGTGGCCGAGGTCGTGGATTACGGCAATGCGATCCTGTCCTTCGCCAGTACGGCCATCAACGTGTCGTTCGTGGCGAGCGCAATGGGAACCGCGAGCCTGGCTCTCGCTAACACCGTGATTTCATCGCTGAAATTGGCCCTGTCTGCGTTCTCGACTGCTGCCGGGTCCAGCACGTCAGTGTCCTATAGCAGCGCCAGCGTGAAGGCGGCCTTCGACAGCATTCTTGCCGATGTGGAGAAGGTGGACACGCTGATCATTGCGGTCATCACCGGCACGGCGGCGAACCTGTCCAGCAGTGTGGTGTCCGAGGTCAAGACGGCAGCAGGGGCGGCGGAAACGCTGATTGACCTGCTCAAGGCCATGATTGACATGTCTGGCCCGCGCCTGCGTGGCGTGTCGCCCCTGAATGGGGATGCTGCCATCGGTGAAATCGCTGTCTTTGCGGCTTCGCAGGGCTGACCATAAACCCCGCCATCGCAATCCTTCTCTAGATCAGCGGCCTCATTACCGGGGCCGCTGCATCTTTCTTCCTTTACGCATATCTGGCGAGCAATTCACTATGAACCCGTCACAACTGCATGTTGTCTCCGTTTTTTCCAATAACCGGCGCTGGCGTTCGCGTGAGCGCCTTCTGCGCAAGTTCATCACGCATATGCAGGTATCTGGCGTAACCCTTACGCTGGTCGAGCATGTGATGGGCGAGCGCGACTTTGTTCTTGATCCGCACGACCCGGCTCTTGCTGGGGTCCGCCTGTTTCAGATCCGTGGTGACAGTCGGCAGGAAAACTGGCTCAAGGAGGGACTGATCCGTTATGGCGTCTCGCGCCTGCCGCCCGATGCCAAATATCTGGCGGTGATTGATGCAGATGTATTCTTCCAACGGCATGATTGGGCGATTGCA
>NZ_NKTX01000187.1 GCF_003207815.1 Komagataeibacter oboediens | reverse complement strand
TGCGTCCTCAACCGCATGGACATTGATCGCCTCGATCCGCATGCTCACACGACGGACAGCAAGGCATTGTCAAGCTTGAAAAACTTTCGGATCGGGCTCTTAGAAAAAATAACGTCCACTCACTCCCACTCAATCATTCAAAAAATCTCTAACCTATTGATTTAAATATGGAGTTTTTTAGAAAAAGCGCACGGAGCCGTTAACAATCCTGCCAAAATGCTACACTTTTGGTTTCCAACAGAAATTAAAGGGAAAAAATTTTTGAGATTTCAGAGACTATCGGGATAGTGAGTAAGCTATTTGAGGCTCGATTCCTGCGTTAGATACTGCCACCACTTCGCATACTCACCGTCACAGCATAATCTTAAATGACAAACCAGTTCCCTTACTCCGTCTGGCGATTTTCGCCTTTCTCTCAGCAGTAGCAGAAAACATGAAAGGGGATCTTATTTTCACCAAAGAGGCGAGTTATTTAAGCCGAAACTGAGAAACAGCTTCCCGCAATTGTGCAATTCTCCTATAATTCAATTCGGCAATACACGCATATTCTCTTATTTCCAATGCATTACCAATTCCACTAGCACCCAAAGATTTTACAAAGAGACAGTGCGCCTCACGATAATTAATAAATTCCTGATTATCTATTGCAAAATGACTTTTTGCCTGAGCAATATATTGGTCTTCCACATCCCATCGGGACAGCATGGTATTCACATGGGATTCAGCTTGTGTTAACGCTTTTTGACTTTCATCACGTTTTTTTTGTAGGCATTCATGTATTCCTGCCATCGAAAATTCACTACATTCTTCATATAATTCATCTTCTGTCGGGACTATAGACTTGGTCTCTGCCATAGCTGTCATTGGAATACAGAGAATTAGACAAAAACAAGAAATTATCTTTCGGCGCATTAAAAATTTGTTATCGACCGACACGAGGGAATACATAATTCAGTTTCCTTGTATAATCATAAATGTTAGCATGATTATACAAATCTGCCACCGTGGATGCGGAAATAGTTTTCCATCCAAAAATCACCCGTTGCTCAGATGCTTTCTGATATTTCAGTTCCATTCCTGGTTTAAGCTGGGCTGGCGTAATACCCGGATTAAGGCTTTGCAGGTTTTTAACTGTTGTGCCTGTATTCCTTGCGATATGCCACAGATTGTTGTTCGACGCCGTAACCGTAACTTTCTCGATCTTGGCATTAGGATCGACAACGGTATCCATCCGGAAGTTTGCCATCCTCGGGACTGTCAGGAATTTCGTGTAAGAGGCGTTGTTCACGTTATTGATCAGACGGTGGCACGGGCGAAGCGGTCACCGAAGAGAATGGCGAACTGGGCCTTTGCCATGGACCATTCCCTTGGGGGCATGATCCATTCTTTCTCGGCCCGGTTCAAGGCC
>NZ_NKTX01000186.1 GCF_003207815.1 Komagataeibacter oboediens | reverse complement strand
TGACCACCTCGCGCATATCCGTCGTGCGAGGGCGACCGCCCCGTTTCGCAGGGGGCACAAATGGCACGATCAAAGCCCATTCCCCGTCCATCATATCCGATGGATATCGCAGTCCTTCCCGGCTATGTTCACGTCGGGCAATACCAGTCCATGTCATCATTCACTCCATCTCTTCGTAAAGACGGATGAATCACAACAGGCTGGTATTGTTCAAAAACTTTCGGATCGGGCTCTTAGACCCTGCTTGGAAAATCAAGAATGAGCATTTCTGCGCATGAGATTGGCGCCCATGGCGACGAAGATCATGGCCTGTGACACGTCGACGCAACACTCGTAATCACGCACGACCCGCTGCCAACGGGTCATCCAGCCGAAAGTATTCTCAACCACCCAGCGTCGCTGGCAGCAGATGATCTCGACGATGAAATCCAGATAAATCGCCTTGTCCATCAACTTCAGGCGATCATAGGCGCCATCGGTGAACAGATGCTTCACTTATGCAGATCGCATCCAGGATCATCGGGGCGCCGGCACTATCAGAGATATCGGTCGGGGTCAGGTTGAGCCATCAAGAGGCGCCCGTCCGTATCGACAGCAATATGGTGCTTGCGTCCGACGACCTTCTTGCCGGCATCGTAACCCCCTTGTCGTTGCATGAGGCGCCTTGATGCTTGTCTTATGCAGTGAACATCGCTGCGTGCGACAAAAGACTGATTTTGCCGGAGTGGCGCCCCCGGCAAAATCAGGAAGGGGTCGGTACATAAAACGGGCACAGATATACGCTAAGGATTATCGGTGATTGTGACGGCTTGCCGAAGCGGGCGGAGTTTCCAGACCACCAGCGTATCCCCTTCCTTGAGCCAGGCGAGGCACGTCTTGAGGCCAGGACGATCGTCGCGGGCACCAGAGGCCTTGTCGGAATGAATGTGGCGTGCATCGACGCCAGCCGCGATCAGCGCATCGCGCTGGAGATCCACTGACTGGCGTTCGTCGGCTGAGGACACTCGCATATAACCGACCAGCATGTACGACAAACCTCATCAGAAGAGTTTCCGCACAGTAATGCAAAGCGACATGGTTTGTCGTGCAGTTTTTGCTACCTTGGTGGCTATCTTTTCCCGGCAAGAAAAAAATGACGGAAAACACCTGTTTTCCGTCATATACCCTCAGCATCCGACCTTAGAGCCCGATCCGAAAGTTTTTGAACAATACCAGCCTGTTGTGATTCATCCGTCTTTACGAAGAGATGGAGTGAATGATGACATGGACTGGTATTGCCCGACGTGAACATAGCCGGGAAGGACTGCGATATCCATCGGATATGATGGACGGGGAATGGGCTTTGATCGTGCCATTTGTGCCCCCTGCGAAACGGGGCGGTCGCCCTCGCACGACGGATATGCGCGAGGTGGTCA
>NZ_NKTX01000185.1 GCF_003207815.1 Komagataeibacter oboediens | reverse complement strand
CGGGCAAGCGCGAGGCGTTTGCGAAGGTACGCGCCGGTGACCCGGCGGAACCCGCCAGCCACATCACGACCGAAGGCGAACTCATCTGGCTTATGGACAGGGCGGCGGCGGGACAATGACCGCCGTGGAGACAGCCGGCCAGAAGGATAGCAGGAACCCGGACATGACACTCCAGATAAGTGACCCGCGGGAAGAACAGAAGCGTCTTGCCGCGATCGAAGCCGCGTCCATGGTCAGGGACGGGATGGTGGTGGGCCTGGGGTCTGGCACCACATCGGCCTACATGATTGATGAACTGGGCCGCCGCTGGGCGGAGGGGCTGCGTTTTTCCGCCATTCCCACGTCCGAACGCTCGGCCGAGCAGGCGCGTTCGCATGGCATAAGGCTGGTGACATTCGCCAGCCATCCGCAGATCGACCTTGATATTGACGGGGCGGACGAAGTGGAGATGGGCACGCTCAACCTGATCAAGGGGCGGGGCGGTGCGCTGTTCCGTGAAAAGATCGTGGCCGCGGCCTCACGCCGCTTTGTGGTGGTGGTGGATGAAAGCAAGCTGGTGCGGCGGCTGGGCCACCACATGCCCGTGCCGGTGGAGGTCACGACATTCGGCTGGGAACTGACGGCCACCCGGCTGCGGGATCTGGGCGCACGCCCCACCCTGCGGCTGGACCAGCACGGCACGCCCTTCTGCACCGATGGGGGCAACCTGATCCTGGACTGCAATTTTGGAGAAATCGCGGATTCCGTGGCGCTGGCACGCAAAATCCGCGCGATTGTGGGCGTGATCGAAAGCGGCCTGTTCATCGGCCGCACATCCGAAGTCATCGTGGCGGGCCAGGACGGCCTGAAACACCTCATGGCCGGATAACCGCGCGCCTGTTGCGTGTGGCGGCGGCGACCCGGGCCCTGTGATCCCGCCGGGAGCGTATTCATACCGGTTTAGACATGATCGGGTATAGTGATCCGCCTGTAATGCAGGCGCGGGAGGCCAGCATGATGTCGGATACACGGACGCCGCCGGACAATACCCTTGCAAACCGGGTTGCGATCGTAACAGGCGCTTCACGCGGGATAGGTCGGGCCGTTGCACTGGCCCTTGCACGGGCGGGCGTGCATGTGGCCGTCAACTATCACACGAACGAAGTGGAAGCCCGTGATGTCTGCAGGTAAGCTTCCGGCGACTGACGCCTTGCTGAATACTTCTGGTCTGGTTCAGCTATGAAGCATGAGCGATTTAAGAGATAGGGACACGGTACTACCTGCGAGTGTCGCAGGTAGTACCGCAGAGAGGCTCCAAAGGAGCGGTAGAGAGACAGGCGAGCGGGACAGGCTGGCGGGCGCCTCGCGGATCGAGATCGTTTCGGATCGCCGCCGCTGGCACGCCCCTGAATTTCGCGCGCGAGTGGTCATCGCGTCCTACGAGAGCCGACGCCCCAT
>NZ_NKTX01000184.1 GCF_003207815.1 Komagataeibacter oboediens | reverse complement strand
AGCCTGTCGGGTTGGTCATTTTGAGGGTTATAAGGCCGAGGCTGACCCGGCTTATGCCGCCTGAAGCCGTGCCATTCTTTTGCAGTTGTATGCGAGAGCGACGAGTGTCCATTCGGTCGTGACTTTTGCAAGGCTGCGCAGACTGAACCTTCTGAAGCCCATGATGCTTTTGATAATTCCAAAGACCGGCTCCACGGTCTGTTTTCGTAGTCTGTAAACATCTCCGGCTTCTGTGGTTTCCAGTCTCGCCTTCATGGCGAGCCGCCAGGGTTCGGTTATCCGGCGTGGCTCCTTTGCTTCGGGATGGGGTCGGAAGTCGTAAGGCCTGCGGGCACAGGGCCGTCCAATGGCGACCAGCGGATCAATGCCCTTTTCCTGCAGTTTCCGGACCGCCTGTCCGCTGGCGTAACCGGTGTCGGCAAGCACCTTCTCCGGGAGACCGATTGTGTCTTCCATCGACAGCACCGTGTCGGCAAAGGATGGCGCATCCGCTGACGTGGCGACAACGTCGGTTGTCACGATCAACTGACTGCCTTCGGCGCAGACCACGGCCTGGGCATTGTAAGCCTGCCGGAACTCGTGAGCGTCCGAACGCCGCATGAGGCGGCTGTCGGGATCGGTCAGACTGATCTGCCGGTCGGGTGGTGGTTCATCATCGGGCGGTTTGGGCGCCCGGCCGCGACGCCCTGTTTTTGCGTCATACACCGCCTTCTTTTTCTCGTATGCCGATCGCGCCGCCTCGGCCTGCGCCTTCGCATCTGCTTCCAGCCGGGCGCAGGCTTCGTCCAGCTTCGCTTTCAGTGTTTCCCGTCGGGCAAGCGCTTCCGGCAATGCCTGCAGATCGCTGTCTATGGCATCTGCGTGCTCCGCCTGGTCCATCAGTTTCGCGATATCCACCGCCAGCTGTTCGCGCAGCGCCCTGATCCGGTCGTAGCGCAGGGAACGGTATTTCGAAGCGTCGGCATCAATTTTCGTGCCGTCGATCGATACTACACCCAGACGCAGCAGACCCGCCTCGCGCGCCAGAAGCAGAACCTGCGCAAATGCAGCTTCAATGGCGTCCCTGTTCGTCCGGCGGAAGGTCGCAATCGTATCATGATCCGGATGCAGGTTCGCCGCCACGAAGCGTACCCCGATGTCGCGATATGTCGCCCGCTCGATCCGGCGTGAGGAAAACAACCCGTTCGCATAGCTGAAGATCAGAAGGGCCAACATCAGACGCGGATGGTACTGTGCCTTGCCACCCGTGCGCACTGGCACGCAGAACGCACTCATCGGAACCCGCTCAACGGCGGCTACAATGAAATGCGCCATATCGTCAGCAGGAAGCCACGACTTCAGATCAGGAGGCAGAAGATACGGCTGAGACCGGTCAAACGGGATGAAGCTGCTCATCTCACCACCTTACAACCTTACCCCTTCACTGGGTAACCCAACCCGACAGGCTGCTA
>NZ_NKTX01000183.1 GCF_003207815.1 Komagataeibacter oboediens | reverse complement strand
CTGGACCGGCATTCTGCAGTCAGACGCCTATGCGGGTTATAATACTCTGGCGAAACCGGGACGCCAACCCGCGCCGGTTGTCTCCGCCGGATGCTGGGCCCACGGACGCAGAGGGCTGTTCAAAATCGCCGAGAGGGACAAGGCGCCCCTCGCCATAGAGGCAGTAGGCAGGATCGACGCCATATTCCAGGCCGAGCGCACCATCAACGGTACGCCCCCAGAACATCGGCTGGCAGTCCGTCAAACAGACATAGCCCCTCTGGTCGACGATCTGTTCGACTGGATGCGGGAGTGTTGCCGGCGCATGTCGACAAAAAATCCCGTTGCCCACGCCATGAACTATTTTCTCAGACGTGCCGATACATTCACACGATTCCTCACTGACGGCCGGATCTGTCTGACGAACAATGCAGCAGAACGCGCCCTGCGCGGCATCGCCCTGGGCAGGAAAGCCTGGTTGTTCGCCGGGTCCGATCGTGGCGGAGAGCGCGCCGCCGCCATGTATTCCCTGATCGTCACCGCGCGCCTGAACGATGTCGATCCCCATGCATGGCTCGCTGATGTCCTGGCACGGATCAATGACATCCCCAATCCACGCCTCCATGAACTCCTGCCCTGGCACTGGAAAGCCCACCAGCAGGTCCACAATACCATCGCCGCCTGAATACGCCCGCGTCTCTCGCCGGATGGTTACGGTGGAAATAGCCCTGCACGGTCGTGAAAGCGGGAAAGTTACGAGGCAATTGTCGCCACTGGCACCCCGTAGTGACGATATAGAAGATCGCCTCCATGACCCGGCGCAAATCCGTACGTCGTGGTCTCCCCAGTCGTTTCCTCTCGGGCATCAGAGGCGCAATCAGCGCCCACTCCGCATCGCGAAGGTCGCTTGCATATTCCAGGTCGTCCCGGCGATACTGCGCACGGGTGATTTCAGTCCAGGTCATCTTGATCTCATTAGGTTCTCGCAAACCCATGAATCATAACCCGCTGAAATCACTCAACTCATTTTCGGGCAGACACTGAGATGGTTGAACATCCGCTCAGTGCAACTGCGATTTTGTAGTGCTTCCGGTTTGTTTTCTGCGAAGCACTACATCCTTCCCTGTGATGGAATGACCGGCGGAATACCATGCATCCGCAGACCCTGACGGAAGCGATTGCTGTCATCCCCCTCCCCACCCAGCCAGCATAGTTCTTTGGAACTGGCAGTTTCATCACAAGAGCCGTGGTTTTGTAATCTGAAACTTGGCCTCCGGTGAGGATAAAGCTGACGTGCCCCCGAAAATGTGCCCATTTTAAAGTAGAGTCCGATCGAGAAGGATACGGACGGATGAAACGCAATCGCTTTACGGAAGAGCTGATCATAGGGATGTGAGTGCTGGTTGTAATCTCCCCAAATGTGCTGGTTGAAAATTCCCCAGTTTGAGGACTGTGCGTGATCGTCATGGGGGCATGCCCCCATGACGATC
>NZ_NKTX01000182.1 GCF_003207815.1 Komagataeibacter oboediens | reverse complement strand
TCCTCAACCGCATGGACATTGATCGCCTCGATCCGCATGCTCACACGACGGACAGCAAGGCATTGTCAAGCTTGAAAAACTTTCGGATCGGGCTCTTAAAGATATATATTTAGGAATATCTTTCTGGATGTCTTTAAAGATGTCAATATTTTATACCTTTATGGCCACGCATACCTTTTATGCATGGGTCGTTTTGTTGGGTGGTCCGAAAACATCTGCATAATCTCGTACGCGGTGCTCCAGTGCCCAGCGTATCGGGAACATGCTCCATCCGTTTCCCACTCAGCGGCATGAAGCCTGCTTACAGGTTGATGGCCTGATGCCGTCCGCATAATCCTTGCAGCAGGGTGATTTCAAATGACCGGCCAGCCAGTGGGCACAAGCGGGAGTATTCGTGGACCGCGACGGTGTGCAGGAACGGATCTTGGGACGTAAATCCAAGCCAGCGGAAGTGCATGGCGTTCTTGGTTTCGGGGATCGGTCCAACCATGCGCCCATATGTTGCCTTGCTTGAAGGTGGCGGCGGCATGGGTGTCCGATCGGCCACTTACGCGGTGGCGAAGCGCTCCCGGAATGCACGCTCCAACGACCGGGCGATTGTGCCAGTGGTATCTACGCAAAAACCGTCTCGCCGGTCCTTGCGATCCCCTGCCACGATCTTTTATGCAATGTCTCGAAATTGCGCGGTTTGGCAGGTATCTTTTCTGGGACGACGGCTTTGGCTCATATGATTCTGCCATGACAACACGAGAAAAATGTTTTGACATCGCATTGTTCCGCGTGCAATTAAATACCAGACAGGTTTCCTGAAAGACGCGTTCATCAATGGCGGTGAACGACGTGGAAATGGCACAAACAATCACGACGACACCCGGACGGCCAACGATGGTCTCCGTGCCTGAATAAAGGCGTCTCCGTCACACCTGATGGATGGGGACTGGATGCGATGACGTGGACACAGGATTCCTCAAAGCCGGAAACCCGCGTACCCTTCTTGCGGCGTTCCTGTATTTCGATGTCTCGTTCATGGTGTGGGTCCTGCTTGGCCCGCTGGGCATTTCGATTGCTCACGACCTGCATCTGAATGCCGGTCAGAAGGGCCTGCTGGTCGCGACCCCGGTTCTGGCAGGTGCGCTTTTGCGTGTACTCGCCGGCGCGCTGGTCGATCATTTCGGGCCGCGACGGGTCGCGATTGGCGCCCAGATTCTTGTCATCGCCGGGCTGTTCCTGACATGGCTGATCGCGCCACACAGCTATGGCGCACTGTTCGGGGTTGCACTTGTGCTGGCCTCGGCATGGTATCCGCCACAATATCAGGGCACGGCGCTGGGAATTGCCGGGGCCGGCAATTCCGGCACGGCGCTTGCCTCGCTGTTTGCACCTGGCCTGGCCGTGCTTTATGGCTGGGTCAATGTGCTGGGGCTGGCAACGCTGCCACTGACCGCCGTGCTGGTCGCCTTTATATTTCTGGCCAGTGAA
>NZ_NKTX01000181.1 GCF_003207815.1 Komagataeibacter oboediens | reverse complement strand
TGTCCATAAGCCAGATGAGTTCGCCTTCGGTCGTGATGTGGCTGGCGGGTTCCGCCGGGTCACCGGCGCGTACCTTCGCAAACGCCTCGCGCTTGCCCGCACCCGCCAGCATGAACACCACATGGCGGCTGGAATGAATGGCGGGATAGGTCAGCGTCAGGCGCGTATGCGGCGCGTCATCGGGCACGCAGCTTGAAACCCACAGCGTCCTTTCCTTCAGCACGGGCTGCCGCGGGAACAGCGATGCGGTATGCCCGTTATCGCCCAGACCCAGCATCACCACGTCAAACAGCGGGCGGCCGGGTTCCAGCACCCTGCTGCCATATACCTGTTCCAGCTCCGCCTGATAGGCCGCCGCTGCCTGCGCCGGGTCGCCCGAGGTCGGCATGGGGTGGACGTTGGCGGGCGGCACCGGCACGTGGGCCAGCATTTCGGTCTCCACCATGTTGTAATTGCTGGCCGGATCGCTGTCGGGCACGAAGCGTTCATCGCCAAAGAAGAACTGCGTGTTCGCCCACGGGAAGCGGTCACGGTACGCGTCCGACGCCAGGATCTGGTACAGCCGCTTTGGCGTGGACCCGCCCGACAGCGCGATCACGAACGGGCCGCCCGTTTTCGCCAGCGCCTGCTCCGTCAGCCACTTCGCCATATGCCGGGCAATGGCCTCGGCATCGGGCAGGACCACCATCCGGCCCGTTTTCACGTCATGTCCCACCGTCATGTCATGCATCTCCCAGCACGTATTTCTCAATGCCATTGGCGAACCCTTCCTCCTCGCACGAGGTCGAGACATGGGTCGCCTGCTTCTGCACCTCGGGGCTGGCCTGCCCCATGGCGATCGACATGCCGCTCCTGCGGAACATCAGCACGTCATTGGGCTGGTCGCCCAGCGTCACCATCTGGCTGGCGGGAATGCCCAGCAGGCGCTCGAGCGTCATCACCACGCCGCCCTTGTTGGCGTCCCTGTTGGTCACATCCACGTAGTACGGCTGCGACAGGGCGGCCGACGCCGTATCGCCCAATGCCTGCTGCAGGTCATGCTCGAGGCGTTTCATGAGGTCGAGGTCATCGCTGACGCCGGTGATCTTGACCACCTGATCCAGCCTGTCTTCCACATTGCCGACCACGGGCGGGAATTTCACCGTCCACTGCTCGCGCGCGACATGCGGGGCTTCAGCGTTGGAGACGATCCAGTCATTGCCGTTATAGACCCACGGGTCGGCCCTGTGGTCACGGATGATGCCAATCACCCTGCGCGCGGTATCGGCCGGCAGGGTGCGGGCCTCGATCACGGTGAAATCGGGCCGGACCATCATCCCGCCGTTGAAGCCTGCGATCGGTTCGGAAATCTTCAGCGGGTCAATGACCATCTTCATGCCCTTGGGCGGGCGGCCGCTGGTGATGGTGAACAGGATGCCACGTTCACGCAGGCGTTCGACAGCCCGGATGGCGCGTGGTGTCAGGATCTTGTCCTTCGTGACCAGCGTGCCGTCCACATCGGCCAG
>NZ_NKTX01000180.1 GCF_003207815.1 Komagataeibacter oboediens | reverse complement strand
ACATCATGTTCATCCAATCGCGCCAGAACATCCGGCGTCGGTTCATCAATCATTCATCTTCTCATAAAAAAACCGCCTCACAGGGCGGTCGGGCAGGCGCGTATTATGGGGCCGGTCAGGCTGCGGCGGCAGCGACCGTGACACTCAGGCTGGCCGGGTTGGTCAGGCCGCCGGTGTTCGTGGCGCTGATCGTGACCGTCCCGGCTGCCTTGGGCGTATAAGTCACTGTCTGGGCTGTGTTCGTGCAGCCGCTGAATGTCACGGTATCAGCCGAGAACGTCCCGCCTGCGTTCCCGTCGGACAGCGTGACCGTCGTATCTGCGCCCGGCCCGTCATTGTCCGGTGTCAGGGTCAGCGTCAGGGCGGTTCCCGCCGTCGCCGTGGATGCGCCGGACAGCGTATATTCCGTGGACGGTGTATAGATGCTGCCCGCCGAGTATTTCCCAGCGGCGTCCAGCGCGTAGGCGAACCCGTCTGGTGCGGTTACGCCAGTCAGGCTGGTCATCTGCTGGGTTCCGACAACCGTGCCAACCGGGGACGAAACCTGTGCTGCCGGGACAGAAGGCGTCGCGCCCTGCGTATAGGCATAGCCCGGCTGGTACATGAAGGCAGCGGTGCGGTAGAGGATGTAGTTCTTGGCTGCTGTGGTCATATCTGTGTTCCTACCTTTCGAAGTAATTAATTGCTGACAACGCCGGTTGCATGAACATGAATTGTGAAGTCACCTGAAACGGCACAGGCCCCATTGGTGCTGTCATAGTAATACACGTCCAGCGTCATTCCTGTGCCGGTCAGTGTTCCGGTTTCGTAGTTGGCAAATATGTTCTTGTGCTGGTTTGATGAACCGGTGTCATCGGACACGCCAAACGTAACAACAGGTGGCGATGCAAACGGGATCGGAAAAACGACCGCGTAGTCCCCGGTTATTCCGCTGAGGGCAAACCATTGTTCCAGAAGATATGTTCCATCCGGAAGTTTGGTTTTCTTCCACCATCCGAAATATGGGCTGTCAGCGATGATGCCGGTCAATACCGGCGCGTAGCTGTTGTCATCGCCCGAACTGTCAGAAAGGATAATATTCCCCACACTGTCGGTGCTCATGTTGGATATCGCGTTATATCCGGAGCCTGGTCTTGAGGGGATGATCCGGTATGAACCTACTAGGGAACTGATGACAAAAGGGGCACCGGACGCGTTATTATGGCCCAGATAGGTAATGGGCGAATTGGTGCCGTCATTCGTGGTGTTGGTGCCGACCTTGGATGAAATTTCGGTGGCAAATGTGCTGTTCTGGTTTGTCTGGGTAGTCTGGAACGATGTCAGGTTGGCCTGAACGGTTGTCACGTCCGTATAGGTGGCAAGGTATTCATCCCCGCCCGTATAGAAAAAATGCGGCCGTCCACTTCCTACCGACTGATACAGTTTAAGCCCCTGCGCATCCCCGGACGCAGCAACGCCCGACACGCAGTTGCTTATGTCCGTGGACAGCGTGGCAGACAGCGCCGTCACGTCAGCGTAATAGGCC
>NZ_NKTX01000017.1 GCF_003207815.1 Komagataeibacter oboediens | reverse complement strand
TGCGTCCTCAACCGCATGGACATTGATCGCCTCGATCCGCATGCTCACACGACGGACAGCAAGGCATTGTCAAGCTTGAAAAACTTTCGGATCGGGCTCTCAGACACATAGCTTTTGCTATCCCCTGCCCCACCTGTCCCGCTGATGCCACAAGGAACCGCTGGTTGATGGTGCGTGCATGCCCGATGAGCGGATGGGGACACCCTACGCCGTCGTGGGCGGGGATGACGCACTGATTTGCCATCGGGCATCGTTCCTGCCGCAGGTGACGTCAGAAGGCTGCTTTCTTCCCTGTCTGCTCATGTGGCGTTAAATGATAACAGGCATAGCGGGTCACGTCTGGACCATCCGGTTCTGCAGCAGGCATACGGTTGCGCTGCTCTATGGCAGATCTGATGAGAGCCCATGCCATCGCGGATAGCGTGACGCTTTGAATTAAGGTCATTGTATGAGTGTTTGATCCTGCGGAACGGCATCATGGAATCTTTTGCCATCCACGCAGGACTGAACAAAACAAGAATATTCAGGAGGTCGGGTTATCGGGTCCAAGCTGACGGGCTGGAATGAAGAGAATGTGTGATATTGAAAAAAATATTACATATATTTTCGTGGAATTCTGATCCAGCCAGCACTGGGCGGCGTATCCTGAAGCAAGTATCCTCGCTGATTCTCAATAGATTGCGTGGATATTTCGCCTCATTCAGATGAAACAGTGTGCCTCCGGTCACGACCTCAAGGTTTGGAAATCTGCCATATTTCTTGCCTTCCGGGCCTGTGGAAAAAATGATTATCCACGCTGAAACGTCAGCGTATTAAAAATTTAATCACAAAATATGATATTATAATAATTCACGATATAAAACCTACCATAATGTGGTTTTATGTGATTTAACATATTTAACGGAGTTTGAGCGTTTTCAACGGATAATATCCACTATGGTAAATAGTTTTATTCTCGCGCCTATCAGATTGTCCCCGCCTGTGTCTACGACATCCGCCGGGTTGGCTGCCTGTTTCCCTGCTTCGCCCCGTGCTGATCGGAACGGGAGGATCGGGCGACACGTTATGACAGGCGCATGACCCGATCCCGCCCATATGACAATGTGGACAATGTCGACAATTCATGTGCCGTGCGCTGAGGTCGTGAAAAAATACCTATAAAAAATAGCGCACTACAAAGCGCAAAAAAACTTCTTGAGACGTTTCCCGCCACTGCGGAAGGTCATTTCGTCAACCCGGATGAAGTGTTTCCTAACAGGAGTTGCAAATATCATGTCCGATACCAAAACTGTTTCCACCTATCTGCGTCCCATCGACCGGACCGGACTGCTGGGTTTTGCGGAAAAGGGGCGTAACAACCCTGATAACTTCGGTACGAACAAGGTCCATACCGTGTGCGAAGGCCAGTACCGCACGCTCAGCTATGTCGGGCAGCACGCCCCGGTGGTGGTGGATGAACCGCTTCATCTGTTCGGCCAGAACACGGCTCCGGCCCCGGGCGAAATCGTTCTGTCCGCGCTGGGTGGCTGTCTGGCCGTCGGTATTACAGCGGTTGCCACATACCGCGAAGTAAAGCTGAGCAAGCTGGAACTCTGGCTGGAAGGCGACATCAGCAATACGGCGGCATGGGGCGCTGGTGGGGCTGACCGCAAGCCCGAGGAAATGGGCTTCCAGCGCATTCGCGTAAAGGTGGCGGTGGAAGGCGATGCATCGCGTGAGGTGCTGGATGCCATCGTGCAGCATGCCAATTATTTCTCCCCCGTCGCCAATACGATGCGCAATCCCGTCCCCATGACGATCAGCCTTGCAGACTGAGTTTTATGGCACCGCACGCCGGTAAAAGGAGACCGTCTTTCCATGCCAGCCCGGAACATGACACAGGCCGTTCAGGCGGATACGTCTCTTCTCCAGCGTGTTGAAGGGATCGCACGGGGGCCGCTGGCTGCAATCGTGACGGATATTGACCTGAACGGTCATTATCCGCTCGAAATTCTGTGTGCGCTGGGGGAAGCGGGGGCGCTGGCCCCCCATCTCCAGCGCAATGGGGCGGATTTCGGTCTGGCCATTCAGGCCATGGCCACCGTCAGCCGCCAGTGTGGCGCGACCGGCTTCCTTATGTGGTGCCACATGGTCTGTGGCCTTTATCTGGAAAAAGCGCCCGATAGAGCCCTCAATACGGACCTGCTGTCCACCCATGCCCTTGGGCACAGTTTTGGTGGCACGGCGCTGTCCAACCCCATGAAGGCCCTGGCCGGGATCGAGCGCATGGCGCTTGAGGCCACGCCAGCACCGGGTGGCTACCGTGTCAGCGGGGTGCTGCCGTGGGTCAGTCACATCGCGCCGGGGCAGTATTGTGGCGCCATGGCCCGGATAGACGGACAGAAAGGGCGCGAGATCCTGTTCCTGCTCCGCTTCGATGGACAGGCGACACTTCGCCCCTGCCCCCATTTTTCCGGGATGGAAGGTACAAGTACGTGGAGCATCCGGCTGGATGATTACTTCCTGCCCGCCCGCGACGTCATTGCCGTTCCCGCGCAGCCGCTGGTCAGCGTCATCAAGGCGCCCTTCATCCTGCTGCAGGCCGGCATGGCGGCCGGTATCGTGCAGGGATGCATTGATTCCATGCTGGAGGTGGAACCTCAGCTTGGTCATGTGAACCGATTCCTCGAGGACCGGCCGGACACCATGCAGGCCGAACTGGATGCCTTTACACAACGTGCCCTGAAACTGGCGCGCACACCGGGTGAGACAGACACGTCCTACCTGCTGGATGTGCTGGACGTGCGGGCGCACGGGTCTGAACTGGCGCTGCGCGCGTCACAGTCAGCCCTGCTGCATCAGGGGGCACGGGGATATCTGAGCACCGCCGCCCCGCAGCGCCGCGTCCGGGAGGCGCAGTTCGTGGCGATCGTAACCCCCGCGATCAAGCATCTGCGTCTGGAAATGGCGCGGCTCATGACGGAGGAACTTCCAGCATGATCCCCTACCGCAAATTCATATGCCGGGTCTGTGGCTGGATCTATGACGAGGCACTGGGGGACCCCGATGGCGGCCTGCCGCCCGGAACGCGGTTTGATGATATCCCTGATGACTGGGCCTGCCCCCTGTGCGGCGTGACCAAAGCGGATTTTGAACCCTATGTCCTGCCCGCTGTCGCCGTTGCTACCAGGGCGACGCCCGACATATCCGTCACCGCCCGCAGCGTCTGGGACGCCGTGATCGTAGGGGGGGGCACGGCAGGCTGGGCAGTTGCCGAGCGCCTGCGTGCCCTGAGTCCGTCCGCACGGATCGCGCTGGTCACCGGGTGTGCGGGTGATCTGTACGCCAAGCCCCAGTTGTCCATGGCGCTGTCACGCAATCTGGATGCAGCCAGCCTGTGCCGGGGCCAGGGTGCGGATACGGCCGCGGGCATGGGGATCACGCTGATGGGTGGGACCTTCGCCTCTGGCATCGACCAGCACGCGCACCGGCTGCGCACCACGCGGGGCACGCTGCGATATGGCGCGTTGGTACTGGCGCAGGGGGCACAGCCCGTGCGCCTGCCCAGCCTGCCAGCGGATCTGGTGTGGCGGGTCAATTCCCTGTCAGCATGGCTCAGGCTGCGCCGGAGCATTGGTGACACGCCACGGCGCATCGTTCTGGTCGGAGCCGGGCTGGTCGGATTCGAACTGGCAGAAGACGCGGCCGAGGCCGGGCATACGGTCACGCTGATTGGTCGTGGCCCCTATCCACTGGATGGTCTTGTGCCGCCCGCGGCGGGACGGCGTCTTGGTGCGCGACTGGAGCATGCCGGGATTCATGTCATGAATGATACTGTTGTCCATAATGTTACGAAGTCAGAACGTACGATGAAGGTGGATGTTGTGACATCAGGTCGCTCTGCCCTGTATGAGGCGGATATCGTGATTGCCGCCATCGGGCTGGAAACCAACCTGCATCTGGCCCATACGGCGGGGCTCGATACGGATGCGGGCATTGTGGTTGATCCGGCAACACTGCGTACCAGCCAGGCCGATATTTATGCATTGGGTGACTGCATCAGCATCCATGGACAGCCATGTCGCTATATCGGCCCGATTGCCGCGCAGGCGGATGCAATTGCGCATGAAATCCTGGGGCTGCGCCATGAGGGGTATGCTCACCAGTCCCCGAAGGTCCGGCTGAAAAGCAGGGTGGCCCCGCTGGAACTGACCGGCACGCCAGATCCGGCCGCGCCATGGGAAATCGTGACGGACACGACCGAACGCCTTGTCATGCAACAACGCTGTGGCGGCGCCACGACAGCGCGGCTGGAGGTATCGTGATGAGCGGATTTTCCTTCCTGCGTCCCCCCCGTGCCGCCCTGCTGCGGTGTGCCCCCGCTGTTCCGGCAGGGGCAGTCTGTGGCTGCGGTGTCGTGCATGCCACGCCCGTGCGGATCGGCCGCCGGGCGGTGCTGGGCGCGCTGGCGGCGGGAACGGTGCTGGGCAGCCTGCCATCCCCGCTGCGCGCGGCAGTGCCGGCGGGTCCGCTGGAACGGCCCGATGTCACCATCGGTTTCGTGCCGATTTCCTGCGCCGCACCGCTGATCATGGCGGAGGCACAGGGCTTCTTCACGCAGGAAGGGCTACGGGTGCAGCTGCAGAAAACGGCCAACTGGGCGCTGGTCCGCGACCGGCTGCTGGATGGCCATCTGGATGCATCCCACCTGCTTTCGCCCATGCCGCTGGCGCTGTCGCTCGGGCTGGGCGGGAATGCGCCGCATGCCGTGCGCGTGGCCAGCATGCAGAACCTCAACGGGCAGGCCATCACCCTTGCCCTGCGCCACCATGACCGGCGCGACCCGCGGCAGTGGAAGGGGATGACCTTCGCCATCCCCTTCGAGTTTTCCATGCACAACCTGCTGCTGCGTGCCTATCTGGCGCGGCACGGGCTGGACCCGGATCATGACGTGACCCTGCGCGTGACAGCCCCGCCGGACATGGTCGCCAACCTGCGGGCCGGCAATATTGACGGCTTTCTGGGGCCGGAACCCTTCAACCAGCGCGCGGTCATCGAGGAAGTGGGCTTCGTGCATATCCTGACGGCGGAGATATGGGACGGCCACCCGTGCTGTGCCTTTGGCATGACGGCGGCGTTCATGGACGCAAACCCCAATACCGCCGCCGCCCTGCAACGCGCAATGATCCGCGCTGCCGATTTCATGCAGCAGCCCGACAACCGCGCGCAGGCAGCCCGGATCATGGCCCAGCCGCGCTACCTGAACCAGCCCGAACTGGTCATTCGCCAGAGCCTGACCGGGCATTACGCGGATGGCCTGGGCGTGGTGCGCGACAACCCGCGCCGGGCGGCTTATTCGCCCTACCCCTATCCGTCCATGGCGGTATGGATCATGTCGCAGTTCGAACGGTGGGGGTACCTGAAGGGGCCGGTGGATTACCGCGATGTGGCCCAGCAGGTCTTCCTGATCGATGCGGTCAGGCAGCAGGCGCAGGCCATGAACCTCCCCCCGCCTGCGGATGGGGGCGATAACTGGCCCTCCTTCACTATCATGGGGCAGCATTTCGATCCTGACCATCCGTCTTTCTTCAATCAGGGATAGCCGCCATGATTTCAGTGGAAAGCCGTCGGGCCTTTTTCCTTTTCCTTGCCCTTTTCGCGGGTCTGCTGCTGGTCTGGCAGCTGTCCACCGCGTCCGCGCCCCCCCGGTCCCCGTATGGTATCCCGCAGGGCAATGCGGAATACCAGATGCTGATGGGCCACGCCCCCGGAACCACCCAGACCCGGGAAGGCTTTCCCGGCCCGGCCCGCTTCGCCGCGTCCGCCCTGCAGGCCCTGCATGCGCCGTTTCACAATAATGGCCCCAGCGACCGGGGCATTGGCTGGCAGGTTGGCGCGTCCCTGCTGCGTGTCGCGATCGGATACGGGCTGGCGGTTGTAGTTGCCGTGCCGTTCGGGTTCCTGATCGGGCTGCATCCCGTCATCCGTCGTGCGGTTGACCCGTTCATCCAGATCCTGCGTCCGATCTCGCCCCTGGCATGGATGCCGCTTGCGCTTTACACGATCCGCAATGCGGAAGGCTGTGGCATCTTTGTCATCTTCATCTGTTCCCTGTGGCCCATTGTGCTCAACACGGCCTTTGGTGTGGGCAGTGTGCGCCGGGAATGGCTGAATGTCGCCCGCACGCTGGAAGTCAGCTGGACACGCAGGATCCTGTTCGTGCTGCTGCCAGCGGCGGCTCCAACCATCATCACCGGCATGCGGATCGGGCTGGGGATCGCGTGGCTTGCCATTGTCGCGGCCGAGATGCTGGTGGGCAGTTCGGGCATTGGCTATTTCGTGTGGAACCAGTGGAACAATCTGTCCCTTTCGAACGTGCTGCTGGCGGTCCTGCTGATCGGTTTTACGGGCATGGTGCTGGACGGCGCGCTGGCGGCCCTGCAGAGGAGCGTGACCTATGCCGAATGACAGCGCACATGCAGCACCGGCTGCGGCCCATGCCGTCTCCCGACCGCTGGTTGAGGTCTCCATGCTGGAAAAACGGTATGGTGAGAGTGGGCCACCGGTGTTTTCCGATGTCTCGTTCGCCATCCAGCCGGGTGAATTCGTCTGCCTGATCGGTCATTCTGGCTGCGGCAAGAGTTCCATCCTCAATATCCTGGCGGGGCTGGAACAGCCATCGGGCGGCACGGTCATCATGGATGGGCACGAGATCACCCGCCCGGGACTGGAACGCGGCGTCGTCTTTCAGGGGCATGCCCTGCTGCCGTGGCTGAGTGCGGTGCAGAACGTGGCCTTTGCCGTGCGGTCACGTTTTCCGACCTTATCTCGCGCCGAAATCAGGGAAAAGGCCGAACATTACCTGCATCTGGTCGGGCTGCATAATGCGCTGGACAAGAAGCCGGCCGAACTGTCGGGCGGCATGCGCCAGCGCGTGGGGATTGCACGGGCGTTTTCCACGCAGCCCCGCATGCTGCTGATGGACGAACCCTTTGGCGCGCTGGATGCCCTGACGCGCGGGCTGATCCAGGAGGAACTTCTGCAGATCTGTGCCCGCACACGGCAGACCGTCTTCATGATCACGCATGATGTTGATGAAGCCATCCTGCTGGCGGACCGTGTTTTACTGATGAGCAACGGGCCCGATGCCCGTCTGGCGGAAAGCATCGACAATCCGCTGCCCCGTACCCGGACACGGGAAAGCATGCATCATGAAACCGGGTTTTACGACCTGCGCAACCACCTTGTCGACTTTCTGGTCCGCCGCTCCGCGCTGGTCGGCAAAGGCGAAAACTGATGTAATGAAAGGAGAATACCATGCCTGTATTTGAAAGCCGTGAAGAGGTCACGCATGCCATCATTGCCGCGCGCGTTGCCAGGGGCATCCGCTGGGCGGATGTGGCGACGGCCGTGGGCCGGAGCAAGGAATGGACTACGGCGGCCTGTTTTGGCCAGATGACCTTCAGCGCCGGGGAGGCCGAAGCCCTCGTCGCACTGCTTGAGCTTGATCCCTCCGCCCTGCCGTGGCTGCAGACCGTGCCCTACAAGGGCACGCTGGGCGGCGGCGCGCCGGATGATCCGCTGCTGTATCGCTGGTATGAAATGATCAGCGTCTATGGTCCCGCCATCAAGGAACTGATCCATGAGGAGTTCGGGGACGGGATCATGAGCGCCATCGACTTCAGGATGCATATTGAACGCGAGCCTGATCCCGCTGGTGACCGGGTCCATGTCAATATTTCCGGTAAATTCCTACCTTACAAAAAATACTGACAGTATAAAATGGGCGGAATTCAAAATTCTGCCCACCACAATAAAATAACAGAAAATAAAATGATCGTCCCAGTACGGTACGGTTTCTTGCGCTCTTTACGGTCCGACATCGTAACAAGGAGTACAGACCATGTCGCATGCCTACAGGACTCTTCTTCCCGGACAGGCGCAGTCGTTCAGAAAGGCTGCCGCCCTGTCCATCACGCTTGCAGGTCTGGGTTCATCGGGCGCATACGGAGCGACCCCTGTCACGGACAGTACACGCGGCGGCCTGCCACCACCCAATACGGCGCGACTGGTGCCAAAGGTGGTCACAACCCGGCCTGCGCAGGGAGCGCCACAGGTTAAAAAGACCGTGCCCATGCCTGCCTGGCTTGGCCGGTTCACCGCGGCCAATGGCGCGGCATCCGGCTTCGGCACGGTTGGCCCGTACGGGCAGGCCCGCTGGGCCGAGGACTGGAGCTTTCTTGCCCATGAACCCGCCGATGTCCGGCGCAGGGACTGGTTCAACCGCCTGAAATACGTGCGGCTGAACGACAGTGGCTCCATATGGGTCAGCTTCAGCGGCGAAGAACGTCTGCGCTATGTGTTTGAAAACCAGCCGGCACTGGGCAAGGCCGGGGTGACGGATGCCAGCCGTGTCCTGCTGCGCAACCAGTACGGGGCCGACCTGCATCTGGGGTCGCATGTCCGTATCTATGCCGAACTGCTTGATGCCGTGGCTGGCGGGTCGAATACATATGGCTACCAGACCGGCCTGCAACGTGAACGGCTCGACATGCAGCAGGGCTTTGTCGAACTGCGGGGCAAATTTCTTGGTGCGCATATGGGAGTAATGGGGGGACGGCAACTGTTCCTTGATGCACCGGTCATGATGCAGTCCGCGCGCGATATCCCCAACGTGCAGCAGACATGGGACGGGTTTCGCGGTTATGCGTTATGGAAGAATTTCCGTATTGATATTTTTGATTTCTTCCAGACGAACAAACAGCCTGTCGGCATATTTTCCAATGGCACGAACTATTCCGGCCGGCTGTACGGGGCCTATGCGTCCGGCGCCCTTCCCGCCTTCCGGTTCATGGGGCAGCGGTCCCAGCTTTACCTTGATGCGTTCTTCATGGGCTACCTGTATGGCAGCCCGCTGGCGTCGGTTCCCACGGCAACGGTCGGGGGAGCCACGGCAGGCACGACGCGTCGGGATGGCATAGGCGGACGGCTGTGGGGCAAGGTCGGCCCCTTTACCGTAAATCTGGATGGCATCTATCAGGGCGGCTCGTTCCATCCTGTCAATAACGGTGCGCACCGGCGGGTAGACGCCTACGCGGTCAATGGCGGTATCAATTATACCATTCCCAAGGTTACGGGCGCACCGACATTCGGCGTGCAGGCGGACCTGTTTTCGGGGGGAAATTACAACCAGACATCGGGATCGGTGGGGACGTTCGGCACGCCCTATTTTCCGCTTCCCTACTACAATGACGTGACCATGACCCTGAACAACCAGAACCTGGTTGGCGTGGGCCCGGTCATGACCTTTGCGGCGGCGAAAAAGGTCTCGCTACGACTGCACGCGCCATTCTTCTGGCGTGACAGCACGCAGGACGCGCTATACGGGATCGGACGCGTCTATACCCCGCGTGACGGGCTGCATGGGGGGTACGTAGGCGCCATACCACAGTTCCAGGTCAGTTGGTCTTTCGCCCCGCACTGGGTCTGGACGCATGACATTGCCGGTATCCTGGCCTCCCGCGGGGTGCGTGAGGCGGGGCTGAACTCGGGCGCCTATTACATGCAGACCATGCAGTTCGTATTCTGACTGACAGGAGCACTCTATCCATGTAGGCTGCGATCTGGCTGCCGGCGTTCCGTCGCGGGCAGCCAGCCAGATGGTTCCTTTTTCTTATCAGGCTTGCTGGCGCATATGTCCGCTCCCGACACCCATGATGGTTTCCCTGCCGAGTTCTGGCGTTCACAGGAAATCCTGCTGCTCAAGAACGTCATGGCCCTTGTCGGGCGAGGGCTTGACCTTGATGGCGTCCTACGTGAGGTCGTGCACCTGCTGTCGGAACTGCTGGGGCTCAACCGCGTGCGTATCATTTTCAAGGATCCGGAGGGGGACACCTACCGCATCCGCCATGCCTATGGCCTGACAACGGCCGAGATCACACGCGGTGTCTACAGGCTGGGTGAGGGCATAACGGGGACAGCACTGAAGAACCGGCATCTGATTATCGTGCAGGATATCGACAGGGAACCCCTTTTCCTTGGCCGTGCCGTCCTGCGCGAGCACCTGCCGTCGGAAAAGGTGGCCTTCATCGCCATGCCCATTGACCTGGGGCACAACCGGGTCGGCCTGATCGCGTGCCACCGGCTGCGGCACCGGAACAGGAACCTGTCCGATGACATCATGATCCTGCAGATCATATCCACCCTGATCGGGCAGTTAATGAAACTGGGCGATACGGTGGAAGAACAGACGCGCGCCCTGCATGAGCATAACCAGCTGCTGGAAAACGCGCTGGAAAACGCCACCATGCGGTATGGCATCATTGGCACCTCCCCTGCCCTGCTGAAGGCGATTGCCGAGCTTGAGGGCGTGTCGCACGCGTCATCCAGCGTGCTGCTGTGCGGGGCTGCGGGAACGGGCAAGGAACTGTTTGCGCGCGCACTGCATATGGCCAGTCCGCGGCGGACGCAGCCCTTCGTGCGCGTCAACTGCGCCGCCATTCCCGAAAACGCCTTTGAAACCGAGCTTTTTGGCCATGAACGCGGGGCGTTTCCCGGTGCAAGGGCACGCCGGACGGGACAGCTTGAGCAGGCGCATACCGGCACGCTGTTCCTTGACGAGGTCGGCGAACTTCCCCTGGCCATGCAGGGACGGCTTCTGCATGTATTCGAACAGGGCACGTTCACGCGTGCCGGCACGGGTCTTGCGCGCAGGATCGACATCCGGGTTGTCAGCGCGACCAGCCAGAACCTGCGCAAGCGTGTCGAGATGGGGCTGTTCCGCTATGACCTGTTCTATCATCTCAATGTCATTCCCATCACGCTGCCGACCCTTGCCGCCCGCAGGGAGGACATTCCCCTGCTGTGCAGCCATTTCCTCAGCCAGTTCAACCAGCGGCATGAACGCAACATCAGCCTGTCCCGTTCGGCAGTTGACCTGCTGACCGAACAGGACTGGCCGGGTCATATCCGCCAGCTGTCCAACGTGATCGAACGTGTCGTGCTGCTGGCCCCACAGCCGGTCATGGCGGCGCGGGACCTACGCGCGTTCCTGCATGACAGTACGCAGTCGGTGCCCCTGCAGGCAGTGCAGGGCGAACGCGCGTACCGGCCGTACCTGCCCGCGTCGTCCCATTCCAAGGAAGAACTGCTGCATGCGCTCAGGCTGAATGGCGGCAACAAGTCACGCACCGCGCAGCAGCTGGGCATGACGGCACGGCAGCTTCATTACCGCCTGAAGCTGTTTGATGTCGCGTAGGGCGCGGATGTAATCATGAGCTTCGCATGATTACGTCATGTCGGAGCCGGGAAAGGTGACGCACACGCCAAACCCCCTGACGGACCCGTCCAGCGGGGAGCGCAGGCGCAGTATCGCATCCATCTGTGTCGCGATGTTGCTGGCGATGGCCAGGCCAAGGCCGCTGCCATGCGTGCCTGTCCCGCCGCGCACGAACGGGCTGGTCAGCCGGTCCAGCATGTCCGGCGGCAGTGCGGGGCAGTCATTGGTTATGTCGATGCCGCCATCAGGCAGTACGGTCACACGCACGGGTGTGCCGTGTTTCCCATGCAGCAGGGCGTTTTCAAGCAGGTTGCGCAGCATGATGCCCGTCGCATCCATGTCGCCATGCACGAATATATGGCTGATCCCGTTGGGTGTCAGGACAATGCCCTGTCCGTCATGCGGGTTGTGGCCAAGGTCGTCTACCAGCACATGCACAACGGTCAGCAGGTCGAACCGGTTACGCCGGAAGGCAATGCCGGAGGTGGCACGGGAAAACTGCAGCAGCTTTTCCACCGTCCGGCCCAGCCGGCGGGTACGCTCGGCAATAATGTCCACCCGTCTGCCCGCTTCCGGGTCCGGCTGTACCATGCGGCCCAGCATCTGCACCTGCGCCAGCAGGGCGGCCAGCGGGTTGCGCAGTTCGTGCGCGGCACTTGCAGCAAAGGCCCGTTCGGTAGACAGCGCCGTTTCCAGCCGCGACAGAAGGGTATTGACCGCATGCTGGATGGGGACCAGTTCAACCGGCAGGTCGAGTGATGGAACCGGCCGCAGGTTCCCGCTGCCGCGGGACTGCATTTCGTCATGCAGGCGGTCTAGCGGGCGCAGGGCGCGTCGGACGATCAGGCGCACCAGCCACCAGATGACAGGCAGGGACATCAGCACCGGCATGACCGCGATTGCCGTTGCCCGCCATGTCGCACCCCGCCGGTGCAGCGTGGGTTCACCCACCAGCACGCGATAGGCCGTCATGGTGGGGGCTGCGACATAGACCCGGAAGTGCGGCGTGCTGGTGAAACCCGTACGGATGTCGGACACAAAGGGCCGGACGGGTGCGTTCTGGGACCGCAGCACCACATGCCCCGCCTGGTCGACCACCTGATAGGCCAGCGTCCGTGGCCCGACATCGGGAACCCATGCCACATTGTCCGACTGCGACCCGTGTGGCTGCGCGGCGACGGTGGCCTGCAGCCGTTCGGACACTTCCTGCAGGGAATTGTCCAGCCGTTCCGTTATTTCGTGGCGGGTAAACCCCGCGACGGCAAGGCTGAGGGCCAGCAGGCTGAGCGTTACCGCGCTCAGGACACTGCTGACGATGCGGGTGGCAAGGCTCCAGCTTTTCATGCCGGCGTGCCATCGGCCAGGCAGTAGCCCCGGCCACGGACGGTCCGGATGGTGGCCGTGCCCACCTTCTTACGCAGGCGGCTTATGAACACCTCGACCGTGTTGCTGTCCACATCCTGATCCAGCGCGTACAGGGCCGTGTCGATCTGCTGGCGCGAATAGATCCGGCCCGGATGACGCGACAGCAGTTCCATGATGGCCCATTCCCGCGCGGTCAGGTCCAGTACCTGCCCGTTGCGCAGGACGGCGCGGCTTTCCCGGTCGATCATGATGTCGCCAGCCCGGTACTGCGCGCGTCTGCGCGGGGTGGCATAGCGTCGCGCCACGGCGGCGATGCGGGCGACAAGTTCATTCAGGTCATAGGGTTTGACGATATAGTCATCCGCACCATCGGACAGCCCTGCGATGCGGTCGCTGATCTGGTCTTCCGCTGTGGTGATGAGAATGGCAATGTCAGATGACGTCCTGCGGATTTCGCGCAGCAGGTCGCGCCCGTTCCCGTCCGGCAGCCCAAGATCAAGCAGCATGAAATCATAATCCACCGTCGCCACGGCCGCACGCGCATCCTCCAGCGTCGTGAACCAGTCCACGGCATGGCCATCCAGCCGCACGCGTTCCTGCACTGCGGCGCCGAGGTCATGTTCATCTTCCACAATAAGGATACGCATCAGTCCTGAACCCTTTCACGCATGATCCGGGCGTAAAGTGACGGCAGCACCAGCAGCGTCAGCAGCGTGGAGGTCACCAGTCCACCAATCACCACGCTGGCCAGCGGGCGTTCGACCTCTGCCCCGGCGCTGTCGGAAAACGCCATGGGAAAGAAACCAAGGCTCGCCACAAGTGCAGTGGCCATGACCGGGCGGAACCGAGACTGGGCAGCGGCGAAGGCCGCCTGCGCCACCACCATGCCCCGCGCCCGCAGGGCCGCGATCGCGCTGACCAGCACCACGCCGTTGAGGATCGCCACGCCAAACAGCGCAATGAAGCCGATCCCGGCGGAGATGCTGAACGGCATGCCCCGCACCGTCAGCGCCACAATCCCCCCGGTTGCCGCCACCGGCAGGTTGACGAATACCAGCAGCGCGGGCGGGACCGCGCCAAACGCCACGACCAGCAGGGCAAAGATCAGGCCAAGCGCCATGGGCAGCACGATTTCCAGCCGCTGCATGGCCGACTGCAGGTTACGGAATTGCCCGTCCCACTGCATGGTATAGCCTGCGGGCAGGTTCACGTCGCGCGCTACGCGCGCCTGTGCCTCGGCCACGTAGGACGCAAGATCCCGTCCGCGCACGTTGGCCTGCACCACCATGCGTCGGCGCACCCTGTCGCGGCTTATGCGCGGCGGGCCATCGACTTCACGCACATGCGCCACCTGCGACAGCATGACGCTGCCCTGCCCGTCCATGCGCCGGACCTGCAGCGCGCCAATGGCGGCGGCAGAACCGGCAATGCGGGGATCAAGGCGCACCTGCGTGCTGATGATGGCGTTATCCACAATCACCGGCCGACTGCCGATATGCCCGCCTATGGCCTCCACCGTGTCCAGAATGTCCTGCACCGCCACGTTGCGGCTGGCCGCCTGCGTGCGGTCGATGTCGGCCACGATCAGCGGCACGGTGCCATCACCCGCTGCCGCAACATCCGCTGCCCCCCTCACCCCCGACATGGTGGTCACGACCCGGTCGCCCAGATCGGCCAGCGTCATCAGGTCATCGCCGAAGATCGAGACGGCAATCTGGGTGCGCACGCCCGACAGCAGGTCATCCATGCGCATCTGCACCGGCTGGCTCCAGGAATACAGCGCATCGGGCAGTTCGCGCCGCAGGGTATCATCCATCGCGGCCACAAGGCCTGCCTGCGTGCGTGCGGTTTTCCATGTGGAGGGTGGATTGAGGAAGATGAAGCTGTCGGTCTCGTTCACGCCCATCGGGTCGGTGGGAATGGCGGACGTGCCCGTATTGCTGATCACGGAGCGAACTTCGGGAAAGCGGCGCAGGATCTGCTCCTGCTTCGTGACCGACGTCAGCACGGTATCGAGCGAGGCCGAGGGCAACCGCGTGGTGGTGACCGCCAGCGCCCCTTCGTCAAGCTGGGGTATGAACTCACCCCCCAGCCGTGTCGCAAGCCCTGCCGATATGGCCAGCACCGCAACCGTGCCGCCAAACAGGATGCGTGGATGCGCCTCCCCCCATGCCATCATGCGTGTATAGGGGCGGCGCATGAGGGCAATCAGCCTTGTATCGCCCACGGGCCGCATACGCCCCAGCGCAACGCTGGCCAGTACGGGCATGCAGATGAAGCAGTACGCAAGCGATGCCAGCAATGCCATGATGACCGTCTGTGCCATGGGGCGGAACATGTGTCCCTCGATCCCCTGCAGGGTCAGGATCGGCAGGTAAACCATGACGATGACCAGTATGGCGAACCCCACCGGGCGCATGACCTGCTGCACGGACGAGATGACCAGGGGTGCGAATTCCACGTCCGGTTCCGCCTCCCGCCGCGACAGCACGTGTTCGATCACCACCAGCGATCCATCGACGATCATGCCAAAATCGATCGCGCCAAGGCTGAGCAGGTTGGCCGAAATCCCGAACTGTCGCATTCCGGCCATGGCGCATACAAGGGCCACGGGAATGACGGAGGCAATGACAAGAGCCGCCTGCCAGCTGCCGATCACCACCACCAGCACGCCCACCACCAGCACCGCCCCCATTATCAGGTTGTCGCGCACGGTGGCGATGGTCTGCCCGGTCAGGGTGGCACGGGTATAGTAAGGTTCCAGCGTAACCCCCGCGGGCAGCGCCTGCCTTATGCCCGGCAGGGCGCGCTGGATGGCGGCAAGGGTGGCGTTGGAACTGGCCCCGCTTTCCATCATGACCACGCCGATCACGATTTCCCCCTGCCCGTCCCGGGTCACGGCGCCCAGCCGGGTACGCGCCCCGGTGGTGACGCGGCCAAGGTCACGCAGCCGCACGATCGAGCCATCGGCATTGGTCCGCACGGCAATATTGCCGAAATCGGCAAGGCTGCCCACCAGCCCGCGTCCGACCACGCTCTGCTGTTCGGCATGGTGGGCGATCCATCCGCCGCCGGATGCCGCGTTGTTCGCATCCACGGCGCGATAGACATCACCTGCCGACAGGCCGGCCCCGATCAGCCGCGCGGGGTCCAGTATGATCTCATAGGTTTCTTCCGTCCCGCCATTGACGTTGACATCAACCACGCCGGGCACAAGGCGCATCTGCGGTACCACGGTCCAGTTCATGATGCGGTTGAGGTCCATGAGAGACCGCCCGCCGCCATGAATCTGAAACTGCATGATTTCGCCCATGCCGGTGGCCAGCGGTCCCATGCTGACCGTAATGCCGGGCACGGATATGGTGGCGCGCGCCTGCTGTATGCGTTCGTTCACGCGCGTGCGGTCAAGGTTGATGTCGGTGTCATCGGCAAACTGCACGTACACGACCGATACCCCCCCGCGGGAGACCGAGCGCAGGTCGGTCATGCGGGGAATGCCGGTCATGCTGGCCTCGACAGGAAAGGTTATGAGCTTTTCCACTTCCTCCGTCGCAAGGCCGGGTGCGACGACCGAGACAAGCACCTGTTTTGGCGAAATATCGGGCACGGCCTCCACCGGCAGGCCCAGTACCGCCGCAAGTCCGGCCACCAGCAGCAGGCCAAGCCCGCCCAGCACAAGCATGCGCGCACGCAGCAGGGATTCAAGATACCTGCGCGCCATCAGTCCGCATCCATCCCGGCAAGTCCGATGACCGAGCGCAGGGCGAAGCTGCCGTGGTCCACCACCGCTGCGCCCCCGTTCAGCCCCGAGCGTACGACCGCCTGCGTCCCGTCATCCAGTGCGATATCGACCACGACGGGCCGGTAATCCGTCTCGCTTTCCCGCACGAACACCACGCTGCGTCTGTCGATGTGCTGTATGGCCCCCGACGGTATGACGATCCCCGCCACGCTGTCGCGCTGCGCCAGTGTGCTGTCCAGCACCATGCCGGGCATCAGGACACCATGCGGGTTGGCCACGTGTCCTGTCACCCGCACCAGTCCCGTCAATGGACTGGCCATCCCCCCGACCGTGTCGATCCGCGACATCAGCATCCCGTCCGCCGTGCGCGTGACCTGCTGCCCTCCGGGCCGGACCAGCGCCGCCTGATCGGGCGGAATGTCGGAAACGATCCATACGGTTGACAGGTCCGCCACCGTCGTGACGTCCGTGGCTGGCGTCAGGTCGCCCGCTACGGCGGCATCAAGCGCCTGTACCATGCCATCTACCGGGGAGATCAGGGTCGATGTCTCGTCCTGTCCCGCGTGTCCGGTCTGTTCGGACGTGGAATTGAATTCCTCCGCGAAACGGTGGCCCAGCGTGTCCACATCCGCCTGTCGCGCGCGCGTGGTGGCGTCCGCCTGCGCCAGTGCATCCTGCCTGTGGCGCAGTTCGGCTACGGAGATGGTTTCCCCGACAAGCGTCCTGGCCCGCTGCACGGCGGCGGCGGCATCGTTCCTGGCCGCGATGGCGGCTGTCAGCGCCGCATGCATCTGGATGGCCTGCATGCGGGCGACATGCAGGGAATGATCCTGGTACCGCAGCAGCGCCTGCCCGCGTGCCACATGCGTGCCCGGCTGGACCAGAACCGACAGCACCTTGCCACTTCCCGCCGGGTATATATGCACGACCCGCGTCGTATCGGGCATGATCCGGCTTATGACCGGCAGCACGGGCGCAACCGTGCCGGGTGTAGCCGTGGCGATGGTCACGCCCTCATTGGTGACAGCCGCCGCGTCTAGCTTCACGACGGGGGGCAGTGTTCCCTCATCCGCCCGGGCCTGCAGGCAGCCGGGCGCCAGAAGCAGCAGGGAAAGGGCAATGCGTTTCATGGCACGATGCCCGTGGCGATCAGCATGCGGATGCTTGCGACATGCCATTCCACCTCGGCCCGCGTGCTGGCCAGCCGGGTGCTGGCAGCCGCCTGTCGGGCGGCCAGTGCCGTGTCCAGACTGGCCTCACCCACGCGCCATGCATGTTCCTGTGCCGCGGCGCGCCGTTCCATGCTTTCGGCGGCGGTGCGGGTGGCCTGTCGCGCCGTGGTGGCTGCGATCAGGCGTTCACGCACGCGCATCAGTTCCAGGTGTACCATGCGTCTTGCCTGTGTTTCCTGACTGGTGGCCGTGGCCAGCCGGTTGCGCGCTTCGGACATGATGGGGGTGTTGCGGACCTCGCTGGGCAGGGGAATGCTGAAATTCAGCCCCACGCGATCATCCCACGGGCTGCCGTACTGCTTTTCATGAATCGCATCCACGCCAATTTCCGGGTTGGGCATGAAGGAACGGCGTGCCAGCGTCATATTGGCTTCCGCGGCCTCCACATTCCGGTGCGCAACCTTTATGCGGGGGTCGTTGTCCTCCATGTCACGGGGTGCGACGAAGCGGGCATGGGTGACATCACCGTCCCCATAACGCGCCAGATCCGGCATGACCGGGCGGCCCAGCAGTGCCTCCAGTGTGGAAGTGGCGTTTTCTGCCTCCTCCCGTGCCAGTGCCAGTTCATTCCGGGCGTTTTCCATGGCCGCCTGTGCCATCTGGGTATCGGCCTGGGCCAGTTCGCCCCCGCGCAGCGCGTGCGTGGCGCTGGTGGCCATGCGTGCCGTCGCGTCGTACAGGGTGCGGGCCGTGTCCATGCGGGTACGGGCGATCAGGGCGGCGGCGCTGGCATCAAGCACCCGGATGGAGAGCGCCATGTGTTCGACATTGAGCTGTTCAGTAATGGAGGCCGCTTCCGCGCTGGCCACCTGCCGGGTCGCGCTGCCCTGCCCCGGCAGCCATAGCGGCACGGACACCCCGCCCTGATAGGTCGTATAGCCTTCATTACTGCCCAGCATGTGGTCATCCATGTATTCCCCCGACAGGGTCGGCCCGCCGGCAAACCATGACCCGGCGGCGCTGGCGCGCGCCGTGGCGGAATGGTGGCCGACCTGCAGTTCGGTGCGGACGGGATCGATGGCCCATGCCATGCCGACCGCATCATGGAATGACGGGCCGGACTGCGGCACCTGCGCCCATGCGGGAGAGAACCACATCACGATACAGGTCATGGCAACAGGCAGGCGCATGGGCGGCATGGGAGTGTTCACGCTTTTCCCGTCATGGAATGACGGGACCGCCGTGGCCGATCCGCGCGGCCAGATCCTCCCACAGCCGCGCCATTGTCAGATTGATGTCGGAGGTGACCGAAAACGGGGACTGAGAACGCGCCAGCGGGGAAAGGGACATGCGCTCCCCGATCACGAAATGCCCTTTTGAAAACAGCCGGGTGGAAATCGCGCCCTGCTGCCCCTGGCCTATGGGCCGCGTAACGGAAATGCGCAGGTGTGGCGATGGGTCTGCAATAAGGCTGAACGCATGCAGTTGCGCCGCACCGGACGGGCAGGATACGCCCCGCACCACGGCATCATGCAGCACCGAGTGCGGATAGCCCCCGTACATGCCATCCACATGCAGCCGGATACCGCCCCGGTCTGTCGCGCATATGCTTTCCGGCCCGCTTTCTGCCCGGGCGGCCTGCGTGGTCAGGACGACATGACACGCGGCATACAGGCAGGCCAGCAACATCCTTCGCATGATATGCGTCCATTCCCCGTCATATATAAAGTGCCGGTCATCGTGATGATGACACCCTGCTGATAACAGGAAAACCTGACGCGAACCTGAATATCCGGTTCAGGGAAGGAATTTATATGAAATTCTATTATGAAAATGATTATCATTTAAATAAAAATCGTTCTCCATGACGCATGCCGATGTGTCATTACTTTGAATTCTGTTTGAAAAGTTGGCCAGCGACACCCGAAGCCATCTGTCATCCATGTCAGTGAACTATTTGCAAATAATATCCAGTTTGTCTGGCTGGTGTGCGACCCGGCAGCGATGGCCATTGCCGTGCATGATGGTGTCCCCGCATGATCCGTGGTGGCCCGTCACGGGCCGGGGCCTGCCACCCGTAGCGCCTGCATCCCGCCATGATACGTCGATCACCATGAGTTTCTTTGCACCAGCCCGTGACCTGTTATCTATCAGACGTCAGGTTATCTGCAGGAGTACGTTCGTGTCGGGCACAGCACCTACCAACGCCATGGGAAAAGCCGACCAGATGCAGTCCGGGCTGACGCGCGTGCTGCAGAACCTGCCAGCCCTGCGCTATTTCCATACGGTCGCCCTGACCGGTTCGTTTCGTGCGGCAGCGGAGAAGCTGAATATCGCCGCATCCGCGGTCAACCGTCATGTGCGCCAGCTTGAGGCCGCCATCGGCCTGCCGCTGTTTGAACGCCGTAGCCGCGCGCTCACGCTGACCGATGCGGGTGAGACGCTGCTGCGCAGGGTGACCCGGATCCTTGATGAAGTCGCGATGACGGGCGAGGAACTGGCCGACCTGCACCGCCTGTCGCCCGGGCATGTCCGGATCGGTGCCCATGACGCGCTGGCACGTGAAATGCTGCCGCACCTGATCCTGTCCTTTGCATCACGTGATCCGCATGTCCGTTTCACCATCCGGACAGGACGCGCGCCCGAACTGCTGGCGCATCTTGGCGGTGGACGTCTTGATATGGTCTTTGTCTATGATGCCCCGACAGACATCAATATCAGGGTCGTGCGGGAATACGCGCTCGAAACCTGTGCCGTCATGCGTCATGACCACCCGCTGGCATCACGGGACTTCGTGACACTGCACGACTGCAGCGCCTACCCACTGGCCCTGCCGGATGATGCCGCCTACCTGAATGCGTTCCGGAAACGGCTTGCCATGCGCGAACCGTCGGGATGCCTGCCGTTCCTGACAACAAATTCCTTCCAGATCATGCGGGATTTCGCAGCCCGGAGCGACCTTGTCTCGCTACAGACGCCGCTGCCGGCGCAACTGTGCCCACGTAACCCGGCCCTGTCCTACGTGCGGGTTACGGAACCCCTTGCGCGGTACAGCCTGATGGGGTGCTGTATCATGACAGATGACGGCCTTTCGGATGCCTGCCGGGGTTTCCTTGACCACGGTCTGGGCATCCTTGATGGCGCGCTTGCATGATCGTGCACATGTGCGGGAAAATCACCGGTCACGTCCCCCCGTCAGGGCGCGCATGGCCACAACCTCGCCCAGCCCGACCAGGCCGTAGAGGATCATGGAAACGGTGGTTGTCACGGTGACGCGCGCCCATAACCCGTCATAATCCGACATCGATACGGCGTTGAGCAGCATGTACCCCATGCCGCGCCCCGTTGCCAGCCATTCAGCGATCAGCGCCCCCGTCATCGCCAGCGGGGCGGCAATGCGGAGTGCCGCGAATATGGACGGCAGGGCCGCCGGCAACTGGACCCTGCGCAGCGCGTCTACACGCCCCCCGCCATTGGCCGCAATCAGGGCAAGCGCCGTGCGGGGCGTCTGTGCAAAAGACTGGGAAACGGTGACGAACACCGGAAAGAACGTGACGATGGTGCCGACAGTCACAACAATTGCCTCCCCGCGGCCGAACAGCAGGATCAGCAGGGGCGTCGTGGCGATGAGCGGTATGGCCTGCATGATGAAGACCGGCCCGGCAAGCAGCCGATGAAGCGGCGGCCAGAGCTGTGAGCACATGGCCAGAACCAGCCCGGCCATGATCCCGCCGACCAGCCCCGCCGCCATGTCCTGCAGGGTTATCCCCAGTTCCCCGGCAATCGCGCTGATCCGCGGCGGTCCTTCCGCCCCATCGGTCAGGTAAAGAAGCACATCATACGGGGACCGCCCCACATAGGGCGTCACCCCGGACATGCGCAGCACCAGCCACCATGCGCCCAGCGCGAGTGCCGTCGTCCCGGCCAGCCGTCCCGCGCCATGCAGCAGCACCCGCATGCGGTTCGGGCCTGCCGTCCAGCCGGCACGCAGGGCCTCGCTGTCGCGTGCCAGATCAAGGGGCATGTCGCGTGCCCAGTGCGTACAGGCATGTCCCACAATGCCGACGCCGGCATAAAGCACCCCCGCGAATGCCGCCGAAACCAGTGTGACGGCGCATGTCCGCGACAGATCGAGGCTCTGCTGGGCATTGATCAGCAATACCCCGAGTCCATGTTCCGCACCCAGGAATTCCCCGACCATCGCCCCCAGCACCGAAGCGGGCGCTGAGATCCGCAGTGCCGCGAACCACGCAGGCAGCGCAGCATGCAACCGCACCCGCAACAGGGCCTGAAGCGCAGTGCCGCCAAATGCCGTGACCAGTAACGTCTGCGATGGCGAACACGCGCGCAGCCCCGTCATCGTTCCCACCAGCATCGTGAAGAATGACGCGAGGGCCGCGAGCATGATGCGTGGCCCGTCGCCGTCCAGCACGATCATCAGGACAGGCCCGATGGCCAGTGACGGCAGGCAGTAGGACATGACGCCAAGCTGGAACAGGCCGGGCGCCAAGACGGGCCACATCGTGGCAGGCAGGGCGCACAGGGCGGCGGCCACGGTGGCCCCTGCCCATCCCGGCAGTGCGCAGCGCAGGGTCGCAAGTCCCGCATTCCAGTAAAGTGCCGGCCCGTCGGTTCCGATACGGCGCATGATGGCAAGTGGCCCGGGCAGCGCCACGACAAGGGCCGCGCACTGCCATAACAGTACGACCGCCCCGAAACTGCCGCCCCACGCCAGGGCAGGCCGTAGGTTACTGTACCGCCGCATGGTCATTCCCGCATTCCGGCGGACGCTGCCGTGCCCGCCACGTTCGCGAACAGGACCTCGCTACAGCGATCGCAGAGTTCATGGAAACGCGCGCTACGCAGCATGGCGGGCGTGCGTGGATATGGCAGGTCGATCGCGATCGTACTGACGGCCCGCCCCGGGCGGGACGCCATGACCACCACCTGATCCGACAGGAACACGGCTTCGGCAATGGTATGGGTGACCAGAACCGTCGTGACCGGACGCGCGGCACGGATGCGCTGCAGTTCCAGATGGAGGTGCAGCCGCACCACCTCGTCCAGCGCGCCGAACGGCTCATCCAGCAGCAGAACGGCCGGGGTGGCGGCCAGTGCACGGGCGATCGCCACGCGCTGGCGCATGCCGCCTGACAGCTGTGCCGGCAGGGCATTCTCGAAACCCGAAAGTCCCACCATGTCGATCAGTCCCTGGATCTGATGGTGGTCCGCCGGCCGCCGTGCGAGTTCCAGCGGCAGGCAGATATTCGACCGGACGGAACGCCACGGCAGGAGGGACGCATCCTGAAACGCAATACCGATCTGGTGGCTGGCGCGCATGTCACCGGGATGACGCCCGTCGATCAGGATCGAACCGGCATCGGGCACGTCCAGTCCTGCGAAAAGACGCAGCAGCGTCGATTTGCCGCACCCCGATGGCCCGAGCAGGGAGACAAGCGTTCCGGCCGGGACATCAAGGTCCATGGCCTCCAGCGCGACGACGGGTGTCACGCCAAGCGCGAACGTGCGTGTGACGCCACGCACTATGATCGCGGCACCCGCGCTGTCCGGTGCGGGCGCGTTCAGCTGCCTTCTCCATCCCCGTCCCCGAGGTACAGTCTGCGCAGGTATGCGTTGTATCTGGAGGGGACCTCATTGATCTGGTTGTCCAGTCGCGCGCCATTGCGCCACCAGTGTTCGGGCCCGTTGCCGCGTTCAACGCCCCGGCGGGTATGCATGTCGAGGTGGTAGTCCTCGATTTCTATGCGGCGTTCACCCCGCGCCAGACTTTCGCGTGCCCAGCAGGCGAGTTCCATACTCAGCCGGTCCTTCCGCGCGGTGGCCAGTATCCGTATGGCATGGGCGCCGTACATCCAGCGATCACCCGGATCAGCCATCCGTTTCGCCTGCTGGTACAGCGCCTCGATCACCGCTGGTCCATCGGGGAAGCCCATGCCGACATCTTCCGTCGTGATGATTTCCAGACGCCGCCAGAGCATCTCCTCGGTTTCCGTGCTGTCGAAAAACAGTTCGCATCCGGCCAGAATGGCTTCTTCCACCATTCCGCGCCGGATTGATTTCTGCAGCACCGAGCGCAGTTCATCAGCAGCATAGCCGTTGCGGGTGGTCGTGCGGCTCCATAAATCCTGACTCTGGTAATTTTCGGCCATCGGCATTCCTTTCGGGAACAATCAGCGTGTCGTGGCGCCCTGGCGCGCTTCGACAAGGATTTCGTTGGTAAACATGTCCGGGCTTGCGGCCAGCCCGCCCAGGCGCAGGATACGCACCGTGTCCGCTATGCTGGCATCGCTCATCCAGAACAGGCCCTTGCTGTCCGTATTTGCGTCCATCATCAGGTCGTTGCTGGCCCGGCAGGACTGTTCTTCCGCCTTCAGGTCCAGGCCATTGCCCTTCCCGAACGTGTTGACGGTCAGGTCCGCCCCCAGCGCGGGATCGGCAATCGCGGCCTGCCATCCCTGAATGTCCGCGCGCATGAATGATACCAGCATGGCGCGCCGGGCCGGATCCTGCAGGCTGTCCGCCCGGACCACAAGTGTCGCGCCCATCACGGTATAGCCGAACCGGGCGAAGGGCACGACCGCCGTCTGGTGCCCCGCGACCTCAAGGTGCACGACGTTGTCATTCAGGTAGCCAAAGAACCCGTCCACGTCGCCCGCGATAAGGGGCGCCATGTCGAACTGGACCGGCACGACCGTAATGGACGCCGGATCGATATGGTTGAGGCGCAGGAAAGTACGCCATACGACAAGGTTGACGCTCTGGACGCCGATCCTGCGACCGATCATGTCCTGCGGCGTGCGCATCGGGTGCCCGGACAGCAGGGAGGCGATGCAGAACGGGCTTTTCTGGTATCCCGCCCCGATGACTTTCAGCGTGGCGCCGTGCATGTTCGCCATGACGGTGTTATCGGGCATGGTCTGGGCCAAAAGCGCCTTGCCAGACATGACGACCGGCTCATGCGGCATGGTCGGTCCACCTGCAAGCAGTGTGACATCCAGCCCCTGCTCCCGGAAAAATCCCTTTGCCAGCGCAATATATTCACCCGCGCCCTGAAAGTTCTTGATCCAGCTGAGCTGGTAACTGCACGGTCGCAACTGCGTTTCAGCAAAGGCGCGTGTGCTTATGGCAAGCGAGCCTGCGATACATGAAGAGATGAAGCCGCGACGATTCATGATCCGACTACTTCCCCCGTTTCAGTAATTATAGGATTCCGATGCGCCAAAACAGTATTCGCGCACGATGTCACTCAGCCAGCTGCTCAGGGCGTCATAAAGCTTCTCACCAATTTCCGGCGTCCCCAGCGATGGACAGCCCAGAATGCCCTGGAATGCCTCATCCCTGATCGTGGTGGCCCGCGGTATGTAAACCCCGCCCCCGGCCGTGACCGGATGGGCGAATGGCGTGGCGGAGCGCGTGGCGGCAACATGGTAGTCGCGCGCAAGGTCCATGCGGACCAGCGCGGGATGCTGTGCCAGCATCCGGGCGGTTTCCCCCGCGCCGCCATGCCCGTCGCGCGCGCCGGGCGGCAGGTCCGTAAAGACCTGTGGCAGGAGGGAGACAACATAGGGCAGCCAGTTTGCGACGATAACACGCAGCCGGTCCCCGGTTTCCTCGGTCAGTTCACGTGCCGCGACCATCAGTGCGCCAAGTGACAGATCATGGCCCATGGCCAGCACGATGGTATTCACGCCGTCGCGGTGCAGGTTCAGGCAGACTTCCTTGGTCAGGACCGCAAGTGTCGAGGGGCGGATGTTGATGCAGCCCGCAAACCGGACATTGGATACGGGCCCGAACGGAATTGTCGGGCCGAAAATGACATGCCGGTTTTCATGCGCAAGCTGCAGGACGCTGCGCCGGACAATTTCGCTGATCTGGAAATTGTCCTGACCCAGCGGCAGATGCCCGGCGTGCTGTTCCACCGCGCCGACGGGCACGATGGCGCAGTCCGTCATGTCAAGCTGGCCCGCCAGTTCGGCCGATGTCATACATTCCCATGATTTGGGGCCACGGACCTCGTACAGAATGTCATCCGAAGACGGAGGAAGCATTACGGCATATCCCTGCGGGTAAGGGTGGCAGTGGGTTCGGAAACACGATAGCGCACTGCAATGCGTATCAAACAATCAATTTGATGCCGAAACGACATCAAATTGATGTTTGCCTGACATGCCGGGCGCACGCTCAATGGAGACGTGGCGATACCGACATATCTGCATGGAGCCCTGGATACGCGATGAAAACCACCGAGATCAGCCCCAATGATATCAATGCCGCCATCATGGCCCTGCCCCCGGTTGCGCGGCATGGGGACGGGTCGTTCGACCTGACGGAAAACCGGCGCCTGAACGCATGGCTGCGCGATGGCGGCGTCCGTTCATTCATGTATGGCGGCGTGGCCAACCTGTTCAACCAGCCGCTCAGCACCTATGGGGCGCTGCTGGACCTGATCGAGGACATGGCGCAGCCGGATGAGTGGGTCATCCCCTCCATCGGCGCTGATTTTGGCAAGGCATGGGATCAGGTCGCGATCCTGCGGGAACGGGATTTTCCCACTGCCATCCTCCTGCCGTTTGCTCCTGTCAATGGCAACGGTGTCGCAACCGGCCTGCGTCGCCTGACAGACCGGCTGGGAAAGCCGCTGATGGTGTTCTTCAAGGATCCGGCTTATCTGTGCGTGACGGATGCCGCGGCCCTGATCCGCGATGGTGTGCTGTGCACGATCGAATACGGCATAGCGGCGGACGACGACGGGACGCATCCCTACCTTGCGCAGCTGGTCGACGTGCTGGGCAGTCCCGAGCGTATCATTGATGGCGCCGGGGAAAAGAGTATCGTCGCCACGGCCGGGTATGGCGTCCGGAACTACACATCCGGGTCCGGTGTCATCGCGCCACGGCTGTCAACGCAGCTCCATGCCGCGATCCGCGCGGGTAAGATGGAGGAAGCGGAGCGCATTGCATCGCTGTTCGCGCCATTTGAAGCCCTGCGTGCCCGGATATCCCTCATCCCGGTCCTGCATGACGGCGTGCGTCTGGCCGGAATTGCCGATACGGGCGTCATGGGACCGTTTTTCGCAAGCCTGACCGGCCGGGAGGCGGATGAGGTCAGGGCCCTGGCGGGCAGCCTGCTCCAGCATGAACAGGATGCACTGGCCGTGTCATGACGCGATTGCGTCCGGCCCGTCTCCTACATAGGTCCCTTCGTCATGTCGCAGTCATACTGGGGAATATCTTTCCTGAGCATGAGGCATACATCCCGCGCCATCCGGTCGCGCAGGGATTCATTCAGGTCATGCGGAAACGCCTGACCCGTTTCGATAACAGTCCTGACCTGGCTGTAGACGGGATCGTCACGAACCTGCTGCTGATCCCAGAACGGACGGGTGCCGACCAGAAGGTGTCGTGCGGGCGTTCCCTGCGGCAAATCCTGGGAAAAGGCGATATATGTCTTTATTTCCTTTCCCGTCATCATGGTCGTGAATGCGGTGCTGTCGGCCTGGCATGACGCACTGGAACATGATGTCCTGTTCGTGACAAAGGCATCGCTGTACAGCATGGTCTGGCCATTTTCGCCCCATGGCACGGGGATCATGGCAAGGGATGCGGCATGGGTGGGGTTGAACAGGTTGATATAGAAGCTCTGTTCAGAAAAACCGATATCAAAACCGCTTTTTCCTTCGGCAAAGATCCTGTCGACATCACCATCCGCGGCGCGGCTGAGCGTCCCGTCAACACAATGGTTTTCCTTCCCATCCGTGCAGGTAATGGCGAGGCGCATGAGGCTGTTCACGACCTGCGGGTCGGGCGGCATACGGAAGGCATCGCGGATATGGTCATAGCCATAACGTTGCACGTATCCGTCTATATAAAGGGACGGCAGGCGGGTCGTGCCTGAAAAATCAGCGGAAATATGGCGTTTTCCCGCCGGTTCGCGATTGAGGTAGGACATGAACTGATCCAGTCCATGTATGTCCTTGATATCCGGGGAATAGGAATAGAGGAAATCGAGACACAGCCAGCTTGGCACGGCATAGGTCACGCCATGGTACAGTACCGCATCGTGGCCCGGTTGCCATGGGGCGTCCCCGCTTATGCGTACCGGCGCGATGCGTTTATGGGCGGCAAGGAATTCGATGTATAACGTATCCAGTTCGACGACATCATACCCCCTGCCGGACAGGAGCTGCAGCAGGCGGGCGGGATTATAGATATCCACGTCCTCGCTCATTACGGCGTTCAGCAGCACGTCCGGGTTGCTGTCCTGATAGGTGGTGATGACATGCTGGACCAGTGTCTGGAAATTGCCGTTTGGCAGGCTGGGAATGAATGGATAGAGCGATACATTCAGCACGCGCTTCTGCCTGCCGTTCAGCACGACGTACCCGTCCATTCCCTTTGGGGTTATGTGCATTTCACGGGTTTTCAGGCCGTTGCATTCAACACTGTTGATCATGCCGCCAGCCGGGACGCCCACATGCGCCGTGTCCTGCGCCTTTACGGTAAAGACGGCATCCGCCCTGCCGCTGTCCACGATGTGGCATTGTGCATCTGCCGCGCCTGTATTGCGGATAACCAGATCACCGCACAGCGCCGCATGCGGCAGCGCCAGCATTCCCATGAGGGCGCACAGCCCCGCCCCCTGTCGCACCGGCGCACCGTGTGACCGCATGACACGCTGGCGATTACTTGCTGAAGACATACCGGTATCCTGTCGTTGTACTGTAGCCGTGTGCTGTCATGCTGCCATGATGGCGTTGTATATTTACGTCATCTCCGCCTGTCCGGCGGTCCAGAAAGCGGTTTCCAGCGATACGGCCGTCGTGAACAGGCGCGTCAGTTCCGGCAGGCGTGCCACGCCCCCGCGCCGGGCGGCCACGATATCAAGGCGGCTTAGGCCCCTGCGCATCAGGTCCTGGTAGGGTTCATCGGCATAGACGCTGACCCAGGAGAAATAGGGATTGCCTTCGCGCACGGTCGCCGGATCATTCGCCAGCGCCAGACCGATTTCGCCATATCCCACCAGGCAGGCCGAAAGTGCCACCAGGAGGTCAAGCAGGTCGCCTGCCTGCGCGCGGTCAAGGATGAAGCCCGCATAGGCACGCAGTTCCTGCGCTGGGGGATGGGCTTCCATTTCTGCGCGGCTAAGGCCCCAGCCTTCGCAATACGAAAAATGCATGGCCATTTCCGTATTCAGGATACCCGCTACGATATCGGCCGATTCCCGCATTTCTTCAAAACTGTCGCTTTTATAGACCGCAAGCGCGTACGCCCGGGCGTAATTGAGCAGGTACAGGTAATCCTGCATGAGAAACGCCCGGAACCGCGCGGGATCCAGCGTGCCATCCGCCATGCCGCGTACGAACGGGTGTCCCACGTAACCCTGCCACGCGGCCGGCGCCGCGTTGCGCAGCCGTGCAAAAAACGTCCCCTTGATGCATTCGGGGGTGGTATCCGGTCCTGTCTGGATATTCATGTCTGCATGCTTTCTCTATCTGGCGTGCCCTGCTGTGGTGGATTGCCGGCCGGATGGTTCATTCCCCGTCTTCAGCCAGCTGGCCTGTCTGCATGACGTGCACGCGCATTGTCTGGTAAGCCAGTTCGCCGTGTCCTTCCAGAATGGCAAAGACAATCGTCTGGTGCTGGCCGTGGGATACGGTCATCTGTTCGACTGATTCCATCCGTTCGACGCGTGTATAGGGCAGCACGCGCTGGCGCATCTGCGCCACGGAATCGGCCATGATCTCGTTATGGGCACCCTGCCTGATTGCGGCATGCAGGCGTTCGTTATGCCGGTCGAAACCGGCACGGCTGCCCTTGCGTATGATGTCTGACAGTTCTTCGTTGATCGTATGCAGGTTGTCGCGTTCCGCGTCGCTCATGCGTTCTGCCGCAAGTCTTGCGGTTGCTGCTTCAAGTTCGGCTATGACTTCCAGCGTCTGCAATACGCGGGCATCATTCATTTTGGTGACGATCACGCCCTGACGGGGGCGGATTTCAACTGTCCCCTGCGCGGCAAGGCGGCGCAGCGCCTCGCGCACCGGCGTGCGCGATACACTGAACATCTGCCCCAGGCTTTCTTCCTCCAGCCACATGCCGGGCGTAAAGACCCCGGATACGATCGCCTTCTGGATACGCTCCTGCACGATACTGGCCAGCGTGGGCGCGCGCGTCGTCCCCTTGCGGGCGGTGCGGCGGCCCCGCGCCCGGGCTGTTGCCGGCGTGACGTTTCCTGTCAGTGCATCTTCATCGGTCATAGGCGCGCAACAATTCCCTTCAGTTCCGTATAATGCTCTATAGCAGGGAAACCCGCAGCGCGTCCCCAGCCCGACTGCTTGAACCCGCCCATGGGAAACGCAGGATCGAAGAAATTATGCGTGTTGATGCATACATTGCCTGCCTTGATGCGCCGCGCCAGGGTGTGGGCGCGTGACAGGCCGGTTGTCCAGATACTGGCGTGCAGGCCGTAGATCGTGTCATTGGCCATGCGCACGACATCATCGATCTGGTCATCGCCAAAACGTCGGACACACAGGACCGGGCCGAAAATTTCCTCACGGTACAGTGCCGCCTGTGGGTCGACATCAACCGCAATGGTCGGCTGCATGAAATAGCCCGGGCCATCAACCGGTGCGCCACCCGTCGCGAAGTGTGTGCCGGTGCGCGCTGCTTCCGCCAGATACCCGGCTACCCTGTCACGCTGCTCGGCTGAAACCAGCGGGCCAAGGCGGGTGGCATCATTCAGACCGTGCCCGATTTCCAGGTTGCGGGCAAAGGCGACAATGCCATCAAGCAGGCGGTCATATATGCGTTCGTGCACGAACACGCGCGACCCCGCCGTACAGACCTGCCCCGCGCTGAAGAAAATGGCGGATGCAATACCCGGCACCGCCTGTTCCAGATCGGCATCGTCCAGCACGATCATGGGCGATTTGCCGCCAAGTTCCAGAAAGACCCGCTTCATGTTCCCCGCTGCCGCGCGGATGATTTCGCGCCCGACCTGCGTGGAACCGGTAAAGGAGATCGCGTTGACATCCCCATGTCCGGCAAGCGCCGCCCCGGCGGTTTCACCTTCCCCCGACACGATATTGACAACGCCGGACGGGAAGCCTGCTTCCGCGATCAGGCGGCCCAGATGCAGCGTGGTCAGTGCCGTCTGTTCCGCGGGCTTGAGGACCACGGTGCACCCGGCCGCCAGTGCCGGGGCCATGCGCCATATTGCCAGCTCCAACGGGTAATTCCACGGCACGATAACCGCCACCACGCCAACCGGTTCACGTTCGGTATAGGCATGGAACGTGCCGGGGGCGGATACGGGTATGCTTTCCCCGTTTATCTTGGTGGACCAGCCTGCCATGTATTCCAGCATGCCGATCGATCCGGGCAGGTCCACAAGGCGGGTTTCAAAAACCGGCCGCCCGGTATCAAGCGCCTCCAGGCGGGCGAACACGTCCGTCTGCTGCGCCAGCAGGTCGGCCAGCCGCCACAGCAGGCGGCCACGCTCCGCGCCGTTCATGCGCGCCCATGGTCCGTCCTGCAGCGCACGGCGCGCGCTGGCCACTGCAAGGTCGACATCCGCGCTGCCCGACAGGGGAATGCGTGTGATTTCCTGCCCGGTTGCCGGGTCGGTCACGGGAAAGGTTTCCCCCGACAGGCTGTCACGCCACTGGCCATCAATGAAATTACGATGCGGCGCTGACAGGATGGCGGACGCATCCGGCCCCAGCAGGGTTGCAAGGTCGGGTTCCATGCGGGAAGCCGTCATCGCGAAATCCTTTTCATCATGTATCTTCATCTTTTTCAGAAAGAGACGGGTCTGGCTGCCGATGCAGGCAGTTCAAAGGGTGCCGGGTCGATAAAGCGCCGCACGACATTGCCCGTCATGCGGGAGACGGAATTGTCGTAATCCGCATGGGACAGGCTGCCGCTCCATGCGATCGAACCGGTGGAAAAGACCGCGCCGCCTTCGGCTGTTTCGAAAAATACGATTTCGGCACGGACAAGGTCGGACTGCGCCGCCCCCTGCCCCGCGTAATTGATCAGCAGCGCACAGGTCGAGGGAAGATAGGTGTTGGTATGCCCTTCCGACCGCGCCAGTACCAGCGTGTTCAGCGGCGTGCCCTTCGCGCTGTTGGCACGGTCCAGTTCTATGCCTGCGGCCCCCCCGCCAATCAGCCCGAAATCCCCGATGATGTCGCCCTCTATTCCGTCAAATATGAAGGTCACGCGCGGGTTGTAGCTGTCCGCCTGCCGGCGGAAATAGGTGCATTTGTCAAAACCCTGTCCGATAAAGCCTGATCCCAGCGTTTCGTGCGGCGGACGGCCGATGCGTTCCCACAGGCCACCATATTCACCGCCAAAGGCATGGCAGCTTTCACCCGGGTCGGTAATCCAGCCATTGCCGACCTCGCAACGGCGCAATTCCATCACGCCGGGCATGATGGGGTGATAGACCACGCGCCAGTACAGCGCGTTGCCCCCCAGCGACACCAGTCGCCCGCCATCCGCACGGTGCGCCGCCAGCGCATCAAGCATCCGGGTCGAGACATATTCAGGGTGGCTGGCCAGCATGACGCACCGATAGGGGGAAAGTGCCTTTATCCCTTCGCGGTCCAGGTCCTCGTCGGTAATGATGTCGTAGTCAAAACCTTCGTGTTCCAGCCAGTCGATGATATGCGTGTCGGCGTTCATCTGCCACAGGCCCGACCCGGTTCCCCCAAGCCATGACTGATATTTGGGGCGCATGTTCAGCACCGGGCGCAGGCGCGAGGATATCATGATGCCCGACCCGTCGATGTGCCGGTCATACAGCGATGCGCCGAATTCGCGCCGTTCCGCCAGAAATACGTCCGACGCGCCAAATACGGGCACGTGGTCGTGCACCCGCTCCGCCAGCGCGGCATCAATGGCAAGATGTTCGTTGGCGTATGCCAGGTAACTTGCGGTCGGCAGGACAAAAACCAGCGGTGCATGCCCTGTGCCCGCTGTGCGACGGATGACAAAGGGGATATGGTCCTCGTCTGTCGCACTGCGCAGGCGGGCGGCATAAAGCCCGCTTTTCAGACCTGGGGGAACCTGCCACGAAAAATCCGTGGCCCATCCCGCGTCAATAATATCGTCTTCATGGAAATGAATGGCGCCATACTGTTCCGGCGCATCCTGCCATGCGCGTATGCTGCCGTTCCAGTTGTGGCCGGTCATGGCGCGTCCGGGCATCTGCCAAGTATGACCATGCAGGTGGAATGGTCCCTGATCGCATATGTCCTGTCCGTCGATCCCGATGGAAAAGTCCCACTGCCCGATCACTGCGCCCGCGTGGTCCAGCAGGCAGGGCGCTTCGAGCTTGCCATTATAGAACCCACCAAAAATGGTTTCGCCTTCGGCGGTGGCGCGGGCCGCGATGATGATGCGCGCGGCGGATGTCCATGCCGGTTCAACGGAGCAGGCAACCGTGACGTCCGCGCTGTCGGCAATGCCGGCGCAGCTTTCCAGCGCCGCCTGCGACAGGGTCAGTTCGCCCTTTGCGGCGTCAAATGCGACGCGGAGCCTGTACCATTCATGGCGGCGCATGGGCACGCCCGCGGCACAGGTCACGCGTGCCTGACTGCCCTGCACCGTGACGTAAGCGCCTTCTTCCCCCTTTATGCCAATTTCCATTCCGCCGCCCGACATACGATCGCGCAGGCTGAACATGACCTGTCCGGTCCCGTCCTGCCCGCTGCTGTCCGGCAGGGTCGGACGTGCCAGCAGCGTGACACTCCAGCCATCGGCCAGGCGTTCCAGCGGCACCGCCGCGTCAACCACGATGCACGAACCCGCGTGAATCTTCTGTGGCCGGCCCTGGATATGCCATGCGGTGCCGGACACTTCTTCCTCGCGGTAGCCGGAACCAGCAGGGTTCAGGTCACCATTTACAATCCGCACGATCGTGGCGTCATACGCTTCGGCCGTTTCGCTGCTGACACGGAACGCAATTTCGTCTCCCGCCGTCACGCTGATCTGGTCGGCATAGCCAAGCAGGGTTTTCATCGGCTTTCTCCTGCCCTGTTCGTGGGCGTTTCGCGCAGGGGGGCGTCGAATTCGGGGGGCAGGCGCGTGCGGGTTTCCGCCTCCCACCGTCGGCGGAAAACATCCCATTCCGCTTCTTCAAGGTCGTCATATTCCACGGCGGGCACGACCTCCGGTGGTACGCCGCGTATGCCCGACAGGCGGCCCAGCGCCCATTTTCTGTGGGGTTCTAGGCAGATGATGCAGTATTTCCCGCCCATTGTTCCCGCGCGCAGGATATTCAGCATCGCTTCCAGCGCGGGGCTGTGCAAACCAATGGGGCAGGCCCGGAATTCACGCACCGGGTCAAGGTCGGCCGGATCGATCCGGGGGGCGTTGGCTCTCATGCGCCGGTTTCCATTGCAAAACTGTCCAGAGGCGCCAGTTTTGAAATGACGCCGTAAGACAGGCAGAACTTTTCAAATGCTTCGTACCGTGCCGTGTCCAGATGACCGGGGGATTCGGGTATCCCCCCGATTGTCATGGCCCACGCCTTTTCAAGGATCGGGGTATCCTGTTCAGGGTGCCTGGCGACAAAGGCACGACGCATGTCATCGGGATGCGCGACGAGTGCTTCGCGTCCCTGTGCAATGGCTGCAACGAAGCGTGCCATGCGGGGATCGTTGCGCAGATCCTGTCGCGTCAGGACGATCAGTTCGTCATACATCGGCACGCCATGGTCTTCGGGTGCGAAAATGACGGGGGCCACGCCTGATGTCTGTTCGATCTCCAGCACCTCGGCATTGCGGTAGGCCCCGATGGCCGCGTCAATCCGGTTGGTCAGCAATGCCGTCACCATCTGGTAATTGACCTTGGTGACCGTCACGTCGGAAATCGACAGCCCGACGGAATGCAGCATTGCCGCCAGCAGGCTTTCTTCCACCCCGCTGACCGAAATGCCGACACGCTTGCCCTTCAGGTCGGCCAGATTGCGGATGGAGCCGTTTCCCATCGCCGCAACGACATTGATCGGCCGGTCAATCAGCGTGCCAAAGCGCAGGAGCTGCAGCCCGCGATCCACCAGCAGGTTGATCTGTGTGCCGTAACCCAGCGCCACGTCCGCCTGACCCGCCATGACCAGCCGGGATGGGGAATCGGGGTCGGAGGGGGAAATCAGTTCCACATCCAGCCCTGCGCGCGTGAATGCCCCGCATTCCTGCGCGGCAAACAGGACCGCGTGATTGACATTGAGCAGCCAGTCCAGAATGACCGTAAATTTCTCGCCTCCCGCGGCGCGCGCGGGGGCCAGTGGCGTTCCCAGCGCGCCCATGGCCAGCGCACCACCCATAAAGCCGCGCCGGGACAGCGGGATCATTCCCCTGCCTGCCGGGCGGGCCGCCTGCGGCGCTGCCACTGTGGTCCGCTGTACGGCGCCGTTCCCTGATTGCTGTTTCATGTGCTGCCTTTTCTGTTCATCCGGACATGTCGCCAAAAAAGAACATTCACCAAAATGTATACATAGGCATTTCGGGTTCGCAACAAGAAACCGACGCGTGGCGTCCCGATTAAGAATTATTTGTAAAATAAAGAAAACAACAGAACATGACGGATTAATTTTTTCGAATCAGCATCGAATCATGTTGCGTTATCGTTTCGACGTTGGCAATTTGTATACATGACCGATAACGATGCCCCTCCCCGCCCGTCCACGCACCAGCCGGTCGACCTGCCGGGACTGCGCATTTCCGGACTGGGTCTGCAATACGGCACACGTGCCATCTTTACCGATCTGGACCTGACCGTTCAGGGCGGTGAATTCGTTGTCCTGCTGGGTACGAGCGGCGTGGGCAAGAGCAGCCTGCTCAAGATCGTCGCCGGCCTGACGCGCGCCAGCGCGGGTACGGTCACGGCGACGGACGGGCTGCCCCTGGCCGGGCGCATTGCCTATATGGGCCAGCAGGACCTGCTTTACCCCTGGCTGACCGTGATCGAGAATGTCATGCTGGGCGCACGCCTGCGTGGCGAGCGGCAGGAACCCGATCGTGCGCGGCACCTGCTGGAACGTGTCTCGCTGCAGGATCGGGCAAAGGCGCTGCCTTCCGAACTGTCCGGCGGCATGCGTCAGCGCGTCGCCATCGCGCGCACGCTGTATGAAAGCCATCCCTTTGTCCTGATGGATGAACCTTTTTCCGCACTGGATACCTTCACGCGCGCGCAGGTGCAGGACCTGACCGCCGAACTGCTGCAGGACCATACCGTCCTGCTCATCACCCACGACCCGCTTGAAGCCTGTCGCATCGGGCGCCGGCTGGTGGTTCTGACCGGCCACCCCGCGCGACTGGGCCCCCCGATAGAAGTGCCGGGACCGACACCCCGCGCACCGGATGATGAGGCGCTGCTCCACATACAGGGGCACCTCATGCGTATTCTCATGGAAGGACATGGCGCATGATCCCGACACTGGTCCGGCCCGTTGTCACGTTTGTCGTGCTGATCGGCGCATGGTGGGCTGTGACACGTCTGGGCAGCATTCCGTTCTACCTGCTGCCGCAGCCGCCCGCCGTGCTGCATGCACTGTGGCAGCAGCGCATGCTGCTGGCGTCAGCCACATTCACCACATTTTCCGAAATGGCGCTCGGGCTGGCCATCGGCACGCTTCTGGGTAGCCTGTGTGCGCTGGCAATGGCCTTTTCCCCGCGCCTGCAGCGCTGGATCATGCCGCTGCTGCTGCTGAGTCAGGCCATCCCGGCCTTTGCCATGGCGCCGCTTCTGGTGCTGTGGTTCGGGTTCGGCATGATGTCGAAGGTGGTCATGGCCACCATTGTCATTTTCTTTCCCGTCGCCGCCGCATTTTCCGATGGGTTGCGCCATACCGATCCCGGCTGGCTGGACTTGGCCCATACAATGGGGGCGAAACAGGGTGCCATCCTGCGCCATGTGCGGCTGCCCGCAGCCATGCCGGCCTTCGGGTCCGGGCTGCGTGTCGCCACGGCCATCGCGCCCATCGGTGCGATCGTGGGTGAATGGGTGGGCGCGTCCGCAGGGCTGGGCTATGTCATGCTGAACGCCAATGCCCGCATACAGACCGATGTCATGTTTGCTGCTCTGTTCGTGCTGGCGGTCATGACGGTCCTGATCTGGACGGTGGTGGACCGGGTCCTGCGCCGCATCCTGTACTGGGCGCCCGGCAATGGCGGGGCAGCCCGATGAACGCCCCGGCACAGGGTGCGGCCCAGCAGTGGGTCCAGGCGCATGACAGGGTGGACGACATCAACTTTTCATGGCGCATCCGCCGTGGCACGGGCGGGGCTCCCCCACTGGTACTGGTTCATGGCATCGGTCCGGGCACGACGGGGCAGATTAATTTTGCCCCCCTGCTGGCCCGGTTGCCCGCTGGCCATGACGTGCACGTTATCGACCTGATCGGTTTTGGCGGCGCCGTGCCGCCCGGCAGGACATGTACCTTCGATGTGCCGCTGTGGATCGAACAGGTTGACCGGGTGCTGGACCATGCCGGGCCGGATGCCCACCTGATTGGCAATTCGGTCGGCGGCGCGCTGTCGCTGCGCGTGGCGGCACGGCGTCCTTCCCTGCGTGGGGTCATGGTTATCGGCGCCCCGGCGGGGCAGCGGCAGGCAACACCTGCGCTGCGTGATTTCTGGTCCGCCCCGGCCGACCGTGCGGCGCTGGCGGCGGCCATGCGCCCGATGACAGCCGATTGCGCCCCCCCGCCATCCATGGTGGTGGAGGCCCGCTGGCAGGCCGCAGGCGACAGCGCGCGCCGCGCCGCCTTTGCCGCCATGCTGGCCGATCCCGATGCCTGCCTGCTGGCGGCATCCCTTCCGGCAAGGGAGGCATCCACCATACGCATGCCCGTCCGCATCCTGCACGGCCTGCAGGACCGGGCATGTCCGCCCGGCCCCATGGCCCGACTGGTGCTGGACCATATGCCCCATGCCGATCTGACCCTTCTGGGCGACTGCGGTCATGCCATCATGTCCGAACGGGCAGCGGATGTGGACGCAGCGCTTTCCCTTCTGCTTCTAGCCACCGGATATTCCGCATGAGAACCATTCTGAAATGCGGGCGTGTCTTTACCGGCACGGAGTCCACCTACCGCCATGATCACGCACTGGTGATCGAAGATGGCCGTATTGTGGGCCTTTATCCCGCAGCCTCCCTGCCCGCTCCCGGTCCTGATGACGTGGTGGTTGATTACAGCCGCCACCTGGTCATGCCGGGACTGAGCGATCTGCACACCCACCTGTCGTACGGCAATGCCCGTTCGGAAGAGGAAGTGGATCTTTACCCCAATCTGGAATACCGCGCCATCCGTGCTTTGGCGGCGGCCCAGCGCATGCTGGCCGCAGGCTTTACCAGCCTGCTGGACCCCGCCTGCGCGGGTCTGGTCACGCCATCGCTGCGCAATGCCCTGTATGTCGGGATGTTCCAGGGGCCGCGCATTACCGCAGCCGGGCAGGCCCTGACGGCCCGCCAGGGGCTTTATGACTATTATCCGTCATGGATCGGCTGCCCGCCATGTTCGACCGGCCGGCTGGTCACATCCCTTCCCGAGGCGATCGAGGCCATCCGTCAGCAGACAAAGGATGGCGTCGATATCATCAAGATCGCGATGGACGGGATACAGGGCGGCAATTCGGGTGGCCTGTATGCAACCTTCACGCAGGATGAAACGACGGCCATGATCCGGGAGGCCCACCGCCTTGGCCGCCGGGTCGCCATACATGCCCGCGGGCGCGAAGGCGTGCTGTATGCCGCGCGCGCCGGGGCGGACATCCTCTATCATGCTTCCCGCATTGATGACGAAGGCGTGCGCGCCGCTGCGGGGGAAGGCTGCACGATCTGCCCTTCCCTGCTCATGCTGGTCAACAACATCCAGTATGCCCAGCCCGATGACCCGTCCTATGACTGGTGGCCCAACGTGCAGCGTCAGGAACTGGCGGAAGCGACCGATAACCTGCGCCGCGCGTATGACGCAGGCGTTCCGATCCTGAGTGGATCCGAAACCGGCTTCTCCATGACGCCCTATGGCGAATGGGCAACCCGGGAACTGTCGATCCTTGTCAGCTTCCTTGGCATGCCGACCGACGAGGTGCTGCGTACGGCAACGCACCGCAACCGCTGCCTGCTGCGTGGTGGCCAGGAGTTTGACAGCATAGCACCGGGAAAACTGGCTGACCTGCTTGTGTTTGACGGTGACCCGCTGGCCGATATCACGCAGCTTGAAGACAGGAAACGCATGACGGATGTCTGGCTTGGCGGTGCGCGTGTCGTGCTGCCTGACATGCCGATGGAGATACCACGTCACCCCTGTGAAAACGCGCAGGGATACTGGACGCGGACATACACCCGCGCGTCCACCGGCCATACGCCAATGCAGTTGCCATAGTGCCCTTTCCACATTCCGGATCGACCCATACGGAGTATCCTTCATGACCGCACCCGCCGGGGCTGATGCCCTGTCACGCTATACTTTCCCCGCGGCTGACTGTAGTCGCATACCATACGGCATGTACCGCGATCCTGACGTATTCGAACTGGAACAGGAACGTATCTTTCGTGGCCCGATATGGAATTACCTTGCGCTGGAAGCGGAGATTCCCAATCCGGGTGATTACCGCCTGATTGAGGTGGGCGATACGCCGGTCATCGTCAACCGTGCGCGCGACGGCAGCCTGCATGCCCTTGTCAACCGGTGCAGCCACCGCGGGGCGGAAGTGCAGCGCAACCTGCATGGCAATACCAAGGTGCACACCTGCTGCTACCACCAGTGGTCCTTTGACCTGACAGGCAAGCTGATCGGCGTGCCGTTCCAGAAGGGGATCAAGGGGGTGGGCGGACTGCCCGCCGATTTTGACAAGGCCTGCCACAACCTGCAGCGCCTGCGGGTGGAAACGATGAACGGCGCCATTTTCGGCACCTTCTGCGAGGAGACACCGCCGCTGGAGGAGTATCTGGGCCCGGTGTTCACCCATCAGGTCAAGCGGCTGTTTCATAAGCCCGTCAAGGTCCTGGGCTACCAGCGCCAGAGGATTTTCGGCAACTGGAAGCTTTATACGGACAACCTGCGCGACCCCAACCATGGCGGTCTGCTGCACATGTTCCAGATCACCTTCGGCATTGCGCGCCTGAGCGGGACCGGCGGCGCGCGCGTGGACGCCGATGGCAAGCATAACCTGTCCTGGGCTGCACAGGGGGGACGCACGGATCAGGACGGCGCCAGCGATGGCGGCTATGCCGGGACCGACCGTGGGGACATGAACATCAAGCTGAAGGATCCCTCCCTTCTGCGTTACTACAAGGAATTTCCCGACAATCTGACGCTGGCGGTGACATCGCTGTTTGCCAATGCGGCGTTGCAGCAGATCGGCAATACGTTGGCCGTACGCCAGTTGCGCCCGCGTTCAGCCGATGAGTTTGAAATCGTCTCGACCTTTTTCGGCTACGAAGATGATGATGAGGCCATGACGCGTCACCGCCTGCGCAAGGCGAATCTGGCGGGGCCTGCGGGTCTGGTCTCGATGGAGGATGGCGAAGCGGTTGAACTGGTGCACCGTGCCATCGTGCGGGACATGGACAAGCATTCCATTGTCGAATTCGGTGGCCGTGGCCCGGTAACGGATCAGGAAAACCTGATCAGTGACGTGCCGATGCGCGGGTTCTGGATCTATTACTGCAAGCTTATGGGTATCAGGGCGGGAGAGACGGCATAATGAACGCCATATGTGGCATCTCACCCGAGATGCATCTGGAAGTCACGATGTTGTTCGAGGAATACGGCCGTCTTCTGGACGCGGACAGGCTGGAAGACTGGACAACCCTGTTCCTGCCCGACTGCCTCTATGAAATCATCAGCCGGGAAAACGTGGAACAGAACCTGCCACTATCGCTCATGCTGTGTGACAGCCGCGATATGCTTGACGACCGCGTCTATTCCCTGCGTGAAGCGAACGTCTTCAACATTCATTACGACTGCCATATCATCGGCCCGGTGCGCGTCACGGCGCAGGACGGTATGTGGACCGCCACGGCCGCGTATTCCCTGTTCCAGTCCATTCAGGCAGGTGAGACGCGGCTGTTCAGCGTCGGGCGCTACCATGCCGAACTGAAGCGTGTCGACGGCGTGCTGCGGATCGCAAAAATGCGGGTTCTGGTTGATACCGGTGCGATCCTGACCCTGCTGGCCACGCCGATATGATGCCGCGTGCCCTCTGCCCCCCCGGCCTGTCCGCGCCGGTGGGGCCATATTCGCATGCCGTGCTGGCGGGGGAACAGATCCATGTATCCGGCCTGCTTGCACTGGCCGAGGATGGCAGCCTGGTGGGTGTGAATGATGCCGAGGCACAGGCCCGGCATATTTTCGCCCTTCTGTCGCGCATTCTGGAAGGTGTCGGGTCCGACCTGCGCCATGTGGTGAAACTCACCTTTTTCCTGACGGACCTGCAGGACCGTTTCGCGCTGAATCAGGTGCGGTCCGAAATCTTTGGCGAATGGCGTCCCGCCAGCACGCTGGTGCAGGTTGCCGGACTGATTGGTGATGGCACCCTGATGGAAATCGAAGCCATCGCAACCCTAGCTGAAAGCCCAGTTTCATGACCACTCCCTCCATCTGCTATCCGCTGGCTGTTGGCAACGGCTTTACCCGTATTATCGAGGCCGGAACCGGTCCCGCCGTCCTGTTCATCCATGGTCTGGGCGCGCGCGCCGACCGCTGGCGTACGACCGTTGAACGCATTGGTGCGCTGGGTTTTCGCGCAATTGCGTGCGACCTGCCCGGACACGGGTTTGCCAGCAAGGAAGAAACGGCGCCCTCGACCGTTCCCGCCATTGCCGATTTCATCCTGCAGGTCATGGATACGCTGGATATCCAGTCCGCCCCGCTGGTCGGGACATCGCTTGGGGCGCATATCGCGGCCTATGCGGCATGTACTGCCCCCGGGCGCGTGCCGGGACTTGTTCTGGTCGGCGCACTGGGTGTCGTGCCGATCAGCCAGGACGTGGCCGAGACCATCAGCCGGAACGTTCGGGTGCAGGATAAAAACCTGTTTGGAAACAAGCTGAAATTTGTCCTGTACGATACGTCGGGCATTACCCCGGCCATGATCGAGGAAGAATGGCGGATCAATACATTCCCTGGTGCCGGGGCTGCGTTCGGTCGACTGGGGGATTATCTGGTTAACGGCATTTCTGCCGACTATGTGGCGGAGCGGCTGTCCGCGCTCTATCCGCCAGAGAAAATGCTGCTGGTATGGGGCAGGCAGGACAAGGCTGTCCCGCCCGAGGTCGGTGAAGCGTGCCGTACCGCGCTGGGGAACCCGGAGCTGGTGTTTATCGATAAGTCAAACCACGTGCCTTACCTGGAACAGCCCGAAGCATTCGATGCGGTTGTCGTGCCCCTTCTGCAGCGCCTTGTAGTCAGCGCGGCGTAAGGTGTTACAGGCAGGGAAGCGACCTTCCCTGCCTGCCATGATTACGGAAGCAGTACGACACGACCGGGCAGTTCGCCGTCCTGCACTTCGGACAATGCGGTTTCGAATTCTTCAAGACTGTGACGACGTGCCACGGGCGACTGGATGACCCCGCGCGCCAGCAGGTCGATGGCTTCATACAGATCCTCAAGCGATGAACCGACTGACCCGCGCACGGTAATTTCACGCACGATCAGCTCAACGGGATGAACATGGAAGTCCTCGGCGGTATACCCGATCATGACCATCCGCCCGCGTCGACGCAGCATGGTGATGGCGGCCTTCATCGTGGCACTGGTGCCGACCAGTTCGAAAACGACGTCCGCCCCCTCGCCCGTGATTTCCGCCACACGGGCCGCGACATCGGGCACCTCCGCTGCGTCGATCGTGTATTCCGCGCCAAGTTGCCGGGCCAGCGCCATCCGTTCGGCCCCCATGCCCACCGCAATGACCCGGCCGCCGGCATAACGTGCATATTGCACCACGGCCATGCCAACGCCGCCCGCGCCATTGATCACCACCCATTCCCCAGGGCGGATTTCAGCCATCTTGCCCGCATGTACCGCAGTGGAACCGGCACAGCCCATGGGGGCGGCTTCCGCCATGTCCACATTGTCCGGCAGCGGCACGCAGTTGCGCAGCGGTACCACGATATTTTCGGCGTATCCCCCGTCGCTGGAAAAGCCGGGCTGCGCCTTGGGCGTGGGGCACAGATATTCCTCGCCACTGCGGCAGTACCGGCACAGGCCGCAGCCGATATAGTAATAGATCACCACGCGCTTGCCCTGCCATTGCGCGGGTACGTTGTCGCCACAGGATTCGATGGTGCCGGAGATTTCGTGGCCTACGGTGAAATCCCTTTTTCCCAGGTCAAGCAGCCCGTCACGCAGGTGCAGGTCGGTCCGGCAGACGCCGCATGCGGCAACGCGCACGCGCACCTGATCCGGGCCGGGGGACGGCACGGATACCGCGCGCAGGGCAAACGGGCGCCTGGGTTCCATAAAGCGGACAACGCGCATGGTATCGGTTTCAGACATGGACAATTCTCCCATTTTCTAAATGATCATGAACAAGGATAAATCAACATATGTATACATATCCTAATCATTTCACATCAGCAACGTACATATTGTATTACAGGTATTTTTAAATGTAATATTACATATTCTGTTACGTAATATCTATTAATTACCACAATCTATTCTTGGTTTCGTGCGGAGCGGTCTGGGAGTGAACGTACCTGCCTGCCCATGCCATTACGTCACGCGCGGCATGCTGCCCGGATCGGGTCGTGGCGTTCCGTCGCGACAGCCCGATCGGGCCGCCGCGTTACTGAACCTGATGGGAATCAGGGAAAAATGATGGCCGGTTGCTTTAATAAGAGATCAGTGAAACATCCTGAAAATTCCACGGATGTTTCTGTCGAGGTTTTCTGGACAGATGTCGGGACATATCGCCTTTTTTGCCAAAAAGGCGACATTCGGAAACGGTCATGATTTCTGTACGACCGTCCGACGGTACGGGCCGGTCAGTTCTGCCCGGAATCCCGGATTGGCTGTTCCTCAAACGGGGTATCGAGATGCAGGGTGGTTGTCTGCGCGGGGCTTTGCGCAATGACCTTTCCCGCCCGGATTACATACAGACGGGTGGGACGCAGCCGCAGTGCCTCGATCGGGGAAGATGCTTGCAGCACCACCATATCCGCCCGCTTGCCCACCGCCAGGCCGTATCCGTCAAGTTCCATGATACGTGCTGCATTTTCCGTCACGGCGCGGTAGCAGTCCAGCAGTTCTTCCTCACCGGTCATATGTCCGACATGCGCGCCCATTGAGGCCACTTCCAGCATGTCATGGCTGCCAAGGCGGTACCACGGGTCCATGACGCAGTCATGACCGAAACCGACCGGCACGCCCGCCTGCACCAGTTCGCGAATCCGTGCAAGGCCCCGCCGCTTGGGATAGGTATCATAGCGCCCCTGCAACGTGATGTTGATCAGCGGATTCGCGATAACGCCCATTCCGGAGTCCGCCAGCATCCCGATCAGCTTGCCAGCATAGGCATTGTCGATCGAATGCATCGATGCAAGATGGGACCCGGCCACCCTGCCCTGCAGGCCGTAGCGGATCGTGCAGGCCGCCATGGTTTCGGCATGACGGGAAGATGCGTCATCCGTCTCATCGCAATGCATGTCGACACTCAGCCCCCGATCCGCCGCAATGCGGAACAGGGCTTCAATCGACAGCGTGCCTTCGTTGGTGGTCCGTTCGAAATGCGGTATGCCCCCGACCAGATTCACCCCCATGTCCAGCGCGTGCTCCAGACGTGCCGCCGCCCCCGGCATGCGGAAAAATCCATCCTGCGGGAACGCGACCAGCTGGATGTCGATCCACGGCTTCATGTCTTTCTGCAGTGCCAGCAGCGCGCGCACGGCGCGCGGCTCCTCCGGGCTGGTATCGACATGGCTGCGAATGGCCAGGTTTCCCTTGGCAATCGCCATTTCACACAGGCGTTTTGCCCGGTTATAGATGTCTTCCTCGGTCAGGGTCGGTTTCAGTTCCTTCCAGATTGCAATGCCTTCCGCCAGCGTACCGCTGGTGTTGTGCCGTATGATCCCGGCCGTAAGCGTGGAATCCAGATGGAAGTGCGAATCCACGAACGGGGGGGAAACAAGGTGGCCGCCCACGTCTATCTTCCGCCCGGCCTCACCAGTGAACCGGGGCGCGATGTCGGCAATCAGCCCATTGCGGATTGCGATATCGGCGCGCGTGCCGTCGGGTAGCGTTGCATTGGTAAGAACGAGATCCATCATGCCTGGGTCACCTTGATGCCGGTCAGGCGGTACTTTCGCGCCTGCTGGCGTAGAAGAAGATACTGGCCGGTCGCGGCCATTGCAAAACCAACGAAATAGCCAATGTCAGCCCCCTGCAGCAGGCGGGCGACAGGGCTGATATATAGCGGCGTGGATGAGAACAGGATGATCGTGGCCACCGTCACGGCAACAAACAGGATGGCGGACGGACTCCAGCCCTGCGGGGTCACCATGCGGCGCGCTTTCAGGGAAGGAGGTCGGGCGTACCAGTCCGTCAGGACGATCCCGCACCATGGGGCAATCCAGTACAGCGCCATCAGCAGGGCGTTTTCATACAGGGTCGTAAAACGCCCTTCCCCCATGACGGCCAGCACATAGGCCAGTCCAGCCGTCAGCACGGCGCTGAGCGGACGGGGCAGCCGTGACCCGGCGGAGATCAGGGCATAAGCGGCCGTATTGTCATTGGCCGCGTTGATGGCGATGGATGACAGCGCGATGGCCGCAAGGGCAACGGGTGCCAGCGGCCCCATCCAGGACTGCAGGGCAAGAATGACGGATTCCGGCGAAGGGCTGGCGATCATGGCGCCCGTCAGCAGCCCGAACAGTTCCATGAGCATGGCGGAACTGAATATGCCGCCAAAAGTCAGCGCAAACACCTTGCCCCGCCCGGTCCGGCGCGAGACATAGCGCGTGTAATCCGATGCATAGGCCGTCCAGGCCAGCGTGAAACTGCTGACCGCGCCCAGTGCCAGCAGGATATGCGCACCGTCCGGTGCGGGACGGGCGGCGACCATCGGTGTGCCATCGGGTCGATGCGTGACGGCCATCCACCCGCTAAATGCAAAGGCCGCCAGAAGAATCCACCCAAGATATTTCTCAATGGTCTGCACGGTGTCGTGCCCGGCGGCACTGGCCAGAAGCTGCGCCAACGCCAGAATCGCCATCGCAAGCCAGAATGGCAGGGTCATGCCCCATGTCTGCACCAGCAGGATGAGTGCTATGGCAGACGGGACGTTATTGACGGCATCCCAGCCAATGCAGTTCACCCAGTTGATCAGGGCGGGAAGGCGTTTGCCCCTGCTGCCGAAGGAAAACCGCGATGCTTCCATCTGCGGCAATCCGGTATCCGGCCCCATGACCGCGCAGGCTGCGACCGGCAGGGCCCCCAGCACGTTGCCGATCAGCAGGACCACAAAGGCGGACCAGCCGCCCAGCCCCAGGCTGACCACCAGCACGCCAATGACCCACGCCGCCGGCGCGAGGTTGGGGGAGAAATGACTCCAGAATATCCGGTCGGCAGACATGGTCTGCAATTCTGGCGGCACGGGGCGTTCGACGGTTTCCGGACCGGCACCTTCTATCTTTGCCACGGGTTTCGATTCGCTTGTGTCATGATCATCGTTTCACCACCGTATGAATGGAATCCGGGCATGGCAATTGCACGGGTACGCAGGGCACCGTGACACGCCGCCCGTCGATATGGCCCGCGCCATGCGCATCGGTCAGCCCGCCGTGTTGCGCCGTGACGCGCGCGCGGCCTGCCAGTTGGCTTCGCGTATGCGTGCGGCTTCCTCATCATAAAGGAAGGTCAGGCATGCAAAACGTTCCCCCTGTGTAATGGGCTCGACCTTGTGCATGAGGCCGCAGGAGAATACGAGTGCGCCGCCAGCCGGGGGCGCCAGGCCACGCGGACTGAATTCAGGAAATGTGACCTGCCCGCCGGCAAAGGCGTCATTGAGGTTGATGGACACCGCGAAACGCCGGTGGGCGGCGGCTGTCAGGGTATCATCACGGTGGGGACCAAACCGCCCGCGTTCACGGGCCGCGTAACAGGCAATGATCAGGCGTTCCAGCCGTGTTGCGTTGAACTGGAAAACCTTGCGTATTTCGGGAACGATTCGCCGTGTGATGCGTAACTGCACCTGATTGACCAGGTGTGCGTCCTCAATGGGGCAGTCACGGCGGCGCTTGAACATGGAATCCAGCACGGGCACCGAACGGCCGGGCGTATTTTCCATGAATATGCCCGATGGTCGCGCACCTTTTTCCTTATAATGACGTATCAGCCGGTCGCAGAATTCGGGTTCGAATACATCAGACAGGATCAGCGCGGGAACAGGTCCGGATGTCTCACGCATCATCATGGATGGAATGGCGGCGAGGATGGGCAGGATCTCATCAATGACATGCGGGCCGTGGGGGAAGACCGCGCGGACTCGCAGCATGGGATCAACCAGCAGCCAGAACGGGCGCGTATCGGCGGCAAAGCCGTACAGGGTGCTGACCTTGCAGTCCGTATCCCAGAAAAACCTTATGGCAGGGTTGGATGACAGCGCCTGCAGTCGCTCCCTGTCCTGCGGGTCGTTCGTAACGCCGAAGAAAAGAGTATGGATGCCGTCAATGCGCGAACCGTGGGCCGCCAGCCGTTCAAGGCTGGGGGTGACATCCGATTCCAGACTGGAGTGAAAGAAGAAAAGGACGCTGTAACGTCCGGCGGCCTTGTCGAAATGATAGTCGCCATGTGCGTCGGACCCCTGCTGCACAAACCATGGGGCGGGGTCCCCTACCAGGATGGATGGATTTACGGACATGGCACTTGCTCTACTTTTCTGTCGGGTTCGTATCGCATGATGCATTTAGCATGGATCCCGGGGCACAAACAGACCGCGCCCGGGCCGTGTTGTATACAAAACATGTTGTATAAATGCATCATACCCAAAAATGTCGTACGGATGGTCAACTTTTACCTTAGGCAAACCGAACCTGACTGATATGTTACGAAATCATAATCAAGTGGCCGTTATCAGCGAAGGGTAAAACCATTGATCAGCTGGCGTATTACAAAAATTCTGGCGGCCAGTACCGCCCTGTCCACGGTCGGAATAGCGGAGAGCGCAACCTCCAGCGCCCAGACGGCAACCGTGGCCTCGCATGCGCGCGCAACTGGTCGTGCGCATGCGTCAACGCCTGCCTCGAAAGCAAACCCGGCCACTGACGCAACGCCCGTCAACGGCGTTCAGGCTGCGCCTGCTGCGGAACATATCCGTGTCACCAGCAGCGGCGTCAGCGCCGACGGCGTGACCGGCCGGGCGATGGGCGGCGGCCTGATGCACCGTGAGACCGAGGCCAAGTCCCAGACCACGGTCAGCCGTGATTTCATTTCGAAGCTGGCGCCCGCCACATCCGCGGCACAGATGCTGCAGTTTGCACCGGGTGCCAATATCGCATCGTCCGATCCGTTCGGGCTGTCCGATGCCACATCGATCAATGTCCGTGGCATGCAGCAGTCTGAAATCGGGTACCTGTATGAAGGCGCGCCGATCGCGGACGTTGACACCTATACCCCGTATACAACGGAATGGGGCGATACCGAAAACTATCAGGAAGTGCAGCTGTCGCAGGGGCAGTCGGACATCAATGCGCCGCTGGCAAACGCCACGGCCGGCACGATGAACGTGAAGACAATCAACCCCTCCCACCATTATGGTGGCCTGGTTGATTATTCATATGGATCGCATCGCACGAACCGTGAATTCATCCGTCTGGAAACAGGTGACATCGGCAATACCGGCCTGCGTGGCTATATCTCCTATTCCAACGCGACATGGGATGTGTGGCGTGGTTACGGGTCGGGCCAGCGCCGTCATATCGATTCCAAATTCGTCAAGGAATGGGGTGACGGGAACTCGGTCAGCTTTGTCGAGGCCTATAACGAAAACAACACGCCCGGCTATACCAACCCCAGCATGGCAGATTGGCAACAGGGGGGCATCAAGGGCCTGAGCGAGTATACAGGTGACAAATCCGACCCATCTTCCTACTGGAAAAGCTCGGAAGGTGGATGGAGCAACCTGATCCTTGTCATGCCCATGCATTTCAAGCTGTCGGATCGCTGGAAGCTGCATGTATCGCCGTACTTCTATTATGGTGCGGGTGGCGGCGGCTATGGTTCGTCCTTCCCCGGGACGGCATCCACCTTCTATACCGGGTCGGAAACCGTGTCGCAGGCCTATCCCGGGCAGTCCATCGCCCTTCCCTATCCGGGCCAGACGTCTGACGGCTATTTCAATGGACAGGCTTATTATACGGAAATCGAATTCCACCCCGGCATCAATGCATCGGTGGATTTCAAGGCCGATCGCCACAACAAGCTGACCCTTGGCTGGTGGTATGATTATAACGATGACTATGAAAGCGAGACCTATTCCCAGTACGGAACGGACGGATCGCCCAACAGCGTGTGGGGCAGCGGCAAGCTGCGCACATCGGGCGGGAACATCCTGTATGGGGTGAACTACCACCTGATCACGCAGACAAACGGCATCTACTTCGGTGATTCGGCATCGTATCTTCATGACAGGCTGAAACTGAGTGCCGGTTTCCGTGAAGTCATTGTCAACCGTGGCGGCACCAACAACCTGCCTGGCGCGGGATCAAGCTCCGACTTCCCCTATCGCGTCGGCATGAATACCGCTGTTCCGGAACCGCGCGTATCGGCCAGCTACAAGATCAACCAGCATGATCAGGTCTATATTTCCGGCACGACAAACTTCAAGATGCCGTCGGCGTCCACCTACTTCACGGGGTTCTATAACAACCCGTGGGATGGCACGGGTTATCCGGGCGGGTATAACACCAAGAACGAATACGCCATTACGGAAGAACTGGGCTTCCGCCACTACGGGTCGCTGCTGAATTTTGCCGTATCGCTGTATAATATCAATATCACGAACCGTAACCTCAACTCGGTGATCAATATGGGTAGCGGTTCGAATACCGTTGCCTACCAGACCACCCTGAACGGTGGCGGCAATACGCTGCGCGGCGCGGACATGGAATTCAGCACGCGCCCATGGCATCACTTCTCGCCTTACGTTTCAGCATCCTACCTGCATGCGTCAGAAGATAATGATGTGACGGCGGTAACCGAAAACGGCGCCATATCGACAATTCATACGAAGGGTAAAACATCGGTTCTGGCCCCCGAATGGATGGTCAACGCGGCACTGAACTATGATGATGGCCATATCTTCGGCAGCCTGCGTTACCACTGGACTGGAAAACAGTGGGCCGACGAAATGAATACCGAGGCCTTGCCCGCCCATGGCCAGCTTGACCTGACCCTTGGGTATCGTCTGAAAAACGTCTGGTATCTCAAGCATCCCCAGATCCAGCTGAACATCTACAACCTTGGTGACTTCCATTATCTGTCAGGCGTGGAAGCCGTAACTACCAACGCCTATCAGACGACGGCCGCCAATGGTCAGACAGTCGCGCAGAACTCGCCAGCCTATTACGTCGCCAGTACATTTGCCGCGATGGTAACGGTTTCGACAGGTTTCTGAAGCCAGTGGACGGAAAGCCTGAACGGGATCAGGCTTTCCTTTCGACAAAAGAATATGGTTGGCGCGTTTGATATTTATGTGCCTGGATCAGGAAGATGCGGTTTCCAGGCACAGGACATGCAGAAACGACAACAGGAAATGGGCAGTCGTTTACATTTTTGACTTCACCAGATTCACAGGTAGCCTCTTCCCGACCCTCTGCCTGTGACATGTCCTGAAAACCATATGGAAAGTTTTTGGTGAAGCTGTTTTCAGAAAGCTTCAGACAGGCTGCTTTTTCAAAAAGCAGTATCCATGAAATATGAATATTGTATTCTGAATTAATCTTTTACTTATTTCCGTGGTGCGGTCGCCCGCTTGGGCCCGCCGGGGTTGCCGGGGCGTGATTCCATATCGAGCCAACGCAGGATCGTGCGTGTATACTTGTTGGCGGAATCTGCCGCGCCGCGCGTGCTGTGGGCAACCGCCGCGCAAAGTGCTTCCATCATCGCCAGAACGCTTGCATCCGAATTGGCGGCAAACTGACGCTCTGCCGTGACATACAGGACAAGATCGGTCAGGGCCGCCAGTGGTGAAGCCGGGCTGTCGGTAATCGCCATGACACGCGCGCCCTGTGCCCGGGCATCCCGTGCCACCGTGATCGTGTCAGCCATATAACGCGGGAAGGCCACCGCAATGACCAGGTCCTTGCTGCCATATCGGCGCACCCTGCGTGCGGCGCTGACCCCACCGCCTGTAATGCCAACGGAATCAATATTGTCACGGTAGATATCAAGGCCGTTGGACAGCATGGCTGCAAGATGACTGCCATTTTCCATGCCAACCACATAAATGCGCCGTGCCGTGAGGATGGCCTGGACGGCATTGCTGCAGCCCTCTGCGGATAGTCCGCGCATTGTTGCCTCAATATTGCGCACGTCCTCCTGCAGGGAGGCGGCCATGACTTCCAGCGCGTTCGACCGTCCGTCCAGGTTCCTGATCAGGCGGTCAACCGGCACGAAAGCGGATTCAAAACTGCGGATCAGTTCCGCCCGGAATGCCGCATAGCCGGAAAATCCCAGCGCACGCGCCAGCCGGTTGGCGGTTGCGGTCGAAACACCGACATGGGCTGCAATGTCATGAATGCTCAGCCGTGCGGCGTTGATGGGCTCATCCACCACGAAATCGGCAAGATCCCTGAGCGCCTGCGTAAGATCCGGATAGACGCGGGCAATCCGTTCCGCCATGGGGCTGTGTGGTGGCAGGGATGTGGGTGGCTGCATTCGGCAGTATCCTGACTTGGCCTTATCATCATTTCATCTAGCCCCCTCCCCTTTCGCAGCGGATGGGACATGGCAGGCAGGGCGGACGCATAAGGACGGTGAATACGCGCCTGGGGGATGTTTTCTGCAGCGCATTGCGCGTCGTGGCAACTCTCCCTCCTACAAAACCCGGTTTTCGCGTTGCGGTCGCTTTTTTTTTTCGTTTTCCGCGCGACGTGCAGGACCGCAGGAAAACAGGCTTAACCGGCAAAGCGTGGTTCGACCATGCCTCTCACGCCAAGGCCGTGCACGGCAAACAGGGCGCCCCGCAGGGGGTGATCGGCCACCGCGTCGGGTTGCAGGCCATGCGCCATGGATGTGACGAACAGGATGTCCAGTCCGGCCCCGCCAAAGGCAACGCTGGTCACACGTCTCACCGGTATCTGGATGACCCGGTCAATGTTGCCGTCGGGCCGGTAGCGCACGATCTGTCCCGCACCACAATGCGCGCTCCAGACACAGCCTTCGGCATCGACGCAGGCGCCATCAAGCCTGCCTGTTCCGTCGTGCGGCAGGGAGGCGAAGGGCCGCCCGCGCGACAGGGTGCCTTCGGTCGTGTCGTAATCGTAAACCATCATTTCGTTTGAATGACTGTCGGAGAAATAGAAACGGCGTCCATCCGGGCTCCAGCATGGTCCATTACTGACACCAATCCCGCCGCGCAGCCGGTGTAATGACAGGTCGGCATCAAGGCGGTACAGTTCGGCAAAACGGTTTTCCGCCGCATCGACAACCATGGAGCCGAAGATAAACCGGCCCTGCCGGTCAACCTTGCCGTCATTCAGCGTCAGGTGCGCCCGATCATGTCCGGGGTCCACCACACGGGTCAGGGCGCCGGTATGGAAATCCAGCATGAAGATCCCCGTGCGCAACGCGACAACCGCCCCGCCCCCATGGCGTAACGCCATTGAACCGATGCTGGCGGGAAAATCCCATGCCCGGATTTCATGTCCATCGGCCGTCGCGCGGAACAGGCGCCTGCCCAGGCTGTCCACCCAGAAGATGCGCTGTGTCCCGGCATCCCATAACGGATTTTCGCCCAGCGTTGTTTTCAGGTCAGCCACAACCGCGATGTGCATCACGTCCCCCCTTGCCTATTGCCAGCGTCGGGTTACGGCCCGTTCGGCATGCAGGGCCACAAAGAAACAGCAGACCGACAGCACCATTGCCACAAGACTGCACCCGAAGGCGCGTTCGGACCGGAATTCGGCCGTTGTAATGCGGAACAGCGCGCCCAGCCCCCCTGTCTGCATGAGGTATTCGGCAGTCAGGCTTGCCAGGATCGCGGTCGGGGCGGCAATGCGCAGGGCTGTCATACAGGATGGCACGGATGCAGGCAGCCGAAGCAGCAGCAGCCGCATCCGTGCGCTGGCCCCGAACACGCTGAAGACATCCAGGCTGCCCGCCGGGACCGACCGTAACCCCGCGTGCATATACACGAAGGCAGGCAGAAAACAGATGATGGCCACGATAACGACCAGCGTTGTCATGTGGTAACCGAACAGGCGCGACAGAACGGGAATGATGGCGACAACCGGGATGGAGGACAGCATCATTGCAAGCGGCGTCAGCAGATATTCCATTACCGCGGAAAACTGGCACAGCAGCGCCAGCATGCCCCCCATCGCCAGTCCCGCCGTAAGGCCCGGAACGGCGACCAGCAGCGTCCTTGCTGCGGCGCGGCCATAAACCAATGGGTTGGACGCTATATCCATGATGACGGCCATGGGGTGCGGCATGACGATCTGGTTGACCCCGCTGGCCTGCACCCCGACCTGCCAGGCCAGCAGCAGCAGGCAGGGGCCCCACCAGCGCGCAAGGAAACGTCTCATCGGTAATGCCGCCCCACGATACGCTCGACATAGCCAAGCAGGACAAAAATGACGAGCGACAGCCCGCAGCACAGGATGACCGTGCTCCACAGCAGGGCGATCTGGAAGTTTTCCATTGCGCTGAGGATCAGCAGCCCAAGACCATGGGCAGAGCCGAACCATTCGCCCAGTATGGTACCCAGAAAAGCCACCGGCACCGCCTGCCGCAATCCGGTCACCAGTGCCGGTAGGGCGGACGGGACATCAAGCAGCCAAAGCCTGCGCAGGGGGGATGCGCCGAATATCTGGAACAGATCCCTATGTGTTGGCGCGGCCGACTCAATTGCAGTACAGCCGGCGATGTAGGAGACGAAAAAGACCCCGATTGCGGCGATGGCCGTCCCGGCCCACGCAGGGGACAGCACGGCCATGAACAGCGGCCCCAGTGCGATCATGGGTATCGCATGGATAACGCTTGCCAGCCGGTCCAGCCCGGCCCGGGAAAAAGGCAGGAGATGCCCGAACAGCGCAGTTGCAAGCCCCCCAGCCTGCCCGATGCCATATCCCCATGCCGCTGTTGAAAGCGTTGCCAGACTTGCACGGATATAAAGATGCCGCCGGTATGGCACCGTAAGGCTGGCGATGACACTGCTCGGTGGCGGGAAGGTCGGGCCAAGCAGCTTTGCGCTCCCGATGACCTGCCACAGGACCAGAACAATGGCGAACCCCACGGTCGCAGTGATGGCTGCACGGAAGCGGGTGACGTATTTCATGCTGTCGCACCGTGGCGATGTATCGGGGCGTGCCCGTGTCGGGATCGCAGGATCGTGTGGCCTGTGCCATCACCCCTGTGTTGAGTTCCCGTGCTACGCTTCCGTGAATACCGGACGGGCATGTCGCACCCTCCCCCTCAGGATATGAACAGTCGGCGGGAAAACGTGGCAATGCATGGCGTGGCCTGCATTGGAATCGTAACTTTACAGAAACGATGATAGCGGCCTGCCCCCGTCATGTCAGTAATATAATTTACACGTTGACGGTTATTTCGAAAATAAAGTAACATTTTTTCATCAGGGAAAAATTGCGTGACAGGTTTCGGCGCAGGCCGGAACAGCAGGCGGGGATCATGGCATGAAGTGGCATCGAAGATCGTTCCTCGCCAGCCTTGTCCTGTGCCGTGCTGTGGCGCCCGGTTCCATACGGGCGGCCGAAACGTCGTCCCTGCCGGTTGTCAGGCTGAAGCTCGGCTGGATCGCCAATGTCCAGTACGCAGGCGAATGGATCGCCCTTGATCACGGGTTTTTCCGTAACCAGGGGCTGGACGTCACATGGACGGCCGGCGGTCCCAACGCGCCGGACCCGGCCGTCATGCTGGCGGCGGGACGGGCCGACCTGTCCTACATGTCATGGCTGCCGTTTCTGGATGCGGTCGCACGTGGCAACGACCTTGTGATCCTCGGCACCGAAATGCCCCGTAATCCGCTCGGGGTCATTTCACTGCCCGCCCATCCTGTGCGCGTGCCGCGCGACCTGCTTGGCCTGCGCATCCTTGCGCAGGGTATTAACGAGACGACGTCAATCAATGCCGTACTCGCCATTGCGGGCCTGCCCCAGAAATGGACCTTCGTCCCCGCCGGTTTTTCCCCCGATCCCCTGCTTGATGGGCAGGGTGACGCGTTCGTGGGGTTCGATACCAACCAGAAGCTTACGCTTGAAATGATGGGCCTGAAACAGGACCGGGACTTCATTTTCACGAATTTCGCCGATCTGGGATTTGTCACCCCTGCCGCCCTTCTGGTGACGACCCGCGCCTACCTTGCGCAGAACCGGCCCCGGGTCGTGGCCTTCCTGCGCGGGTTGATACAGGGGTGGACCTTCAACGAAACCGATCCCGCGGTCGCCGCCCGTCTGGTGGTTGAAAAATATGGTGAGGATTACGGTTTCGACCTTGACCAGCAGATCCTGCAGAACAGAAGCCAGATCCCCTTCACCCATTACCGCGGGATGCCGTCGCGCCCGCTACTCTCCCTCGACCGGGACATGATGGCCGGGCCGATGTATGCCGCTGCCCGCGCGGCGGGGCGCACCGCCCTGCCCGATATCGACCGGATTGCCGATTTCACGGTTGTTCCCGAAGCTTTTAAAGGAATTTGACATGGCGCTTCCCTCTAAGGCGGATATCGTCATTCATGGATGCGATATCGTAACAATGAACGATGCCGGGGACGTCATCCGCGATGGCGTGATTGTCATAAGCGACGGCCGGCTGGTGCATGTGGGCCCTCGTGCCGATATTGGCGACATTGCCGCCACGACCGTAATCGACGGACGGGGCCGGATCGCCATGCCAGGCATGATCGACGCGCATGTCCATACCGCGCAGCAGCTGTTGCGCGGCAAACTGGCTGAAATGAGCCGCCTCGGCCCGCTGCGCAACCCGCCATGGAAAAACTATTATGTCCCGTTCGAGGCCCTTCTCGATCCCGAAGACATCTATCTGAGCGGCCTGCTGGCCTATGCCAACATGATCATGTGCGGCACGACCTGCTTTGCCGAAGCTGGTGGCCCCCACCCAGATGAAATGGCCCGGGCGGCGGTTGAAACCGGCATTCGCGGTTTTGTCGCCCTGACGACATCGGACCTGAATACCAGTTTCGCAGGAAGGGACATGCCGCCGTCGATGATGATGACGACGGACGAGGCGCTGGCCAGGAACATCGCCCTGGTTGAACGGTGGCGCGATCACCCCCGCGTCAGGGCCTGGATGTCGCTGCGCCAGATCATCGTGTGCAGTCCCACGCTGATTGCGGGCATGGCGGACGCGGCGCGTGCCCACGGCGTGAAGATCCACACCCATCTGGCCGAAGGGACGTATGAGGTGGATTACGCGCTGGAACAGCACGGCAAGCGGCCCACCGAATACCTGAACGACCTTGGCGCACTTGGGCCACACCTGCACTGCGCCCATTCGGTCATCCTGTCCGCCGAGGAAGTCGATCTGTACGCCACGCACCGCATGTCCGCCTGCCACTGTGCCTTTGGCAATTACGGGATCGGCGTGCCCCGCCTGCAGGAAATGTGGCGGCGCGGGGTGGATATCGGGATGGGGACCGATGGCGCGGCCTCGTCCTTTACGCTCGACCTCTTTCAGGTCGCTCATGCCGCGCGGGTCGGTCAGGCCGCGGCCATTGGACATGCCTATCACCAGCGTGTTCCCATGTCCGGGGAGGAACTGCTCAAGATTGCGACACGTGGCGGCGCGCGCGCCGTGGGAATGGGGGACGAACTGGGCTGTCTGGAGGCCGGGCGCCACGCGGACCTGATCCTGGTGGATACATCCGACCTTGATCACATGGGGTCGATGGACCCGCTTTTCCTTGCAGCGCATTGCGTGGTCGGGCGGGATGTGCGCGATGTGATTATCGAAGGCGCCGTGGTGATGCGTGACCGCAGGCTGCTCAACATCGATATCGAGGCCCTGCGCGCAAGGGTGAATGAACGCAGGGCAAGGATCATGGAAAGGTTTGACGCGATGGTCCAGAGCTGATGCAGCGGGTCCCGGCAATCGAGCTGAGCCACGTTTCCAAGACGTTCCAGCTGAATGACGGTCGGAACATTCTGGCGCTGGACGATATTTCCCTTGCCATCAGGGAGGGTGAATTCGTCGCGCTGCTGGGGCCGAGCGGTTGCGGGAAAAGCACGATCCTGCGCCTGATCGCGGCACTGGCCACGCCCAGCGCGGGCCAGATCCGGGTTGAAGGTGTGGCACCCGCCGAACTGTCGCGCGCCCATCGTCTTGGTGTCGCCTTTCAGGATGCGGCGCTGCTGCCATGGCTGTCGATCACGGCGAATATCAGCCTGCCCTTCCGCCTGGCCGGGTATCCGGTCGATCAGGCGCGGGTGGATGACCTGATCCGGCGGGTCGGGCTGGCGGATTTCGCCCATGCGCGACCCAGCCAGCTTTCCGGCGGCATGCGCCAGCGTGCGGCCATTGCGCGTGCGCTTGTGCTTTCGCCAGAGGTGCTGTTGCTGGATGAACCCTTTGGTGCGCTGGATGCGGTCACGCGCCGCAGCATGAACCTTGAACTCATGCGGCTGTGGAGCACGCAGCAGATCACCACCCTGCTGATTACGCACGATGTCGCCGAGGCCCTGTTCCTTGCGGATCGCATCATTGTGCTCAGGCCCCGCCCCGGTCGCATCGCCCATGAGGTTGACGTCCCCTCTCCCCGCCCGCGCGATGCCGCGATCATGCGCACGGAGCAGTTTCATTCCATGGCGGATACGCTGACGAACATGCTTGCCGATGGTTTTGATGAACAGGCATGACCAGCTTCTGGCGTGACGGGCTGGTTTTCAGGAAAATGGAACGTTTCCGGGTGTCGCCATTTTTCAGAAAGGCGACGTTTTTCGGGTTTTCCTGAAGCAGGCTCCACCAGAAACATCCAGCAGATTTACGGGATGTTTCATGAGCCGACTTTTCAGACGGTTTCCTGGAAAATGCCGCCTGTTTGAAACGGGCGGCATTCGTCATGCATCCGTATCAAGAAATTCCCGTAAGGCGGGTCCGAAATTCCGGTTTTCATGGCCCGGCCGTGTCAGTTTGACCAGCGCAAAGCGCTGCAGGCAGGACAGGTGCCCCCACTGTTCGGGTGTAGGAGGCCGCAACCCGCTGGATTGTGCTTTCAGCCTGATCGCATCAGGCACGCCAGCAGCCAGTTGCCATGCTTCGGTCTGGGCAGGTGGAAGCAGTTTTGGTTCTTCCCCTGCCCGGGTCCTGATCAGGTGCAGGAGGAAGGACCGGTACGCCACCTGTTCCGGCGGCGTGGTGGCGGGACGGTCCACCAGTGCCTGCCTGTCGTGCGGCGTGAAACGGCTCCATTGACGCAGGCTGAGTTTTACCCCGCACAGGTCCAGCTTCATGCGCACGATCATGGGAACACAGCGTAACGACAGGGCAAAATCCATTTCAAAATTGAACAGCATGGCCTCCCTCTCCCCGCGCGGTTCACAGTGACCGCGCACAGGCGTGGGGGGGATCCGCGGGCATGGGACCGATCCAGCGCATGAGTATCTGCTGCTCGGCATTGTCCACCCATCCCAGCGCCGTCATATCGCTTATGATCCAGTCAAGGTCGGACGGCAGCAGGCTGCCCCCGGCAAAGGTCACGCATTCGCGGGCATCCCCACCGGGCAGGACGGCGTCCGTCGCCGCCAGCGGCAGTGTCAGCCCGCCATCCGCGACAGGGGCCGCCAGCGCGCGCGCGATGTCCGCGCGGTGGGCCGGCTGCTGGCAGAACGCAATCGCGTCCCGCAGGGCATGCGACATGCGCCGCGCCGTCGCGGTGCATGACAGCAGCTTTCCCGATGCGACAATGATCTTTTCAACATGGCCGGGCAGGACGGTGGCTGACCCGCCCACGCGAAAGGCAAGCCCGAGCTGTTCCGCCTCGGTACCCCATGGCGGACCGACACAGCCGCCATCAATCGCGTTTTCCGCAAGCGCATGGATCATGTCGGTCGGGGGCATGACCGACAGGTCGATTTCATCCTCCATGCTGACATCGATCATCTTCAGAAAGCGCCGGAGGATGAGGAGATGGGTGGAATACATATGCACGACGGCAATACGCGGCTTCCGCCCGATGGCCGTGGACCACCGGTCAAAGGCCTGCCGCCCCTGACGGCCGGCATTCCATGCCCCTTCCACCGGGTTCGCGCCGCGCAGCATGATCGTGTTGCCGCCCCGGCTGATCAGGCCCAGCGGGCGCAGCCCCGTATCATGCCCGCGCCGCCCGAGAGCGGTCATCATGGCCAGCGGCGCGAAAATGACGGCGGCATCCAGTCTGTTCCATGCCAGACCATCGGCAATGTTGGCCCACGATGGGGAGACGACGATCTCGCTCTCCAGACCATGACGGGCAAAAATGCCCTGCTGTCGCCCCATGATCACCGGTGCGCTGTCAGCCAGCTTCAGCACGCCGATCCGTAACGGTGTGTTCATGATGCCTCATCCCTTTTGTGCGATGCCAGATACTCCCCTGCGACGGCCGCAATGCGACGCGATGTCTGCATGGCCCGGCGCTGGAGCCATCGATAGGCCTGCGCTTCGGTCAGTTCGTCGCGCGTGCGGCGGAAGCGGGCATACAGCGCGATGGCGGCACGTAGCAGCGGCTTCACGTCACGGGGCAGCGCCTCCAGCACGTTGTACGAACATATGCCGGTGTCGAAGGCT
>NZ_NKTX01000179.1 GCF_003207815.1 Komagataeibacter oboediens | reverse complement strand
ATATGTCGCCCGCTCGATCCGGCGTGAGGAAAACAACCCGTTCGCATAGCTGAAGATCAGAAGGGCCAGCATCAGGCGCGGATGGTACTGTGCCTTGCCACCCGTGCGCACTGGCACGCAGAACGCACTCATCGGAACCCGCTCAACGGCTGCGACAATGAAATGCGCCATATCGTCAGCAGGAAGCCACGACTTCAGATCAGGCGGCAGAAGATACGGCTGAGACCGGTCAAACGGGATGAAACTGCTCATCTCACCACCTTACAACCTTACCCCTTCACTGGGTACCCCAACCCGACAGGCTGCTAGAGCTCTATGATATTTATCAGGAACGGATCATGGCCTGTGATCGCCGCATGGAAGGCCTGCTACTGCTTTTGAGCCACGGCAGTGCAAAGCCTGCGGCAGACCTCCCAAAGCCTCGGATCAAGACAAAGCAGGTGAGTGCTCCGTCCTTCGACGTACGAGGCATTCTGTATCGCTTGCTGGGCGTGGATCTCACGCAGATCCATGGCATCGGTGTGTCCTTGGCCCTCAAGCTTGTGGCAGAATGCGGCACAGATCTCCGCGCCTGGCCAAGTGCAAAACATTTCACGTCCTGGCTCTGCCTCGCTCCGGGGAACAAGATTTCCGGTGGCAAGCTTCTTTCATCTCGCACACGCCGATCCTCAAGCCGGGCCGCAGCACTACTACGTCTGGCTGCCACGACGCTCGGGCGAAGCGATACTGCGTTGGGGGCTTTTTACAGACGCCTGTCAGCGCGGGTCGGGAAAGCAAAGGCTGTGACCGCCACGGCCAGGAAAATAGCAGTTCTGTTTTATAATACCCTCAGATACGGCATGGTTTATGCCGATCCCGGAGCAGGACATTACGATGAAATCCATCGCAAACGTGTCGTCTCCAATCTACACCGACGCGCACAATCGCTGGGGTTTGTCCTGCATCCCATCCCTGTAGCCACCGAACCTGCTGTTTCTTAGGAAGCTACCCAGTTCTTCGCGAGCCAAAAGCCATGAGGTTCGCCTTCATCCACGGACATCGGCATGAATGGCCAATCGAGAGGCTGTGCCGGGTCTTGCGGGTCTCTGCACGGGGGTACCGGGCCTGGACATCCCGACCGGCCTGCCAGCGCCAACGTACCGATCTGAAGGTGCTGACGCATATCCGTGAGCATTTTGCCCTGAGCAACGGGTCCTACGGACAGCCGCGCATGACCATGGAACTCAGGGAAGCCGGGCTTGATGTCGGGGAACGTCGCGTTGGCCGCCTCATGAAGGCCAACGGGATCCGGCCCGTGCGCACCCGTCGCCACAAGATGACGACCGACAGCCACCACCAGTCTGACATTGCGGCCAACCTTCTGGACGGTAATTTCCTTGCTGAAGGCCCCAACCGGAAATGGGCGGGAGATATCAGTTATATCTGGACTGCCGAGGGCTGGCTCTACCTCGCTGTCGTCATCGATCTGTTCAGTCGTCGCGTAATCGGGATCACGACACGAAAGTGTATTTTACGTACGCTTGGAGTGAACACCTGTAGAACTGGCCACATTGAGGTTCACGCAACAAGTAGGGATGCAGGTACC
>NZ_NKTX01000178.1 GCF_003207815.1 Komagataeibacter oboediens | reverse complement strand
AGATCCTGTATCCAGTCGAGCATAAAAATTGACCGTTCGATCCGGCCGACTTCGCGCAAAGCCACAGCCAGACCATTCTGACGGGGGTAAGATCCGAGTTTGCGCAGCATGGCCGAAGCGGTCACGGTTCCACTCCGAATAGATGTGACGAGACGCAGCAGGTCGTCCCAGTGTTCCACAATATGGTTGGTATTGATCAGGTCACCGGCCATCCCACCCAGAAGTTCGCCCGGGTGTTGTCCCGGAAAAAGGTGAAGTTTCCGCTCTTTCAGATCCCGTATCCTGGGCGCAAATCGATAACCAAAGAAGGGCATCAGCCCGAAAACATGATCCGATGCCCCACTCGTATCTGTATAATGCTCTTCAATGGAAAGTCCGTTAGCATGATAAAGCAGTCCATCCAGAACATAGGGCGCTTCACCGGCCGTCGCAGCAATCACCCGGGTCGAAAACGGATCATACTGATCGGAGATGTGGGTGTAGAAACTGACGCCCGGTTCACTGCCATTGCGCGCATTGATATCGCTGATCGCAGCGCCTCTGCCACCTGCATGAAACAATTGACCATCACTTGAGGACGATGTGCCGTCTCCCCAGAGTGACGCCAGGGGCAGCCCACGATGGGCTGCAACCATACGGCCAAGGGCTTCGGCGTATCCGGCCTCGCTGATATGCCAGTCATGCAGATGCGCCAACTGGCGCAGGGTGGCACCCTGACAGGTGTCGGCCATGCGTGTCAGACCAAGATTAATCCCATCCGCCAGGATCACCGTCAGCAGGGCGTTTTTGTCATCCGCGACACGGCTGGAACGGCGATGGGTAAAGCAGTCGGTGAAGCTGATCCAGCGGTCCACTTCCAGCAGAAGATCAGTAATCTTGATCCGTGGCAGCCGGTCGTAAGCCGCCCGCCTCAACTCTTCCACAGCAGGGGGTGTAATTGCTTTCAGAGGCGAAATCACAAGACCATGTGCATCAAGCCGGACCTGTGACAACTCGCCCTTCCTGGCAAGAGCCGTCACCCGGTTCAGCGCGGTTTCCAGCACTGCACGCCGTTGAGAAAGGAACGTGTCAGCCGTAGCATTGATCGCCAGAGGCAACGGTCCTTGCGCGCGCATCGCTGCAAACGTGGCTTCCGGAAGAAGGTAGGTGTCGAATGCGCGGTATTGGCGACTTTCCGTTACCCAGATGTCTCCGGCACGCAGACGCTCGCGCAGCTGGGTCAGAACACAGAGTTCGTAAGCCTGTCGTATGACTGTTCCCTCTGGCCTGACAAAGCTGTGCCAGGAAGGCGGAATGAAACGGATCGGACAGGAGTCAGGCAAGCGGCGTTTACCGGTCCGATAGAGGTCTCCAATGATCTGCACCGCCTTCAGTAATCCCTGTACCGTGCGACCACCCTGAAACTGGAACGCGTTCAGGAATGGACCAATGGCAGGACGAAGAGAGCGATGCCGGTTGATCAGTTCGGCCGTGCGATCAATGGTCTCTGGAGCTGTCAGGGTTTCAGCCCTGCCGATGGCGTCCTGGAGGCGGGGCCAGTCAATTCCCGTAATGGCAGACAGTGAATCAACACCCTGATCACGCGCCTCAATCAGATGAC
>NZ_NKTX01000177.1 GCF_003207815.1 Komagataeibacter oboediens | reverse complement strand
TGACCACCTCGCGCATATCCGTCGTGCGAGGGCGACCGCCCCGTTTCGCAGGGGGCACAAATGGCACGATCAAAGCCCATTCCCCGTCCATCATATCCGATGGATATCGCAGTCCTTCCCGGCTATGTTCACGTCGGGCAATACCAGTCCATGTCACCATTCACTCCATCTCTTCGTAAAGACGGATGAATCACAACAGGCTGGTATTGTTCAAAAACTTTCGGATCAGGCTCTTATTCAATCAGATATACATAACCATAATAAAATACAGATTATATAAAAGATTGGCATTATCGTGATCTATGCTGTTACAGGCGCACATGGCTTTATTGGTCATTATGTCTGCAGATACCTGACCGAAAACGGCTCTACAGTGCTTGCTCCCAATTCGACAGAATGGCGCCTGGGGCACCCCCTCCCCGCAGCCTGCGATCAGGCTGATGTGATCATCCATCTTGCCTGCAGCCTGCTGAAAGCCGGTTCTGACCGCGATGCAATGGCCGATCTCGATTACACCGGCACGGCATGCCTTCTGGAACAGCATCGTCAACTCAGGCAGCAGGGCAAACGCGGTCGCTTCATTTTCATCTCCAGCCAGTCCGCCGGACCGGGCGCCGTGAACGATTACGGGCGCAGCAAATGGGCGATCGAGGGGCTTGTGACGGGTAAGGATGAAATTATCGTCCGACCCGGCCTCGTTTATTCAGGTACTGGTGGAAGCGTGTTCGGGGTGCTGGAAAAACTGGCCCGCCAGCCTGTCATCCCGACACCGAATGCTCCACCCAACATTCAACCGATCGATGTCAAAGAACTGGCCGAGGCCCTGGCCCGGATCGCACGGCACACAACGCCGGACCACAAATACAATCTGGGACGGACCGAGCCACTGACATTCACGCAAACGGTACGCGCAATTGCCGCCAGATCGGCCCGGCGCGCACCTGTATGCATCCCCGTGCCAGAGCAGATCATTCGTCTGGCAGGAAAAGGTGTGGACATGCTCCTCCACCCGACCCCTTCCATACTGGAACGGATTGATGGCCTCCTTGCGCTCCGCGCGATGGAGACGGGTCCATCACTCGAGCACCTCGGGATGACACTCAGGGATTTTACAGGGATGATGGCATGACAACGTGCTTTGATGTGATTGTCGTCGGCGCGGGTCCATGCGCTCTTGCGACATTATCGGCGCTGCCTGCCAACCTGTCGGTCGCCATCATTACCGGTTCGAAACCCGCCCTGCCGTCACCCAGCGATGTTCACCCCAAGGTCCGCGTAGTCTCCCTTGAAAACGGCCGGCATCCGGGCGTAGCAGATCGTATCGAACCGACAGAAGGCAAACACAGGACCCTGTATGCAACTGCAATAACAGGGGGGCTGGCAAATTACTGGGGGCAGCAGTTCGTTCGTTATGGGCGCGGTGACCCTTATGGTGCAGACCTGTTCACCAATTATCAGGCCTATATTGATGAATGTTCGACTATGGAAGCCCTGTTCTGTCTTAGAGCCCGATCCGAAAGTTTTTCAAGCTTGACAATGCCTTGCTGTCCGTCGTGTGAGCATGCGGATCGAGGCGATCAATGTCCATGCGGTTGAGGACGCA
>NZ_NKTX01000176.1 GCF_003207815.1 Komagataeibacter oboediens | reverse complement strand
TGGAGGACACGAGCCCTGAGGAGTTCGAAGCCTGCTCTTCCGAACATGGTTCGCTTGATCATTTTCAATCGGCTGATCTGTCCTTCAACCGGGCTGGTTGTCCATGGTGTGACGAGAGAAGCTTCAATGGCAGCAGCATCCCGTTCAAGCGCAGGAATCAAACGCGATAGCAGCGTCGTTTTCCCTTCTTCCAGCAGGGCCTTCAGATCGCCTTCCTTTCTGGTGTCCTCCTTTTTACAGAGGAGGTTCTGCATTTTCCTGAGCCAGCAGAGCGTGACAGCGAGTTGCGGTTCGGCTTCCAGAAGGGCAGGAACAGGTAGCCCGTCCTGTCGTCCAGCAGACAATGGATCATCTGCAAGAAGAAGGCGTGCAAGTTTGCGCCCCAGAGGGGGCGAGACATACGCGGAAGAAATGGGTTTCGTGGAAATACCCTGTCGCGTCGTCACCCATTTCCGGACAATGCCATATTTTCCTGTAAACCCCTGCTCCAGGAGTTCCCGCCATAGCTGGCGAATATTCCGACATCCTTCGACCCATCTCTTTTCCAGATGGGATATGTAAGGCCCGAGTATGCTGCGTGTCGGAACCGTCCTTTTCCATGTTGGCGCATGGCCCCGCTGAAACCAGCGCCGCACGGTTTTTCTCTCTACTCCGATCGTTGTGGCGATAGCCTGAATACTGTGCCCTTCTGCTTTCAGGGCAAGAGCTTCATTGAAAAGAGTTTCACGTCGCTCCCCAGAGACTGACCTGATGAGCGTCTGCGCTTCTTCTGGTTGTGTCCTGACTGTTCCAGACGTTTCGCTCAATGTCGTTGATGCGCTGAGTTGTCGCGTCAGGGTTCTGACTGTTGTCGTGAAACGGCCCAGTATGCTGACAAAAGCCTCTGACAGGTTCTTCAGCAGATGCCAGCGGTCCGTCACCTGAAGAGCTGATGGCGCGCCTCTATGGCATCCATCTGCATAAGCACCGGCACGGTCTCTGGCAATGATTTCAACACCGGGGTGGGCCTGCAGCCATTGGGCCAGGGTCGCAGCCTCCCGATCTGGCAGGAGGTCAATGACATCATTTTTCTCAAGATCGACCACAATCGTTCCATAGTGATGTCCCCGTCGCCATGCCCAGTCATCCACTCCTACCACGCGTGTAGGGGGCATGTCTTTCCTGGTGTTCCGTGCCCGGGAAAGGAGGCGGCGAATGAGAGTGTCCGGGCTGATGGGGCAACACAGGCGCACGGTCATTCGTGCACCAGCGGAACCGCCCAGGGTATGGGCGATATAATAATGAAGATCGGTAAGACGCGTGGTCTGTCTGCCATGACGTACGGTTATCCCGTCAAGGGGCATCACAAAGGTCCGACGTGGACAGACCGCAGCCTGACAGAAAAAGCGTGGTACAGAAACGATCAGCGTGGCCGGACGGCCCTGCCATGGAAGATCCGCAAGTTTTCTCTGATAGAAGCTGTGAATGCGTTGTGTCGGGCACTGACAGTCCGGACACAGTACACTCCGCTTGCGCAGACCGACTTCGATCTCCACTCTGTTGTCCAGTGCAACAACACGACGAACGACGAGGGAACGGGGAAGATCAAGGATCCGAAGGCGTGACACTGGG
>NZ_NKTX01000175.1 GCF_003207815.1 Komagataeibacter oboediens | reverse complement strand
CCGATCATGGTAATTTTCATCCGGGCGGTCTCCTCTGAATGGTCATTCCGACCCCAGCATGGCACATTGATGCCGCATGGAGGCCGTCCACCCCATCTTCAATCGTGAAGGACTGGCGATCGAGGTTGATTTTTCCCTGCCAGCCTGTCGGGTTGTCCGCTGTCTGGAACAGGTTATGGAGTGGCGTGGCAGGCCAGAAGCCATCCGAATGGATAATGGCCCTGAATATGTCAGTCATACGTTGGTTTCATGGGCCGAAAAACAGGGGATTACCCTGATCTATACGCAACCGGGTAATCCGCAGCAGAACGCCTATATTGAACGCTACAACAGAACTGTCCGGCAGGAATGGCTGGAGCAGTATTTGTTTGAAAGCATTCAGGACGTGCAGGAGGTCGCAACACAATGGCTCTGGACATATAACCATGACAGACCCAACATGGGGAACAGCGGGCTAACCCCCGCCCAGAAACTAAAAACAGCTGCCTGCATTCTCATTCAATGCCCCACTAAAAATGGGGGGATTACCAATTTTTCGAGATCGTTTGTTTTTATGCCTACATTTTACCTTCAGCCTCTGGAAGTGTTTATTTGTGGGTAAGTAATATGACGGCTACTATCAATAATCGCAGATTCAGTAAGGTGCGCGGGAACGGCATCCGTCATGGACAGAATATGAAAGACTGTCACCCCGTGGGCCAGAAGATAGTCAGTAACGATGCGCCTGTGACAGCGCCACCAGAGCACCTCCGCGCACATGATCGCAACAGTTGCCTGCTGTCCCGCCTCGATAAGCCGGGCAAGACCTCGGTGAAAATCTTCTCCAAGCGCATAATCCGCATAATTATGAAAACTCTGGACACGCCAGAATGCGTTGGTCTCCGCAGGCATCGTCTTCGACCGTGGCCGTCGTCCACCAAGCTCTGGAAAATGACTATATCCGATCCCCTGTGCCGCCAGTTCCGGCTGGAGACTGGTGCCATCATAGTCTCGATTACGCCGGGAATACGGAAAAGCCCTCACATCCGCGATCAGTGTCACGCCATAATGACGCAAAAGCGCGATAAAATCAGATAGCGCAAGCGTGGAATGCCCAATGGTGTAGAATGGATGACAAGAAGATGATCTTGCCTCCCCTGCGAGGTTCACATTGGATACGGAGTTTTCCATGCCGTCACAAACTTTCCAGATCGGAGACATCGTATCTTGGAACTCGGAAGCGGGATACGTCAGTGGACGGATCAAAGCCATTCATACGGCGCCCTTTCTGGTCAACGGCTATCAGCATCACGCGGCGGCAGAACACCCTCAATATGAAATAGAAAGCCTTAAAACCAGTCATATCGCCTTTCACAAAGGCACGGCCCTTACACTTGCTGAGTGACTGGATCATCTCCTGAGCCAGCATCATGTCTGCGCCGCAATATCCATCAATGTAGAGACAGACGGATTGGCTGAGGTGATCGGAGCACAGAGCACCACATCCAGCGTCGGGGTGACAGACGTGAGTGTCGCAATAAGCCTCTCATGACAGAGATCTGAGGTGGTCCCGTCCGTTCGGACAGCTTTGTGGGCTTGATAAGCTATACCCGGTTGTTGTTATGCCGCCCTTCTGACGGCGTTGCTGTTGGCTATCTG
>NZ_NKTX01000174.1 GCF_003207815.1 Komagataeibacter oboediens | reverse complement strand
TCCTACGTGCATTGATTACCCAATCATCGCGATACAACACGCTTGAATCGCTACCGTCAGCCATTAGAACGCATAACCCATATCCAAATTACGTATATCAACCACCCGTTCTGTTCTGCTATCGTTCCATGAGAACGAAAGGGAAACAATGAACGGGAACGCGGCGAAAGACCTACGGGTGATTGGGGATGGGTCAGGCTGCATTGGTGTCGATTCTGGCCTTGAGAAGCGCCATCAGACCGAGGCGCTCTTCCTGGCTCATAGCGCGCCAGATCTTGAGGAGAAGAACCTCGAATCTATCATGAGCCACATCACCACCCGACTGATCCGGCGCAGGACTGAAGAGCATGTTAGGGGTCAGCCCCAGCGGCTTCAGGAACTCAAATGGCGGCACGTTCAAGGTGTGAGCTATTTTTACCACTGCGAGAAGATCAGGCGCAGTGGTGCGGCGCCGAGCGTTTCGCATGGTGTCGATCCCCACACCCGCCGCACGCATGACTGATGACTCCGACGGTGAACCGGCGGCTTTCAGGGCTGCGTCATAGACGCTGAAGAACTCCTCTACGCTCATGCGGTCTTTTTGCCGTTTTTTGAGGAAAATTGCATGCGGTAATACGACCGCACTTTCTTGTTGACGAAGCGGTCAAATGACCGCATTGTTCCGTCATGGAACTCACAGAGAAACTCTCGAAACTGACTGATGCCTACTGCGAGGCGCGTGGTGTATCGGTCGCGACAGTTTCGGGGATTATTTTCAAAAATAGTCGAACCCTTCCACGAGTGAAATCTGGTGGGGATCTTAAGACACGCAGCTACCACCGCGCAGTCTCATGGATAAGTAATAACTGGCCTTCCGATAAGGAATGGCCGTCAGATATTGCGCGTCCAGTAGTTGATGGAGGGCGCGTGTAATGCCCGTGTACTTCATTCGGTCTGGAAATGACGGACCGGTAAAAATTGGCAGCACGAACAATATTCGACGCCGCATGCAGATGCTCCAGACAGGTAGCGCGAACCAATTGGTATTGCTGCGCGCCTTTATTGGGGGGAAAGTGGAAGAAAGGGCCATTCATGATCGTTTGTCGCGTTTCCGGGTTTCTGGGGAATGGTTTGAGGCATCTAACGAAGTTCTAAATGGCGATATGGGCCTTCCTTTATTTGAAGTCTCACATAAGCTGTCAAAAAATCGGGGAGGTCGACAGAACATTTGGTCTCCTGAGGCAAAGAAAAGCTTTGCGAAAAAGACAGCATCTCGTTGGAGTGACCCGGAATGGGCGGATGCTGAACGCAAAAGACGAAAAGAAAACGGCCCCAATCTTTCGCGCCTCTACCATGAGCGCCAAGTATCTTACTGGACGGAAGCATCTTGCCGCCTCAGCGATGCTAATGATGAGAAAGGGGCATCATGGTGCAAAGAGCAGGCGGAAAGACATTTCCAAGTATTGGAAAATAAATTCAGCATCCCCCGCGAAGAACTCCGCCCGGACCTTTTCCGCGGCGTGACGGTCGTGCGGCCTGAAGGGGAGGGTGCGCAGTGAGCATCCCCAAGATGTGGTCCGAAATAAACGCAGAGGAGATCGGGCGCGGCGCAGGTGTTTTTATTTCAGAAACCGATGCGGTGAAAACGCGCGTGTGGCCGC
>NZ_NKTX01000173.1 GCF_003207815.1 Komagataeibacter oboediens | reverse complement strand
CCTGTCCGGTAATATGGATTATCGGACAGATTGTTAATGCCCTTTTTCCCGACGTCAAAGCGCAGTACTCCGACGCCTCAAAGCGGACGTAGCTACAAGGTGTATGAGGATTGGTTTCGGTCAAACCCAGAGCGGTTCACGGCGCCTTGTCCTTTTACTCGCCCTGTCAGGCTTCAGTCAGTCTGAAAGGCCGATCTCACGCCCTCAACAAAGCTTTCCCATTCTTCATCTGTGACTTGTCGGACGACTTCAGGCCCTGAGAATTCTTTCCGTAGGCCTTTGCCGACGATAAAGTTGTTGGACTGCAAGCTCCGAATGATGCGGTCGGCATCCTTGTCCGGCATGTCCAGCACGGCCTTGATTAGCCCACGTGCCCTATGGTGACGTCGGAGATAGTCAGCCTCCTCCTGCATGTGCTCGTTCATTGTGAGTTTGATAACGTGCCCAAGATAGTCGACATGCGGCGCAAGATCCGGATAGCGCCAAGCTGGCCGAGTAGCTCCATCGCCAGTAAACACGAGGTTGGACTGAATGCCGTCCGGATAGGTTTTATTTTCCGACGCGAAAGACACATGCGGGCGTGCGACCCTCATCAGGGGGATTGAGACGCGCTCAAGGATCGCATCGTAGTGACGCCTGCTCGTCTTGTCGTCCATAATGGCAACGGACACCGGAATGATGACACCATCCGGGATAGCGTTATCCCGGCAGAGAATGTCATTGATGAGGTAGCGGTGTGTCCGACCGTTCCCGTCTGCCAAGGGGTGAATGTAGACGAAGCCGAAGGAGGCGACTGCAGCACGTAGGATGGGTGACTGCCCTTGGGTTTTTTCGAGGAAGACCGCTAGTCCATCAAGCATGTTCTTCAGGTCTTCCGGTGGTGGCGCCACATAATGCACGACCTCCCCACGTATCGTGTTCTCGCCTACAAAAACTGGTGATTTTCTGGGACCGAAACTGCTGATGAACGTCTTCGAGCCGATAATATCCTTCTGTAGTTCAATGAGCGCCGGACCGAGAAGCGGGATTGCACCCTTGCCGGTTCTGGTTGCCAGCACATGGCTGAAGAGGGAAATCTTGTCGGTCTGGTCAGCCTCGCCCTCGATAGCAAAGCTTGCCTTGCTCTCACGATTGGTGAGCCAGACTGCCGCCCGCGCGAGCATGTCATCGCCGAAATCCTCCTGCAGGCGGGTATATCTGGCGGCGATGTCGAAACCTGCGGCAAGTTCCAGCGGCCGGCTTTTTCTGATGGAGGGACAAAAATACCTTGTCCCTGGCATGTTATCCCGCACATGCCACTTTTTAATATTGATGGCTTGGTTCTGGTTTGCGGTAACAACCAGCTTGTCATTCAACGCGGAGACATAGTTGCCACCGACCGCCGTTTCGGTTTCTAGTTCTAGTCCCGTCAGAAACTCATAAAGGAAGGCGGCGCGGCGCGCGTATTGCCCCGTCGGTTCCCGCTCTATCCAGACTCGCACGAAGTCAGGACCTGACGCCTCGAATACCCGCGCCAGCAGTTCGAGGTTGGTTGGCTCATAACGCAGGTGGAACTGAAGATGTCCGGCCGGGGTCTCAACGGGTCGCATGCTTTCCGGATAAACTTCGTAGCTCTCAAAGCCATGATGGCGGCTCTCCCGGCGCGAAC
>NZ_NKTX01000172.1 GCF_003207815.1 Komagataeibacter oboediens | reverse complement strand
TTTCAGCCCTGCCGATGGCGTCCTGGAGGCGGGGCCAGTCAATTCCCGTAATGGCAGACAGTGAATCAACACCCTGATCACGCGCCTCAATCAGATGACGGCAGGAGGTTGTCAGCAGACGAAGCTGGGCCTGCAACGATCGCATGGTGACAATCGCTTTGTCACGGATCCGGTGCTCGGCACGGCGCATCATGCTTCCGAGGAGTTTGTCCATCATTGTGAGGGTCGCGTCGGTTAGAACCTCCTCAAGTCGGACCCCGGCTGCCACCAGAATGGCGTAACGACGGGATGACCGAAGCTCGGCCAGATGCTGGGGCGTAATCCGGGCAGCTTCTTCGCTCAAACGGTCAAAGGCCACACGCGGTATGGTCGTGGCGCGAGCGCTGTCGAGGTTCAGGGATCGTACATACTCCAGGCGTTCCAGCAATCGCAGGATATTGCGCGCGGCTGGTGACAGGGGCGGGTTACGCAGCCACGAGAGCGAGGAGGCACTGCGATCGCCACGACGCTCCAGCATTTTGTCCAAACGACAACGGGTTTCCGGCGGCAGATCCCCTGCAAGGACGTCATGGACAAGGTGATCGGCCTGCTGGCGAGCACGGCGCACCAAGGCTTCAATGACAGTGACCGACGGCAGGAGAATGCTTCGGCGACGCATCTCGTCAATCAGGATCGCAGCCATGCGGGATGGCTGGGTCACATGATGTGCAATTGGCATCGCGAAACCGGTCATGTCATGAAATGCCGACCGATCGAAGGTTCGGTAGCCATAACGCTTCATCAGGTGGGCCAGATGGGATCGACGGGTTTCGTCACGACGTCCGTAATGGGACCAGAGCCCAGGGGACAGGTCGAGCTGCCGCGCAACAAATGACAGAATGGGAGCCGGTGGTGTTTCACCAGATTCCAGCACCCGTCCCGGCCAGCGCATGTAGAGCATGACCATCGCAAAACCCAATCGGGAGGTTTCTCCGCGGCGGGTTGCGATCAGATCGAAGTCATCCTGGCTGAGTGTAAAATGTCTCGTGATCTCGCGATCATCGACAGAAGGCTCGTAATGTCGGGCGAGAGCTTCACGGGTCAGAAGACGGCGCCGCGCCATGATCGGATGTCTCCTTCATGTGTCCGGAAGGGGATCGTTGGACGGACTGTCCCGGACAAGTGCAACACGTCATGGAATACAGCCGTGTGCTGTGTCTCATAAAGGTGGTACCATATGTTTTGCAGTCATGGGGCCTTATACGTTACACTTTCCCGTATGACACACATAATGATCGGCTATGCCCGCTGCTCGACGGACAAACAGGATCTCGCGGCCCAGCATCAGGAACTGCTCAAACTCGGTGTTTCTGCCGATCGTATTTACACCGACAAGGGCTTCACCGGCACGAACCGGGAAAGGGCCGGCCTTGACCAGGCACTGGCGGCTGTTCGTAGTGGCGATACTTTGGTCGTACCAAAGCTTGATCGACTGGCCCGCTCTGTCCCTGATGCACGGCTTATTGGCGACAGCCTGGCATCCCGTGGCGTGAAGCTTCAACTTGGGAACAGTATTCACGATCCGTCTGATCCAATGGGCAAGTTGTTCTTCAACATCCTTGCGACTTTCGCGGAGTTTGAAGCCGATCTGATCCGGATGCGTACTCGTGAAG
>NZ_NKTX01000171.1 GCF_003207815.1 Komagataeibacter oboediens | reverse complement strand
GCATCCGCGCCCTGCGCGACCAGTTGCTGCGCTATGCCGAGCGCGGCTTGACCACCGTGGCTTCCATCATCTCGGTCTATGCACCACCCACCGAGAACGCGACCAGCGCCTACATCACCGCGCTATGCCGCCATATGGGCGTGCAGGCCGATACCGTGCTTGACCTGCATGATGCGGCAACCATGCGGGGGCTGATCGAGGGCATCACGACCATGGAGAATGGGCCGGGGCACCTCAGTCCGGCGCAGATTTCCAGCGCCCTGTCTGGATCGAACGGAGAAATCACATGAACACCACCGCGAAGTTCGGCGGACTTGGCGCGGTCATCGCGCTGCTGCTGACCGAAGTGCCCACGCAGTATGACCTGTATGTGGCTCTGTTCATCATCGCCTGCGGGGCCGCGACCGCCATGATCCCGCCGCCGCATGCAGGCAGCAAGTGGGTATGGGCCTACCAGCTTATGACCACCATCGGCCTGAACATCGGCTGGGCGGAAAACCACTTCAAGCCGGGGCAGTCGGGCGTGCGGGTGCCGCTTGTGGACAAGCCCGCCGCCAAGCAGGCCGTGGCCTCGGCTGGCATCCCGGTCCTGAACAAGAAGGGCCAGCCGGAAACGCCTGTTTCCTAATCGATCAACAAGGAAAACATCATGAACCCGAACCTTTCCCGCCGGTCCCTGCTGCGCGCCGGGGCCGGAACGCTGGCGGCTGGCCTGCTGGCTGCCTGCACCACGACCAAGTCCGGCACGACCACCACAATCACCCTGAATGTGGCCGAGGTGGTGGATTACGGTAACGCCATCCTGTCCTTCGCCAGCACATCCATCAACGTGTCGTTCATCGCAAGCGCGATGGGCACGGCGAACCTGGCTCTCGCCAACGCCGTGATTGCGTCGCTGAAATCGGCCCTGTCCGCGTTCCAGTCCGCCGCCGGGTCTAGCACGTCCGTCACCTATGACAGCACCAGCGTCAAGACGGCCTTCGACAGCATCCTTGCCGATGTGGAGAAGGTGGACACGCTGATTGTCGCGGTCATCACCGGCACGGCGGCCAACCTGTCCAGCAGCGTTGTGTCCGAGGCCAAGACGGCAGCCGGGGCGGCGGAGACGCTGATTGACCTGCTCAAGGCGATGATCGACATGACTGGCCCGCGCCTGCGTGGCGTATCGCCCCTCAGCGGGGATGCGGCCATTGGCCAGATCGCTGTCTTTGCGGCATCTCAGGGCTGACCATGAACCCCGCCATCGCAATCCTTCTCTGGATCAGCGGCCTCATTACCGGGGCCGCTGCATCTTTCTTCCTTTACGCATATCTGGCGAGTAATTCACGATGAACCCGTCACAACTGCATGTTGTCTCCGTTTTTTCCAATAACCGGCGCTGGCGTTCGCGTGAGCGACTTCTGCGCAAGTTCATCACGCATATGCAGGCATCTGGCGTAACCCTTACGCTGATCGAGCATGTGATGGGCGAACGCGACTTTGTTCTTGATCAGCACGACCCGGATCTTGCTGGGGTCCGTCTGTTTCAGATCCGTGGTGACAGTCGGCAGGAAAACTGGCTCAAGGAGGGTCTGATCCGTTATGGCGTCTCGCGCCTGCCGCCTGATGCAAAATACCTGGCGGTGATTGATGCTGACGTGTTCTTCCAGAGGCATGATTGGGCGATTGCA
>NZ_NKTX01000170.1 GCF_003207815.1 Komagataeibacter oboediens | reverse complement strand
TCGCAGGTAGTACCGCGTCCCTATCTCTTAAATCGCTCATGCTTCATAGCTGAACAAGACCAGAAGTATTCAGCAAGGCGTCAGTCGCCGGGAGCTTACACCGACGGAACCATGAAGCATACGGAAGATTTCAAGCGCGAGGCCGTAAGGATTGCGTTGAGCAGTGGGTTGTCACGCACGCGTGTTGCGGCCGATCTGGGTATTGGCAAATCCACTCTGGCGAAATGGATAGTGAATTATCGTCCGGACGAGCCGGCATCAGGGCCTCAGGCTGATCTGGCCCGCGAGAATGAACGTCTTCGCCTGGAGAACCGGATTTTACGGGAGGAGAGGGAAATCCTAAAAAACGATCCCGGACGTTTGTCCGCCTGTGCGGCATAGAAACGGGCCATGCTATTGTGCCGGACAGGAGGGTAGCGGCCGTTCGCTTATTGGCGGGTTCGTCCCCGTTAAAAAACGTGGTCCATGGAACTGTGCGAACTTGAGAATGGTGACACCGCCTTGCGGTGATCCCGGTTAGGAAGATGATTGATAGGCATGTTCCACACCCTCCTCCAGCACACTGTGTGGAGATGTTACGATGCCTCGAAAATCTGCAAAAGCGTCCTTTGATCTCACACGCCATATTCAGGGAGCCGCTGCGATCGATATTGGATCACGGATGCATATGGCGGCGGTGTCCCCTGAGGCTGCGAAGGACCCAATCCGGTCCTTTGGCACATTTACGTCCGACCTGCATGCGTTGGCTGAGTGGTTCAAAGAATGCAAAGTCACCAGTGTCGCCATGGAATCTACAGGCGTCTACTGGATCCCGGTTTATGAAATCCTTGAGCAGCATGGTTTCGACGTCATTCTGGTGAACGCGCGCTACGCCAAGAATGTACCCGGTCGCAAGACGGACGTGAGCGATGCCGGATGGCTCCAGCAACTTCATTCCTATGGCTTGCTGCGTGGAAGCTTTCGGCCTCAGGCCGATATTGCCGCATTGCGGGCTTACTTGCGTCAACGTGAACGTCTGGTCGAGTATGCTGCGGGACATATCCAGCACATGCAGAAAGCCCTGATGGAAATGAATCTGCAACTCCATCACGTCGTCTCCGATATCACTGGCGTCACAGGCATGCAGATTATCCGGGCAATTGTCGGCGGTGAACGTGATCCAGAGACGCTGGCCGCTAAGCGCGACGTCAGATGCCGCTCATCGGCAGAAGTGATATCGGCAGCTCTGATGGGCAATTATAGAGATGAACATGTGTTCGCTCTGACGCAGGCCCTAGCAGCCTGTCGGGTTGGGCATTTTGCGGCTGATAACGCCGAGGCTGACCCGGCTTATGCTGCGTGAAGCCGTGCCATTCTTTTGCAGTTGTATGCGAGAGCGACGAGTGTCCATTCGGTCGTGACTTTTGCAAGGCTGCGCAGACTGAATCTTCTGAACCCCATGATGCTTTTGATAATTCCAAAGACCGGTTCAACGGTCTGTTTTCGTAGTCTGTAAACATCTCCGGCTTCTGTGGTTTCCAGCCTGTCCTTCATGGCAAGCCGCCAGGGTTCGGTTATCCGGCGTGGCTCCTTTGCTTCGGGATGGGGTCGGAAGTCGTAAGGCCTGCGGGCACAGGGCCGTCCAATGGCGACCAGCGGATCAATGCCCTTTTCCTGCAGTTTCCGGACCGCCTGTCCGCTGGCGTAACCGGTGTCGGCAAGC
>NZ_NKTX01000016.1 GCF_003207815.1 Komagataeibacter oboediens | reverse complement strand
ACGACCGTCACGGGCTGCCATTCCTCGCCAGCGATAACCGCATCCTGCGCGACGGCCTGCGCCGCCTTTCGGTCGCGCGCGATGAAGACAGTAACGCGCTTTGACCATTCATTCTCTCGCTGGTCTGGGCCTGTTCCTGACCGGCGCGGCGTTCTCGCAGGTGTTGGCGTTCGGCATCGCCGCATGGCGGGAACATCAGCGCAGGCGCCAGATTGACGACACGCTCGGGCCGCCTGCGCCTGATCCATCGGATAATACAAAATGACAAAACGCTTCCTCGGCTGCCGCCCGGCTGAACACCGGCCCGGCCAGCCGCATCTGTCCGTCATGCGCGGGTTCTGCTCCCGGCAGGCTCCGGCGCGGCTGATCCGTGACCATATCGACCCGCACCCCGGCATGTTGGGCAATGACGCGCTGGGGGACTGCACCAGCGCAGGCATCTTCAACCACATGCACGCCACGGCTGCGCTGGCTGGCTTTGACGTGGCAGGCATCACCACAGAAGCGGCAATCCGGTTCTACAGCCAGTCCACCGGCTACGTGCCAGGCAACCCGAACACGGACAACGGTGGCGTGGAGGTTGATGTGCTGACATCAGCGTCCCGTGACGGATGCGCCCTGACCGATCAGACCCTGTATCCGTGCTGGGGGAGTGCCGATCCGGGCGACCTGAACGGAATCCGCAACATCACCGCAGGCCTGTCTGCTGCCTATCTGGGCGTGCAGCTTGCCACGGCGGATATGTGGGAAGACCAGGATGGCAACCTGCCGCCTGTGTGGGACACGGACAGCCCGGCTGACCATGGCGACCCGACGCCGGGCAGCGCGGGCGGCCACTGCCTACTGCTGTGGGACTACGCGGGCACTGATGACACTGATCTGGTCACCCTGCTGACATGGGGCGGCAAGCAGAAAGCAACATGGCGATGGGTCCGGTCGCGGATCATGGAAGCGCACGGGCTGGCATGGGGTCAGTTGCACGCGCCCGGCGGCCTGTATCCGGCTGGTGATGACTGGACGGCGCTGGTTGAGGCCAATGCGGCATATCTGCGGGGTGTAGCGTGAACCGAGGCGACCGCGCAGCCTTCCTGTTCGCCTGCATGGTCGGCCTGTCGGGGTGCGCTGTCCACCCGGCCCGCGTCGCAACTACCATTCCGCAGGCCATGGCAGGCATTCAGACCAGTCTGGCGCAGGCCGGGGTGGTTTCGGTATCGCACGCAGGCGATTGGACAGAAGATCAGGACGCGCTGTTCGTCCGCGCTGTCCGGGCGGCGCAGTGCAGTCAGGACCGGCCCGACCCGGTGGTAGGCACAATTGCAGGCGACGTGACGCTGCAACTGTCCGGGCAGTTCACGCAGGGCGGACAGTTCACCGTAGGGGCAATCACGACCGCGCCCACGTTCGGCGTGCAGGCCGATGCAAGCCGAGTGCGCGGGCAGCAGGTTAGCCTGCCAGTGTCCTACGCGCCCCTATCATCCATGCCGGATGTGGAGATGGGCCGTCAGCTTGGCTATGAGGCGTCCATGTTCGCGCAGAATGATGATGCCCGGCACGCTGAGGCAGCCCGACTGATTGCCGATCGGGAGGAACTGCGAGGGAGGGTGCAGGCGATGATTGATACCTGGGACGCAGGCGAGTGTGTCAGGCATGAGCCTGACGTGCCGTTCGTGGGCGGTCATCGGTGATCTGGCGCTGGCTGCACCGGCTGTTCTGTTTGCGGAGAGGGTGCAGGAAGGAAGTGCCCGACCTCAATCGAAAGCCTCATCCCAGGTTCCAAGTGTAGCGCCCCGGCTGTATTCGGTCGCCCGGTTCTCAAAGAAATTGGCGTGTTCGACCGCGTTCATCATTTCATCAATCCACGGCAGGGGATTGCTGGGAACGTCATAGATCGGGTCTAGTTCCAGCCCGATCAGGCGGCGATTGGCGATGAAGCGGATATACTGCTTGACCTCGGCGGCTGTCAGCCCCTCGACTGGCCCCATGTGGAAAGCCAGGTCAATGAAGCGGTCCTCGTTGGTCACGATCTCACGACAGGCCAGATGAATGGCATCTGCCACGGCAGCCTTGTCGATCTGATGCCCGAACTCCTGCATGTATGTTTTGAACAGGCGCGTGATGGATTCAACGTGCAGGCTCTCGTCCCGCACGGACCACGTCACGACCTGCCCCATGCCCTTCATCCGGTTATGCCGGGGGAAGTTGAGCAGCATGGCGAAGGATGCGAATAGCTGTAGCCCTTCGGTAAACCCGGCAAAAACGGCCATGGACAGGGCGGTATTGTGGTGATCGTCCATGTTGAACCGCTGCAAGAACTCGTGCTTAGCTGCCATTTCCTCATATTCAAGGAAGGCAGCATATTCGGTTTCCGGCATGCCGATGGTGTCCAGCAGGTGGCTGTAGGCAGCCTGATGGATGGATTCCATATTGGTGAACGCTGACAGCATCATTCGCACTTCGGTCGGCTTGAACCGGGGCATATACAGGTCGATATAGGCGTTCTCGACTTCCGTATCCTGCTGGGTGAATAGGCGGAAGATCTGGGTGACCAGATATTTTTCCGTATCGGACAGGTTATTGTTCCAGTCCTTCACGTCATCGCCCAAGGGGATTTCCTCGGGCAGCCAGTGCAAGGACTGCTGGGTTTTCCATGCCTCGAACGCCCACGGATAGCGGAAGGGCTTGTATACCGGGCTGGGTGTGAGAAGGGTCTGTGTCATCTTCGTTCCTTACAGACGAAAACGGCAGGAACCCGAAGGCCCTGCCGCTCTGTGCCAGATTACTGCGGGCCGGGCTTGATACCGGCTGTTATCGTTTGGGCTTAGCCTACATGCTCAGCAAAATGCCGCCTCGGCTTCACGTTCGTCTTCCCGCGTGTCCATCCACGCCGCCATAGAATCTGGAACCTAAAACTGGTGCGGGGCTTCCACCCGCCGCGACCCGAAAGCCTCTAGAAATGCGGTGCTGCGACGGCCATTGCGCCCGGATCACCAATTGAAGATGGGACCGCCGCAGCACGGGCATTATAGGCACGGATTGATGAATGGTACAAGTGCGGTTTCTTTCGCGATAGGCGAATTTTGCTGATACCAACAGAAAATACGGAAACTTATTCAATTAAAACAATGATGTAATTTCCTGACAGGCGAACTGCCGCTGCCGGGCGCGCCAGCCTGAATGCGTATGGCCGGGCTTTTATGGGAAAGCCCGGCTGTATCCTGCACCGCGTCGTGTCACCAGGCCACTCGGCTCTGTCTTTCATGAAGCGACATGTTTAATTGACCGGTTGATGAAACACGGGACGAATCAGCAGGCGGCCTTTTTCCAAGGTTTTCTGTAAAAGCTTCACCTGGAAATTTTTGGCGCCAGCGTGAGGAAGTGCCTTGCCCGGCATGCTCTGGCGATTGGTTTACCCCACCGAATAAAAATTCCGGATTGGTCTGCCTCCAGAAATACCCGATGCCGTTCGGGATGGTTTCGTGGCAATGATGGCATATTGATTACGTCGGATCGTGAAACCTGCCTGAACTTTATCCATGACAGTCAGTCCGGGCGATCATCACGACATGAACGCAATTCCGGCGCTTGAAAAGACTGCAGGGTACGATCTTGTCCATAACGTTCGGACCATCCCTCCCCTGTAATCAAATGGCCTATCGTATCGCGGTCGATGCGCATGGAAAGCTGTTTGAAAATGAATCATTAATAAAAATAAATAAAAGTTTTTGAATGTCGCCTTTTTTAAGACGAGGTTTTCCTCAGCTTTTTGAAAAAAGTTTTACCAAAAAATTTCAGTAGATTTACAGGACGCTTCGTAAGCCGTTTTTTGGGTGCTGTCGGGCATATGGATGCGGCAGCATGGTATTCATGTCACAGGTAAATCTGCCCTCTACCGGTCCTTCTCGGTATTGGCGAGGTCTATATTTTTCTGTCGACTGCGACAGGTCATGCAGGGGAATCAGGCCTGTATCCCGAAATGGATGTGGTATTGATACACTAATGTGACAATTCGCCATTGTTTTGTCGTGGGCTGATATCAGTTTAGGCGGAGAGGAGTACGGTAATGAAGTATATGAAATCCCTGATGACGGCTTTTACCGTCATGGCGCTGGCCGCCGCACCGGTTTTTCCGCTGTCGTGCGCCCATGCGCAGCATGGTCCCGGTGGTGGTCCGGGTGGCGGGGGACATGGCGGTCCGGGTGGACCCGGCGGTGGTGGTCGTGGTGGTCCGGGCTTTGGTGGACCCGGCGGCGGTCGGGGTGGCCCGGGGTATGGTGGTCCCGGTGGCGGCCCTCGCGGCGGTGGCTGGGACAGGGGGCCGCGTGGTGGCGGCTGGGGTGGCCCGGGATGGTATGGTCCGCCGGGTTATTACGATGGTTATGGATACGGTTACGGTTATCCTGCTTACGGGTATCCCGGCTATTATGGCTATCCTTATGGTGGCTATGTGGGCGGTTGGGGCTGGGGTGGATGGTAACGCCCGTCCGCTGGTTGGGATTACGCGGCCGTTCGGCGGCGTAATGCCAGCCACAGGGCCACAAGCAGGCCCGTAATCGACAGGCTGGCGAACCATGTCAGTATGCCTGTCATCCCATCAGGCCGGATTGCCAGCATCAATGCACAGGCAGGTGCGGCAACCCGGCCCATGATTGCCATGCACCGCCCGGGTGGCGTCAGCCGTGCAAACCGGTAACGGGCTGGCTGCAGCCGCACATGGCACGTAAATGCCAGCAGCCATAGCCCGCAGATGATGACAAAGATCATGTTCCGTCATCCCCGCAGTTGACGCCGGGCATACAGCGCCATGATGGCGGCAAGCACGCCCATCCCGTCCATTCCGGCATGGATTGCCCACAGGCTGCGGACCGCATGGGGGCAGGTCACGATATCAAGCACCGGCAGGCCGCCCCCCAGCAATGCGATCATGACCAGTTGTGGCCGCCAGGCCGTATTCATGGATGTGCTGGTGGAATGAAGGGCGGCATGTCCGGCACATAAAATCCATGCACCAAAAAGAAGGCCGGTTTCCAGCCTGTCGCGTCCCGTCATGGTGGCGGGCAGCAGGTGGTTGCTCCACAGGAACACCAGTATGCTGATGGGCAGTCCGGTAACGGTCGTAATTGTCAGACCTTCACCAATGCGAAAACCGATCCGGAGCCCTGATGCGCGGCGGCGTTTCATAATGAACAGCACCAGTCCACTGGCAATGATGCCCGTGGCGCACAGTCCCGACAGGAAATACAGCCACCGCAACCCCAACGGGGCAAAGCGGGCATAATGCAGTCCATGCATGGCCTGTATGGTATGGGCAATCGGGCCGGGTGTTGTGGTCGTGCCCAGCAGGTGCCCGTCCGGCAGGCTGAAATCGGCGTGGTCGCGGGTCAGGAATGGTCCGGATGCATCGCTGGCGTACAGGCTCAGCCGGTCAGGAGAAAAAAGGATAAATCCGATCTCGCGACCGTGCAGGCTGCGGCGCGCCGTCGCCAGAAGGGGGGCGAGCGCGGGCAGCGGCGGCGGAGCGGCGTTGGTGACAGCCGGACCGGTCGCGGGCGTTTCCGGCTTTTCCGGGGCGAACAGGTGTGTCAGCGGTGTTGCGGGCAGGATGAGGTTCGCGTTGACCACGGTGCCGGTGTAGATGATCATGAGCGTAAATGGCAGGAACAACACACCGACCAGCAGGTGGGCATCCAGCCATCCCCGCAGCCGCGCAGCGGACAGGCGCAGCATGACAATGTCCGGCACCAGCGCGCGCAGGTGTATGACAACGCCCGACACGATCGTGACAAGCAGGATGATGCCAAGAATATCGACAAGACGGGTGCCCGTCGTTCCGGCCAGCAGCGTGTAATGGAAAGTGAAGAAGAACGTGCCCCCCATGGTGGCACGTACCGTAATCGGTACACCACTGCGCGGGTCGAACAGTGTGCCGACAAACTTCTGCCCGTCGTAATGCAGCACATCAAGGGTGGGCGACCGCGGGGATGGCAGGGTCAGGAAAACCGATGATCCGCGCAGCTGCTGTTCATGGATCAGGGCTGCCGCGGCATCCAGCGCGGTGTCCGTCAGGGGGGCGTTGGCCGGTACCTGGTTTTCAGGCTGCATCCACCGTGTCATTTCCTCATCAAATACCGACAGGGTGCCCGTCATGAAAATACACGTCGCGATCAGTCCGACCAGAAAACCGGCCCAGGCATGTAGCCACCCCAGACGGGTACGCAGGGTTTCACGCATTACGAAACCAGTTCGACAAGGACTGCAAGGCCGCCACCCATGCAGACTGACAGCAGCCCCGCAGACGAACTGAAACATAGCACGATCAACACGGGCAGGCAGGCAAGGGCGATGATCTGGCCAAGCTGCATGGTGGCGGCGCTGGCTGATATGCTGGCAATGACCATGGAATGGGCAAGCGCGTAAGAAACCAGGCAGGCAGACAGAATGCCGCCCACCCGGTTGCGTGTCAGGCGCATCCTGTCCTGTGTCATATCGATCGCTACGGCTCCCTTCCGTTACGGCATCATAAATAAATGCGACGCATTTGCATTTGTGTCTATGCCATGGAAAGCCCTGTCATGCGAAGGGATACGGGATATTTTTTATTATGAACCGTAACGCCATCCACACGTCGCCGCTGGTCGCACTGAATTCATGCCGGCGGTCAGCGTGACGACCATGCAGCAGGCCATCATGCCCCCCGGCGGACGCCATTGCGCACCGGTGCCCGTGCGGGTGGTCTCGGGTCAGGCTGTCGTGGGGCGCGCAAGCCGATCGCCAGCGTATCGGTCGGGTGTGTAATTACGACAGGCGCGGCGTGCCTGTCCCGGAGTGGAGCGCACGCTGGCGGATGAGACGGACCAGATTTTCCAGCGCTGTCATACCGTCAGGCCATAGCCCGACACGGGCGTGATTGCCAATGTGGCCAACCGCGCCAGCATCGATCAGTGTCGCCCCCCACCGGGCCGCAAGGTCACGGGCACGGGGCATGCGCAGCCATTCGTCATCCTGACTGGCCATAAGCACGGCGGGAAAAGGCAGCGGTGTTGCGGGCAGTGGCGCAAAACCGGCCACCCGTGTCGCTTCGGGACCGTGATGATGGTCGATATCCGCCGGTGCGACCAGAAATGCCCCCACGATACCCGCAGCCCCCTGTTCGATCGCCATGCGTACGCCCAGTATGGCGCCAAGGCTGTGGGCAACAAGGATAACGGGCCGGTGGCAGGTCTGCACGGCATGTTGCAGGCCCTGCACCCAGTCCGGATAATGGGGATGTGTCCAGTTGTCCTGCTGCACCCGCCGCACCGTTACCCCATGCATGCGGAAAAACAGTTCCCATTGTGACTGCCAGTGCTGCGGCCCCGACCCGTCCAGCCCTGGCACGATGACGACGTCAAAACCGGACAGGGCCTGTATCACTGTCGTTCCGGCGGGTATCCTGCCATCCGGGACAGGCGGCATGTCGGGCGGAACAACAGGCATTATGGCCGAAGGCATCTGCTCAGGATGCATATGCAGGGACATTGTCTTACTCCCGATATAAGGGAAAACCAGTGTGGCCATGGGCCACCCGTTCATTGTTTTCTATGCAGCACGCGGGGTCTGCTTCAGGGGTGGACAACCTGCACCAAGCCCATGCGCCACGCGGATGATGTCATTGAAATCGCGTTCCGTCGCGACCGGGTGGATCAGTGTACTGCGCACTGTATTACCGGGGTCCACAATGAAGGCGGCATGTTCTTCCATGTCCCCGCCGCCCGGTCCGACATCCACCGTGACACCCCGCCACAGCGCGGCAATATGGCCTGTTTCATCATGAACGATCGGGAAATCCGGCACCTCTGCCGCCGCTCTTGTGGAGGGGAGGGGAATCACGCCCGCCAGAAGGGCAGGGGTCATGGGTGCAAGGCCCAGCAGGCGCACTGGCTGCGCACGCGTACGCGCCCATCGCAGCCCGGCCCGCAGGCTGTGTATGCTGTAATCCCCCGGGTGCGTCAGGACAATACGCCAGCATCCATGACCCCATGTATGGAAACGGATTGGCCCAATGCCTGTCTCGGTCATGAAATCCGGGGCTTTCCAGCCGGGGAAAATTGCCATTGCCTGTCTCCTGATGACGGGGGCGCCACGGGTGCGGGTCGGTGGTTCCATCATTCCTTATGTGGATTATATAATCACATCCAGAAAAATGTGCATATAAAAAATGTCATATAAAAATTTAACAAAAAGTTATGACACTTTTGATCGTGAAAACCTCCCGCCATGCGCACTGTGCAGCGGATGCGCATGGGGAGGAGGGTATTGTCCCCCAATCGTTAAAAGGCATTCCTGCGGAAAGAATTCCTGTTTAAGAGACTGTAAAAATTAAAAAATGTCTTCAAAATGTCATAAACAACGAAAATTAAATGATATATGTATAATACCACTGTCATAATGTTATTATGTGTTGACGCAGGGCGCCTGACGTGTATTGTTCCCGCTGAAATACATACCGCTCCCATCATGCAGGATGATTCCCCATGATCCAGCCAGCCATGCGAATGCGTTGCTCCGGTCGATGTCGCACCATCCCTGCCGCTCCCGTCATGCGGGCGGCCGTTCCATAAAACAGCCGGCGGAAATCCTGCCGGAAACCGTCCGTGCGTCGCCACGGACATGCAAGGGCAGTTTTTTCAATGCTTGAATCCCGTATCATCGAAATCGACGGCACGTTCCTCGGCACCGTCATTCTGGAGGCGGACCGCCAGACGCGCCGCTTCTATGCCACGCATGACAGCGTGCGGGCATTCCATAACCGCACCCTGCACGGATCGGATGACGTGACCAGACAGGTCGCGCGCCTTTACCGCCGTTCCCATGTGGACAGGCACGATGCCACAGGCGGAAAATGACAATGCGCCGGATCACATGCAGTCATGGTGCCGCATGAAGGGCAGGACGAATGCCTGACAGCCCGGACGGATACGTTCCGTCCGGGCTGTTCTGTTGTGATCCTGTCATGGGGCAGGGGTCGACCCGGCCATCTGCGTCAGGCTGGCTGGCCTGCGGGCGGGGTCAGCCGGCCGGGGTTGGCTTTCCAGTCACGTAGCGCTTCCTCGCAATACGGCAGGACTTCAAACACCGCCATCATGCCCAGCGCCCCAAGGGCATAGGGCAGGCCAAGCGGTTCCCGCTTCAGCCGCGGCGGCGTGGAACGGATGACCCTGCGCCCCAGCAGGGCCTGTACCTGCGGCCAGTGCAGGACTGCGATCAGGGAAACGGCCATGAGCGGCACCATTTCCAGAAAGCTGTGGACATGCTGCTCCACCGGTTGCACCTCGCGCCGTGTCACGGCGTAGCTGACATCCCACATGGCTGTCGCTTCATGCACGAAAAATGATGCGATCATGAACGACAGGACCGGGACATCGATTTCCATGAACAGTCCGGCCAGAACCGGAAAGGCCGCTTCCCCCAGCATAAGCAGGTGCAGGCCACTTTCCTTCAGGCCCGTGGTATGTTCGATATCCGTCCGCCGGTGGCACCACCAGTCGGTCAGGCCGGAGACCAGCCAGATGGGTATGACAAAATACTGTATGACCCGGCGCGCGACATGGCGCGTGGCGTCGGTTTCGGCCTGTGCATTCTCGACGGGCCTGCTTTCCCGTGCGGCCGGTTCCTGCGGGGGCGGTGCGGGCGCCGTGTTCACCCTGCGGCCACGCCACCATGCAATAAACCCCGCCCCCAGCGTCGCTGCTGCGGCGCAGAGCATGGAAGATGCATAACATTTGAGAAAAGTGCGGTTTTCCATCATGTCCTGTCTCCCGTCCTATTGGGGGGCGTGATGGAGGGCTGCTGCAAAAAGCGCCACAATGGCCGGACAGAACGCTTTTAGGTCGTGCGGATTGCGTGATGTGACCAGCGTGCCATCGCTCACCACCTCTTCATCTACCCAGTGCGCACCCGCATTGGTCAGGTCCGCGCGCAGGGATGGCCACGATGTCATCCGGTGCCCACGCACCCCGTTGGCATTGATCAGGGTCCATGGTCCGTGACAGATCGCGGCAATCGGCTTGTTGGCCTGGACGAATTCCCTGACAAAGCGCACGGCGTCCTCGTCCATGCGCAGGTGATCGGGACTGGTCGTACCGCCGGGCAGGACCAGTCCGTCAAAGTTGCGTGCATGGGCCTGTGCCACCAGCATGTCGACCTGATAACGGTGGGTCGGGATCACATCCGCCTTCATGGCCTGGATATAACCATGGGTGGGGGAGACAAGGACCGTCTGCGCCCCGGCCTGCTGCAACGCGGCGACGGGTTCGGTCAGTTCCACTTCCTCCACCCCGTTGGTGGCAAGGATTGCAATGGTCCGGCCATCCAGGGGGGCACGGCGCGTGCCACCATGCCGTTCGGCATCGGGATGTGTCCGTGCATCATGCGCGGGCATGGCGCCGGATGTCGGTGGCATATTGTCCTGGGCGGGGACCGTATTGAACACATGGTTGGCCATGATCGTTCTCCATCGGCTGTAAAAGACTGGGGCGGAGGCACATTTTCTGCCAGCTTTCCGCACACAATCTGCTGGTGTCATAACGACTGGTTGTGGGGGATGTTCCAATCATTCTGTGCCAGCAGGCGGGTAGGTGGTGTTCATCGGGAATGGGCCGGTCTGGTTGACAGCAATAAAAAACAGGAACGGCATGTATTCATTTCTGAAATACATGCCGTCCTGTCTGTCCTGGTCAGTTGCCGCACCATGCGGCATGGTTATTTTTTGGGTCCGGTCGAACGCCCCTGGGCGGGAGGGTCGCTGGCGGGAAAGCTTTCATCAAGCGCTTCATCGCGCCCTTCGTCTTCCTGCTTTTCTTCAGGGGTCTGGGGCTTTTCCCTGTCAGGGTCGGGTCTGTCCTGCATGGCCGTGGTTCCTGTCCAGTATGAATGTCCACCAGCCTGATGGTAGCAGGCCCGGTTGCGAAGTGGGGGTGGCTGCGGATCAGGGGTATCGAACGGGAACGGGTCCTGCGGGCCAAGGGGCGGATAATCGCGCGGCAGGGGCGGCCCCGGTGGCGGCAGGGGGGCCTGTCCGAAGGCGTGGATGGAAGATGTAAACATGGCTGTTCTCATCTGGCTTACGTATGGGAAACATGGGGTTGCACCCTGTCTCCCTGCCGGTTGGACCGGGTATGTCAGTATTGTTTACTGTTCACCGCTATCGGCGGGGGACGGGGTCTTGTTACCGCCGCGGCTGCTACGACCATAACTGTCGTGCATGTGTTTGTGGTGGGTGGACCGGGTGGAGGTGTCGCTACTCGTCGGTGGCTGTGTGCCAGGCTGTTCATCGACAGTGCGCGGGTTGTTCCACAACTTGTCGGAAGGTTCCACCCGCTGCCCGTTTGGTGCGGTCGCGGAAGGCGGGTTCCTGCCCACTTCGGATGCCGCGGAATCAGCCGTTGGCGCCGGGACTGTTTCCGTGCCGGTCTGTGCCACGGCCATGACCGGCACACTGGCGATAAATGCCGCCAGCAGGGCGGAATGCATTGTCTTTGTCATGGTATCGTCTGCTTTCATTCAGGTGAATGGACTGACCACAAAAGCATTCATGGGTCGAAAGGTTGCATCATGTTTGTCAGGCCGGTGCGCGTTCGTGCATCCCTACCCATATGGCCAAACACATCATTTATGCCGGAATGGATGAATACATGGTCAGGCCAGTGATTGTTCTTGGTTTTCGTATTGACCCGACATGTCCGTGCAGGTCAGCGCGCCCCGTCAGGCAGCATGCCCGGCGTCACCGTTTTGATGACTGATCGGATCCGGGCGTTGCCGGTGCATCTTTCTCGGCGGCGTGTTCGTCGCATCCCGCCTGATCCTGGTGTCTGCCCTTGTGGCTTGTAGCCTCGACACGTTCATCATTGTCGCGGGTGGATTCCGGCTCGTCCTCGCCCGCGCGGGGCTGGCCGGTTGCCTTGTCACCGTCGCCCGGCGGCGGTGTGGCATGCCCCTCGGGCGCATGAAGGGCATATGGGGTCTGTACGGAAACATGCGGTTGGTCGGGCATGGTCTTCCTCCGTTATGGGAATGGGGACGGTTCGTACCTGCTGGCCCTGCATATGCATGTGAAGCAGTGCGGGGCCACGTGGTTGCCTGCCATGTTCTGGTTAACGGGGCATGGGCGGAATGGTTCTTGACTTTTTCCTATCCTTTCATGCGCGAATATTTCATGAATACGCATGTCGTCATGCTGTCAGCCCGGCGGGGCGGGTTGCGGTCCCAATGTAATCTCCACGCTATGGGCCTGCCCGTCATCCACCATCTCGACCGTGCCGGTGGGGGGCAGGGGATTACCGTCGCATGTGGCATGGCGTATGCCGTGACACACATGGTCGGGGTTGTGAACGACAACGTGATAGGTTGCCGTGCGCCAGCGCACCGTGGCCGTGAACCCCGGCCATGCATCGGGGATGCAGGGGGTTATCAGCAGCTGCCTGCCCTGTACGCGCAGGCCGAGAATCGTCTCTGTCCCCACGCGTTGCATCCATCCCGCCGACCCGGTGTACCATGACCATCCCCCCCGGCCCACATGGGGCGGGCATGAATAGATGTCGGCCGCGACCACATAAGGTTCCAGCCTGTAACGCGCCACGTCCTCGCGGCTGGATGCGTGATTGATCGGGTTGAGGGTATGGAACAGGGCATGGGCGCGGTTTCCATCCCCCAGTGTCGCCATGGCCATGGTGGTCCACAGGGCGGCATGGGTGTACTGGCCGCCGTTTTCGCGTATGCCGGGCGGGTAGCTGCGGATGTAGCCCGGGTCCGGGCCAACGGCGTCAAATGGCGGGGTCAGGACAAGGACCAGCCCTTCGTCCGGGCGGACAAGCCGCGTCATGGCCGATCGCATGGCGTGCTGCGCCCGTTCGGGCACGGCGACACCCGACAGCACGGACCATGACTGTGAAATGGCATCGATCTGGCATTCCGCGCTGGTGTGTGAGCCAAGCGGTGTGCCGTCATCAAAATAGGCGCGCAGGTACCAGTCGCCATCCCATGTCGCCTCCAGTGCCGTGGCAAGCGCGGCAGCATGGTCCTGCCACGCCTGCACGCGTGCATCATCCCCACGGGCACGTGCCAGAGGGATAAAGGTGGTCAGCGCGTCATGCAGGAACCACCCCAGCCACACGCTTTCGCCCCGTCCCTGTTCTCCCACGCGGTTCATGCCGTCATTCCAGTCCCCCGTGCCCATAAGCGGCAGGCCATGGCTGCCTGTCGCAAGGCTGTGGTCCAGCGCGCGGGCACAGTGTTCGAACAATGTGCCGCTGTGTCCGGAAATTGCGGGGATCATGAAGCGGTCATGTTCGGTAATGGGCAGCGGCGGGGCCTCCAGAAAGGGAATGCACTCATCCAGTACGCCCGTATCGCCCGTGGTGGTGACATAATGCGCCACGGTATGGGCCAGCCAGGCGCAGTCATCGGAAATATGGGTCCGCACGCCCGCCCCGGTATTGGGCAGCCACCAGTGCTGCACGTCTCCTTCGACAAACTGCCGTGACGCGGCCCGTAGCAGGTGCGCGCGTACCCGGTCCGGGCATGAAAGCGCCAGCGCCATGCCATCCTGCAACTGGTCACGGAACCCATATGCCCCGCTGGCCTGGTAAAATCCGGCCCGTGCCTGTACCCGGCTGGCCAGCGACTGGTACAGCAGCCAGCCATTGAGCATGATGTCCATCGTGCGGTCGGGGGTCTGGACCTGTATTGCGCCGGTTACCGTATCCCAGTGGCGGTGAACCGCCTCCAGCACATGGTCGGGGTTCGTGGTACGGTACTGACCGATCAGGGCTCGGGCATGGTCCGTGTCCGTGCCTTCACCCAGCAGGAACACGATTTCCGCCCGTCCCCCCGGTGGCAGGGTCACCATTGTCTGTACCACGCCACACGGGTCCAGCCCGGCGCCGGTCGCCCCCTGCACGCCATTGGCATGGGCGAAGGCAAGGGGATCCGCCATCGTGCCATAGGGGCCGATGAAGGTGGCACGATCACCCGAACAGGCCGTCATGTATCCGCCGATATCGGCAAAGGCCGTGCGGTCCGCATATTCCGCATTCCAGCGGTTGCGCGCGAACAGCGCGCCGGTTTCCCCATCGCGTTCGGTCATGATGAAGGGGGCCGCAGTGCTGCGCGCGGGCCCCAGCACCCATTCCACATACGCGGTGACGGACAGGGTACGCGGCCGGTCCGACTGGTTATGCAGCTGTATGCGCGTGATCTTGACCGGGTCCGATACCGGCACGTATTGCAGCAGGGAACTGGCCACCCCGTGCGCCACGCGGTCCAGACGGGTATAACCGCGTCCATGACGGGTGACATAGGTCGCTCCGGCATCGCGCCGGGTGGTGGCGGTGGGGCACCACAGGGTGCCGGTGTCCTCGTCGCGGAAATAGAAGACCTCCCCCGTATGGTCAGTGACCGGATCGTTCGACCACGGCGTGATCTGGTGTTCGCGGCTGTTGCCCGACCATGTATAGCCGCTGCCTTCGCCCGAGACCTGGAAGCCGAATGCGTCATTGGCGATCACGTTGATCCATGGCGCGGGCGTGGTCTGTCCGGGGCCAAGCACGATCACGTATTCCCGCCCGTTTTCGGCAAAGCCGCCATGGCCGTTGAAGAATTCCAGCGCGGGCACCGGCGGCACGGCAAATGCCGAAGGTTGCGGCGGGACGGGGGGCTGCGCGGGTGGGAAGGGGCGTGCACGCGGCCTTTCCCCCTGGTCAAGCTGTTCGGACAGGGTGTGATCCGCATCCAGCACGACACGCGCCACGGATATGATCAGATGGCGCACGGCGGGCGTAATCAGGTCGGCGCGCAACACGCGCACGGACCCTGTGGCCCCTGCCGCGCGGGGGCTGGCGCGGACAAGCTGGTCAAGCGATACCTGCAGGTCCTGCAGATAGGACGACGGGTGTTCGTTCAGGATGACAAGATCCACCGCCAGTTGCTTGAGCCGGAAATATTCCTGCGCCAGCAGCAGGATGCGGACGATATCCGTGGCGGAATTTTCGCGTACGCGCAGCACGACAATCGGCAGGTCGCCCGAAATGCCCTGTTCCCACAGCAGGGGCTGCGCACCCGCCCCATGCGCGATGTCCACCGGGCTGGCGCGCAGGGCGCGGGTGGCGAACACGATATGCCCCGCCAGCCGCTGGAACAGGTCCGCCTGCGATGGGGACATGTCCAGATGGCGCAACTGCACCTGCGCCTGTGTCCATGCCAGCGTGCGCGCGCGTTCGAACGCGGCATGGTCCTGATGGGTATCGATCAGGTCCAGCAGGGCCGCGCGGCTGGGGGCAACCATGGTCCAGAAGGCGACGCGCGCCACCGCGCCAGGACGGACGGACACCCGTGCCCGGATGGAAAAGACAGCGTCCAGCACCGTCCCCGTCGTGCCCGACAGGGGGGCGCGGGTGGCCATGGCGGCGGGCTGGCGTGCGTCATGCCTGCGACCGATGAAGCGGGCACGATCCGTTTCAATCTCGATCGGGGCATCGCACAGCGCCAGATGGGCCACCCATATCTCCGGCTCGTCACCGGTGCGCCGGCGCCGTGTTGCGATCAGGGCGCGTGACTGGGGGATATGCTCCGTCTGTACGAACAGCTTCGTAAAGGCCGGGTGCGCCAGGTCGGCGTTCTGCGCCAGCAGCGCCAGTTCGGTATATGACGTGATGTCCAGGTCCAGCGTCTCGCTGCCTGCGTTAAAGACCGAGACCTGACGTACTTCCGCATCATTTTCCGCCGAAACCAGCACATCCAGCGTAGTGGTGACGGTTCCGTCGCGACGCGCGAATTCGGCACGGTCTTCATGAAAGACCACGGCGTATTCATCGGGCGGGCTGTCGGTCGGCTGTATCCCGGCGGACCACAGGCGGCCTGTCCTGCGGTTACGGATATAAAGGTACTGACCATATTCATCGCGCGTCGTATCCTCGCGCCAGCGCGTGATCGCCTGTCCCTGCCACCGGCTGTAGCCCGATCCCGCCGCCGTCAGCATGACCGTGTACCGCCCGTTGGACAGCAGGTGCGTGACCGGTCCCCCCATGTCGGCACGGTCCACGTAACGCCCTGCGGGTGTTGCTATGGCATGAACGGGGGTATGGGTATCGTCCTCGGACGGCAGGGGACGGGCGACGGCGCCGGTGCGGGGGGCACGTTCCTGCAGCAGCAGCTCGGCCGAGGCAATGACCGGGTCATCATGAAACCGTGCGCGCATGACGCCATTCATGATCGCATCGGCCACCGCAAGGATGGACATGCCCTGATGATGGGCCATGTAGGCGCGGATGATCGCGACGCGTTGGCTGTCGGGCACGCGGTCGGGCGTGTAATCCAGTGCTTCATACAGGCCATACCGGCCCAGCGCCCCGGTTCTTTCCAGCGTATGCAGGTTGGCCACCGCTTTCTGCGGGTCGATCATGGCGGCCAGCATGGTGGCGTAGGGGGCGACCACCGTGTCCATTCCCAGCCCGCGCTTCAGCCCCAGTCCGGGAATGCCGAAATTGGAGTACTGATAGGTGTAGTCAAGATCGCGCGCGTTATAGGCGGATTCCGATATGCCCCATGGGATGTCACGATCCTGCCCATAGGCGATCTGGCGCTGCACGATCAGCTTGTTGGTCTGTTCCAGCAGGCTGCCCATGGGCGCGCGCATGACCAGTGACGGCATGAGGTACTCGAACATGGACCCCGACCACGATACCAGTGCCGCCCCGCTGCCCACGGGCGTGATGGACCGGCCAAGGCGGAACCAGTCATGGGCGGGCATGTCGCCCTTGGCGATGGCGAAGAACACCGCCAGCCGCGCTTCGGACGCCAGCAGGTCGTAGCAGTTGGCGTCCTGCGTATCCTCGCCCACCAGATAGCCGATGGACAGCAGCTTGCGTGACGGGTTGCACAGAAAGGCAAAATCCATGTCCTGCGCCATGCGCCGCGCCGTCTGCGCCACGGTTTCCAGCCGCGAGCCGAGCGTGGCGTACAGGTCCGTATCCAGATCGCGCGGGTGGCTTTCCAGCGTGCGCAGGGGGGCTGATATCCAGAACGTACGCTCGTCCACCGTATCTTCATCATGGCCCGGTGGCAGGGGCGTCAGGGCCGCCACGTGGTCCATGACCGCTTCCGCCTGTTGACGCAGGGCCGACAGCTGTGTTGCCGAACGGTTGGCGTCTGCGGACAGGACGGCGTTCTTCAGTCCTGTCAGCAGGCGCAGCAGCTGGCGTTCCGCAGGCGTGTGGCTGATGCGCGTGCCATTACGGAATGTCAGGTCGGTAATCGCGATGTTCAGCGCATCCGTCACCCCCTCGCGCCATGTGGCGAATTCAGGACCGTTTTCCCGCCATCGCTGGCACGCGCTGGACAGCGTGACGAGGTGACCGGCAAGGTTGCCGCTGTCGACACTGGAAATATACACCGGGTCAAGCGGGCGGAGGTCATCGGTGGCATACCAGTTGTAGAAATGCCCACGGTAGCGCGGCATGGTCTCCAGCGTGGCGAAGGTTGCCTCCAGCCGGGCCACGGCATCGGCCAGACCGATCCAGCCGAAATCCCGCGCACTGGCGCAGCACAGCAGGTACAGCCCGATATTGGTGGGCGATGTGCGCCGGGCCAGAACGGGGGCGGGATCTTCCTGAAAATTGTCCGGCGGCAGCATGTGGTCCGCAGGCGTGGTAAAGGTTTCGAAAAAGCGCCACGTGCGGCGCGCGACCATGCGCAGGATACGCGTATCGGTGCGCGAGGGCCGTGAACGCGCGGAAATGACCGGCGTGCGGCTGGCCCACATCGCCACGGCGGGCGACAGGCACCACAGCGTGGCAACCGGTACGGACGCGAACAGGTTCCACGGTGCCCATATGGCCGTGGCCATGACACATCCCCACCCCAGCAGCGGAGCCGTGAACATCCGACCGTAATATCCCCCAAGGCCCGAACGCATGAGTCCCGCGATCTGGGCTGCAGGCACCCATTGCAGCAGATGGCGGCGCGTGACCAGGACGCGGACCAGCGTGCGCGTTATCGCATCCGTCATGAGTACGGACTGATGGGCGAGGAAGGTGATGGTCAGAAAGGTCATGACCGCCGCCTCGGCGCTCTGCGTGCCGATGACGTTGAGGTAACTGCGCAGCGTGATCCATTCCCGCCGGGGCACGATATCGGGCAGGACCGGTAGGAAAGCAGGCAGCGCCAGCGCCGCCAGTATGAAGGTCGTCCAGATCAGGGCGGCATGGAACGGCAGGAACCACCCCGCCACAAGGCTTGCCAGCGCCAGTGGCATGCACATCGTGCGGCGCAGGTTATCGAGCATTTTCCACCGCGCGATGCCAGACAGCCGCGCCCGTGCCGGCACGCTGAGCGGCGGCAGGCTGGACACGATCCATGGCAGCAGCTGCCAGTCGCCACGTGTCCAGCGGTGCAGCCGCTGGGCCGCGACAAGGTAGTCGGTGGGGAATTCCTCGACCACCTCGATATCCGTCACCAGTCCGGCCCGGGCGAAAATCCCTTCGAACAGGTCATGGCTGAGCATGGTGGATTCAGGCACCCGCCGGGCGAGGGCGGCCTCGAACGCGTCGATGTCGTATATGCCCTTGCCTGCATAGGATCCTTCGCCAAACATGTCCTGATACAGGTCGGACACGGCGGCGGAATAGGCGTCGATGCCGCTGGCGCTGGCGAAAATGCGCTGAAACAGCGTGCTCTGGTGGCCCACGGGCAGCGATGGCGTCACCCGTGGCTGCAGGATGGCGTAGCCTTCATGCACCCGTCCGGATACGGGATCGAAACGTGGCGCATTGAGGGGATGGGCCATCTTGCCAATCAGGCGGCACACGGTTTCCAGCGGCAGGCGCGTATCGGCATCGAGGGTGATGACATAGCGTATGCCCGCAGGCAGGGCATGTCCGGGGGGCAGGAAGGTGGTATCGGTCGCCCCGCGCAGCAGGCGGTTAAGTTCATGCAGCTTGCCGCGCTTGCGTTCCCACCCCATCCAGACCCGTTCGCTTTCGCACCAGACCCGCCTGCGGTGCAGCAGGTAAAAACGCATGTCCTGCGCGCCTGCGCCATATTTCCGGTTCAGCCTGTCAATCCCCGCGCGTGCCAGTGCCAGCAGGTGCTGGTCATCGGGGGCGTCGGCGCTGTCATGGTCGGTCCAGTCGGTCAGGAGCGCGAAGTGAACCGTGTCGTCACGGACGCTCAGGTAATGGACCTCCAGCCGTGCGACCAGTTCGTCCACGGTCTTTTCCGTTGTCAGCAACGCGGGCACGACCAGCATGGTGCGCAGATGGGCAGGAATGCCGTGCAGGAATTCCAGGCCCGGCAGGGTGGTGGCGTGTACCGCCTCCAGCGCCAGGCGGTTGACGCAGGCGACCGCCGCCTCTGAAACCGGAATAAAGGCAAGTATTGGCAGGGCCCATGCGACCTCCATGCCGGCCCGATGGACCAGCCACACCGGGATGGCGATGAACAGCAGCGTAAGCAGCGTGACCACGATGCTGTAGGCCGTGATCCCGTAGGCGCAGAAGGACCGGACCAGACGGCGCGACAGTGTGGGCCGGAACCCGATGGCCGCCTCCAGCGTCGATCGTCCCGCCATGAGCAGATAATAGCCCGGATCGCAACGCCGGGGATCATCCGTGCCCCTGTCGCGTGCTGCATGCGCCATGGCCACGGCCTGCCTGGCTATATCCATTTCGCTGTGGCGGCAGCCACGGGCCAGATCCTCTATGGCCTTGCGGTACAGGTCGCGGCTGGCAAAATCCGCCTGTGTAAAACTGTCATGGTCGGCAAAAAGCCGGTCAATCAGGCTGACCCGTTCAAACGCTTCGGTCCAGTCGAAACCGGCGATCAGCCGCAGGCTGGTGATGATGTTGCGTATGGTGGCGTTGAACGTCCCCTGTTCATGCAGATCGTCGTGCACCGCGTCGTCAATGGTGGTGTGCCGGTCCGCCATACGCTGTTCCAGCCAGACAAGGGCAGGGTCCTTTTCCGGATCCAGCCCGCGCGAACGGTGGACAAGCTGCGCGGTGAACGCGTTATTGAGGATACGGGGGTCAACCGCCGCCAGGAAACCCGCCATGGCCGCCTGTGTGCCCTTGCGGTAGGCGGCCAGCTGGTCGGCCAGCTGGTCAGCGGCGCGCCTGCTGGCGTTATTGTCCATGATCGCGCCGACGACACGGCGCAGGTTTTCAATCAGCACGATCCGCAACGTGATCGGGACCGCCCACAGTTCCCCGATCGTAAGCGGCGTGACACTCTGATAAGCCTGCAGGTAGTTGTACAGGATTTCAGGCTGCAGGTTGCTGTCGGTATGGGCGACAAGCGCCCATGTCACGCCAAATACCCGCGGCAGCCCGGCAAACGGGCCATTGGCCAGCTTGGGCAGGCGGGCGTAATAACTGGCGGGCAGGTCGAGATCCGTTTCACGTATCTGCATGTCCACCAGCGCGTAATTGTCCGCCAGCCACTGGGCCGCAGGCGTAAGCTGTTTTCCGTTCTGGATATCCTGCGCGATCCGCACGTCGGCTGCGCGCAGGAACGCCCCGTTTTCCGCCAGCCGCCGCGACAGGGGGCGACCGTGTGTGCGGGCATGTCCGTCGGGGGCGACGGTCTGGGCCGCGGCAAGGCTGCGCGCGTGGGCTTCCAGCCGTTCCATGCCGAAAATCTCGCTTTTCAGCGGGGCGAAGTCATCTTCCCACGTGGGCGGCGGCACGCGACCGAACAGGCGCGCAAGCCATGGGTGTCGTGTTGACCGGACTGCAGGCTCGGGCTGTGGGAGGGTGGTGGTGGTCCCGTCCATTTTCTAGCTCCAGTTGCAGGCACGTGCCGGCCTGTGGACAGGCTGCTGCCCGTGCAGGCGTTTATTTCCGGAAAAGGCTTTTCCTTGGCTGCGGGGCGTGGGGTACGGACCCGCGCAGTATCGTCGGTGGCGTCCCGTCAGGTGGATGGGGGGCTGTGTCCCCACCTGTTTTCGGGGTATGGTCCGGTGTTGCGGGCATGGCTGTCGGTTGTGTCCTGTCGGACGGTGTGGTCTGTCCCGGCGGCGCGGGTTTGTGGGATGCACCCATCCTCTGTTCTCCTCTGTGTCCGGGGATAAAGGGGTGGTGGTGGATCAGGCCTGCGGAATATTGCGGTCAGTGCGTGTGACCTGATTGCCGCAGGCTTGGCCAGAACGTGCCCATCGGGCCTGCGTTGCATATATTTTACTGGCGTTTTATTTGAACTGAAAAATATCCGTCTGGATATATGACATAAAAAGTCAGAAAAACTGTTTTCCTGAACAGGAACGTCATGGGAACTGTTTCAGGCAATACTGAATACCAAGACATGAAACCCGCCGTTTTGTTGTGGCGTATGGGGCGGGCGCATATCATGCGGGGCTGCAGCGCACGCGCATGGCCGTCCGTCGCGCGGCGCGAAAACCGTTCGGGCTGTATTTTATTATGTGAATACGTCCCGTCAGCCTGTCCGCGCGTGGCACTGTCCCTGCCGTGGCGCGTTATTGCCTGGGGTCATGATGGACAGGCCCGGCAATCTGACAGGTAGGGCGCGCATGTCCAACGTAGGGCGGTTTGAATTCATCCTGCTGCTGATTGTCCTGATCGTGGGATTGGAACTGGTGGCGCGCAAGCTGCGCCTGCCGCCGGCAGCGGCGCTGGTGCTGGGGGGCATCGCCATTGCGCTGGTGCCCGGCGTGCCGGTGATCGGGATTGATCCCGACCTGGTGCTGATCGTGTTCCTGCCGCCGCTTCTGCTGGCGGGGGCATATTTTTCCGTCTGGCATGCATTCCGGACGCACCTGCTGGGGATATTGCAGCTGGCGGTGGGCGGGGTCGCGTTCACCACGCTGGCGGTGGCGGCCGCGACACGGTGGCTGATCCCGTCCATGCCGTGGGCGGCCTGCGCCGCGCTGGGGGCGATCGTGGCCCCGCCCGATGCCGTGGCGGCGAAGGCGGTGCTCAAGCATGTGCCCCTGCCGGAACGGATGACGACCCTGCTGGAAGGAGAAAGCCTGCTGGATGACGCCGCCAGCCTTGTCATCTACCGCTTTGCCACCCTTGCGGTGCTGACCGGCAGTTTCCGGCCCGTCCATGCCATGGTCACGTTTTTTTTCCTGGCGCTGGGCGGTCTGGTGCTGGGGGGCGTGCTGGCATGGGTGTGGATACGGCTGCTGACGCGGGTACGGGACCGGATCCTCAGCATCACCATGACGCTGCTGCTGCCGTGGGTGGCCTATATCGGGGGGGAACAGGTTGGCGTTTCAGGGGTCATTACCACCGTTGTGGCGGGGCTGGTGCTGGGTTGGCGGCAGCATGACGTTTTCAGCGCCGATGAACGCCTGCGCTGGGCTGCGGTGTGGGAAGTGCTGGTGTTCGTGCTGGAATCCCTTGTGTTCGTGCTGATCGGCATTTCGCTGCATGCCATCGTACTGCGGCATATGGGCACGGCATGGGTGGCGCAGGACGTGGTCCTGCCGGTGGCTGGCATCGTGATGGTGGTGTTGGTGTCGCGTTTTGTCTGGATGCTGCTGACCGAAGGGGGGCGTGTCGCATTCCTGCCGCGTGGCAGACGGCCGGGCTGGCGGGGGTTTTCCAGCTTTGTCGCCATTATGGGATGGTGCGGCATGCGCGGTGTTGTCAGTCTGGCGATCGTGCTGGCCCTGCCACCGGAAATGCCCAACCGCGACATCATGCAGATCGCGACTTTCGTGGTCATTCTGGTCACCGTTCTGGGGCAGGGCACGACCATTGGCTGGGTCATCCGCATGACGGGGGGCGAACCCGCGCACCCACGCGGTCAGCGCCATCACCTGTCCGTATCGCAGGCCCGCGCGCTGATCGCCCGCTCGCAGGAACACGCCATGCGGCAGCTGGCCTATGCCCCGGATGGGCAGATCGTCCATTCCCGCCTGCTGGAACAGTACGCCTATCGCGCGGAACTGGCGGAACGTTTCAGCCACGAGCAGCAGGCGCTGCAGGGGCGCAAGGACGCGCATTACAAGGCGCTTCTGGCAACCATAGACGCGGGTCGCGCGGAACTGCTGCGCCTGCACCGCAGCGGGGAAATCCATGACGCCGTCCTGCACCAGCTGGAGCATGAACTGGACCTGCAGCAGATGACGGCGGAAGGCGGGCTGATCTGACCCTGGCCTACCCGATGGCCTGTGTCATCACGTTATCCAGCCAGTCGGCAAAGACCTGCAGGCGACGCGACAGGTGCTTGCGGTGGGGATAGAGCAGCGTCATGGGCATGGGTTCCGGACGGTACCGAGGCATGACCTCCACCAGTTCACCGGCCGCTATATGGTGACGCACGTCATAGGCCGGAACCTGAATCAGCCCCAGCCCCGCAAGGCAGCAGGCCACCAGGGCCTCTGCGCTGTTGACGCTGACCCGGCCGGGCAGGTCCATGCTCCGGGTCCGCTCAGCCTCCATCCATTCCCATTCCTCCACCCGCCCGGTGGAGGGAGAGGTATAATGCACCGCTTCGTGCGTCCGCAGGTCAGCAGGGCTGTGGGGCGTGCCGTGACGGGCAAGGTACGCGGGACTGGCCACGCTGATGATGTCCAGTTCCCCCATCCGGCGCGCGATCAGGCCGGAATCGGTCAGGGGACCGACACGCAGCACGCAGTCGATCCCGTCCTCGATCAGGTTGATGGCGCGGTCGGTCACGCCCAGTTCGATCCGGATTTCGGGGTAACGGTCCATAAACGCGGGCAGTGCCGGGGCAACCAGCAGCCGCCCGATCCGTCCGGGCATGTCCACACGCAGCAGACCGCGCGGATTGCTGCGATCATGACGGAACAGGGCCTCGGCTTCCGCCACATCCACCACCAGGCGCACGCAGTGTTCATAAAACGCCACGCCATCAGGCATCGGCGCGACGGAGCGTGTGGTTCGTGCCAGAAGCCGCGTGCCCAGCCGGGATTCAAGTTCCTGTATGGCGGTGGATACCGTGGAGCGTGGCATGTTGAGCGTCGCCGCCGCGCGCGTGAAGCTGCCGGTTTCCACCACGCGGGCAAAAATGCGGAAAAGATCGATACGGTCCACGGCTGTCACCGTCAGGTTGCTGTTTGTTCGTCTTTTCTGACATGTGTTGTCAGAAAAGGGAACTTTATGCCTCAATCCCAACTGATAACCTGTCACCATGAACAGCGCGGCACCCGTCCGCGCACCATGAATGGAGGTTGGATATGGCTGATCATAGCATCAAGGGTAAAACCGTCCTGATCGCGGGCGGTGCAAAGAACCTCGGCGGTCTGATCGCCCGTGACCTTGCGGCACATGGCGCGAAGGCCATTGCCATCCATTACAACAGCGAGGCCACACGGCCCGAGGCAGAAAAAACCCTTGCCGACCTGAAGGCCGCAGGCGTGAATGCCGTCGCGTTCCAGGCCGACCTGACGCGCGATGGCGCCGTGGCCGGGCTGTTTGCCGACACGGTAAAGGCCATCGGCCGTCCCGATATCGCGATCAACACGGTGGGCAAGGTACTGAAAAAGCCGATTGCCGATACCAGCGAAGCCGAATTCGATTCCATGTTCGCGATCAATACGCGTGTTGCGTATTTCTTTATCAAGGAAGCGGGCATCCACCTCAATGACCATGGCAAGCTGCTGACGATCGTCACATCGCTGCTTGGGGCCTATACGCCGTTCTATTCAACCTATGCCGGGTCCAAGGCGGCGGTGGAACACTTCACACGTGCCGCGTCCAAGGAATATGGCGCGCGTGGCATATCGGTCAACGCCATCGGGCCGGGACCGATGGACACGCCTTTCTTCTATGGGCAGGAAGCGCCTGAAGCCGTGGCCTATCACAAATCGGCTGCAGCCCTGTCGCCATTCAGCCGGACCGGCCTGACTGAAATCGAGGACATCGCCCCCCATGTCCGCTTTATCGTTTCCGAAGGGTGGTGGATGACCGGCCAGACCATTCTGGTCAATGGCGGTTACACCACGAAATAAGGTCAGCAGTTTCCACAGGTGCCCCCGCCGTGATCCCCACGCGTGTCTGTCCTGACCTGATCCAACGGTCCTGCATTGCCATGGGTAAGGGGACGGGTCAATGCGCGTGGGGTGCGGGTGTATTTAAAGGGCGAGCCGTGACAGGAGGGCTTTTTCAAAAAGCTTCAGAAGCTGCCGCCTGTTTTAAGGGCAGCAGCCAGAAACTTCTGTTTTCTATTGGTAGCCTGCGGCCTGCAGTTCAAAAAGTTCCGCATACCGACCGCCCTGCGCCAGAAGGTCTTCATGCGTGCCGGCCTGCAGGATCCTGCCATGTTCCAGAACGACAATCCGGTCTGCCGTGCGCACGGTGGAAAAGCGGTGTGAAATCACCAGCGCCGCCTTGCCGCGCCGCAATGCGCGCAGGCGTTCGAACACGTCTGATTCCGCCCGCGCGTCGAGTGCCGCGGTCGGTTCATCAAGGATCAGCAGGTCCGCATCACGCATATAGGCACGTGAAATGGCGATTTTCTGCCATTCACCCCCGGATAGTTCGCGGCCTTTCGCCACGCGCTTGCCCAATGGCTGGTCATACCCCATGGGCAGTTTGCCCACCACATCATCTGCCAGCCCTTCATGCGCGGCCGCTTCAATGCGTTGCGTGTCCGACAGGGCGTCGATCCGGCCTACGGCAATATTTTCCGATGCGGTCAGGCTGTAGCGGACAAAATCCTGGAATATGACGCCGATATGCGCGCGCAGGTCCGTCAGGTCCATATCGCCCAGGGGCACGCCATCCACCGTGATCTGCCCTTCATCAGGGTCATACAGCCGGGTCAGCAGCTTGACGATGGTTGTCTTGCCCGCCCCGTTTTCCCCCACCAGCGCCACCGTTTCTCCCGCGCCGATGAACAGATCCAGGTGCCGTATGGCCCACTGGTCCGTGCCGGGATAACGGAAACCGACATTTTCAAACCGGATGCCCTGCCGGATGGGGGACGGAAAGGGCAGCGCGCGTGGCGGTGAGATGATGGCCGGGCGCAGGTCAAGGAAGGCAAAGAAATCATTGAGGTACTGCGCCTGGCTGGCAGTCTGGGTAATGCCCAGCAGCAGGCTGGACAGGACCGAATGCAGCCGCAGGAACGACCCCGACAGGAATGTCAGGTCCCCAACCGAAAACCGGCCACGAACCGTATCCCATACAATGACCAGATAGACCCCGTAATAGGCAACCGACCCGATGGTGGCGAAGGCGCCGCTCCATACAAAGCGGCGCAGGGCCAGCCTGCGGTTCTGTTCCAGCACGGTGCTGGCCGCGGTCCGGAAACGCCCCACCAGAAAATCCCCCAGCCCGAACAGCTTGAGCTCCTTGGCATGTTCCGCGCTGGCGCCGACATAGCGCAGGTATTCCATTTCACGGCGTTCTGCCGTCTTGGCGCGGATAAGCCGGTAGCCTTCGGCATTGAACCGCGCTTCCCCTGCCGCCGAGGGCAGGAGGGCGACCGCCAGAACCACCACCATCCACGGTGCGAACGCCACGACGCCAATCGCAAGCGTCAGCGCGGTCACAGCAGTCTGGGCAATGTTGAACAGTTGCACCAGCAGGTTATTGCGCCCCGATGCCTGACGCCGCGCGCGTTCCAGCAGGTCCTGTAACGTGCTGGATTCAAACTGCTGCAGATCCAGCGTGGCCGAATGGGCCATCAGCGCGAGACTGACGGAGTTGATGTAGCGTTCGTTCAGCAGCCCATCGACCAGCACGATCGCGCGTGATGTCAGGTCCGACAGGATGATGAGGGCGAATTCCAGCCCGATCCATTCTTCCAGCCGGGTGGCCGGACCATGCAGCACCCAGTCCAGCATGGTCTCCGACGCCGGGGCATGGGCGCTGGTGCGAATGACCTCATCGACAATCAGCTTGCCGACATACAGCGCCAGTGGCGGCTGGATGGCCTGCACCAGCCGCAGCGTGATGCTGGCCAATGTCAGGGCGGGGCTGCAGTTCCATATCTGGCGGAACATGCGGGGCACATGCCCGTACACCCCGAAACGGGCGCCCAGGCGGGTCCGCCATGAGGGGAGGGGATCACGGTCCGATGTTTCAGGGGCTGCGTTCAATCAGAAAATCTCCAGCAGGGAAGGGCGGCGGGGCGGGGCAGGTGACAAAAGCAGGGCGACAGCCCGTTTCTCATCACGACTGGCCCAGTATTTCCGCTGTGGCTCGGTCGAGGATGGCGGCAATGCGGCGGGATTCTTCCGCCGTGCATCCACGCTTGTGGCGCAGGGCGTGCCTGATCGCATGGCGTGCTTCATGCAGTTCGTCGGTTTCGGAACCACAGTTGTCGTCAACCCCGGCGAACGCATCGCGCACGTCCGCCATGCGGCCACCGATACGCGCCAGTGTGCGCAGGATACTGTCAGCCTGTTCGCGCCGGGCCGCCAGATGGGCACGGCCCGTTTCCGTCAGGGTATAGCACTTACGGTTGCCATCACGGCTGGCGACGGCGTGGCCGGCTTCATCCAGATAGGTCAGGGCCGGATAGATCATGCCGGGGCCGGGTGCATAAAACCCGCCCGAGCGGTCTCCCAGTTGCCGGATCAGGTCATAGCCATGCGCCGGCTGTTCCGCCAGCAGGGCAAGCAGCACAAGCTGCAGGTCTTCCGAACCGAGCTTTCGCCCCGCCGGGAAATCTCCCCGGCCCAGACCACGTTCAAATCCGCCACGCGACCGCCGGCCCGCCCCATGCCGTCGCCCGCCATGCCTGTGGGCATCGGGGTCGGAATGGGGCGGGTGGGTAGACATATTATCTTCGGTCATATCGTAAGATATAAACTATCTTACGATATATTCAATGGAAGCCATCCATGAACATGCCCGGTCCATAACCGGGTGGCTGTCCCCTGTTTTCCCCTGCCTGGGAAAGAGTGGGCCGGCCGTCCGGGCGCAATGCTCCGGCGCTTATGCGTTCGTGTCATCACCGGGCGGGGCGTCATGCCGCGCGCCGGGTCGTGGCAGGCCCAGATGGTGCGTGCCCTGCCGTGCCGCAAGCTGGATCTGGCGCTCACGTTCCGCATACCGCCTGCGCTGGGCTTCGGTGCGCTGGTCGGCGCAATGGGGGCAGCTTACGCCGTCCACATAATGCGGGCTGGCGCGGTCCGCTTCGCTCAGGGGGGTACGACAGGCGTGGCATATGTCGAATGTACCCGGTTTCAGCCCGTGACCCACGCTGACGCGCTGATCGAATACGAAGCATTCCCCGTCCCACAGGCTTTGATCCTCTGGCACGGTTTCCAGATATTTCAGGATGCCGCCCTGCAGGTGAAACACATCCTCGATCCCTTCCGCACGGACGAAGGCGGTTGCCTTTTCACAGCGTATGCCGCCGGTGCAGAACATCGCGATCCGGGGCGTGCGCCCCTGTGCCAGCAGGTCGCGCCGCCGGTCACGGAACCATTGTGGAAATTCGCGGAACGTGCGGGTGCCCGGATCAATGGCACCCCGGAAGGTGCCGATTGCGACCTCGTAATCATTGCGCGTGTCGATCACGATGGTATCGGGATCGGAAATCAGGGTGTTCCATTCATCGGGTGCTACGTAGTGGCCGACATCGCGGCGGGGATCCAGCCCTTCCACGCCCATGGTCACGATTTCACGCTTTATGCGCACCTTCATGCGGTGGAACGGCAGGGCGGGCGCACGGGAAAACTTGACGTCCAGATCCGCGCAGCCGGGCAGGGCACGGATGATGTCAAGGATGCGGGCAATCGCGTCATCCGTCCCGGCAATGGTGCCGTTTATGCCTTCATGCGCCACCAGCAGGATGCCCCGAATGCCCAGTGCGTGGCAGGCATCCAGCAGCTTCGCGCGTACGGCGGCGCAGTCCGCAAACGGCGTGAAATGATACAGTGCCGCCACGCAGACGGATGGCCGATCCTGCGTGTGCGGAACAACGGAAGGGGTGTGATCTGTCACAATGGCAACCATGCGCTTCAAAAGGGACCGCTGACGAAAGCCGTCAGTGAACGGGCCGTTCCGGCATTTCGGGCAGGCCGCATGTGCGGTCATAGCGGAAATCCCCCGCCAATGCACCCTGTCAGGTCACACGGCGCAGGCCGGGCTGCAATCGGGAAGGAAACGTGATTATAGCGCGTTTCCTCTGTCTGGGCATATGGGAAAAAACCGCTTCATGACCGTCACCCTGTATCATAACCGTGCCTGTGGCACGTCACGCAATGTGCTGGCCATGATCCGTGCTGCCGGGATCGAGCCGGTCGTGGTGGAATACCTGAAGACACCGCCAACCCGTGCCGATCTGGATGTGCTGGCCAGCCGCCTTGTGGTGCCGGTGCGCGACCTGCTGCGCCAGCGCGGTACACCGTATGCGGAACTGGGGCTGGATAACCCGGCGCTGAGCGATGCAGACCTGCTTGATGCCATTGCGGCCCATCCGGAACTGCTCAACCGCCCGGTGGTCATGACCGATCAGGCTGCGCGCCCCTGCCGCCCCAAGGAAACCCTGTTTGACATCCTGCCGCAGGCGCATGGGGCCTGAATAACGGGACGGGCACAAAAGGCCGCCATTAAATTACAGGAAGTGTCCGGCGAAGCTTTTTTCGGAAAGCTTCGGGAAATGTCGGCTTTATTGAAAAATGGCGTCACTATGCTTTCGGGTGCATCCTGTTCCGCACGGCATGGATCACGATAAAGAACAGCGTCGTGCCAAGGCTGGCCATGGCGGTCATGCGTTGTGATGCATTCAGCAGCATGGCCACGAAAATGACCATGACACCCCCCAGTGTCAGGAGGTTGACCGCCGGGAAGAAAGGCAGCCGGAAACAGGCTGCCTGTTCCGTATCGGCCATGCGGCGGCGCAGGACCATGTAGGATGTGACAATCAGCGAATAGACCAGCAGGATCACCCCGCCACTGCAACTGAGCAGGAAGGCGAACACCGTGCCCGGCGCAAGGATGGAGGCAAACGCCACCACGGCCCCGGCCAGTGAATTGGCCATGATGGCGTTGACCGGCGTATGCTGCCGCCCGTAATGGTGCAGCACGGCGGGCGCGTCACCATGCCGGGCCAGTTCGGCCAGGATACGTGATGTGATGTACAGGCTGGAATTCATGCATGACAGTACTGCTGTCAGCACCACGACCTGCATGCACGCGCCGGCCCCCGGAATGCCCATGGCCTGCATGGCCGCGACAAAGGGCGAATGGCCCGGAGCGATGTCCGACCATGGCACGATCATAAGGATCAGCGCGATGGACAGGCTGTAGAACAGCACGATGCGGGTGCCCAGACTGCGGGTGACATGGGCTACGTTGCGTGCCGGTTCCGCGGACTCGCCTGCCGCCACCGTCGCGATTTCCGATCCGATCATGGTGAACAGGACGGTGGGGATAATGGAAATCACGGCCGCCGCCCCATGCGGGAACAGGCCGCCATGGCCCAGCACGTTGCGCGGGATCTGGACGCCGGGTCCGAAGACATGGGCGACATACAGCGTGCCCGCCATGATGAACAGCACGATGCTGATGACCTTCACCAGCGACAGCCAGAACTCACACTCCCCGAATATATGGACCGCTGCCAGGTTGATCAGGTTCAGCGCCACGATCAGCGCCATGGCCAGAAGCCAGACCGGCAGATGGATCCAGTCATGCAGCAGGATGGCTCCGGCAATGGCCTCGCTGCCCAGGGCCACCAGCCAGAAAAACCAGTACAGCCACCCCGTGGTAAAGGCAGCCCCGTCGCCATGGGCCAGGCGGACATAGGCCACGAACGATCCCTTGCCGGGGATGGCGGTCACCATTTCGCCCAGCATGCGCATGACGAGCATGACCACAAGCCCCACCGCGACAAAGGCCAGCAGCACGGCGGGCCCTGCCGCGGCAATGGCCGCACTGCTGCCCACGAACAGTCCGGCCCCGATCGCGCCGCCAAGCGCGATCATGATGATATGCCGCTGCTTCAGCGTTGAAGCAGGTCGGGAAGGCGGCTGGTAGGTGCCAGTCGTGTCAGACATGCCGTACGGGGTTTCCTGAATGGCGGGAAAGAATGATGTCAGCGGTGGTGCGGATCGCATGCCACCCTGACGGCGGCGGACCCGGCGGTCCTGCATTCCGGTGACGGGCAGGCGCGGGCAAACAGGACGGAGGCATCAGGCACGCCGGGAAAAGGTACGGGACGCAGGCTGATATCGTTTCAGTTTCATCGCGAACATAGGACAGGAACGTACCCGTTATGTAAAGGGGCGACATGTCGGGCGTGCAGACATAAAATGTCTGTTTTACAGGGATATGGCCGGGCCATGCGGCGGTCTTTCCGGATCGTATCCATGTTTTTTTGACAGGGCGCAGGATTTCCCCGAAGACACATTTCATGCCCGACCCGAATGCACAGGTAACCGTTATCCTGAACCCGACCGCCGGGCGCCGGCGTATCGGGCGTGTGGTGCGCTTTGTACGGCGGTTGCAGCATGCGGGCATGCAGGCGGACATCGTGCCAACCCTGCATAAGAGACACGCAACGGATCTGGCGCGTCGGGCGGTGGCGGAACGTACCTGCAGCCATATCATTGCTGCAGGCGGGGATGGCACAGTGGCCGAAGTGGCCGAAGGCATGGCCGGTTCCGATATCATATTGGGCATACTGCCCGTCGGTACGGCGAATGTCCTGGCGCGTGAACTGCGTGTGCCGTTTGATGATGACAGGAATGTGCGCATGATCGCTGGTGGCGCCAGCACCATTGTCTGGCCGGGACGGCTGCGGTCCTCCACGGGGGAATGCCTGTTTGTGCAGATGGTCGGCATTGGCTTTGACGCACATGTGGTGCATGTCGTGTCGGCACGGCTGAAAAAACTGGTGGGGCGTGCCGCCTATGTCATGGCGACGCTGGGTGCGTTGTGGAAATACACGTTCGCCCCCATTACCGTATCGGTTGATGGCGTTCCCTATCAGGCTGCATCGGTTATCGTGTCAAAAGGGGCGTTATATGCCGGGAAATATGTCCTGACGCCACGGACACAGCAGACATCCAGAAGGCTGTCGGTTGTCCTGTTCGGCGCGGCGGGGATCGGCAGCAGCATCCGCTACGGCCTTGCCCTGCTGCGTGGGACCCTGTCACGGCAGCACGATGTCAGGATATTGACGGCGGAAACGGTTGAAATCAGGGATCCCTGCCATATGCCCGTCCAAAGTGACGGGGACGCGCGGGGTCATACACCCATACGGATTGATATTCCCGATCGTCCCCTGCGTATCGCGGTATAAGGGACTGTCTGAAAGGACAGCTTACGAAATATCCGATAAGTCCACTGAAAGTTTTTTGGTGGAGCCTGTTTCGGAAAGCTTCAGGAAACGTCGTGTTTTTGAAAAAGGCGACACCCAAGAATCTGCATCAATACCGTTTCTGTCAAGGAATGAATGATATGGTTGCGGGACGGTATCAGGCAGCCGTCGCGGATGTCCGGACCATGCCACCCCATACGATCAGCGCATTGACTGCCAGCCCGATCATGCCGGGATTCAGCCCCGCAGGCATCACATGCAGGAAAAACAGGCTGATTCCGATCAGGTCGCCACATAACAGTCCCGCAATAATGGGTACGGCCGATACCCTGCGGTTGAAGATGGCAACGATAATGCCCGGTGCAAGCTGGGTGACACCGATATAATACAGGTTGTTCAGCATGACCATCAGCCCCGACAGTGACGCGCCCCCCAGAACCGAAACCAGCAGGTAAATGGCAATGGTGACCTGTGCCCCCGTTTTCTGGGTGCGGTCCGAATGTCCGGGCATCAGGTTGCGTGAAACCAGTGGCCCCAGCGCCAGGCAGATCCCCGCCAGGATCACCAGCGCCGAAAGCGCGCATCCCCCCGCCACCAGCCCACGTGCCCAGTGGGGCAGGGTGGCGCAGACCGCGACCATGAAGACATCATTGGGTGACGCAGGTGTCATGCCCGCTGTCCGTACATACAGAGCCATCATGAACAGGAACGGGAACATAAGCATGTAAAGCGGCATGAAAATCTGGTTTTTCTGCACGGTCCGGGGCGACCGGGCGCTGAACAGGAAGGCAACCGTCTGTGGCGCGATACATAACCCGATCGATTGCAGGATAATGGTCGAGACAATGAAGGCGTTGCCGCCCGGCACCCCATGAACACCCCCGTCCGGACGGGACAGGCGTGCCAGTGCGGCAGGCCAGTGCATGGCATGCATGGCTGCATATCCGCCCAGCACGATCGCCACCACCATCAGCATATCCTTCAGTATGGAAACATAGGCCGGTGCGCGTATGCCCGACAGCAGGATCCACGCCAGTGTCAGTAACGCCGATGCCCCCGTCATCATCATGCCTGAAACATGCCAGCCCAGATTGCGGACCACTACCATAAGGCCCGCAAACTGCATTTCACCGAAGGGAAGAAGAAATAACGTGGTATTCAGCACGATCAGGATTTCCAGAACGCGGCTGGCGTAATGGTTGCGGAAAATATCGGCAATCGTCACGCAGGCATATTTCTGCCCCAGTGCCCATACGCGCGGGTTCAGGAAATACCCCACCGGATAGGACAGCAGGATATACCCCAGGAACCACAGCCCGAACCCGCTGCCCTGCGTATATATCCCGGCGGGAAAGCCCAGGACGCTGCCGATGCTGTATGTCTCCCCGATGGTCAGGAAAAAAACGAGTACGGCCCCGAACTGACCCGATGCCACAAAGAAGTCCCGTGTATTGCGCGCGGCGTGGCGATAGCGTGAATAGATGGCGATCAGCACGGAAGCCGTAATGACAGCCAGGAATACGGAAACTTCCATGCCTTATTTTACCTGCTTTCCGTCTGGCCCGGGTGGTGACAGGTTCCAGCACACGGTCAGGCACGCCGGCACCAGAATGAAACAGGCGAACATCCAGATCATTTCAAGCGGAATGCCGAATAATGCCATCCGGAACGCCTGAAGCGCCAGACACCCCCCGATCACCAGACAGAACGGCAGGACAATGCCAACCAGCAGCACGGGAAGGGAGATGGCGGGCATGATCCCGGTGTCGTTGTCCTGCCTGTCGTGATCATGCATGCCTGTCTGACCCGGTCCTGTGGTAATGGCAGGATGCCGTCATGCCATCCTGTCCGGCTGATACGGGCACGCGGGGCGCATCATGCCCCCCGGCGCCAAAGGCGGAAACTGTAATGAAATTACGCATTGTGGCATAGGGACACGGCAGCGCATTCCATAATCATGCAGTGGTTTTTTTCCAGTTCCCCATCGCTGCCATGCCTGCGGCCTGCGGGACGGGGAGGGGAATTCACTCCCCACACCAGCGGGCGGCATGATATGCATGTCCCGACATGACAACCCAGATGATGATCGAACTGATTGCTGTCCTGACGGCCGTGCGGGATGACGTGCCGCAGGTCATGACGATCGACCACGGCAGGCTGCTGCCGTCCGGCCCGCTGGAAAGTACCCATCGGTCCCTGCAGGCAGGTGTCCGGGCATGGGTGGAACGTCAGACCGGTCACCCCATCGGGCATGTGGAACAGCTGTACACCTTTGCCGATCATGACCGCCTGCTGGGCGCGGAACAGGGCAGGATGATCGCCATTTCCTATCTGGCTCTGACCCGCAGCCACGCGGGGGAGACAGGCTGGCGGGACTGGTATGACTATTTCCCGTGGGAAAACTGCAAGACGGATGCGGGGCGGGACTGCCTGACCATTATCGAACGCCTGTTATGCAAATGGGTGGCGGGCATGGACAACGCGGCCGTGCGCGTGCGGCAGTGGCAGCGCTGTGTCACCCTGTTCGCCATTGGTGACATGGTGGCGTGGAATGACGAACTGGTGCTGCAACGCTATGAACTGCTGTATGAAGCCGGGCTGGTGGCGGAAGCGGGCTGCACACCCGAAAGCACCGTGCCAGGGCGGGCCATGCATCACGACCACCGGCGCATACTGGCCACCGGCATGGCGCGGTTACGTGCAAAGATACGTTACCGGCCGGTCGTGTTTGAACTGATGCCGGAGGAATTCACGCTGCTGCAGTTACAGCGCGTGATGGAAAGCCTGTCGGGGGTCCATATCCATAAACAGAATTTCCGCCGCCTGATCATGCAGCAGCAACTCGTTGAAGAAACAGGCGGAATTGAGGAACATACCGGCGGCAGACCCGCCCGGCTGTACCGTTTCTGTGGGGAAGTCAGACAGGCGCGGTACCTGGCAGGCACCAAGATTCCATTGGCCCAGCCCTGATGGGAAAAACGGGATCTCACGAAAAACCTGATTGACAAGAGGCTTGTTTCCCATTGGAACTGTCCAACCGGCCCCTGCCGCCCGGCTTATACTCAATATGAGCATAAATAGCGCGACAGGATGGGCGAAGGGAGAACAGGCATGAACCGGATTACGCCGCGTGGCGAAACAGACGGGCTGTATGACCGCGTGCGGCATCTGGTCCCCGAAATGGAATGGGAGACGTTTGTCGAGGATATCCGCGCGATCGAAGCGCTCAAGCGCGAACGCAACGCCGTCATCCTCGCGCATAACTACCAGACGCCCGAGATATTTCACTGCGTGGCCGATATCCGTGGCGACAGCCTTGCCCTGGCGCGGGAGGCACAGGAAACGGATGCGGACGTGATCGTCATGGCGGGCGTCCATTTCATGGCGGAAACGGCCAAGATGCTGAACCCGCATAGCACCGTGCTGATCCCCGACCTGCATGCGGGCTGTTCGCTGGCTGATTCCATTACCGGGCGGGACGTGCGCCTGCTGCGTGAACGCTATCCCGGCGTGCCGGTTGTCACCTACGTCAACACCTCAGCCGAGGTGAAAGCCGAAAGCGATATCTGCTGCACGTCAGGCAATGCGAAGCGGGTGGTGGAAAGCCTTGGCAGCGACCGTGTCATCATGATCCCTGATGAATTCCTGGCCCGCAACATCGAAGCCGAGACCGGCATCAGGATGATCACATGGGCTGGTCACTGCGAGGTGCATGAACGCTTCACCCCGCAGGAAATCGAGCGCATGCGCGCCGACCACCCTGGGCTTGTGGTCCTTGCCCACCCTGAATGCCCGCCCGAAGTGGTGGCGGCATCCGATTTCAGCGGGTCTACCGCCATGATGGGTGATTTCGTGCGCGAGCATACCGGCAGCCGCATCCTGCTGGTGACCGAATGTTCCATGAGCGACAACCTTGCGGTGCAGTATCCGCAGACCGAATTCGTGCGTCCATGCAACATGTGCCCGCACATGAAACGCATTACTCTGTCCAATATCCGCCAGTCGTTGGAAAACATGACGCATGAGGTCACGCTGGACCCCGAACTGGCCAGCCGTGGCCGCCGCGCCGTTGAACGCATGCTGGCGATATGACCACCCTGCCGCCGCCGGGCCAGCTTGCCGGACAGCCGCTGATCATCGGCGGGGGACTGGCGGGCGTCATGGTCGCACTGTCCACTACGCGGCCATGCGTGCTGGCATGCGCCGGACGGCTGGATGACATGCGCCCGCCCGCTGCCGCCAGCATGCTGGCGCAGGGGGGAATGGCCGCGGCCGTGGGGGCGGATGATACGCCCACGCTGCATGCGGCGGATACACTGGCGGCGGGGGCGGGATTATGTACTGCCGCAGTGGTCGACCGTGTGACAGCCTGCGCGCCGGCGGCGGTGGAACAGCTGGCCGGGCTTGGCGTGCGGTGGGACAGGCATGCGGATGGCAGCCTGCAACTGGGCCTGGAAGCCGCCCATGGGCGGCGGCGCATCGTTCATGCGGGGGAAGATGCAACGGGGGCCACCATCATGCGCGCGCTGGTTGCCCGCGTGCGGCAGACCCCGCGCATCACGGTGGTGGAACAGGCCCATGCGCATGACCTGTTGGTGCATGATGGCGCGGTGGCGGGGGGCGTGCTGGATATTGGCGGGCGCACTGTCACGCTGTCCACCCCGGCGGTCGTGCTGGCCACCGGCGGGGCAGGCGGCCTGTTTGCCGATACCACCAATCCCGCCGGGGCTACCGGCAGTGGCCTTGCCATGGCCGCGCGCGCGGGCGCAGTGCTGGGCAATATGGAATTCGTGCAGTTTCACCCGACTGCCCTGTCCGCCGGGCCGGAAGGGCAGCGCCTGTGCCTGGTCAGCGAGGCCGTGCGGGGCGAAGGGGCTGCCCTGATTGATGAAACGGGCGAACGCTTTACCAGTGAACTCGCCACGCGCGACAGCGTATCGCGTGCGGTCTGGCGTCACATGATGGCAGGTCACAGTGTGTATCTTGATGCCCGTGCGGCTGTGGGCGCGGCCTTTCCCCGGCATTTCCCTGCCATATATGCGCTGTGCATGGCCCATGGCATCAATCCCGTAACGCAGCCGATTCCCGTCCGTCCCGCCGCCCATTACCATATGGGGGGCATCATGGTGGATCATCGGGGGCGGACCGGTGTCGCGGGCCTGTGGGCAGCAGGAGAGGTAGCATGCACCGGCCTGCATGGCGCCAACCGGCTGGCCAGCAATTCCCTGCTGGAAGCCGTGGCGTTCGGCACATGGATCGGCCACGAACTTGATGGCTGCACGACGTCCTGCGTTCCTGTGCCCGATATCGCCCGCCTGCCGCATGACCTGGCCGCATGTCCCCCACCGGCCGCCCTGCGCCGGATCATGAGCCATCATGCCGGGGTGATCCGCACGGGTGACAGCCTGCGTTCGGGCCTGAAACAGGTCATGCCCTTCATGGGCACGGATGTCGGGCTGGTCTGTGCCTCGATCCTTCTGGCCGCCAGCCTGCGCCGTGAAAGCCGGGGCGGCCATTTCCGCAGTGATTATCCCTACGCCATGGCGACTGCTGCGCCCTCGCGCTTTCGGCTGGCGGACCTGCAGGCCCGGCTTGCGGATATGCATGATGTGCCCGTACCCGCCATCCCGTCCATGAATGAAAGACACGCCCCATGATCCATTCCCTGCCCGATATCATGCTGGAACCGCTCGTGCGTGCGGGCCTGCTGGAGGATCTGGGCCGCGCGGGCGACCTGACGACCGATGCCGTGATCGTAGACGGGGATGCTGGTGTCTCTGCCGTGCTGGCCGCGCGGCAGGACGGGGTGATTGCCGGTCTGGACATGGCGCGGCTGTCCTTTGCGCTCATGGACCCGCGCATCGTGTTCGAACCCCATGTGCGCGATGGTGACGTGGTAACACGTGGCGCCCGTCTTGCGACGGTGCGCGGGCCTGCGCGTGGCATCCTGTCGGGGGAGCGCGTGGGTCTCAATTTCCTGTCGCATCTCAGCGGGATCGCAACGGCTACGGCGCAACTGGTTGAACTGGTCCGTCCCTATCGCGCCAGCATCACCTGCACGCGCAAGACCATGCCCGGCCTGCGGGCAATCCAGAAATATGCGGTCCGGGCTGGTGGCGGCAGCAACCACCGTTTTGGCCTGGATGACGCCATCCTGATCAAGGACAACCATATCGCCTTTGCCGGCGGGATTACGGCTGCGGTGGACCGGGCGCGCCGGGCCGCAGGGCATCTGGTGCGCATCGAGCTGGAGGTCGATACGCTGGCGCAACTGCGCGAGGGGCTGGAGACAGGCGGCGTTGATGTCTTCCTGCTGGATAACATGCCCCCCGACATGCTGCGTGAGGCCGTGCGGACTGTCGATGGCCGTGCCCTGACCGAAGCCTCGGGTGGTATCACGCCCCATACGGTCACGGCCGTGGCGCAGGCGGGGGTGGATCTGATTTCCCTTGGCTGGCTGACCCATACCGTGCGTGTCATGGATATCGGACTGGATTACCTGCCCTGATCCTGTAGGAAGGACGGTATCCATACACGGGAGAACCATCATGGCATCCACGATCCGGACCGGCGCGGGGTATCTGTGCGCAGCGCTGCTGGGCGTCACCATCATGACGGTGGGCGCGCAGGCCCAGCCTGACATGCAGCAGTTTCAGCAGCAGCAGATGCAGCAGCGTCAGCAGGAACAGCAGATGAACATGCAGCGTGCCCAGCAGGCGCAGCAGATGCAGCAGCAGTTTCGGCAACAGGACATGCAGCAGCGCCAGCAGGAACAGCAGATGAACATGCAGCGCGACCAGCAGATGCAGCAGATGCGGCAGCAGTTCCGCCAGCAGCAGATGCAGCTGGATCAGCAGGAACGCCAGATGGGCAACCAGCCCGGTGGCCGTGAACAGATCGCCCGCCAGCGTGAGCAGTTCCGCATGCAGCAACAGCAGCAGATGCAGCAGATGCAACAGCAGTTCCGTCAGCAGGATGAACAGTTGCGCCAGCAGCATATGCAGATGCAGCAGCAGGACCAGCAGCGCAGGCAGATGATGCAGGGACCGCAGAACTGGTAAAACGCCTGCCTGCCGAAATGGCCAGCGCAGCACAAGGACATTTTTGGGAAAACTTTTCCCGAAAAACTTCCGGGGAATGCCGCTTTTTTAAAGGAAGACGGCATCCGGAAACTTTCTTATTTTTTCATTGATGGCCAGTTATCGGCCAGCCCGTTCACTGCGTCAGTTTCCTGATACGGCAACGGGAGCGCGGGGCAGTTCCAGCAGGTTGATTGTAACGTCCCTGTCACGCATGTCCGCCCGCAGGGCGCGCGTCATGTCGCGTATGCTGTCGTGGTGGGTGAACAGCAGCACCTGCGTGGTGCGGGCAAAATCCGCCAGTACCCGCAGGGTGCTCAGGCTGCGGGCGTCATCGAACTGGACCAGCAGGTCATCGGCGATGAAGGGCAGGGATTCGGCGGATCTGCAGTAGGTTTCCACGCTGGCCAGCCGGAAGGCGAGGAAAAGCTGGTCGCGCGTGCCCGCGCTCATCGCCGCGACCGGCACCGTGCTGCCATCATGGCGCACGCCCTGCACCACGGGTTCGCCATGGGGGTCGAGTTCCGTTCTTATGCCGCTGAACGCGCCCAGGGTCGCAAGGGACAGGAACTGCCCCGCACGCGTTACCAGCGGGTCCTGTTCCGCCGCCCGCACGCGGGCAATGGCATCGGCGATCAGTTTGCGGGCCAGGCTCAGTTCGGCATATTCCTCCACAATCCGGTGCAGGCTGGTAATGGCCGCCTCGCGCCGTGCCGCGGCCTGTGTCGCATCCGTATTATGTTCAAATGCACGCAGCGCCATGTCCTCATGCTGTTCGGCGCGGACCGCGTTATCGCGCAGGCGCTGCAGTTCGGCCAGCCGGTCATGGATACGTGCCGCTTCCGCCTTCAGTTCCGGCATGTCGCGCCCGTCAAGGGCATGTTCGACCTCGGCGGGGGACTGCCCGTCGGTCATGCGGGACAGGGTATCGCGTGCCTGTGCATGGTCGGCGGCCAGCCGGTCACGCTGGTCCAGCCGCGCGGCCAGCGTACGCAGGGCGTCCACGCTGTCGGCATGCGTGCGGGTCAGCAGCGCCTCGATGGCCGTGCGGGCATGCGACAGGCTGGATTCGCTATCGGTTACGCTCTGGCTGGCCGTGGCCAGTGCGGGCAGCAGGGCCTCGCGCTGATGCCGCGCTTTTTCTGCCGCCTGCCAGTGCTGCTCCAGCTCTCCTGCCGCCGCCACGCTGTCCGGCGGCAGGGCAAGGGGCAGGCGGGGACGGATGGCGTCGACGGCCTGCGTCAGTTCATGCCCGGCGGCCTGTGCCTGCGCGCGGGCGTCACGCAGTTCGTCCAGACGTTCGATCTGCGCAGGGGCCGCTGCCCATTCGGTGGCAAGGTCGCGCGCAACATCGGGCAGGGCGTCGGGGCCAAGGCCGATTGCCTGCATGGCGGCGGCCCATTGCTGTTTCCATTCCTGCTGTGCCGCGGTCAGGGCTGTCGCCTGCTGGCGCAACTGCTGCTGTAGCGGCAGCAGGTCATCGCGTTCACGCTGTAGCCTGCTGTATTCTTCATGTCCGCTGATATGCATGCGCACGGCGGTGCTGACGACTTCCACGCACGCGGACAGGTCCGGCGTGGGGTCGATCCCCAGCCGCAGGGCCAGCCGGTGCAGCCTGTCGCGCATGGCGTCCGGGCGGATGCGTTCTTCCACCAGCGCCGCCTGTTCGGCTGCGACCTGCCGGGCATCAGCCAGCAGTTGCGTGCGCTGCTGTACGAAGGCCAGCAGGGCCTCAGGCGTTGCGGCATGGGCATGCAGGGCGGGGAAGGGCGCCATGAAATCCTGCCACTGGCAGGCCATCCGGCTTTCCACCTCCGCCCGGCCACGGTCATGGAAAGTGATCTTGTCCATGCAGTGGCTGATATCGTGGTGCAGTCCCTCGATCCGGGCAATACGGTCGGCCTGCGCCATCAACTGCGTGGACAGGGTGTCCACCTGTTCCATGGCGGCGTCCAGCGCCACGACCTGGCTCAGGCGCGTGGAGGCGGGCGCGTCCGGGTCAGGGTGCAGGTATGTGGCGCGGATGTCCTGCCACAGTGCATCGCGCCGCGCGCGCGCGGTGGCCAGCATGTCGGTTGTAAGCGTGCTGCCTGCCTGTTCCAGCCGCGCCAGTTCGCATTGCAGGCCGGTCAGGCGTTCGCGTTCGGCTGCCAGCGTGCCGGCCAGCCGGTCGTGCTCGATGCGTAGTTTATGCAGGCGGTCCATGGCGGCGCGCACGCTGTCCGGGTCGGGGCAGGGCAGGTGGCGCAGGTGGTCCACCGTTTCGCTGCCCAGCGCCAGCGCCTGTGCCGCAAGGCTGGCCTGGCGCTGTTCCAGTGCCGCCATGCGCATGTCCAGCCGTTTCATGTCCATGGGCAGGGCGGCGAAGGGCGCGGTCTCTTCATGCAGTGCCACGTGCCGGCCCGCTGCCTGCAGGCTGGCCATGCGGTGCTGCTTCTGCGCAATGGCCAGTTCTGTCTGGCGCATCTGCTGTTCCAGATTGTCGTGCTGGATGCGCCAGCGGGCCTGCGTGTCCACCAGCACACGAATGCTGTCCAGTACCGCACGGTCCGGCATGAACTGCCGGAGGTCGGCATCCGTGCCCTTGCCCAGCCTGCGACGCAGGCTGGCCAGGCTGTCGTTTATGCTACGCCATTTTTCATCCTGCGCAGGCTTCAGCACACGGTGCTGGCGGACGTCGTGGCCAAGGCGGATGGCCTGCATGATGGGATCGCGCAGGTCCTGAAGGCTGACCTGCGCGGGGGTGGGGGTTGTCTGCTGTCGTAACTGCGCGGCCTGCGCCACCATGGCGTCATGGTGGGCCGTGGCGCGGTCATATGTCTCCAGCGTCGTGGTGATCGTGGTGCCCATGCCGACGGGCAGGGCGGCAAGGTCGGCCAGCGCAGCCAGTTCCGCGTGCAGCCGGTTGATCTCACCCAGCAGGGGCGCCGCCTTTTCCAACTGTTCATGACGGGCCTGCAGGCGGCGAAGTTCGTCCTGTTCGCGGCTTATGTCGGCCTTGCTCTGGCGGGCTTCATCACGCAGGCGGCAATGTTCGGTATAGGCGTCATGCCCGAGCGAGGCGTCCTTCAGGCTGTCCTTCGCCGCGTTGAAGTCATCCAGCGCCCTGTAGAACGCGCGTTCCGCCGATCGGCGGGGCGCGAACAGGGCATTGCGCCGCGTGTCGATTTCCTCCAGCCGTTCCACCAGCGCGCGCAGGCCGCCGCCTGCCTCCACGATCAGGCGACCAATGTCCCCGTTTGCCTTCAGCAGTTCCGTCCCGCCGGAACGCAAGGTTTCGTCATTCAGCCCGAACAGCGCGGCAAAGCGTTCACGCGTCATGGCCCCCAGCGGGTGCGACAGCACGCTGTCGGCCACAGCCTTGCCATCGGGGGCCAGCAGGGTATTCCTGCGGCCCTTGCGGCGGCTCAGGTCCAGGGCCTGCCCGTCATCCAGCCGCAGGCGGGCATCCAGCCGGATCTGGTCATTGCCAAACACCGCCCCCGCAGGCGACAGGTTCGGGACGCCAAACAGGAAATCCGACAGCGCGGACAGGCAGGTGCTCTTGCCTGCTTCGTTGGGGCCATGGATGACATGCAGCCCACGGCCATCGGCGAAATTCAGGTCAAGGTCAGCAATGGCGCCGTATTTGACAATGCGGAATTCACTGATTCGCATTGTCATGCCCTTCCGGATTGTCCACCAGTGACAGGGCAAGGTCGATTGCCCGGCCCGGCACGTCATTCAGGATCGTTTCGCGCATTTCCTCCGTGCGGGCATGGGCGGGCATGCGGTCCATGATCGCGGTCAGGATATCGGACAGTTCCGCCCGCAGGGCGTCCGGCGTTGCGGCCCGCTGTATGTCGGCGGCAATCCGGCCGCCGGTGGACGGGTCGAGCACGGCAGGGCGGGGCGGCGGGCAGGTATGGATTTTCAGGCGTTCGAGCCATATCTCATCGGACAGGCTGGCCAGTACGCTCTCGATTTCCAGCTGCGCGTCATGCGTGTCGCGGATCAGGTGGGCATGCAGCGCCGTCGCCCCCACCAGTTCCAGCCGCAGGGCAATGGGCCGCCCCTGTGCCTGTGCCACAAGGGACCGCCCGGCATCGCGAATGCGGTCGGTCATGTCGGCAGACGTGGTGGCGCCTGTCAGGTCCACCGTCTCGCTGGCCCAGCGCACGGCGTCAAGCACCTGATGGTCCACCGACAGGACCCGCTCACCACGCACCGTGACCAGCGACGCCCCCTTTGGCCCGGCTTCGCGCGCATGACGTCCCTGCAGGTTCCCTGCGTACACCACGTACGGGTTTTCATGCAGGATTTCCCGGTTATGGACATGACCCAGCGCCCAGTACTGGTAGCCGTGGTTGACCAGCTGTTCCACCGTGCAGGGGGCATAGGTTTCATGCCCCTCCCGCCCCTGGCAGGCGGTATGCAGGATGCCGATGTTGAACATGCCCGGCACGGGGGCCGGATATTTCCGTGCGATATTATCCGTAACGTCCCGGCGGCCGAAGCTGCGGCCGTGCACGGCAACGCCCAGATCTTCCATGATGCAGGTTTCGGCCCTGCCGGAGGCGAACAGGTGCACATTGTCCGTTATGTGCAGGTGCCGGGCAAAGCGGTTTTCCGCATCATGATTGCCAAGGATCATGAAAACGCGGATGCCTGCCTGCTGCAACCGCGCCATGCCGTTGATGAAGAACAGCCCGCACTGCGTATCGCGCAGGTCACCGTCAAACACGTCGCCCGCCAGCACGACAAAGCGGCATTCGGTCTGGATGGCGAGGTTGACCATGTCGCTGAAGGCGCGGCGCGAGGCATCGGCGATCAGGCGGGCGTAATCCCCCGATTTCTGCGTCAGTCCCAGCAGCGGGCTGTCCAGATGCAGGTCGGCGGCATGAAGGAAGCGGAATTCGTTCATGCCGCCATCGTAGTCCATTGAAGGTGGATGTAAATGCGCCCCGGCGCGTGTGACGGGGCGGCTGCCGGTCATGCCGTATGGTCGGTTATGTCCGTGCAGATATACTTCATTTCCATGTATTCATCCATGCCGTAGCGCGATCCCTCGCGCCCCATGCCGGACTGCTTGATGCCGCCAAAGGGGGCGACCTCATTGGAAATCAGGCCGGTATTATGGCCAACCATGCCGTATTCCAGCGCTTCGGCCACGCGATGGACGCGGGAATGGTCGCGGGTGAAGAAATAGGCGGCAAGGCCGTATTCTGTATCATTGGCCATGGCGATGGCCTCGGCTTCCGTATGGAAGCGGAATAGCGAGGCCACGGGGCCGAACGTTTCCTCGTGCGCGATACGCATGGCGGGCGTTGCGTCACGCAGCACGGTGGGGCGGTAGAACAGCTCGCCCGCGTCGTCGCGTTCGCCACCGCACAGCACGGTCGCGCCATGCGCCAGCGCGTCGCGCACGTGTTCCTCCACCTTGTCGCGCGCCTTTGTGCTGATCAGCGGCCCGATGGCGGAACTGGGGTCGCTGCCCGGCCCGACGGGCAGCTTGTTCACCACACGGGCAAAGCGGGTGGCGAATTCGTCATAGATCCCGTCCTGTATCAGGAAGCGGTTGGCGCAGACGCAGGTCTGCCCGGCATTGCGATATTTGGCGGCGACCGCGCTTTTGATCGCCTGTTCGATATGGGCGTCGTCAAACACGATGAAGGGGGCATTGCCGCCCAGTTCCAGCGACAGGCGCTTGAGCGTGGGGGCCGACTGCGCCATGAGGATGCGCCCCACCTGCGTGGACCCCGTAAAGGACAGCTTGCGGATGGCGGGGCTGGCGCATAGTGCCTTGCCCAGTGTCACGCCATCCCCCGGCAGCACCTGCAGCAGTCCCGCAGGCAAGCCCGCCTGCCGGGCAAGTTCGGCCAGTGCGAGTGCCGTAAGCGGTGTGTCTTCCGATGGTTTGACAATCATGGCGCAGCCCGCGGCCAGCGCGGGTCCGGCCTTGCGGGTGATCATGGCGGCAGGGAAATTCCACGGCGTGATTGCGGCACACACACCCACGGGCTGGCGGATGACGCTCAGCCGCGTGGCCGGATTGGTGGGGGGAATGATGTCCCCGTAGGCGCGCATGGCCTCGGCCGCGAACCATAGCAGGAAGCTTGCGGCATACCGGATTTCGCCCGCGGCTTCGGCACGGGGCTTGCCCTGTTCGGTAATGATCAGGGTGGCGAGGTCGTCAACATTGTCCATGACCAGTTCATGCCAGCGCGTCAGGATCACCTGCCGCTGCGCGCCGGTGCGGTTGCGCCATTCCGCCTGCGCCGCGAGGGCGGCCGTAATGGCGTGGGCAACGTCCTGTGGCCCGCATTCAGCCACCTCCGCCACCAGCAGACCGGTCGCCGGATCATGCACGGCGCGGCGCGTGCCATCTGCCGCAGGGCACCATGTGCCGTTAATGAACGCATCCTTGCGGAACAGGGACGTGTTGGAAAGGTGTACGGGCATGTACGGTCTCCGGTACTGGGGCGGATGGCCGGGACGGGTTCGGGATCTTGCCGGAACCGGCCCGGAGAATATCCTTCCCTTCATCAATGATCACATCGGATGCCGTCAATGGCACAAGGATGCGAATATCTGGCCCCTGTATCCCACATTGGGCGGTCGGGTCGGGCCTGTTCTGGCGGTTCCCCGCGCATAACGCCACGGCAGCATTCACGTGCACGCCCGGCCCACCACATTTTTACCGCTCTTTTCCCGGGGCGATCATGCCCCGGTCCGCGCCAGCCGTCGGGGGCAATCCGGATCGGGTACGGTGTCGCACATACGGGGTGGGGGACGGGGTCTCTGGCGAATGGCGGGGTTGTCCGGTAACATGTGACGTTTCTTGTCAGGACGGATGTGGCGTGTTTCTGCGGCAGTTGACATATCTGATAGCCCTCGACCGCTATCAGCATTTCTCGCGGGCGGCGGAAAGCTGCGGCGTATCCCAGCCCGCGCTTTCGGCGGCGATACGCCAGCTTGAAGCTGAACTGGGGATTACCATCATCCGTCGGACCCGGCGTTTCAATGGCCTGACGGACGAAGGGCGGCGGGTGCTGGCATGGGCGCGCCAGACGCTGGCCGCGCTGGACGGATTGCGGCAGGAAGCGGCCTTTGCGCAGGCCGTGGCGGGGGGCACGCTGTCCCTCGGGGTCATACCGTCGGGGATGCAGGGCATTCCCCTGCTGCTGGAAAGTTTCCGGACCGCCGTCCCGGGGCTGCATCTGCAGGTGCGTATCGGTTCATGTGCTGATACCATTCACCGCCTGCGTCAGCAGCAGCTTGACCTCGGGCTGGTCTATCTGGACCAGATCCCGGCGGATGCGCCTTTTGATATGCTGCCCCTGTTTACCGAACAGCATGTGCTGGCAGCGGCAGAACCCCTGGTCCTGCCAGCGGGACGACGCGATTGGGCGACACTGGCTGACCTGCCCTTATGCCTGTTCAGTCCGGAAATGCGTACGCGCCAGATCGTGGATGCCGCGTTCCGCGGGGCAGGGGTCAGTCCAACCGTGGTGCTGGAAACCAATTCACCCGAAGTGCTGTATGGCGAACTGCTGGCGGGGCGGCTGGCCAGCATATTGCCGGTTGCGGCGCTGCCGACCCATATTGGCCACGGCCGCCTGCAAATTCGTCCGCTTGGTCCGTGTGGTGCGCCGGAAGTGGGGCTGGTGCGCCTGACACAGTCCCTGCCAACGGCGCTGATGGCGCGGGTATGGGAAATTGCCAGCCAGATGGACATGCGCGACATCTTCGCGGTCAACTGAAGGGCCTGCTCGCCAGTGTCCTGATGACCTGCGGAATGGCCTATGGTCAGTGTTTGCAACCGCCTGTCATGGTGCGGCGGAATGGTGCGTGTTCCGCAGTGCCTGGTGCTCAGCGCGCCGGAAGGCGGTCCAGTCCTGTCGTGCGGGGCTGCCGGCCATGGGGGCTGCAGGTTGCGTCGCGTTCAGGTCAGCGGGACCAGGGGCCAGTTCCTGATCGGGTGACGGCGGAACGGATGTGCCGGGAACATGTAGCGGGGCGAAATGCGCCAGCGGAGGGGCTGCAGGCATGGGCAGGCCCGATGGGGCCATGGGTGCATGCGGCAGGGCCACGCTGCCATTCCAGCCGCCGGGGACGGCGCCGGGCATCTGCGCCATGGCATGATGCAGCGGCAGGCAGGCCAGTGACAGTATGAGGAACCGGAACATGCTGTCTGGCTGTAAACGGGGGTAGAAATAAAAACGGCAGGAACCGGAGTTCCTGCCGAAATTATCAGCCAATCTTCAGATTGACTGCAGAAGACTTGCCGTTGCGGCCCCGTTCGAGGTCGTAGGTCACAGCCTGTCCCTCGTTCAGTGTCTGCTGGCCAGCCTGCTCGACTGCAGAGATGTGAACGAAAGCGTCAGCGCTTCCATCATCAGGCTGGATAAATCCAAAGCCCTTCTGGGCGTTGAACCATTTAACTGTTCCTGCGGCCATGTCTTGGCCTCCTTGCGTAACCGGCACCTCCACGCGAACATGCGCGGAATCGAGACTTTTCGTTATATCGGGGATGCCAGAAGGCCGCTTAGCGAGGCTGCATTTGAAATCTTGTCCGTAGCTGAAAAGTCCAGCCGTGGGACATCCTATACAGAGGATGCATGCAGATAGCACGGAAAATATTTTAAAAAGCGGAAATATTTCCTGTCGGGCACCTGCTGAGCGGTTACAGCAGGCACCACTGGCGCATCATGTTGTGGTAAATATTGGTCAGCGACAGCACGGCGGGATCGGCGTCCCCCAACCGTTCACGCAGGGATGTCACCTGCATGTCCAGGTCAAACATGATCTGCCTGCGGCTTTCCTCGGCAATCATCGACTGCGACCAGAAAAAGGCCGCCAGTCGGCTGCCGCGCGTGACCGGCGTGACACTGTGCAGCACGGTAGTGGGATACAGCACCATGTCGCCTGCCGGCAGCTTTATGGCCTGTTCGTTGCCATTGGCATGCATGGTCAGTTCGCCGCCATCATATTCATCGGGATCCGAAAAAAACAGCGTGGAGGATACATCGGTGCGGATGCGCGTATGGATGTCGCCCGCCACGATGCCCCGGATGGCATTGTCCACATGCGCGCCAAAGCTCATGCCGTTTTCGTAGCGGTTGAACAGCGGCGGGCTGACGCGGTAGGGCAGCACCGCGCTGTTGAACAGGGCGTTGCGGCCCAGCGCGCGCAGCACGATCTGCCCCAGTTCACGGCAGGCTTCCGAATCCCGGGGCAGTTGCTGGTTGTTCTTGGCCTTGGCCGACTGCAGGCCCGCCGTCTCGCGCCCGTCGGTCCACTGCGCGTTTTTCAGTGTTTCGCGGCAGTGGGCCAGTTCATCTGCATTCAGCAGGGCGGGAATGTGCAGCAGCATGGTGGAACCTTGGGCGTATGATGGGTGTGGATCAGTACTGGGCCGAGATGTTGAACAGGAACGACCGACCGATGGAAGGCGTCACCCGGTTTGAAAACAGGCTGCCGTAATTCAGCCGGTTATCAAGGTTATAGGCGTTCATCGCCACTTTCCAGTGGTCGGCGAAATGGTGCGACACCATGGCGTCGAATTCCACCGTGGCCGGCACGCGTGCCGTGTTCGCCTGATCCAGCCACACGCCCTGCCGCCATGTAATGCCACCGCCAATGGTCATGTTCCACGGCTTGCGCGGGGCGATTTCATAGCTGGTCCACGCCGTGGCCTGGTTATGGGGCACGTACTGGATCTGTCCGCCCTGCTTGGACGTGGTGGAACCGGCCTTGGTAATGGTGGGATCGTACAGCGCGTATGTGCCATAGAACATCCAGTTGCGCAGCAGCGTGCCCGATGCGCTGAGTTCAAGTCCCTGGTTGCGTTCCTGGTCGCTGGTCGCGCTGATGTCGCCCGTGGAGGGGTCGGTCTGGATCGAATTGTTCTTTTCCAGCCGGAACAGGGCGGCCGTGAAACCGACGCGGTCATGGAAGGCGCTGTATTTCGCGCCGACTTCATACAGCCTGCTGCGTTCGGGGGATGCGGTCGCGCTTTTGGAGTTCAGGGGTTCCGAGCTGTTGGTGACGTACATGCTCAGCGGCGTGGTGGATTCAGACCAGTTGAAATACACCATAAGGTTGCTGCGCGGGGTGTACATGATGCTGACGGACGGGTTGATGGTGGTTTCGTTCTGTCCGTAATGCACGTCTGGCGTGGCGGTGCTGCCGCCGGTGGCGCTGTAGTGGCTGTTCCAGTTGTCCCAGCGGAAGCCTGCCTTGACCGACAGGTAATTCGTCAGCCAGATCTGGTCCGACAGGAAGAAACCGACATCCAGCGCGTCGCTATCCTTGTAGCACTTGCGGCCCACGCCATTGCCGATATTGACCAGCCGGTCGGGATACTGGTTACAGTCCCCCAGTGTCAGGCCGGGCACGGCGGGTGAGGGGTCAAGCAGGCTGGTGCTGGGCCGGTTGGAACCATAGGCGTAGTTCTGACGGTGGTCGGTCACGTATTCAATGTCGAAGCCGCCAATGATCTCATGCCGGATCCGCCCGGTTTTCAGGCGGGCAACACCGGAAAACACGTCCTGTATGGACCAGTCGCTCTGCCGGTAGGGTTCGGGACCGCCCACCCCGCCATTCCGCGCCACCTGGGCTGCAGCGGGGTTGGAGGAAAAGAAATCGGACTGGCAGGTGGAGGAGGGGGCAACCCCATTGATCGTGTTGTTCGTCAGGGTGGCGCCGCTGCTGAAGTTCGAACACGCTTCCTGTGATGCAGAGAAATAGCGGTGGAAGATGCCGCCACGCATGTCATTATACAGTGTCAGGATCGGGTTGACCCTGGCCGTCAGGCGGCCGGTGATCATGTCCGTGCTTGAATTATCCTGATCATAGGTGGTGCCATACCAGTTGGTGCGCTTGACGCCGTATTCGGTTACGGGGCGGCCAATGGCGTTGGCGGATGAATAGACCACCGGCACGCCGTAATCGGGGATGCGGTTATCGTTCTGGTGGAAATATTCCAGAACAAACGACACTTTCCTGCCCAGACCGAAGGCAATGGACGGCGCGATCCCCCAGCGGTGGGAATAGATGTCGTCGCGGCCAACAACATTGTTTTCATTGCCCATGCCTGTCAGGCGGAAGGCGGTGGTGCTGTTCAGCTGATAGTTCACATCCAGCGTGCCACGGTAATAGGACCCGCTGCCGCCCGAAAAACTGGCCTGATAGCTGTTGCCCAGATGCGGTGTCTTGGTCACGATATTGATTGCGCCACCCGTGGTTCCGTTACCGAATACTTCCGATGACGGGCCCTTGATGACCGAAACATGGTCGTAATAGAAGCTGTCGCGCGTATAGACGCCAAAATCACGCAGGCCGTTTTCATAAATGTCGTTCTGGGCCGCAAAGCCACGGATCAGGAACTGGTCGCCCGCCATGCCGCCTTCGCCTTCGCCCACCGATGCGGTGATGCCCGGCACGTTCTTCAGCGCTTCATCAAGGGATTTGACGTTCTGCTGCTGCATCAGCACCTGTGGCACCACGTTGACGTTCTGTGGCGTGTGCATGGCGTCCTGTGGCATCCGGCTCAGCCCGATGGATTCATGCAGCACATTCATCGGTGAGGCGGTGACATGGGTTACGTCATGGGATGTATCGGCCGAATGGTTGTACAGGTCCTGTTCCTGTGAACCGGTGCCCGACGTGGTGGTTGTCCCGGTCTGGTTACTGCTGCTGGCGGACGTGGTGGACGGCGTATCCTGTGCCGCCGCCTGCGCGCCCGTGGCGGCACAGGCCAGCGCCATGGACGCGGTAAACAGGGAAAAAGGCCTGAGTTTCTGGCGAATGGTCTGGTTTGTCATATTGCAACAGCCTCTTAATTGCATGAAGGCTGCATATCTATCTTGATAATTATTCGCAATAAGACGAAAGGCAGTTCACCGTTCAGTGTCACTTAAATGCAACAAATTCGCATTATCATTTGCATCTGACGCATGGAAAAAAGCCCAGCATCCTTCCGGATGCAGGGCTCCCGCGCCGTTGTGCGTGAAACGGGTCACAGGTTGGCGATGACCTTCAGCCCGACCAGGGCGGCATTGGGAATGTGCTTCGTCTCCCCCGGGCGGATCATGTATTCGAATTCCGGCTGGACCAGTATGCCGGGCATGGCGTCAATGGCGTAATAGGCTTCTATGATGTGGGAGTCCGTCTGGGGCGCGCGCACGCTGCTGCCCAGTGAATAACCGGCCTCATACCGCAGGATCTGGCCTTCCTCCTTGCGGTGGCTGACGTGGTACCACGAATACATGATGCCCAGCCGGTCCGTGACGCGCGATGGAAAGACACCGGCAAAGGACAGACCACCATAGGCTTCATCCGAAATCGAGGTCACATGCGGGGTATTATGGATATAGCCCGCCATCAGGTAGCCACCCGCCATCTGGTTACGCCCACCCCGGCGATAGACCATCTGGTCGCCTTCAAACCAGAACATGTCCATCGGTGCCGAACGCTGCCGTCCCGCCGCCGACTGCAGGGCCGCAGGCAGGCCCACGCCAATCTGGTCCGCATAGCGCGTGGTGTCATGCGCATAGCCCAGCACGTAATGCCCGGGCAGGCGGTTGCGGGTCAGGAACGGCTGCCACGTGAATTCGACAGGCAGCATGATGCCGGTCGCCTTTTCGCTGCCCCATGCCCAGCCGCTGGGGTTGTCGCTCAGGGCATTGACCGAATACGCGCCGATCTGGATGGCGGTATCGCGGGTGGGGCGCATGCGGATGCGCGAACCCCACGTCGCCTTCGGATACACGCTGAAACCGGGGTCCAGTTTCAGCGCCACGGGCGCGGAACACGTCACCATGAACGAACACAGCAGGGGCGAGGTGGCAAAGACATGCGTCAGCGCCATGCGCCCGAAGGTGATGTCCAGATGGTTGTCCAGCAGCTTCTTTTCGGCATAGAAATCCACCAGATGGGCCACCACGTTGCCCGACAGGCCATAGACTTCCTGCAGATTGACGTAATATTCCCCCACGCGGTCATGGCTTACGGCGTGGCCTGCGCGCTCCATCACCAGCGTATGGACCGACCAGCCGGTTATCCCCGCCATTTTTTCCAGGTCGAAGTTCACCTGCGCGGTCAGTTCGTGCACGTAGCTCATGCCCCGTTCCACGCCACCATTGATGACGCCCATCGCTTCGCCCTTGTAGGTAAAGGCGAAGCTGACGCCATGGTCCAGCAGCCTTTTGCGCAGGGGATTGAGCTGCGGGACCAGGTGGCCGCTGCCTGCGGTGGGGACGTAGTACGGGTCCTCCAGGTCGCTGTCATGCTGGGCGTCGATCCATTCGGGCAACAGGCTGGACGGGCCTTCATGATGGACCAGAAGGGCGTCCAGTTCGATCTTGTGGAACGCCTTGCTGTCGCCGGGGCTGCTGACGGGGGCGATGCTCATGGTCGCAAGGCCGGCGGACGGATAGACCGGTACGCCGCTGGGCGGAATGGGGGTGTTGGGCGGCCTGCGGATGGCCTCGGGCGTCGGGCCCAGACGTTCGGCATCCATATTGAGGCTGATCTGCTGTTCCTGTGTCACACCCGTCGAAGGCATGACCGAAACCGCGCCATTGGTGACGAGTGAGGGGACGGACGGCATGGCCGCAGGAATGGCCTGCGCCATGGCACGTGTCATGGGCAGGGCCATAGCGCCCACGGCCAGCAGCCATCTGCATGTATGAGGGAACGGGGTGCGGCCATGCCAGTCCGGCATATGGCGGTTGTGTCGTGTCATCTGTCGATTTTCTCGTGGCCGGGCCGGATGGCGGGGCGTGAAAACGCGGCAAGGATGCCTTGGGTGCGTGCCGCCCGGTCAGGGCGCGGGTGGACGCACGACGCAATCGGGAAAGCGGACAGATATGCGAAGGGACGTGAACGGATGGGTCATGATTTTGGCAACCATTGTTTTTATTTTTATGATGATCGATGCATATTTTAAAATTATCCAAATGTCAAATGGAGTGTAACTTTATTAATTTTGCATCGCACAAATTGTAATTTTATTACAAAATTCATTCTACTTTTCGCTTTGCCGCCATCATGGTATCGCCCATGTCATGCCGTGGGGCAGGCCGGGAATGGGAGAATGGGGTGACGGCGCTTGTTCTGATGGTGGCGGGGCTGGTGGCCGGTGCGGTCGTGGGGGGATATGCCGTGTATCTTGTCACGTCTTCTTCCGGTCCGCTGCGCCGGCTGCCTTATTATCCCGTCCGTTCCCGGGCGGACCCCGTGGCCAGCGGGGATGAAGACACGGTTACGGTTGACGAACTGCCGGTCGCCCTGGTGGTGCTGTCGCGTGGGGGGCGGCTGTTGCATGCGGGCGCCCGCGCGCAGGCCGAGTTTGCCGAGGGGCTGGGCACCCTGATCCGCCATCCCGCCCTGCAGCGCGCCGTGGCCGAACTGCAGCCCGGTAGCATCCGCGAGGTTCGGATCGAGGCCGATGTGCCGGTGCGCCGGGTGGTGCAGGGCTTTGCAAGGGCAGGGTCATGGCATGGCCATCCTGCCTGCGTGGTGGTGCTGCTGGATGCCACGGCGCATGACGCCCTGGATCGCGCCCGCAGCGATTTTGTCGCCCATGCCAGCCATGAACTGCGCACGCCGCTTGCTGCCCTGATCGGTTTTATTGAAACGCTGCAGGGACCAGCCGCGAACGATGCCGTGGCCCGACAGAAATTCCTGGCCATCATGGCCCGGCAGGCCGCGCGGATGCAACGCCTGATTGACCGGCTGCTGTATCTGTCGCGTGTGCAGATGCTTGAACACCAGCGCCCGCAGGGACAGGTGGTGCTGTCCGACCTGTTTGCCCGCCTGAATGACGAACTTCAGGGTAAACCGGCGGAAGACCGGGCCGCCGTCATCATCCACCCCGCGCCAGCGGGCACGTTGCGGGGGGATGCGGACCAGATCCTGCAGGTGCTGGTCAATCTATGTGAAAATGCCCTGCGGTATGGCCGTCCGGCTCCGCCTGCGGTGGCGCGTATCGACATCGGGGCACACTGGCAGGAGGGGGGCGGGCTTGCAATTTCAGTGCGTGACAACGGGCCGGGCATCGAAGCGCGGCACCTGCCGCGCCTGACCGAACGGTTCTACCGTGTGTCCCAATCCGCCGGGCGCCGCGGGGCAGATCAGGGGACGGGGCTGGGGCTGGCCATTGTCCGGCATATCCTTGATCGCCATGGCGGGCGTCTGGATATCACCAGCACGCCGGGACAGGGGACATGCTTCACGGTCTGGCTGCCCGGAATGCCGGATAGCGCGTGTTTTCCCGCTTGACGGAAAATGCCCGTCCATGCTGTTGTTACGAAGCGAGTAGAAGCGGTCGGGATTTTTTCCTGGGCATTGCTCCACACCAATCTGTTCCTGATTAGTGGGCCGCTGACGTGCAGTACATTTTACATGACGGGCTGTTTTCCATCGCCATCCGGCCATGCCGGACTGGTCTGGCCGTGCCATGTTCCGTCTGCCTTGCGTGCCCGGCAGGACACACCTTCTGACCGGAGAAGACCGCATGTCCACTTCATCTCCCGCCCTGCATGGCAGTGCGCAATCCGAACTGAATCGTGAAGCCCGTATTGGCGGCCACGGCACCTGTGTCGCCCGTGATATTCCACAGATCGACCTGTCGGATTACGACAGCCGCAAATCCGTGATTACGGATGCACTCTGGGACGCCGCGACGCAGGTCGGCTTTTTTCAGGTCATCAATCACGGCATTGACCCGGCGGACGTGGATGCCGCCTTTGCCGCTGCGGGCCGGTTCTTTGACCTGCCGATGGATGAAAAGGCGCATTACGCCCGTCGTCCGGGGTCCAACGTGGGCTGGGAATACCGCGCGCAGGTCCGCCCATCCACCGGGACACCGGATAACAAGGAATCCTACCAGATCACCCTGTCACAGATGGGCAGTGACATATGGCCCGACGAAAGCGTATTGCCCGGATTTCAGGCCCGCATGCAGCGTTTCGAGCACCAGAACTGGGAACTGGGGATGAAAATCCTGTCGTGTTTTGCCCTCAGGCTGGGGTTCGATGCGGATTTCTTTACCCACAACCATGATCCCGCATCCGCTGAATACCAGAGTACCCTGCGCCTGATCCATTACATGAGCATGGAAAACGCAAAGGACGAGGATTTCGAATTCTGGCGTGCCGGTGCCCATTCCGATTTCGACTGCCTGACCCTGCTGCACCAGCGACCGGGGCAGGGGGGCCTGCAGGTCTGTCCCGGCAAGGATGCGGATACGACACTGGCATGGACGGACGTACCACCGGTGGCAGGCGCGGTGACGTGCAATATTGGTGACATGCTGATGCGCTGGAGCGACGACCGCCTGAAATCCACCCTGCACCGTGTGCGTATGCCCCGGCGCGATGAATATCTGGGGCCACGTCTGTCACTACCGTTTTTCTGTCAGGCCAACCGCGATGCGGTCATTCAGGGGCCGCAGAAGAAATACGCCCCCATTACCGCCCGCGACTATCTGGATGAACGCATCCGCGCCAATTACGGCAGCCGCACGTAAGAAGCTGTCCGATAATAAATCATTGATATAAAAGGAAAAAACTTTTTGGGTGTCGCCTTGTTGAAACCAAGGCGACGCTTTCTGAAAAAGCATCATCACAAACTTCCAGCAGATTTGCAGGTAGTTTGTTCAGGCAGCCTTCAGGGGATGGCGGTCACGTCCCGAAATAGTTCTGGCGCAGTTCACGCCGCACGAAATCGAGGAAAAACCGCGTGCGTGAGGGCAGGTGCGCGCGGGAGGGATAGACGGCATACAGCGTCACGTCCTCCCACGCATAGGTGCTGAGACATTCGATCAGCCGGCCGCATTTCAGGTCATCGGCAATATCCCACAGCACCTTCAGCGCGATGCCGCGCCCGCTGACCGCCCAGTCATGCACGACTTCGCTGCTGGATGTGGCAAGGCGCGGAGTGACGTGAATTTCCTTGCGCACCTTTCCATCCAGATAGGCCCATTCATTGAATATGCGCTGGCGGCGGATCAGGCAGATGCAGTCATGTTTCAGCAGGTCATGCGGTGTCGTGGGCAGTCCCTTGCGCGCGCTGTATTCCGGCGACGCGCAGACCACGCGGCGGCTGTTGATCAGGCTGGTGGTCATGACTTCCTGATCCGACGGCATGCCGGGGCGGATGGCAATGTCCAGCCCGTCATCAATCACATCCAGCCCCGCATCGGACAGGGTCAGGTGCACGGTGACATCGGGGTACTGCCCCACAAAGGCGGCCACGACACCGGCCAGCAGTTTCCGCCCGATTTCCGATGGCACGCCCACCCGCAGCAGCCCATGCGGGATACCGGCGCGCGCGGTCAGTTCGGCCTCGGCTTCCTCCACTTCCTGCATGATCCTGACTGCGTGTTCGTGCAGGCGCTGGCCTTCCGCCGTCAGGGCGAAATGGCGCGATGTGCGCGTGACCAGCCGGGTGCCCAGACGGAATTCCATTGCGCTCAGGCGGCGGCTCATGGCGGCGGATGACATGCCCATGGCGCGTGCGCATCCGGCAATGCTGCCCGCTGCGGTCAGGATGCAGAAAAACTTCAGGTCACTGATCTCATCCGACATGTGGCATTCCATGATTGCGTCTGGCGTACGGTTGGCGTGCAACCGCATGCCCTACACGAAGATGTGCAGATCCGTATTCTGCGCACCCTTCCACTGTTATCGCAATATCGGGTTCTTATGTCGGATACAGTACGATCCATGTCTCATACTTCCCTCAAAACGGCGCTGTCCGGCAGGGAACTTCTGGATTGTCCAGTTCTGAACAAGGGAAATGCATTCGACAGGCGTGAACGTGACCTGTTTGGGCTGCATGGCCTGCTGCCCGCACGTGTCGCCACACTGGAGGAACAGGTCGACCTTGCCCGTGCGCGACTGGCGGCGCTGCCGGACAATTTTTCGCGACATATTGCGCTGCGTGAAATCCAGGATCGTAACGAAACGCTGTTCTACGCCATCATCGATCAGGCGCTGGAGGCGTGGCTGCCCATTATCTACACCCCCGCGATTGGCCGGGCATGCCGGGAATTCAGCCATATCTGGACCCGTCCGCGTGGCCTGTTCCTGACATACGCGGATCGTGGCCGCATTGCCGACATCCTGTCGGACCCGCAATGGGACGGGGTACGCGTGATCGTGGCCAGTGACGGTGGCAGCATTCTGGGCATTGGCGACCAGGGGGCCAATGGCATGGGCATCCCCATTGGCAAGCTGTCGCTCTATACCGCCTGTGGCGGTCTGGACCCGGCCCGCGCGTTGCCCGTCCTGCTGGATGTCGGCACCGATAATGCGACCCTGCTGGAAGACCCGGAATATATCGGCTGGTGGCACGAACGCGTGCGCGGGGCGGATTATGATGCCTTCATTGCGGAATTCGTGGCTGCCGTGAACGCGCGATGGCCCAATATCGCCCTGCATTGGGAAGATCTGTCGGGCGCGGATGCGCTGCGCATCCTGCGCCGTTATCGCGACGGGATGTGCACCTATAACGATGATATCCAGGGCACGGCGGGGGTGACGGCGGGCGCGCTGCTGGCCGCGATCCGCGCCGGCGCGGCCCCGCTGTCTGACCAGCGCATCGTCATTTTCGGCGCGGGTGGTGCCGGGTGCGGCATTGCCGACCTGCTGGCGCAGATGATGGTGGCGGATGGCATGACGCCCGGGGAAGCAAACCGCCGTTTCTTCATGGTCGATCTCGACGGGCTTGTGCGTGAGGGGATGGACGGCGTGACCGAAGGCCAGCGCCCCTTCGCGCAGCCCGCCGATATCGCGGCGGCGTGGAATGTGGCTGATGCTGATCATGTCACGCTGGCCGAGGTCATGCAGAACGTCCGTCCCACCATGCTGATCGGGACATCGGGGCAGGGCGGGGCATTTACCCGTGACATCGTGGCCCCGATGGCGGACCAGTCCGCCCGTCCGGTCATTTTTGCCCTGTCCAATCCCACGGCCAATATCGAGGCAACGCCTGCCGATCTGCTGGACTGGACGGGGGGGCGCGCAATCATCGGGACCGGCGGTCCGTTCGCGCCAGTGGACTATGACGGACACAGCCGCCCGGTGGACCAGATCAACAATTCCTATGTCTTTCCCGGTGTTGGCCTTGCGGTGGTGGCAGGCGGCATTACGCGCATGACGGATGGCATGTTCCTTGCCGCCGCCCACGCGCTGGCAGGGCTTTCTCCCGCCGCCGGGGCGGATGATCAGGCGACGGTACCTCTGCTGCCTCCCGTGTCCGAACTGCGCACCGTGGCCATGGCCGTGGCGCGTGCCGTCATCCGGCAGGGGCAGGCGGAAGGCGTGGCCCCGCAGGCATCGTCCGAAACGCTTGAGGCTGCGCTGAAGGATGCTGTCTGGACCGCGCGGTATCGTCCGTATGACCGGCTGGACCCCACCCGCTAGGCTCTCCACTGCGATTTCGATGGGCAAACGGCTTCGGTAAGGCGAAGTAAAACGTGTCCGCCATGCCATGACGGGCAGGATCAGATGAATATTTCCCGCTTTATGCCCGGTCCGGACGTGCGGTGGCCGATCATGCGCTGGCCTGTGGACGGGCGCATGCTGCACTGGCTGTTCTGCCCCACGCCGCAGGCCGTGGCGTTCGCGTTGCGCAATACCATTGCCTCCATCGTGGCGCTGGCCATTGCGCTGTGGATGGAACTGGACAGCCCGCAATGGGCGGTCGCCACCGTATGGTCGGTGGCCCAGGTGCGCCGGGGCGAAAGCATGTCCAAGGCGCGGTGGCGTATCGTGGGCACGCTGGCTGGCGCGGTTGCCGCGGTGGTGTTCATCGCCGCCTTTCCGCAGCAGTCGTGGCTGTTCTTTCCTGCCGTGGCGACATGGATCGGGTTGTGCAGTTTTCTGGCGACGTTCTGCCTGAACTTCCGTTCCTATGCGTTCGTGCTGTCGGGCTATACCTGCTCGATCATTGCGGTGGCGGCTGCATCCGAACCGGATAATGTCTTTTTCATCGGGATTTCACGCGCCACCTATATTGTCCTTGGTGTGGTGTGCGAGGCGGGAATGGCCATGCTGTTCACCATCGGCCTGCCCACCCGCGCTCGGGCGACCATGGTGGCGCAGGTGGAAAACGTGCTGCACCGCCTGGCGGTGCTGCTGCGTGAAATCGTGCTACATGGGGTCACGACACGAAAGTGTACTTTACGTACGCTTAGAGTGAACCCAACAAGAACGTTGAGGCTGTTCTGCTGAGAGTTCGATAGACAGTTGGCCGAGAAATAGAAAACAGTTCTGAAAGATCGCTGATGGAGTAATCGCCGGTATCATACATCCGGCGAAGCTCTTTTTGCTGACGTTCAGAAAGCTTGGGTTTCTTTCCGCGTAGTTTACCTTTGTCGCGTGCAACGGCCATCCCTTCACGAGTACGCATCCGGATCAGATCGGCTTCAAACTCCGCGAAAGTCGCAAGGATGTTGAAGAACAACTTGCCCATTGGATCAGACGGATCGTGAA
>NZ_NKTX01000169.1 GCF_003207815.1 Komagataeibacter oboediens | reverse complement strand
TGGAATTATGTGCGTGATGATGGTCCATTTGGTGGGCCAGCACCGCCAGCCGTCTGGTTCCGGTATTCCCGGGACCGCAAGGGCGAACATCCCACGGACAGAGGCGGTCCCCATTTTTCGGACAGGACGATAAGCTATAATCCGACCTGAGAGAGGACGGGTTTTATGGGTAAGGTTACGCGCAAGAGGTATGCGGCGGAGTTCAAATCACGGGTTGCCCTGGAAGCGATCCGTGGGGAACTGACGCTGGCGGAACTGGTTTCGAAACATGGGGTGCATCAGACGATGATCGCCCAGTGGAAACGGCAGGCGATCGAGGGGATGGCGGCCACCTTTTCCGGGAAAGCGACGTCTGAGCCCCCGGTCAGCCCTGCTGATGTGGAGAAACTGCACGCGAAGATAGGCGAGCTTCTCGTGGAACGGGATTTTTTACGCGATGCCTCTGCTCGGTTGGGCGTGATCAGAGGCGGCAGATGATTGACCCGAAGCGAGCGCGTCTGCCGATAATTCGGCAATGCACACTGCTGCGACTCAACCGGTCGGGCGTCTACTATCGGTCTGTGCCACAGAGTGAGGCCAATCTGGAGTTGATGCGGCTGATCGACGCCCAGTTCCTGGAAAGGCCGTATTATGGCTCGCGGCAGATGACATGGCATCTGCGCCGCCTGGGACATGAAGTGGGGCGCAAACGCGTCCGCCGGCTCATGGCGATCATGGGCCTGCGGGCGATCTACCAGAAGCCACGCACGAGTGTGCCCCATCCGGAGCATCGGAAATATCCATATCTGCTGCGGGATCTGGTCATTGATCGACCTAACCAGGTCTGGTGTTCCGATATCACATATATTCCCATGAAACGGGGATTTCTCTATCTCGTGGCGATCATGGACTGGTTCACGCGCAAGGTGCTGTCCTGGCGTCTGTCGAACACGATGGACGCGGAGTTCTGTATTGAGGCACTTCGGGATGCGCTGATGCGTTACGGCACCCCGGAGATTTTCAACACGGACCAGGGCTCACAATTCACGACGCCCCGTTTTACCGGTATCCTGGAAGAACGTCAGATCCGCATTAGCATGGACGGGCGTGGGCGCTGGCTGGACAACGTGTTCATCGAGCGTCTGTGGCGGTCGTTGAAATACGAATGTGTCTACCTGCACGCATTTGAGACCGGATCAGAACTTCGAGTGGGGCTCACGAAATGGATCACCCATTATAACGGGCAACGTCCCCATACGGCCCTGGCTGGACGAACGCCTGATGAGGCGTATCATGGCGCGCCGACGCCATCTGGTCCGGCGTTAACCCCGGACCAGATGGCCAACAGCAACGCCGTCAGAATGGCGGCATAACAACAACCGGGTATAGCTTATTCAAACCCAAAAACTGTCCGAACAGACGGGTCCACCTCTGACCATCTCACCGGCTGGACCGGCATTCTGCAGTCAGACGCCTATGCGGGTTATAATACTCTGGCGAAACCGGGACGCCAACCCGCGCCGGTTGTCTCCGCCGGATGCTGGGCCCACGGACGCAGAGGGCTGTTCAAAATCGCCGAGAGGGACAAGGCGCCCCTCGCCATAGAGGCAGTAGGCAGGATCGACGCCATATTCCAAGCCGAGCGCACCATCAACGGTACGCCCCCAGAACATCGGCTGGCAGTCCGTCAAACAGACATAGCCCCTCTGGTCGACGATCTGTTCGACTGGATGCGG
>NZ_NKTX01000168.1 GCF_003207815.1 Komagataeibacter oboediens | reverse complement strand
GAAAGCCTGGTTGTTCGCCGGGTCCGATCGTGGCGGAGAGCGCGCCGCCGCCATGTATTCCCTGATCGTCACCGCGCGCCTGAACGATGTCGATCCCCAGGCATGGCTCGCCGATGTCCTGGCACGGATCAATGACATTCCCAATCCACGCCTCCATGAACTCCTGCCCTGGCACTGGAAAGCCCACCAGCAGGTCCACAATACCATCGCCGCCTGAATACGCCCGCGTCTCTCGCCGGATGGTTACGCTTTACCTCTGGCAGCCGCAGGCGAAGGGACGAGGATTGATCCAGACAGGCCGCAATAAGCATCCGAATTGCAACAACCGGCTCTGGCTCCGTAATGGTCGCCATTAGGCGCGACGCAATGGAAGGGGGTACCATGCTCATATCTGTGTTCATGGATATTTCTTTTTATCAGAATAAAACGTAGGTACCTGTGTCCTGGGGTCAGGAAAGTACATGCGAATTATAAGCCGCAGGCCGCGAGGTCTGTTGCTAAGGTTGCCTTACGAAGCCGGGATTCATTCAAGCACAGGCTAACGATCCGCATACATATGGAGGCTTGATAGATATATCGATACGCAAAAGAACGCGTCATAGCTGATCTCCTGCCACCGGTCGGTCCCGCCCGGTAGCACGGTTTGCGACGGTAGCAGGTTTCCTGGCTCACGGATCATGGCAGCTCGGTCCTGTCTTCCCACTCCCTTACTGGAAGCAGTGACCCATCTGATCGGACATCAGATGATCGGATCCGGCTACATACCGCCTACAGTTGCGGGCGCAGCTACCGACTGGCTCCCGGATCATCGCAGATCCCGCCAGAGCTTACGGTATTCCCTATTAATCCGCTTGCGCGGCACCACCGACATAAAAGCTGGTCGCAATATGCGTCAGATTTCGTGATCTACGCAATATGGATTTTCTAAAAACCTGCGATGAAAGAGCATGGTATCCTTCACATAGACGGGAAGCTGGCAGACTTGCACTGCTCGCGGGCGTGCGTCACACTACCTCTACATCAAAGGCCCCGTGCGAACGGGTTAATAGGGAACGCCGTGCGTTCTGGCAGGACTTATCAGGGTCCGGGAACAAGTCGGTGGCTGCCCCCGCAACTGTAAGCGGAGAGATACCGGATCGTATGTCCTCTTAACAGGACCCGTCACTGGCTATGATCAACAGGCCGGGAAGACAGAACCGATATCAAGGACCCGTAAGCCAGGAGACCTGCCTTTGTGACGTAACCAGTTCTATCGGGCGGGGCGCCCGACAGACGGAGTGGCGATCATGTCTTCTGTTTTATCTGCTGCGTTCCCCATCCAGCGTGTTCTTTCCTGACCTGTTCTAAAAAATTACATCCATTGGCCAATGGCGTGTCGCGGGTCTAATCCCGTCAAACGCTACAAGGGGAACATGAGAAATGCGTACATATTTTGGCGGCAACCAGCGAAATGGCACAGGTCGATCTTATTTCGGATCGGAGAGCCTGACTCCCGCACAGAAACGGGCCATTCTGTCCCTGCCGAAAGACGGGGGGTATGGAACCTTGCTGGATGGAGGAAGCATCAGATCATCTCTCGTACTGATGGGCTTTATTGCAGGTGGATGTTCTGCGCGATGGGGGATGGGGCGTTCCCGCCTTACCGCACGCGGTCGGGAACTGCGACACAAACTCGAAGGCTGCGGATCTTAGAGCCCGATCCGAAAGTTTTTCAAGCTTGACAATGCCTTGCTGTCCGTCGTGTGAGCATGCGGATCGAGGCGATCAATGTCCATGCGGTTGAGGACGCA
>NZ_NKTX01000167.1 GCF_003207815.1 Komagataeibacter oboediens | reverse complement strand
TGCGTCCTCAACCGCATGGACATTGATCGCCTCGATCCGCATGCTCACACGACGGACAGCAAGGCATTGTCAAGCTTGAAAAACTTTCGGATCGGGCTCTAAGTGTCTGACCGAAAATGAGTTGAGTGATTTCAGTGGATTATGATTCATGGGTTTGCGATAACCTGATGAGATCAAGATGGCCTGGACTGAAATCACCCGCGCGCAGTATCGCCGGGACGACCTGGAGTATGCAAGCGACCTTCGCGATGCGGAGTGGGCGCTGATTGCGCCTTTGATGCCCGAGAAGAAACGACTGGGGAGACCACGACGTACGGATTTGCGCCGGGTCATGGAGGCGATCCTCTATATCGTCACTACGGGTTGCCAGTGGCGACAATTGCCTCGTCATTTTCCCGCCTTCACGACCGTGCAGGGCTATTTCTACCGTTGGATCCGCGAGGGACGATGGGAAGCGATAAACCATATTCTCGTGATCCTGTCGCGTGAGCAGGACGGGCGAGACGCCACGCCTTCGGTAGGCATTATTGACAGCCAGTCGGTTAAAACTGCTGAAAACGGCGGTCCACGCGGTTATGACGCGGGCAAGAAGATCAGGGGCCGCAAGCGGCATATCACGACCGATACGCTGGGTCATGTCGTGGCAGCCGTCGTGCATCCCGCCGACATTCAGGATCGTGATGGCGCGCCGCTGGTAGCGACCAGAATACGCTCATTGTTTCCCTGGCTTCGCCATCTGATCGGTGACGGCGGGTATGCCGGCGAGAAGTTGCGTGGTGCGCTGGCTGAACTCGGCCGATGGACGATCGAGATCGTCAAGCGTAGCGATCGGGCCGAAGGCTTCGTCGTCCTGCCCAAACGCTGGATCGTGGAGCGCAGCTTTGCATGGCTCGGACGCTGCCGTCGCCTCACGAAGGATGTCGAGGCAACAATCTCTTCATCCCACGCGTGGTTGATGATTGCCCATATCCGCAGAGTTCTGCGAAAAATCAATCAAACCGCTTTCTGATTCAGGCTCTAAGAAATTCCAAATAAGTCTATCATTTTTTTATCAAATACTGATATTTCATTAATTAAATTTGTAATATCTGATAATTCATCAGAAAATGGGTCTCGAATATTTCCTAATGAAACGCTGCTTGCTTTGTGTACTATATCTCCTCTTTTGGATCCTGTATTATCCAATAATATCAATAATGATTCATCTATATCACTAGAAAAAATTCCAAGAGGAAATATCATTTGAGCAAGATTAGATCTTTTAATCCCGTTGTTTTTAGAAATTATGTCCTCTTGAGATTTAAAAGAATATTCTATGATCTTCGTTATATCATTGTTCTTGTTGCATATTTTAGGATCCTCTGGAACAAAAACATTTTCCTGACGTCTAAAGGCTACCAAAGCAGAGGTTACTCTGCCGTATATTGAGTGATCTAGCCAGTCTTTCCTAGCAGAATTCATTATTTTCCGAGATACTTTTTCTAAGTAAACCTCAACCTCTGCATGAGAAAAAACCACAAATGCTTGGCATTTTAATAGTTCTTCTTCGGTGTAACTGCCATCGTCCTTAGAGCCCGATCCGAAAGTTTTTGAACAATACCAGCCTGTTGTGATTCATCCGTCTTTACGAAGAGATGGAGTGAATGATGACATGGACTGGTATTGCCCGACGTGAACATAGCCGGGAAGGACTGCGATATCCATCGGATATGATGGACGGGGAATGGGCTTTGATCGTGCCATTTGTGCCCCCTGCGAAACGGGGCGGTCGCCCTCGCACGACGGATATGCGCGAGGTGGTCA
>NZ_NKTX01000166.1 GCF_003207815.1 Komagataeibacter oboediens | reverse complement strand
GTCGGTGTTCATCGCCAGCTCCCACTACAGCTGGTCTTCCATGAATCACCGATCGCATCCGTTGGGAATCCTTATTCCAAATTTTCTACCAAAGTAGTGTTAGAACGTAAAGCCTGTTTTCATGCCAATGACCGTAACCGTTTCCCTTTGGGTATAACCGCCCGGATTGACCCAGAACTGGATATTGGGTTCGATATAGACCCATGGGGTAATCTGAAGCGTATAGTCTGTTTCGATTGCGAATTCTGAATCGCGGCGCGGTCCCTTCCTGCCGGCCTGATACCAGTCCAGCGTGGCCAGCCGTGAATTGACATGATTGGTGCCAACAGCCAGCGTCACGGCATCATGCCTGCGCCACGGAAGCCCAAGATAACGCAGGCTGCCAGTAACCTGCGATGAAACGGGACTGGTCTCCTTATCGACCATGGTAAAGGTTACGTAAGCAGTCAGCCCCTGCTGAACAACGGCGTCCTGTCCGGGTTTTTCGCTAAAGGTTCCGGTCAGCTGCTGCTGGAACCACAGGTAGCCACCGTGGGTACTGCCCCGTTCAAGCATGGCCAGTCCGCCGGTGACAGCAGGCTGTCCGTTTGCCGCCAGTAAAATGTCAGGTGCACTTGCGGTATTGACCCACCCGCCGATGCGATAGACCCCGGGATAATGATGGGCCCCCAGATGGATACGCAAACCGGTTTCAAAGGGCAGGAGAACACCAGTTGCACCATGTACATAACCAAGGAAGAATTTATTATCCAGGTTACGCACGTTCTGTTCATAAGCCCCCGCCAGAAAATACCAGCGTGGGTCGTTATACTTGATCAGACCGCCCCATGTACTGACGGGCCAGTTGAGCCAGCGATTGCCGTCCATGTTGCCGGTTGTTGCCCCGCAGAAATAGTTTACCATTGTCAGGCAGGGCACATTATCAAAATCGGCGCCGGTCGGCAGGCGGCCTATCTTGAAACTGACATGATCACCCAGCTTCTGGTTATACCATAGCTGGGTCAGCCGGGATGTCTGTCCGCGCCCCCATACTTCCTGCGGTTGCTGCAGGGTATACAGTCCTGCCCGTGTAATGAGGTTGCTGCCCCACCGGGTAGTAAATGTAAAGTTGAAAGATGCGCCTTTCCATTTCAGCAGTTTTTCGGCGTCGATATCCATGATGGCGGCAAGCTGGTTGGTCTGGGCCGCGGTGTGGCGGTCCCCGCCAGTAACGTTCCCGGCGGTTTCGTTCGTCCACGCACCAGCCAGATCTATGCCCTTGTTCCGAAGATAGAGCCGTGCGCCCCCCCAGTCGCCTGTCATGGTGGTGGATGGATGCTGGGCACTGGCACGCAGCGCATAACTGGCATCATCGCCCAGGCTACCATTGGGCAGGCCGTTTGCAGGTGCTTCAGATGCGCAGATGACCATATGCATGGAAAAACCGAAATATAATATTCCGATATTTCCATATCTACGTGTGAAATATTTCATTTTGAGGCCATCAGTATATTATTGTTTTTATATCTGTGGCAGACAAACGCTCGCGTTCGAAAATGGTTTTATATTTTATAAATTAATTTATTGTGAGTGCGATCATTAAGTATTTTTGTATGCATTTATTACTGCATAAATATTTTTGTTATTGTGGAAATTTTATGGTTTGTAAGGTTTGTGGAAACTTTCGCGCTCATACGTTGTCGTCAGATATATGCATGTGTAGGGCCGTTATACCAAGGGCTACTGTCTCTGACTCATCTGTGAAGTGACGCGAAGGGCCTGTTCTGATTCTGTCGTGAGAGGGAGGATCGGGAATGGCTGGTGCGATT
>NZ_NKTX01000165.1 GCF_003207815.1 Komagataeibacter oboediens | reverse complement strand
GGCTCTTCCGCAAAGTGTGTGGTGATTTTTGCGCTATGAGATTGGAAGTACACGTGCCCTGAGGAGTTCGAATCCTGCTCTCCCGAACATGGTGCGCTTTATCATTTTCAATCGACTGATCTGCCCCTCGACAGGGCTGGTTGTCCATGATGTCACAAGAGAAGCCCGAATAGCTGCGGCATCCCGTTCAAGGGCTGGAACCAGACGGGAGAGCAGCGTATCCCTTCCTTCTTTCAGTAAAAGCCTGAGGTTATCTTCTGATTTCCTGCAGAGCAGATTTTGCATTTTTCTTACCCAGCTGGTCGTTTTTTCCAGTTGGGGTTCTGCTGCAAGAAGTTCCCTGACAAACAGGGTCTGCTGATCGGCAAGTGTTCCAGGATCCGTCAATAGGAGGCGTGCCAGTTTCCGTCCGAGGGGAGGCACAGCATGGCGTCGGAAGCGCTGTTGTGGAGACGCAGCCTGTCGTATCGTCAACCATTTCCACACAATCCCATATTTCCCGGTAAAGCCCTGACTGACCAACTCCCGCCACAATGTAGTGGCGTTATGGCATCCTTCATGCCATCGCCTGTCCAGATAATCCGTATAAGGCGCGAGGATGCCGGGCTTTGTCGTGGTACGCTGCCATGTCGGGGCGTGCCCCTGCCTGAACCAACGCCGCAGGGTCTTGCGCTCGACACCGATCATGTCAGCTATGGCCTGAAGGCCATGCCCTTCGGCTTTCAGGGCAAGGGCATCATTGAATCGGGTTTCACGCCTTGACTGTGCGGCCTGGCTCGCATTCCGTGTGGGCGCCTGTGCTTTTTGCAGGCATGATGGCTGGGCACGCATCCCGGTATCCGTGGAGGCTGACTGACAGAGTTTCTGCGTGATCTGCCTGGCTGTACGGGCATACCGGTCCACAACCGCTACAAAGGCATCCGAGAGGTTTCTGAGCAGATGCCATCTGTCTGTGACCTGAACGGCCGATGGTGCGCCTCTGTAACAGGCATCCGCGTAGGCTCCAGCCCGGTCTCTGGCAATGATCTCAATACCGGGATTTTGCACAAGCCATGCAGCAAGGGTATCCGCCTGCCGGTCTGGTAGCAGGTTCACCACATCATTTTTTTCCAGATCGACCAGGATGGTGCCGTAATGATGCCCCCGACGCCAGGCCCAGTCATCCACACCCAGAACACGGGGAGACCGCGCAGGGGGCTTCCCTGACATTCTGGAAAGGAGCCTGCGGATCAGAGTGTCTGCGCTGACCGGGCAACGCAGGCGTTCTGCCATTCTTGCGCCTGCAGACCCACCCAGGGCATGGGCCACATAATGGTGAAGGTCTGTCAGGCGCATGGTATGCCGCCCATAGCGCACGGCCATATCAGAAAGCGGGATGACAAACGTCCGGCGACGACAACCAGCAGTGTTGCAGTAAAGACGGAACGAGGAAACCCGGAGCGTAACACGACGGCCCTGCCAGGGCAGATCCGACAATGTGCGGCGATAAAGACTATGGATCCGCTGCGTCCGGATATGACAGTCGGGACAGACAGCACTGCGATCACGCAAACTCGCTTCAATCTGCACCGTATTGTCGCTCGGCGTGACCTGATCAACAACGAGAGAGGGAGGAAGATCAAGGCACCGGAAGCGTGACACGACAGAAAAATCCCCAAAAGTTGCATACCTTCAGGATTTCTCAGCTTCTTTTCCGCAGTACAAGTCCTCGCACCACAGACTTTGCGGAAGAGCCGAGAACTGACCCGGGTTTTTCATCAGGAATTGACCCAGCCAGCTGCTATTTCAGGCGTAGTCGGGCGGGCGGTCAAGAAGAGG
>NZ_NKTX01000164.1 GCF_003207815.1 Komagataeibacter oboediens | reverse complement strand
GAAAGCCTGGTTGTTCGCCGGGTCCGATCGTGGCGGAGAGCGCGCCGCCGCCATGTATTCCCTGATCGTCACCGCGCGTCTGAACGATGTCGATCCCCACGCATGGCTCGCCGATGTCCTGGCACGGATCAATGACATCCCCAATCCACGCCTCCATGAACTCCTGCCCTGGCACTGGAAAGCCCACCAGCAGGTCCACAATACCATCGCCGCCTGAATACGCCCGCGTCTCTCGCCGGATGATTACCAACAAGCATCCCAAACCGGGCCTCCATTCAGCATGAAGGCCATCGTGAACCCGTTTCTCAGAAAGGGGTCGTTTTTAGCTGCCTGTCCCCCTTCCGAAGGGGTCACTTTTCCATGCCGCTTAACACCCGGCTCCCTGATGGCCTTCACGGCTGTTGCGGAAAGACGCCCCATTTTTATCCCACACTTCTTACCACGCGAGGTGTGGGATAGGATGCGATTCCGTGCATCGACATGCAACACGAAATGACGTGAATTCCGCAGAATTCCGCCACTTTTGGTAGGCTATGACATTGAATAAAAAAGGGAATTGGCGGAGGGGAAGGTACCCACACCCGCTCAGGGTCTGGCGGTTACGCCCTATGCGAAGGGTCTCGACCATCCCCGATGGCTTTATCGGTTACCCAATGGCGATATTCTGGTGGCCGAGAGCAATTCGCCCCAAACGGATGTCCAGACACTCAAAAACCGCATTGCAGGGTTCGTGATGGGCAAGGTTGGCGCGGGGGAGGCCAGCCCGAACCGGATCATCCTGCTGCGCGACACCAACGGCTATGGGGCAGCGGATACCCGCACGGTGTTCCTCGACCATCTCTATTCGCCTTTCGGCATGGCGCTGGTGGGCAATGATCTTTACGTCGCCAATGCCAACGCAATCCTTCGTTTTCCCTATCATGACGGTGACACGCGGATTGATGCGCCGGGAACCAAGGTTGCGGATCTGCCAGCAGGCTACAACCATCACTGGACAAAAAATCTGCTCGCCAGCCCGGACGGGCGTTTCCTGTATGTGACCGTCGGGTCCAACAGCAATGTCGCCGATAACGGGATGGACGTCGAAGAAGGTCGGGCACGGATCGACCGGCTCGATCTGAGCACGGGAAAGCTGACGCCCTATGCAACCGGGCTGCGTAACCCGAACGGGCTGGCCTTTGAGCCGGAGAGCGGTGCCCTGTGGGTGGCGGTCAACGAGCGTGATGAAATCGGTAGCGACCTCGTCCCCGACTACATCACATCGGTCAAGGAAGGCGCATTCTATGGCTGGCCTTACAGCTATTACGGCCAGCACGTTGACACACGGGTCTCGCCACAGCGACCGGACCTTGTGGCGCAGGCGATTGCGCCGGATTACGCGCTTGGCCCGCATACGGCCTCCCTTGGCATTGCGTTTTCCCAGGATGCCACCCAACTTCCGGACGCCTGGCGTCACGGGATGTTCGTGGCACAGCATGGATCATGGAACCGGCGGCCCAAGAGTGGCTACAAGGTCATCTATGTGCCGTTCGCCGATGGGAAGCCGTCCGGACCGCCGGTTGATGTGCTTACGGGTTTCCTGACAGCCGACGAAGCGCATGTGCATGGTCGACCGGTCGGCCTCACGATTGACAGGTCGGGCGCATTGCTTGTCGCAGACGATGTGGGCGGTGTTGTGTGGCGTGTTTCCGGTAATGCCGCCGAATGAATGGGTGCACACTGGCCGTACCCGACTAATTTATTTTAGAGCCTGATCCGAAAGTTTTTCAGCACTGACAATGCCTTGTGGTTCTGCGGGTCAGCATGCGGATTGAGGCGATCAAAGTCCACGCTGTTGACGAGGCTATGGACTTTTCCCAGTCTTTGGCGAGCCGCCTGCAGCGACC
>NZ_NKTX01000163.1 GCF_003207815.1 Komagataeibacter oboediens | reverse complement strand
GCCGAGCGCACCATCAACGGTACGCCCCCAGAACATCGGCTGGCAGTCCGTCAAACAGACATAGCCCCTCTGGTCGACGATCTGTTCGACTGGATGCGGGAGTGTTGCCGGCGCATGTCGACAAAAAATCCCGTTGCCCACGCCATGAACTATTTTCTCAGACGTGCCGATACATTCACACGATTCCTCACTGACGGCCGGATCTGCCTCTCAAACAATGCAGCAGAACGCGCCCTGCGCGGCATCGCCCTGGGCAGGAAAGCCTGGTTGTTCGCCGGGTCCGATCGTGGCGGAGAGCGCGCCGCCGCCATGTATTCCCTGATCGTCACCGCGCGCCTGAACGATGTCGATCCCCATGCATGGCTCGCTGATGTCCTGGCACGGATCAATGACATCCCCAATCCACGCCTCCATGAACTCCTGCCCTGGCACTGGAAAGCCCACCAGCAGGTCCACAATACCATCGCCGCCTGAATACGCCCGCGTCTCTCGCCGGATGATTACGATCAGCCAGCCACGCGATAACCGCTTTGCCGTGGTACTCATGGATCTGGATCGTTTTCGCGATATCAACGATGCGCTGGGGCATGTCCAGGGTGATACCTTCCTGAAGGCGGTGGCGGAGCGTCTCAAGACACTGTGCCGCAGCAATTATGTGCTCAGCCGCTCTGGCGGGGATGACTTTGTGGTGGTTATTCCCAACGCGACGGCCGAAACCGCCGTCGCCTTCGTAAAAAATGTCATCGACGCCATGCAGCGACCGCTGAACGTCGCGGGCAATCACCTGGCTGCTTCTTTCAGCATGGGCATCGCGGTATTTCCGGAAAACGGGCCGGATGGAGAGTCCCTCGTCAGTTGTGCCGAAATCGCGATGCGTCAGGCCAAGAAGGACGCGCGCGGCGGATATAAGCTAGCCAATACAACCGAGAGTACTGAAGCGCAGGACCGGCTGGTTCTGGGCAGTGCACTGCGGGACTCCCTGTCAAAGGGGATGCTGAACCTGCATTACCAGCCTCAGATTGAGGCCATTACAGGCAAGATATATGGGGTGGAAGCCTTGTCCCGGTGGAATCATCCCACGCTCGGTAATATTTTTCCATCCCGTTTCATCGCCGTGGCGGAAGAAACTGGCCAGATCGAAGCAATCGGCCGCTGGTCGCTTGAAAAGGCCTGCCGCCAGATCACTAGATGGGATCGTGATGGAGTCAGGATACCGGTTGTCGCGGTCAACCTTTCGGCCGGGCATTTCCGCAACCGATCCTTGGTGCCGATGATTGATGGCCTGCTGAAAAAATACAACCTGGCGCCTGAACGACTGACCGTGGAAATCACGGAAAGCGTGATGATGGACGAGAGCGAGGAAACGATGAACGTACTTTCCTCCATCCGAAAACTTGGTGTCGGCCTTTCCATGGATGATTTTGGTACCGGTTTTTCCAGTCTGTCGCGTTTGACGCGCCTGCCGCTGACAGAAATCAAAATCGATCGCAGCTTTATCATGAATCTTGAACATGATGCGAATGCCCAGGCCGTCACGACCGCTGTGATTGGTATTGGCAACCGATTAGGCATGACTGTTGTAACTGAAGGCGTCGAAACAGAAGCACAATATAGTCTGCTGCAGGCACTACATTGTGACGTGCTGCAGGGCTATCTGTTTGCAAAGCCCATGTCGGCCACTGATCTTGAGGCATGGGCGCGTAAACCGCATGATTTTCTGAAGACGACCTCAGAAAATCATACACAAAAAGATGAATAACATTATTTCCTAATACCAAAGGACGTAGCCACTGATACCAAGGGCTACTGTCTCTGACTCATCTGTGAAGTGACGCGAAGGGCCTGTTCTGATTCTGTCGTGAGAGGGAGGATCGGGAATGGCTGGTGCGATT
>NZ_NKTX01000162.1 GCF_003207815.1 Komagataeibacter oboediens | reverse complement strand
ATGGGGCGTCGGCTCTCGTAGGACGCGATGACCACTCGCGCGCGAAATTCAGGGGCGTGCCAGCGGCGGCGATCCGAAACGATCTCGATCCGCGAGGCGCCCGCCAGCCTGTCCCGCTCGCCTGTCTCTCTACCGCTCCTTTGGAGCCTCTCTGCGGTACTACCTGCGACACTCGCAGGTAGTACCGTGTCCCTATCTCTTAAATCGCTCATGCTTCATAGCTGAACCAGACCAGAAGTATTCAGCAAGGCGTCAGTCGCCGGAAGCTTACTGATCGACCGCAATATCCCATGCAGCGCCATCTCACCATCACCCAACGATGCTGCCCGCTACCAAAGACCACGCGGGACGTTTACCGGCGTACGTTTCACTGTCGGCTTGCCATTCCTGGAGAATCATAGTGACCCGACCGCGGCGCCGACGCCGTTGAATATGACCAGCATGTTCTGGACCTGGCAGTACGGATATCGCTTCTTCACGCTCGACGTAACGGTCACGCCCAAACCGGACGAGACAGCACGGCCTCATGGCTTCCCTGTGCATCTCGGCAGCACAGGTTGCGAGTCGGTGAGCGCGACCGAAGCACCTAGAAAAGAGTGTTCGGCGCCGAATCTGGTAACAGTTACACTCCCAAATTTTGACCCATCCCAACAGACCGTCAAGCTCGACATTCGCCAGATTCTGGCGACGAGCGACGTGAGCACGAATCAACCGAAGACGGCGCCCGGCTGCATGTCTGATCCTGATGATCAGGATTGCAAGGGTATATTCCAAGCATTCGGCCTGCCATTCGGATCAGAGACCTCTCCGCCGGCTCAGTCGGTATTTCGGGGTCGATAAGATGCGCACGTTATTTCGCAAAGTTCTCCAGATGGCCCTTCTGGGTGGGGGGGCGCTGCTTCTATCGGCCGCAACCCGGCCCGCGACGTGGCATTGGGACATCCCCTCCTGGGCGCCTGCGCCAGTCGTCCCGTCCGACAATCCGATGACGGCGGAGAAGGTCACACTGGGGCGGCGGCTGTTTTATGACAAACGGCTATCGGAGAACGGGACGCTCGCCTGCGCGTCGTGCCATCTCCAGAAACTGGGCTTTGCCTCTGGTGTCCCGACGCATATAGGCGCGCATGGCGAGCAGGGACTACGCACGCCGATGCCACTGGCGAACGTAGCCTATCTGCCGAGCTACACCTGGGCCAATCCACAGCTCACCACGCGTAATCATCCGGCGAGAGACGCGGGCGTATTCAGGCGGCGATGGTATTGTGGACCTGCTGGTGGGCTTTCCAGTGCCAGGGCAGGAGTTCATGGAGGCGTGGATTGGGAATGTCATTGATCCGTGCCAGGACATCAGCGAGCCATGCATGGGGATCGACATCGTTCAGGCGCGCGGTGACGATCAGGGAATACATGGCGGCGGCGCGCTCTCCGCCACGATCGGACCCGGCGAACAACCAGGCTTTCCTGCCCAGGGCGATGCCGCGCAGGGCGCGTTCTGCTGCATTGTTTGAGAGGCAGATCCGGCCGTCAGTGAGGAATCGTGTGAATGTATCGGCACGTCTGAGAAAATAGTTCATGGCGTGGGCAACGGGATTTTTTGTCGACATGCGCCGGCAACACTCCCGCATCCAGTCGAACAGATCGTCGACCAGAGGGGCTATGTCTGTTTGACGGACTGCCAGCCGATGTTCTGGGGGCGTACCGTTGATGGTGCGCTCGGCCTGGAATATGGCGTCGATCCTGCCTACTGCCTCTATGGCGAGGGGCGCCTTGTCCCTCTCGGCGATTTTGAACAGCCCTCTGCGTCCGTGGGCCCAGCATCCGGCGGAGACAACCGGCGCGGGTTGGCGTCCCGGTTTCGCCAGAGTATTATAACCCGCATAGGCGTCTGACTGCAGAATGCCGGTCCAG
>NZ_NKTX01000161.1 GCF_003207815.1 Komagataeibacter oboediens | reverse complement strand
TGGGCGTCAGTAAAGCGATCACTCTTCATCAGAATCTCCTCAATTCTTACGCTGAGAAAATTCTCATTCAAAAGTCACTCTTTTTATGGGGGGATTACCAACCCGCGACCATTCGGGTCGAAGGGATATGCCTTCTGCCGTGCTGACACAGGAAATGGCGGTATCGTTCAGCACGCGTGGTCCAGCAGGCGATGAAGGTAGGCGGCCAGTACAACCGCCTCGTTATGCTGCGTGTCACGCGCGCCATACAGCAGGGTGATGGGACCGGCGCGCGCCATGTCCAGCAACTGCTGCACCGGATTGGGATTGGCCTGCAGTTCCGCGCTGTAGCGTTCCTGAAACCCGTCCCACCGGGCCGGGTCATGCCCGAACCATTGCCGCAGTCCGGTGCTGGGCGCGATATCTTTCAGCCACAGCGTCAGGTCAGCGCGCTGTTTGCTGACCCCACGGGGCCACAGCCGGTCCACCAGCACGCGGCTGCCATCATCGGGTGCGGGCGGGTCATAAACCCGCCTGACATGGATGGGGTGCGCCATGCCTATCCGACCAGGGCCGCATCCGCCGCGGAACCGAAGAATTCGAAACGGATCTGGCTTTCGGGCACGCCACCCGCCTTCAGCGTGGCGATGGCATCACGCATGAAGCTGTCGGGACCGCAGATATAATAGCTCGCGGACCGGTCGATTTCGTGCGTAAGCCATGCTGGTGTCATGCGGCCTGCGTGAGTGGTGACGCCTGTGGCGTCCTGTGCTGCCTGCGGTGTAGCGCGGCTGTAGAACAGATCGGCGCGCAGCATGCCCTTTGCGGCAAGGTCGCGGATATAGGGGCCAAAGGCTTCCGTTGCGGGCGTACGGGTGGTGTGGATGTAACGCACGCCCGTGGCCGCAGCCGCATCCAGCGCGCCCAGCATGGAAATGAATGGCGTCAGGCCAGAACCCGCGCTGAGGAATACGATGGGTGCGGGGGCCGGGTTGCCCAGCGTGAAATCACCCGCCGGAGCGGAAACCTGCAGCACCGTGCCCTCTTGCACGCTGTCATGCAGCCAGTCGGATACCACGCCATTGTCGATACGGCGGACGCTGATGCGGTAGGCATTTGAACCGGGGGCGGAGGAAATGCTGTAATTACGTCGTTCCGAGCCATATCCCGGCACGTCGAGGCGGAAGCTGAGATACTGCCCCGGCACATGGCGCATGACGGGCTTGCCATCGACGGGCGCCAGTTCGAAGGAGGTAACGGTCTCACTTTCCACCGTGCGGCGGCTGACACGGAAGGGACGCCAGCCAACCCAGCCACCGGGGGCCGCGGCATGGGCCACGTAAATCTGTTCTTCCCGCCCGATCAGGATTTCAGCCAGGAACCAGTAGGCCTTGCCCCACGCATCCATGATATCGGGGGTTGCCGCATCCCCCAGAACATGGGCGATGGCGCCCAGCAGGGCATCGGCAACATAAGGATAGTGCTCGGGCAGGATGTTCAGCCCGACATGCTTTTCCGCAATGCGTTCGACCGCACCGGCCATGGCACCAAGGTTGTCGATATTGCGGGCATAGGCCAGCACTGCAAGCGCCAGTGCCTTTGGCTGTTCCCCGTCCTTCTGGTGCGAAATGTTGAACAGATCGCGAATATCTGGATTGGCCAGCAGGCGGCGATACATTTCCGTCGTTATCGCCAGACCATGTGCTTCCAGCGCGGGCACGCAGGCCTTGATGATGCTGCGGGTCTTGTCATCCAGAGGTGACGCCATTTTTTCCGATCTTTCTTAGAGCCCGATCCGAAAGTTTTTGAACAATACCAGTCTGTTGTGATTCATCCGTCTTTACGAAGAGATGGAGTGAATGATGACATGGACTGGTATTGCCCGACGTGAACATAGCCGGGAAGGACTGCGATATCCATCGGATATGATGGACGGGGAATGGGCTTTGATCGTGCCATTTGTGCCCCCTGCGAAACGGGGCGGTCGCCCTCGCACGACGGATATGCGCGAGGTGGTCA
>NZ_NKTX01000160.1 GCF_003207815.1 Komagataeibacter oboediens | reverse complement strand
TGCGTCCTCAACCGCATGGACATTGATCGCCTCGATCCGCATGCTCACACGACGGACAGCAAGGCATTGTCAAGCTTGAAAAACTTTCGGATCGGGCTCTTAAACGCGCTCATGTAGGACAGGGGTATGAAATGCGTCGGAGATACCTAATAGCAGGTGCTTTAGCCGGGATGGGATGGATTTGTTTCTCTCATCCGAGCCTGAGTAGTGATCTTTTAAGCAGTGGTTTGGGGGATGATGCTTCATGCGGGCAGGTGCGTAACTTCGTTGTGCATCATGCTCCAGCCGATGCGCGAGAAGTGCAGCACAATAGAACTTTTTGGAGTCAAATTATCCAAAAAGCAAACGTGCCATCTGGGATTTCAGATGAAACAAGGCAGGTATTGATGGGGATTTTCAATGAAAAATGCCTTGTCCGTCCACAAGACAATGTTGTTCTGATTATGAATGATTCAGCTTTGGAATTAGGGTTGTTTGAGAGGCAGTAAATATGAATAGGAAGACAATTAGCAGCTAACCGCATTTCCGCCACGCAATATCCTCAAGGCACGATCAGTGAAACCGCCGTGTTGGGACGGCCCAAATCGTGGTAATGATGCCAAATGGCCGCGAATTGGCATCTGCCGTTCAGGATGTGGAGTTTAAGCAAGCGAGACAAGAGTTCCGGGCAACCGGAACCGCCGCAGACCCAAAGAAGGATGTTCAGGTGTCGGGACGGGCCATAGGGAGATAAAGGTAACCGTCGGAAAGGAAATATGATGTGGAGGTGGATCTTCATGCTCGGGCTTATGACTGCGTTTCCGGCATAGGCGCAGGATGAGGAAGTTGCACCGAAAACCGCGTGTCCGCTTCCTAAAAATGGTTGGCCAACGCGCACGGGATTCACTTGTGCCAATCTAGACGAGAAAACAATCACATCACTTGAGGGTGTAACCCGAAGGCAGGTGCAGGAAATATTGAAGGCTCCTGGAGATTGTTCGCTCGATGGGACCATGTGCCATTATGATGATTGGAATGTGGGAAATGGCTCCTATTATGGCGAAGTGACCGTGTATTATGACGCGGTAGGCGACACCCACCACGTCAAGGCCCGCGCCGAACAAGCGATTAAGTCGCCATTCAGCGCAGGCTACTTCATGTCAGATCAGCCCAATCCCTTCTTTGATGTTATCTGGGACAATCTCTCGGACGATGCAAGCTGTTCGGATTTTACCGGCCAACCCCAACGCTGCAATTGAAAGGATCCACCCAACCGGGCAGCTCCTTTCCTCGCCGATCAACTCGGCGCTACGAGCAATCGCTTGCTTGCGATCCCGTTTTGGTCCCGTTGTCAAGATTAATAACGGTAGGTAGGATTCAACCCGGATCGCCGTGAGGCGTTCACTGTCTGCAACCTGAACCGAGGGAGGGAAAGATGTCTGTAGCGCGTTTCGTTGATAGCATGAAGAAAGCCCTCGGGGTGGGGAAGGGTAAAAACGACCCGCTCAAGGAAGGTCTGGTAAGCATTGCTGACGGATTGAAAGAATCCTCTGATCGCCTAGAAAAAAGGTCTAAGCGAATCAAAGAGGATCGTGAACTTGGCGGACGAATCACCAGACACAGAATTTCTCTGTGATGTTCTCTACGCAGACCGAGATAGGTTGATTTCCTATCTTGCCCAAGTTGAGCCTAACGGTGTTTTAACCGGCATCAAACTGACTTCGGGCGAGCAAGATACAATAGCATCCGAAGGAGCGTTGAACGTACATCTCGCGTCCGGGAAGTTGAGCGCGAACTCGAATGCGTCCGAAGGTAAGCTTCCGGCGACTGACGCCTTGCTGAATACTTCTGGTCTGGTTCAGCTATGAAGCATGAGCGATTTAAGAGATAGGGACACGGTACTACCTGCGAGTGTCGCAGGTAGTACCGCAGAGAGGCTCCAAAGGAGCGGTAGAGAGACAGGCGAGCGGGACAGGCTGGCGGGCGCCTCGCGGATCGAGATCGTTTCGGATCGCCGCCGCTGGCACGCCCCTGAATTTCGCGCGCGAGTGGTCATCGCGTCCTACGAGAGCCGACGCCCCAT